>JBGTCV010000128.1:0-18181 GCA_041748655.1 Promineifilaceae bacterium (SeqCode) | reverse complement strand
TCACAATCGTATAAATTGCTACTATTTTATCGTCCATGGGAATCTCCTTTTGGTTGTGGGTTGGGTTCCAACAACTTTAAAGAGATTCTCCATGGACATCAAGCAAGCTACTTCACAAGGTAGCAACTTGGGTTAATTATTGGAAGGCCAGAGTAGGGTGTGTTTATTAATTCTGGATTCTCGGAGACTTTTTCCAAAACCCCAGCCTCTTTAAGCCATTTGCCAAATAGCTTTTCATCTGCTTGTTTTGTAGCGTTAATTACGTCACGCCAACTATAGCGAAGGTCAGTGGCTTCACTTTGCCCAGAATTGTTGATTTTGTGTACTTGCATCATTCGTAACCTCCAGGTCTTGCTAATCTTCGATTAGCCAGACAAAATTATGGAATACCTGAACACCGCTTTCTTCTTTAACTAAGCTGTCACTGCCGCAAGATCTGGCCTCAAAATCATAAAAAGTAGCCCCTTCTGTTAAGTTGATGACAATTTGGTAGTTTGGTGGCAGTGGATCTAATCCAAGCCTGTTTTCAATGGCTGATGTGGTTGATGGATGAATTAACAACTGGCAAATAGTAAATGAACTTGTGTTCACAACAATAATCGAAAGTGTTGTGTCCGGTGTAGCCGTTGCCGTTGCGGTAGCAGTAACCGTTGGTGTCGCCATTGATGTGGGTGTAATTGTTGCGGTAGCAGTAACCGTTGGTGTTGCCGTTGATGTGGGTGTAGGTGTCAGGGTTGCGGTTGGGGTTACCGTTGGAAAGATACGTGGCGGGAGCGGGACGGCCACTGTATTGATGTTAAATAAACCTGGATTATCAACAAACGCCCAACTGATTGCCCAACCCTCAGTTCCGTTTGGCAATTGTACTTTGTACCAAAGGTTATCGCTGGGACAACCGTTACAATTTCTACCTAGTATTTCAAAACTGGCCCCTTCTAGTGAGGTAGTGATCAGCGGATAATTGATTCCAGGGCCAGTCCGAATATTGGTGTTTACTGATAGGGTTGCTGTAGTTGAATCACCCCCACCTCCTCCTAAACCAGCCAGTAAAGCGTTTGCTGTGGCGTTATCCATTTCATCACCCAACAACGTAATCGGTTCTGTCGAAGGCTCAGCTTCTTTAGCAGCACTTTCGGAATTTGAAACTGTATCCATGGTTAAAGCGATAACGGTAGCGTTAACTTGATCCGCAACTTTAGCAGCTAGCGCTTCTTGCGTAGCCATGCGCCCTATCATTACGGCTTCAACACTTGCGTCAAAAGCTTCTGCTGTTGCTTCAAAATCTTCCCATGTGATTTCAGTAGTTGCTGGATTGCAGGCAGCCAAGAAACATACCGAAAAAAATAAAGGAGGCATCAATTTGATTGTTTGGTAAATATTGCGTAAGTTTTGAAATTTTCGCTTAGCCGACATAATTCCTTTTCTCCTCAATGTAATATGATTTTGAATTAGAGTCATTTAAACTGCTTGAATGATTGCTACCTGAAGCGCAGCCCTGGCAGGTTCAACTACGCAAGGAATGGTCAAAACCTGCCAGGGCTGTCCCCGCAAACTGGAAGCCATTGGCGCAAGGGGTCAACGGCCGTATCACCAAACTCGTCCCGTGCCTACATCAAAACGGTGGGGCGCTGCCCAGCAGTTCTGTCTGCCGCACCAGCATGTCGATAAATTCGCCCGACGTGTGCTGGTTCTGAAACAAGAAACATTGTTTGGTCGCTGGCACCGCCAGACCGCTGCGCACCAGCAAATTTTGGGTTTTGGCCGAAACGGCCGCTATACACCCACCGTTCGCAAAAATCATCTCAATCAGCTCATGCACCCGCGGATTCAGCAAAAGCTGCATCGTGCAGCTGTCCGGGCCGGGCAAAATGAGCAGGCGTATGGTTGCCAACGCTTGCGCCGCTGCCATATCGGCCAGGCTTTGGTCAGCACGCAGCCAGACGCCGTGTGCGCCCGTGATCGGGCCAGGGTAAAGCCCCACCAGCAGCAGCTCAATGTTACGTTGGCGCATCTGGCAAATGCAGCGCACGACAAACGCTTCATCGCACTGCGACGCCAGCAGCAGCAAAACTAAAGGTGATCTTTCCTGTTTTTGCGCCATTTTGGTTCCACAAGCTGTTGAATAATCAGCCCCGACAGTTTATCATGGAGCTTACTTCAGAAAGCGTGCGAATGTGTGCGGATGTGTGCAAATCTGCGCAAAACTGTGTATCCTTGCGGCCAAGCAGGCACGCTGCTTCTTTTCATCGCGACTATCAAAGAGGCTTAGCAAAATGAATAAAGAAGAACTGACCCTTCAGACGTTTAAGGCTGAAACGGCCGTTGCCCTCACCTGCCTCTCTACCGACGCCCCCATGCCTCCCTTTTTCAAAACGCTGCTCACCATGCGGCAGCGGCTTCAGGCAGAAAACGAAGCGTCGGAATCGGTCTGGCACATCGTTTGTGGCAAGCTGCTGCTGGCAGGCATCAACCAGATGGCAGAGACCAATCCCCGCTGGGCTGAAATCCTCAAATTCCATTACATCGACCGGATGACGATGCGCGGCATTGCCCACAAGCTGGGCTACGAAAACCGGTATCAGGTAGACCGGGAGCAGCGCAAAGGGATCGACCAGTTGGCAGCCATCTTGCTGGAATGGGAGCAAAATGCACGCCAGCAGCAGGTGGCGCAGCTGTTGCACAGCCTGGACAAAGCGCCAACCTACGACACCCTCTTTGGCGCAGAGGAAAACGTGGCGCGGCTCAAGCAGGCGCTGCTGGCTCCCGACCAAGCCTGGCTGATTGCGGTGACGGGTTTGGGGGGACTGGGCAAAACGGCCGTTGCCGACCAAACCATCCGCCTCATCATTCCCACCCTGCGCTTCCAGCAAGTCGTGGCCATTTACCTGGAACCGGGCAACCTGCCCCTGGCCAATTTAAGGGCGCTGCTGGCCAGGCAGCTCGGCCTGCCCACCACCAGCGAGGCCGAAACGGAGCGCCAGCTCAGGCAGCGCCTCAAAGCTCGCCCCTACCTCATCTTTATTGATGGTCTGGAAGACGACATCGCTCACCTGGAAGAAGGGCTGCGCCAATGGGCCAATCCCAGCAAAATTCTCATCACCTCACGCCACCGGCCGGTCATCAGCCACGCTTTTTTTGCCCAACCCATCGCCAGCCTGCCGATGACGGCCGTTGCCGACCTCATCCGCCAGCATGCTCACAAAATCGGCCGTATGGAGCTGGCCGCCGCTTCCGATGAGCAAATCGGGTTGATTCACCGCAAAGTCGGCGGCAATCCGCTCGCCCTCAAGCTCATCGTGGGCCTGGCCGACAAACACACCATCCCCGCCATCCTCAACGATCTGACCGAACTGAAGATCGAGACTAAAATTGAGGCGCTGTATCGGCGAATTTACTGGCAGGCGTGGCGTGCCCTGAGCCACGAAAGCCAGACCGTGCTCAAGGCGATGCAGCTGCCCGATTCGGCCGCCGGGGCCAGCCTCACCTACATCGCTTCCCTTTGTCCAGAACTGGACCCGCGCACCATCAGCGCCGCCATTGAGGATTTAATCAACCGTTCCCTGCTGGAGACGCACGGCTCCGCCTGGGACGCGCAGATGCGCTACCGCATCCACAGCCTCACCAAAACGTTCTTGCAGACCGAAATTATTCATTACCCCGACGATTTCTTATGAGCCAACCGCTGCCCGCTACACCGGAAAGCGTCCGGTTCATCGCCCGCGCGCTGGATTATTGGTGGGACGTTGTACAGGCGCTAGGCGACCTCCCCAACCAGACGTTTTTGGCCGAGCAGAATAACATTTTGCGGGCCGTCAGGCTGGGGCTGGGGGCTGAAGAGACGCGCCAGCAGGCGCTTCAACTGGCCCTTACCGCTTTTCCTCTGGTGGCAAACAGCGGTCATTGGGCCGACTGGCTCCCTTTGTATGAAGCCGTTTACGGCCGTTTCTGCCCAATAGACCGGGAGCAGTACGGCCGTTTTCTGGGCCGATTGGGGCAGATGTACCGTCTGAACAACCGCGTAAACGAGGCGCTGCTGGTACACCAAACGGCCGGTGCCATCATCGCCGCCCTGCCGCCAGACGGCCTCATCGCCTGCGAAATCGCCTTCCAGCTGGCCGAAGATTACCGGCGACTCGCCCAATATGACCAGGCCAAACAGCACGCCCTGGCCGCCTGGCACAGCGCCAACGCCAGCCAGCAAAGCAGCGCCTGGTGTGCAGCTGCGGCCAACAGCCTGGGCCTTATTCATGAAGCGCTGCACCAGCTAGAAGAAGCCGCCAATTGGTTCAACACGGCTATCCAACTGTGGCAAACCTGCAACCGGCCGGTAGAACTTGGCCGCGTTCTCAGCAATCTGGGCAACGTTTTGCGGCAGCAGCAGAAGCCCGCCAACGCCCTGGTCGCCTTCCACCGGGCGCTGAACCAGCTAGAAAAGACAGCGCTGTGGTTGGAAAAATTGATCGTGCAGTACAATACGGCCGTGCTTCACTTCTCTCAGGAGCAGTACAGCCAGGCAGAAAGATTGCTGCAAGAGCTTCACCTGGAGATAGGGCGACAGCCAGACGCCCATCCCAGCCTGTACGCGCACGCCTGCCACAGCCTGGGCAACACCATTCTCAAACAGAGTCGCCTGGCTGACGCCGAACCTTATTTGCGCCAAAGCCTGCCTCTCTGGCAAGCCTTGGGCGATGATCTAAACCGGGGCAACAGCCTGGCCACCCTGGCCGAACTGCTGAACGCCCAACACCAGACCGAGGAAGCGTGCGCCCTCTACCAGGAGGCGCTGGCGCTGCTGGCCAACCAGCGCGCCACGCGCAGAGGCGACAGCCTCTACCAGGAGTTTTCGGCGGCCTACGCCGCCCTCAATTGTTAAGGTTCGTCAAGTGGTGCGAGGCAGTGGCCACACGGTTCCAACCCATTGAAACGCCTGCGGCCACTGCCTTGCACCTGCGTCGTTACCAATAAAGGCACTGTTGGCCTAACCGCCAACGTTGCATGAACCAATTGATGGACAGTCGCCCAGCAGCGAATTGGCCAACAAAGTCAACGGCAGCATATGAATCAAGAAAATTCGTAAGGCAAAAGCCTTTGCGGTCTGCATCACGCGAGTCACCTCCTTTGTGGGGAACTCGTCGGGGGCAGCGCGCTTCGGTCAGTTTCCCGACCGCCTTAAGGGCCCGCAACGGCTAATCAAACTGTTACGACTTATCATGCCAGAAATAGACCCTGCTGAAAGATTCAAAATGGATGAAAAAGGATGAAAGACAGTGCTCCCTGGTACTTCCTTTTAGACCAGCTCATTAGCCGTGAAGGGTTGAGCCGGTCGCAAATAGCCCGCCGTTCTGGCGTGAGCGCCAAAACCGTCACGAGCTGGCTGCGAGGCGATGTGCAATCGCCACGCGACTGGCAGCCTTTGGCCCAGGTGCTGCGGGCGCTTCAGGCCACGACGGCCGAAACCAACCTTGTCTTGCAAGGCGCCGGGCACCCGCCAGTACCCCGGCTGGCACGCCGCGTTTCCCCGGCAGAGTTGGCGCTGCTGGCGGGCTGGCTGCGTCTGGATGTTCCGTTTATGCCGCCAGACCGGCCGGTAGAAACGGTGGTGGGGCGGCAAAAGGAGCTGGTGCAGGCGGCCGATAATCTGCGGCGGCAGCAGCGCTGCGTGCTGGTGGGCATGGCGGGCATTGGCAAAACGACGCTGGCGATTGAGCTGGCGCATCAGCTGCGGCACGAGTATGAGGATGGCGTTTTTTGGGGCAATTTGCGCACAGGGGTGGCGGATGCGGTTCTGGAAAGCTGGGGGCAGGCGCTGGGGGTCGATATGACCCGAATGGTTGATTTTGACAGCCGGGCGGCGGCCATGCGCACCCTCTTTGCCCACAAGAAGGCGCTCATTATTTTGGATGATGTGGTGGACGGCCGTATCGCCCTGCAAATGATCCCGGCTCACAACCCCAACTGCGCCGTATTGGTCACAACCCGCTCTGCGGATGCGGCTTCTCTGCTGACGCGCCGCCGGGCAGCGCTGGCGCTGCGGCTGGAACCAATGCATCGCCCGCACAGCCTGACGATCCTGGCCACTGTTCTGGGGCAGCCAGACATAGACGAGGCGGCAGCGGATGAGCTGGCCGCGCTGCTGGGGGATATGCCGTTGGCGCTGCACATCAGCGCCGCCCTGTGTGCCGATGCCGGGCTGACGCTGCACCATTTGCTGGCGCTGCTGCGCGATTTACGCTACCGGCTGGATTATTTGCGGCTGGAAGACAGGCCGCTGGTGCGGCTGGCGTTTGAGCAAAGCTGGGCGCTGCTGGACGGCGCGGCGCGGCGCGGGCTGGCGGCGTTGGCGGTGTTTGCAGGACGGCCGTTTACCACCACCGCTTTTGCCGCTGCTGCCGGGCTTACTGAACCAGAAGCCGCCTTGCTGCTCACCCGTCTTTGCCGCCGCTCGCTGCTGACGATGATGAAAACGGCCGTTCCCTTCACCGGCGCTCCGCAATACCAGCAGCACACCCTGTTGGCCGCCTTTGCCGCCGAAAAACTGCCGGAAGACGATCCCGCCTGGCAGCGGTTTTGCACCCATTATGCGGAATGGGTGTCGCAGCCCGGCTGGTGGCGCGCCGCAGAGCAAGATTTATGGGGCAACGTGATGGCAGGCATGGCGACTGCCCACCAACGGCAATGGTGGCCGCTGCTGCTGGCCTACGCCAGCCACCTCACCGAAGCGTGGCGGCGGCAGGGGTTGTACAGCCTGGCCCGCCAGGGCTTTGCCTGGGCTTTGGACGCCGCTGGTGAAACGGCCGATACGGCCGTTGCGGCCCAAATCAGGCTGGCGTGGGGGCAGGCCTGCCTGGAGCAGTCTGATTATGCCGAAGCTCAAGAGCTGCTGACAGCGGCGCAATCATATTTTGAGTCAGTTTCAGATTTAGCTGGTCTGGCTGAGGTTCATTACCAATTATCGCGCCAGCAAATGGCCCAGGATGCGTACAATGATGCCGAAAACAGTATTCAACAGGCGTGGCATGCCTATCAACAAATTGAAGACATAAAGGGGATGGGACGTGCATTGTTTCGATTGGGCAATATTTTTTACCATCGTGGTCAATACCAGCGGGCGGTCTCTTTGGCGGCTGACGCCATCCGCAGCCAGAAAACGGTGAGGGATATGCTTGGCTTGCTGCGCAGCCATATGTTGGCTTGTTCCGCATATTTGCAGTTAGGACAAATAGAATTGGCCGAGGAACAGTGTAAAACGGTTGCAAAACTCATTGAACAGGTAGACGATGAAGCGGAGCATTCGATTTTTTATCATGTCTATGCCGATGTGTTACGCAAAAAGCAAGATTTTGTGGCCGCACGCCAATATGCACACAAAGCGCTTAAACTTTCTCGGGAGATGCTGGACAGAAATAATGAGGCGAATACTTTGTTGCTTCTGGCTGGTAATGAGGTCAACTGGAATGACGCGGAACCGCAACGAGGCTTGGTAGATGAAGGGTTAGGCTATTGTGAAGAAGGTTTAGCAATTTGCCAGGCAATTGGGTATGAGTTGGGGCGGGCGTTTTTTATGTTGATGAACGGCCGTTTGTTAGCCCAAAATCAGCAAAAGCAAACCGCCTGTACCATTTGGCTGCAAGGCCTGGAACTGGCCCAAACCTTGCAGCACCAATGGTTACAGCAGCGTCTGCAACACCTTATAGATGAAAACTGCGGCCTTCCCAGTCCCCTGTTGGTCGTCCCTCTGGCCCCCTAATCGCCCAGCCGTCAGCTTCAAATATACGCTTCCACTTATCATAGCCAATTGGGAATTCGGTCATTTTCCCTTTATTTGGTTCATATCGATCGGCACAGATATTTATTTCATAAGTTAGGTCAGGTTCTCCTAACAAGCTTCTCAGGCGAGTTTGAAAATTTTCATATAGTTCCTCAAGCTTTACTTCGTTTGAAGTTTGGCTATTCACTTGTTGAGAATGCCCCGTAGCGACTGTTTCCCAATTGTCTATATCTATAAAAGGTAAAATTGTTTCAAAAATCTCTTCAACAAGTTTATCTAAGTTTGCAGTGAAATCTTCAGCTATGTCAGCATGGATCGATCCTCTTGTGCGAATAATATTCTTCTTATCTTCTATGTACGCACGAATTTGTTGAGAAAGTAACACGACCTCCGGCAAACTAGCATTTATCGGAGGAAGACAAAGCTCTTCTTCAATTTTATCTATGGTTTTTAGATAAATTTTTATGCGTAATGCATCGATAGGGTGGATTCCACGATCTAAATAGATCTGACTTGGTAAATTGTCAGCGATCATGCTTAGGGCAAGTGTTACTGTGCCTATTTCACGGCTTGCAGAGATACCAAAAACGTCCGCAAAAATTTCTTCAGTCCAGTTCAAAATTATACTATTTTGTTTGTTGCCTTGGTTATCATCGTTAAGTTTTTTATTAATGGCTTCCTCCAAAGGGGTGCCGTTTATTTTGCCAAAGTGAAACACGTAATGACCTAATTCGTGAGGGATTACAAGTAAATCGCGACGTCCATCTGCCAAATTTGCAGTATATGGGATACCTATAAGGGCGACATTGGCATAAGGAATGATATTGATTCTCGGTGAGGAATTAAAATAGGCAATAACGGTAGCTTTTTCCTTTAAGGGTTTATTGGCATCTTTCCCTGTAATTTCCTCTAAAATTGATTGTCCCCATTTATCTGCTAACTGAAGTGTTAAGGATTCCAAATCATTCGCAAATTGTCGTTGGCGTATTGCACGTTGGATTGAATCGAAATCACGAGAAATCTGGTCGATAATGTTTCGCATAACATAATTTGGTGGATACTGTGGTTCAGGTTTTAAAGGGACATCTCCAGGCGATTGTTGAAGAAAATCCCTAAAAAAATCTAGCTGGTTAATGTACTCAGCCTCAATTTGGTCAGAATCAATCTCATCATTAACAACTGGTCCTCCAAATCCTAGAAAGAAGTAATAAAAGTGATTGGCGCCAAAGCTTCGTAAGGCTTCCAGTAAAGGTATGAATTGTGATAGGGTTTTATTATGAGAACACTCTTCGTTTACGCCTTCAATAGACGTGCGTAAGGATAACCATCTTTTTAGCCAGAATGGATCGAGTGGAACGACTTTTGGCTGGCTGCTGGAACTATCATTGGTATTTGATGCAGGGGACACGGGAACCTCCTTTGGAATCTTTATGCAGGTTGCGTTGGACAACAACAGGATAGTGGCGTTGGTGCAGGCGTGGATGATTGAATTGGGATGAAATTGGATGAAAACTGTCAGGGAATACCTGGGGAGAGTATAGCAGACTTTTTTACTGTGCGTCTACCGCAAATTAGCGGAAGCTTGTGCCCGGCTCAAGGAAAATCTTGCCAGGGTTCAAAATGCCGTGGGGGTCCAGGGTTTGTTTCAGCTGGCGCATGACGCTTACGGCCGTTTCTCCATGTTCCCGCACCATAAACTTTGCCTTGCCAATGCCCACGCCGTGTTCGCCAGTTGAAGTGCCGCCCAGTCCAATCGCCCGCAGCACAATCGTATCGTTGGCTTGATTGGCCAGCAGGCGGGTTTCTTCATCCGCGTACGGAATAGCGACGTGCAGATTGCCGTCCCCGGCGTGGCCCACCAGCAGTTCTGGCAGGTTTAGCGCTTGCAGCGTCTGCCGGGAAAACTGGATCAGGTTGGGGTATTGGCTGATGGGCACCGCCACGTCCATCAGCTGCCAGCGGTGGCCCGCAAAGACACGGCGCAGCGTCTCGAACATGTGGTGGCGCACCTGCCACATCTTTTGCCGCACGGCCGTATCCGCCGTCGCCGCAAAGCGAACGGCTCCATGCCCCACACAAATCTCTTCCACCAGGGCCAGGTCCAATGCGGCCGTTTCCCCATGAGCCGCATGAATCTCCAGCAGCAGCGTGGGATTTTCACCCCAATCGACCCCCTCTCCCCGGCTGAGCAGCCCGGCGGTGGCCGCGTCGATGAACTCCAGCGCTGCAATGTCCAGCCCCGACGCGCGTAAATCGACGACGGCCGTTATGGCTGCCTCCACCGACGTAAAGGCCGCCACCGCGCTGCTCATTACTGTGGGGACGGGCACCAGGCGCAGCGTCGCCTGGGTAATCACCCCCAACGTGCCCTCGCTGCCCACAAACAGGTGCAGCAAATCGTATCCGGCGGACTGCTTGATAGAGCGGGAGCCAACGTGGATAAGACGGCCGTCTGCCAGCGCCACCTCCATCGCCAACACATTGTCTTTTGTGGCGCCGTACTTTACCGTGCGGCTGCCTGCGGCGTTGTTGGCCAACATGCCGCCAATCGAGGCGTTGGCCCCCGGATCGGGCGCAAAAAAGAGGCCGTTTGGCCCCAGCGCCTGGTTCAAATCTTTATAGCCAATGCCCGGCTGCACCGTCACCTGAAAATCGTCGGCGTGCAGCGCGATAATTTGGTTCATGCGCTCCAGCGAGAGCAAGATGCCGCCAAACAGGGGAATCGGGTTGCCCTCCAGCGACGACCCCGCTCCCCACGGCGTGACGGGAATCCGGTTGTCGTGGGCGATGCACAGCACGTCGGCCACCTGCTGGCTGGTGGTGGGCCAGATAACCACCTCGCTTAGGCGGGCGGCGTGCTGCGACATATCCTGGGCGCGGAGCTGCCGTTCTGCAATGGCTGTCGAGAGATTGGTGGGGGTGAGAACGGCCGTTAACGCCGCCAAAACTGCCTCTGAAACCGAATTAAACTGCGTCATAACAACTCCAGAAGATGCGGGCCTTCACCCACGGGCGGGATTTGCCGCCCACACGTTACGTCATGCCTAACAAATGCCTGCCATTGTCCAAAGTGTGGCAGGGCACTGCCTGCCTTGATGCTGCCGGGTCATTGTATCCTGTTTTAGGGGCAATTTGTGGTTTTTTCAGTAGAGTCATGGATGAACGCGGATTTTCTTTGGTAACATTCTGCTATACTTGCCCCGTTTGGCAGTGGCTTGCTAAACCATAATGTTCAGGAAGAAGACGACATGAGCATAAGCTCAACACCATGAATGAAAATAGATGTTGGTGGCTGGTGGCTACTGGTTCGTGCCAGCCACCAGCCACTAACCTTATTTACGAGGAGTTGTGTAAGATGGAGAAAATTCGATGGGGTATTTTAGCCACTGGTTCGATTGCCGAGCAGCTGGCGGAGGCGATTAATAACCAGCCGGATGCAGATTGTCTGGCGGTAGGCTCACGCTCGCAGCAGGCGGCGGATACGTTTGGCGATAGGTGGGGGATTCCACGTCGTTATACTTCTTACGAAGCATTGGCCGCTGACTCCGATCTGGACGTGATTTACATTGCTACCCCGCACAATCTGCATTATGAAAATATGAAACTTTGCCTGAATGCGGGCAAGCATGTGCTGTGTGAAAAGCCGCTCACCGTGAATGCAGCCCAGGCGCGGGAATGTCTGGCATTGGCTCAGGAAAAAGGTCTCTTTTTAATGGAGGCAATGTGGATGAAATTCATCCCGGCAATTCGGCAGATGCAGCAATGGTTGGCTGACGGCCGTATCGGTACCATTCATCTCGTCCAGGCCCACTTTTCTTTTAATATTCCCTATAATCCACACGGCCGTTTGTACGATCCGGCGCTGGCAGGTGGGGCGCTGCTGGATATGGGCATCTACCCTGCTACCCTGGCTCATCTGGTATTGGGCAGGCCAGACCAGATTCTTTCGGCGGCGCACCTGGGAGAAACGGGGGTGGATGAGCTGAATGCCGCCATCTGGCATTATGACCGTGGGGCGCAGGCAATGATCAGCAGCAGTCAACGGTTGGAACGGCCGTGTGAAGCATTCATTACCGGCAGCCACGGTTACATCAAGCTGCGCGAAAATTTTTGGCACAGCCAAACCGTCACCATTAAGCAAAGCGGCGGTGAGGCAGAGACGATGCACATTCCCTACGAAGGCAACGGCTACATATACCAGGTGCGCGAGGTGCATGATTGTTTGCGTGCGGGCAAGCTGGAATCGGCCATCGTGGCGCAGGCAGACACGCTGGAAATCATGACGCTTTTGGATGAAATGCGCCGCCAGTGGGGATTGGTTTACGCTACAGAATAAAGTTTAACCATGAAGACAATTCCCTTTTGGCAAGATGATTTTCCCAGACCTGAGGCGCTGCCCGTTGCTCCCCTACCGGAGCAGGTGGATGTGGCGGTGGTGGGGGGTGGCTATACCGGGCTGGTGGCGGCTTATGTTTTGGCGAAGAGCGGGTTGGAAACGGCCGTTCTGGAGCAAGATCGCATCGGGGCAGGGGCCAGCTCGCGCCATGCGGGTATCGTCACCACGGGATTCCGGCAAAGCATAGCCAATTTGTTTGATTTGCACGGCGAGGCACTGGGGCGGCAGCTGTGGCACGCCTCGCTGGAAGCTGTTGATCTGGTTGGGGAAATTGTGGCCGACGAAGGTATCGACTGCGACTTTAGCCGTCGCGGCCATCTGACATTGGCGGCCAAGCCGTCCCACTTTGCCTCGATGAAGCAGCTGGTAGCCTGGTTTGAGCAGGAGCTGGATTATTCGCTGGAACTGCTTTCTGCGGCGGAGGTAGAAACGGCCGTTGGCTCCAAAGCGTATCATGGCGGCATGGTGAATGAATGGAGCGCCAGCCTGCACCCCACCAAATATCTCTATGGCCTGGCTGGGGCCGTGGTCCGGCAGGGGGGTTTGTTGTGCGAGAAAACGGCCGTTACCCGCCTGGAAAAACCGGCTAACGGCTTCATTATCCACACCAGCCAGGGCACCGTGCAGGCTCGCGAGGTTTTGTTGGCCACCAACGGCTACAGCGGCAAGCTGGTAAGCCCCATTCAGCGGCTGGTCTTCCCTATGAGCAGCGTTGCCATTGTGACAGAGCCACTCTCTGAGGCCCAGCAGATCTATTTGAACCCAGACGGCCGTACTGCCCAGGATTCCCGCTGGCTGCATCATTATTTTAGATTGACGCCAGACGGCCGTTTTCTTTATGGCAGTCACCAACAGTGGCAACGTGAGCAAGATCTACTCGACTGTGCCGACACTGTGCGCCGTCAAATGGTGCGGCGCTTTCCCATGTTGCAAGATCAACCCTTGTCCCACGTCTGGGCAGGCAATCTGGGCCAGACGTTCGACATGGTGCCGCACATTGGACGGCTAAATGGAGTACATTTTGCCCTGGGCTACAGCGGGCAGGGCGTGGCGCTGTCCGCCTACCTGGGCCGCGAGGCGGGCCTGCTGCTCTCCGGCCACAAGCGCAGCAGCCCCTTTGTCGCCATCCAGCCCGTGACGCACTTCTACTACCGCCAGCGGGCTCGTTTTGCCCCGCTGGTGGGGCATTATTATCGCTTTCTGGATTGGTTTAGCTGAAATTGTTAACTTGGGAGATCGCTTCGCTAATACTGTTCAAATAGACGGCCGTTCCCACATCTGTTATACTAGCACTTATCTGGGGATGACTGGCTTCGACGGGGAAGGTTGGTCCTGGACTGCAAGCCGAGCACGCTTTACACCTCGTAAAACTGGAAGCAAACAATAAGTGCAAACACACGCACAAACTACAGCGCTATGCCTTTGGCCGCCTAATAACGGCTAAAACATAGCGTGCGGCTTCCAGAGATGGAAGCTCCGTCTACCTCATTCGCTCGTTGTCCGGGTGAGTGTTAGGCGACATCAATGCCAACGTGCTGTGTCCCGATGCTGCTAGGGGCACTCAAGAGACTCTTTAGGGAGTTAGCAGCGGGCTGTTAGCTGACCCAGTTGGTCGGGGTGCCTATCAGCTAACCATTAAATAGACCAACTAAGCTTGTAGACGTTTAGCGGCCGAATTTTTCGGACGCGGGTTCGATTCCCGCCATCTCCACCTCAAACAAAAACCGGATTTTGAACGCCGTTTCGGCTCAACATCCGGTTTTTTGTTTCTTCTCTGTGTGTCTCTGTGTCTTCTCTGCGTAACTCTGTGTTTCGCTTTTACCGGTTCAAATAAGATACCCGATAGCAATCAAAGCCCCACTCAATAATTCCACCCCTACTTCCCGGAAGCCAAACTTCTTGATATTCTCGATGGGACGCGGCTGCTGCATGGTCCAAAATGCCCGCAGTAAAAAGCCCACAAACGGGGCCACTGCCAGCCAGGGAATGAGGCCCGCCACGGCCGTTCCCGCCACCAAAACCAACCCCGCCAGATGACTCCACAACAAAAGCTGACGGTTAAACGGCCGTTCATGCGTATCGGCAATGCGCTGCCGCACGTAAAAGACGCCCAGCACATTTTGCGCCGCCATCAAACCCCACACCAGCCACACCGTCGGGTACGAGGTGCCGATGGCGGCCAGCATCGCCGCCGGGGCCATCAGCGCCAGCCCGGCCGCGCCGATCAGTTCCATTTGCAGCGTGCGGGTGGATTGGCGGCTGCGTGCCACCTGCATATACGCTAGCAGCAGCGCGGCAAAGGGCAGCAGCAGCCAGACCATGACGATACGGCCGTACAGCAGCAGCCCCACGCCACACAGCAGCACAACGCCGCCTAACAGCAGCATCAGGCGCAGGGCCAGCGGTTCATCGCTGCGGCGACCCCGCCCCTGCCGCACCCGCAGCCAGACGATGGCCGGTTGGCGCAGCAAAAAAGCGGCCAATCCGCCCAGCAGCACCAGCCAGACGGGCAGCGAAGGGGTACGGGCAACGGCCGTTCCTACCAAAAATGGCACCAGCAGCCACGCCCAGGAGCCGTGCTCGGCCGGAAAAATCAATTGTTTGCGGAGGCGGGACGGCCGTTTCGTTTTGTTTGCTGAATCAGACATAGAGATCATTTAATAACGAGTGTCATTCCCGCGAAAGCGGGAATCCACGTTCTCGGCAGCTTATGGATGCCCGCCTGCGCGGGCATGACAAGTTTCCTGGAAAGGGTTTCCACAGACTTCTAATTTGGGGACCGCTTCGCCGTGGCGGCCAGGTACACCATCTGGCCCAAAAACCATAAGATGGCCACCGCGTTGAGCAGCCCGCCCCAGGCGCGCACCGGCTGCCAGCCGCCTATATCGCCAATGGCTCGCAGCAGCAGCGCCAGGTGCAGGAAAATCGTCGGCCCGTACAAAATGGGATGAAAGCGCACCTGGATTGGCAAAATCGAGGGCAAGATGATTGGCGCATGGGCAAAAATCATGCCAAAAACAAAGCCGACAAACAGGGCATGCAGCATAAAATCGTAGCGTGGGCCAGCAATGGTTTGCCCCAGTAGCAGCGCCGTGATGCCGCCAATCAGCAGCCAGCCATAGCCCAGCAGCAGATTGACAGCGATGTAGCGGGTTAGTCCGGTACGGCGCACCGTGCGGCGGGCAATATCAAATAACCCCAGCCAGACTGCCAGCACAATCAGCCCCAGCCCAATGATTTGGGTGCCCAGGTTGCCCCACACCAGAACGGCAAACAGCCCGGCCACAAAAATGGTAACTGCGCCGATAAACAACCGAATGGTGTTGGTGGAAAGCCGGGCGACCCGGCTTAATTCCAGCCGTTCGCCCACGATGGTGAGGACCAAAAAGCCCGCCCACCAATAAACGATGCGAAAAATGGGCCAGCCGCTGAGCCAAAGGGCGTTGCCCACCAGCCAGCAAATTGCCCCCAGCCCCATCGTCACCGTGTAGCTGGCGGCGTGTTGGCGAATGATGTGGCTGAAAACGGCCGTTAACCCCACACTCCCCAAAAATAGCAGCCATTGCCCCACCGGCAGCTGCAGTCCCACCACCAGCCAGATGGCTCCCAGTCCGCTCAACACCGGGCCGATATAAGTCCACGGCCGCTTAATGGCTACGGCTCGTTCCAGGCTAATAAGCGTGCCCAAAAAGCCAGAAATCATCAGCGGGCCGTGCAGGGCAGGCAGCATGGGGTGCAGCGGTGGCCACTGCCAGCCCACCCGGATAAGCCCGGCCCACAGCGCAGCCAGCAGGGTGATGAGCACCGCCGCCATAATTGGTAATTGAATGGGAGGAATCTTGGCTTTCATGAGAAAGAATTATCCACAGATTAACGCAGATTCCGCAGATTTTTTTGTTTCTAATCTGCGTGCGCAACTTGCGCAAATCTGCGAAATCTGCGGATTACTATTTGATGACAGTGAGGGTGAGCAGCATGGTAACGGCCGTTTTGGCCAAAACGCTGTGGGGTAAATGGGCCGGCATTTGCACCCAGGTACCTGGCTGAGCTTCGTAGACCTCTTCACCCAGCATCAGGGTGGCTTCACCGCTTAGGAAGTGGAGGGTGGCGGGAGAAGCGGCCGTATGCTCTGTCAGTTCCTCGCCAGCAGCAAAGCCAAAAAGTGTCACCTTGAGCAGATCATCACTGTACACCTTGCGGCTCACAATGGATTCCGGGGGGATTTCCGGCAGTAGTGCTTCTAAATTTTCAACAACTCCGTACGTTGGTTCGTTCATCTTTTTTCTCCAGGATTTGGTTTAAGGAGCCTCTATTTTAACAGATGAGCGGGGAATGACCTTGATGTAGATCAAATTAGAGGATAGAAATGGAGATGTGGGGGGAACGGCCGTATCGCATTAACCTTCTTCGTTTTCGTCAGTGTAGGTAATCTTATTGCTTTCTAGCCACTCGATTGCAATTTCCTTGAATGCTTGTTCGCGAAATTTCTACCAATCTTCTTCTATCCCATACTCGTAGACACTGTCCTTGAAATATCTGAATGCGCCGCGTCCTCGGATGCCATTCAATAATCGGTCACTTAAGGCATCATCTTCGACTGTATAGCAGAAGTTTTCCATGATTGCGTATTCATGAATCTCAAACTTGGTTGGCAGTTCGCGATAATCACCACTGAACAACACTTCGTTAGCTTGTTGAATGACTGCTTACTGCCAATCTGGAAAATTCTCTAAATTCTTGCCTTCATCCGCAGCGCCAAGATCTTCATCGGTGAGCGTGACGAATTCTCCGGTGCGAATATTCAAGAATGTCTTGAGTTGATCCCCAACTGCATCCATATATTGAACGACATCGTTTAGGTGAATAATTGGTTTCATTTCCTTTCATTCCATGCCAGAAATATATTTTATTGACGCACCAATCGAATTTCCAGCCGACAACCAACCGCCTCGGCATATTTGCGCAGCGTAGCCACAGAAGGAGAATGTTTGTTACCCCCTCCGCCAGCCTCTAATCTGGCAATCGCTGACGTTTTGGTTCCCATTCTTTCAGCGACATCAGCCTGGGTAAGCCCAGCTTCTTTTCTGGCATTCAATAGCTGATCGAACAGAAAAAATTCTGCTTCGAGCGCGTCATATTCTTTTTGGAAAGCCGGATTTTTCTTCCATTCATTAATCATTTCACTATGTGATTTCATGTAGCACCTCACCAATTCTGCTTAACATCGTTCATTCTTCGCCGCGCAATATTCAGCTCTTTTTTCGGCGTCTTCTGTGACTTTTTAATTAAGACGTGAAGAATGATTATTCTCTTGTCTACAATTGTGCAGAAAAAAGCTCGTCCGATACCTTCTTTACCCCTTGCCCGAATTTCAAACAAGCCGTTGCCCATGCTCCGCGTAAACGGCATCCCTAAATTGGGACCAAAAATGACCATGCGTTCGGTCACTCTGGCATAGAAGGCACGAATTCCCACAGGCCACTCGTTGATTGTTTCCTGCACGGCTTCGTTGTAGTAGAGAATTTCCCATTCAATAGCAAGATGTTAACATATTTGTTAATATGTGTCTAGCATTTTCACCAATGTGTTTTGCCTACAGCTAACACATTGACCGCAGTTAATGTTCACAATTCGGGCGGCAAAGTTACGAAAGCGACACGGTCTGAAGACCGGCCACAGCGTACAGAGGCGCCGTACTCGCAGGTCGGGTTGACACGTTGTTAGGTGGCGTTGCTATCATCCTCTCGACGAAGTTCTTTTATCAGACCATAATTTCCCAAACCTTTCTGACGTACAAAGCCCAACTTGCGATTAATGGCCAGCATCGGCTCATTAAGCGAATCATTTACAGTGTTGAGATAATCCGCCCCTAGCTCCTTAGGGTCCGTTCGTTAACAACTTTGGATATTGGGTAAAATAGCCGCCAATCAATTTAGCCAATTGGAGGCCATATGACTGTAATCCATCAATGTGAATGTGCTATTTGTCAGCAATCTGAATCTCATCCAGAACAGGCG
>JBGTCV010000127.1:0-30273 GCA_041748655.1 Promineifilaceae bacterium (SeqCode) | reverse complement strand
CGCCTGTTCTGGATGAGATTCAGATTGCTGACAAATAGCACATTCACATTGATGGATTACAGTCATATGGCCTCCAATTGGCTAAATTGATTGGCGGCTATTTTACCCAATATCCAAAGTTGTTAACGAACGGACCCTAAGTGTGGTCAAGCTCGCTAGCTGACCAATCTCAGGTGGCAATTTGGTCAAGCCTTTCCAGTTGAGATCCAAGTTTGTCCACCCTTCATCAGCTGCACGATCAATCAACTGTCGTAATTCCCTTTGAGTCATTTTTGAGAGCATTTCGATTATTCCTTACCGTTTGTTATGGGTGAGAGATTTGCTCAAGGGTGAAAATTTACTGGATTTCTCAAACTCTGTGGGCAAGGGCAGGACATTTGCTTAATCTTCATCCGAGTGTCATTCAGCGGGTGGCAGCAGGAGGGCGGCTTCCTGGCGGAGGCGGTGGAGGAATTCAACGGATTTGAGGTTGCGTTCCAGGACGTAGGTGATGTAGAACTGCATCACATTTTCCAGCTCGGTGTGGACGTTGCGCTTGAGGCGCAGGTTGTGGACGGTGTCCCAGGCGCGGGTTTGCAGATATCGGAGGACTTTGGTGGAAACGGCCGTAATCGCCACCGCCCGTCTATCCTCAGTTCGACAGTTCGGGCACAATATCCCACCCAACTCCCCGCTAAAAAATTGATCCTGCTCTTCAATTGTTTCGCCGCAGGCGACGCAGTGGAACAGCTGCGGCCGAAAACCGGCCAACCCCAACAGGCGAAGTTCGTAAAAACGAGCCACCAACAGCACATCTTCGTGGCTGGTCAGCCAGCCCAGGCCATCTGCCAACAGCTGGTAGATGCCGGTGTGTTTGTCTTCTTCCACCGTGAAGCGATCCAGCAGCTCTACCAGGTAGGCGGCATACGTGGTCAGAATCAGGTCTTCGCGCAGGGCGGCGTAAGGCTGCACCATCTCGGCTTGGGTGAGTATGGGGATATCGCGCCCGGTGGCGAAGAGAAAGTTGGAGCGCATGAACTGCTCCACGTGCCCCGTTTTACGGCTTTGCGGCTTGCGCGCGCCTTTAGCAATCGCTTTGATCTTGCCAAAGTCACGGCTGTAGAGGGTGAGCAAGCGGTCAGCTTCGCCAAAATCGGTGCGGCGCAGCACAATTGCTTCGCTGCGGAAAGTGCGTTCTCGTGCCATGCGGATAGTTTATCAGAAAGCGGCGAGTTGGGTGAGGAGTTGTATGATGTGGTTGGCAACGGCCGTTTCATCCACCAGCATATGAAAATGCCCCTCATCCAGGCGGATGACAGGCCAGCCGCGCTGTCTCGCTTCAGCCGCTGAATAATCGTAGGAGGCGCTCAGTTGCAGATAAGCGCAGGGCGCATCGGGCCAGCCGGGGAAAACGGGGATTGGCTCAACGAAGAAGGCTAGTGGTTGGGGCGTCAGTTCAGTCAGCAGTTTTTGGCGACGGCTGGCATCGGGAATTAAACCGGCCAAATCTTCATTGGTCCACTGGGGCCAGCGTTGGCCGCTGGTGAGCAGTTTGTGCAGGTGGGGAACAGCTTCTGGTAGTTCCGCAGCCAGCAAATCCAGGCGGCTCAAGCCAGCGTGCGGAATGCCTGCATCCACAAACAGGTACGCGGCGATAGACTGTGGCAGCTGTTGGCCAATAGCGGGCAGCAGTGGCCCCGCGCCGCTGTGGGCTACCAAAACGACTGGCTCATCAGTGGGCAAATCTTGTGTGGCTTTAACTGCGTTTTGGGCGTGCTGTTGGTGATACGGCCGTTCCGCCTCAACTCCCTCACAATGCAAATCCGGCACAACCACGGCCCAGCCTCGCTGCCGCAGCGCATCCGCCACCAACGACCAGGTAAACGGCCCCAGCAGCGGGCTGTGAATAAATGCAATGGTTGTCAATTTTTGTCAACCCCTAGCGACCTGGTGGAAAGATGCTGACCTTGTCGCCCGGTTTGATGATTTGGTTGGGGCCGTTTTCAAAGCTGATGTTACGGCCGTTTAACAACACCCGCCACCCTTTCCGCGCCCGGTACGATTTTTCCATCACCAGCCAGGGCCGCCCCTGCTCATCCAGCCGATCCTTGTCCAACCATTCAATGTCAAACACATCGGCCCGCATACCGGGGAAATAGTTGAAAAAACGGACCAGCATCGTCTCAATGCGACTTTCTTCCGGCAGGTGCATCACCATCTTTTGCCGCCGGGTATAATTGCGTACCCGACCAAAAAACGACAGCTCTATGGCAAAATCGCCGTTGTCCCAGCCGCGGGCGGTTTGGTAGCCCAGCAGCAGCAGGTGCAAATGCAGGCTCAGCAGCTTGTTCCAACTGGCCAACGCCGCTGGCACGATGGGGTTGCCCGGCATCTCTTCCATCAGAAAGCGGGCGAAGGTGGCGTTGACCAGGCTTATGGAGCCAGTGACGTATAGTTCTGGCACGTGAATCTGGCGCGGGCCGTGGGCGGCATGAATCTGCCCGGCGCGGAACAGGTAGCGGGCAAAGTCGTGGCTCAAGTCCAGCCCCAGGGTACGCGCCAGCCAGACAGTGAAAAAGCGGCGGCGCTCGGCCAGATGTTCGGGGTTGGCTCCTTTTTCCCAGCCCAGGATAACGGCCGTATCATGATGCCCCAACAAATAATCATACGTACCCGCCACCAGCTCGTGTCCCCGCCGAAACAGCGGCTCCACCGTCGCCAGCATCCCCTCAAAATCGGCTTTACCCAGACCGACAAAATCTTTCAGCCGATCCCATTCTTCTTCTGGCGTCGGCGCCAGATTCAACAAAGACCAGGTATCTGGCTTAACCGTGTGACCATTCAACAAAACATCGGCTTCCATTTAAATTTCCTCTTTTTTCGATTTTCCGATCCAGTCTGTATCTTAGCACGAAAATTCTATAAATATGGTTTTGTGGTAAGATTTATGGGAACAACCCCATCAGGAGAACAAACGCTATGAAAGTACACTTCTTTGCCACGCTGCGCCAGATTGTTGGCCAAAAAACCGTCGAGATTGATCTGCCAGAAAATACAACCGTGCAGGACTTTGTGGAAATGGTGGTAACCCAATACCCCCCCATGCGTCAGGAGCTGCTAGATGAAAATGGCAATCTTTACCGGCACGTACACGTTTTTGTAAACGGCCGTGACGCACCTTTCCTGGCAAACGGCATGGACACGGTCATTCAGCCCAACGACACGCTGAACATTTTCCCCGCTGTGGGTGGAGGCTAGACCATGTACACCGAATCCAGACAGATTCGCGGCATACCGCTGTGGCTGCTTCGTGAATATTTGGAGGAGTTGGGGGGAACGGCCGTTAGCGAAACCCGCGTCGAGGGTGAAGGTTGGACCATTACCCTGGCCAAACTAGAGCCATTCGCCATTGGCTCCCTGCGCGTTGGGCAGGTAATGATGGAAATTGAAGGCGAAGATGAAGCCATCGCCCGCCTCAACCCGGCGCTAGAAAAGAAAACCATGCGCGCAGGCGCCTGAAAAAGTAATTGGGTAATTAAGTAATTACATCAATTACCCAATTACCCAATTACCTAATTACACAGTCATCTAATTACAGGATCGCCAGTTCCCTCAGCTTACCTTCCGGCACAACGCCATTTTCCCAACCACGCGCCGTATAATACTCTTCCAGCATCAGGTCCAGTTCACAAACATGGCCTTCAGAACCGGGGTTGGTCGATGGCTCCTCAAGGAACCGCTTGGGTAGATAGTCGCTGCCTTCGCCAATGCCAGCCAGATTGTTGTAGTAACGTTCCAGGTTATAGATACGTTCGCCCGTCACCAACACATCGTCGGCGGTAAACTCATCGATGCCAACAAACGCAGCGTACTGCTGGGCGTACTCATCCGCACCCATAGCAAAAGCACTGAACTTGCACAGGTCCAGGCTGTCGGAGAAGGCATGGATGTCCTGGAAGATTTTCACCAGTTCGCCCTTACCTTTCCACTCCAGCGGATCCACGCTCAGCGATTGGAACGGCATGATGTTCAGCTCGGCCGCCGGGGTGTAAGCCCGCAGATGGCAGGCGCCACGGTTGCTGGTGGCGTAAGCAATACCCATGCCCTTCAAACCACGCGGATCGTATGCTGGGATGCCCTGTCCCTTAACAGACATCGCAATTTCAGGATGACCAAAATGATTGGCAACAGCGTTGACGCCATTGGCCAGCACATCGCCAATGCCTTCGCGCTGGGCTACTTTTTCAATCATGCTGATCATGGCCATGTAGTCGCCCTCAGGCAAACCACCATCACCGTTGGTAAACCCTCTACTGCTCGCTTCAACATACGTGGCCAGCACGTCGCCAATTTCAATGGCATCCATGCCAAAATCGTTGGCCATGTTGATCATTTTAGCCACCGAAGCGATGTTGTCGTTGCCACAGTTGGCCCCAAGTGCCCAGGCGGGTTCGTACTCAACACTTTCCATGCGCAGGCCAGCAAATTCGCCTTCGGTAATTTCCACTTCTTTTTTACAAGCAACGGGGCAAGCGTGGCAAGTGGGGTCATTGACCAGAATGTGTTCATTGACGTATTCACCGCTGAGCAGTTCGGCCCGTTCGCCAAAGGAGGTAGTACGGCCGTTTAGCACGGGCAGCGCCCCCATGGTGCTGGTAATATTCATCAACACGTTGGTGCCATAGACCGACAAACCACCCTTGCGCGGGCTGGTGATATTGGCCTCGTCCATAATGGAAGAGAGCGCCCGGGAATGAGCGGGCTTCCAGTTTTCCTGGCTGGCAGGCTTGGGCATCTTCTTCTTCGCTTTAATCACGACCGCTTTCAGATTTTTGCTGCCGCCCACGCAGCCTGTGCCGCCACGGCCGCTGGCGCGGTCATCTTCGTTGATCCAGCAAGCATATTTCACCATGTTTTCGCCAGCCGGACCAATCGACAGCACGGTTAAATCTTTTTTGCCGTATTCATCCTGGAAAGTTTTGATGGTCTCGTGAACCCCTTTGCCCCACACGTGGGCAGCGTCACGCAGCTCAATGGTGTCTGTTTCTTCCTCAATATAAAGATAAACCGGCTTTTCTGATTTACCCTTGAAAATAAGGCCATCGTACCCAGACCAGCGCATTCGGGCCGCCGACCAGCCGCCATGATGGCTGTCTGTAACGGTACCGGTGAGGGGAGATTTGGTTACAATGGCCATGCGCCCGCTCATATTTGCGGCCGTTCCGGTGAGTGGCCCATTCATGAAGCAGAGCCAGTTATCTGGCGACAATGGATCGACAGTGGGGCCAGCTTCCAACATATAGCGCACCCCCAGACCGCGGGCACCAATATATTTAAGCGCCCACTCTTCAGGTATTGGCTGATGCTCGATTTGACCTTTGGTTAAATCGATGTGAGCTACACGGTTTGCGTATCCTTTAAGGTTCATTTGTTTTCTCCATTGGGCACCTATTGACTAAAGGCAATAGCGCATAAATAAGTTACGTGCTAAAAAACAGATTTGAGGATTTGTGTTTGTAGGCGAAGAAGTGACGCTTACCTACCCTACACATACAGGCAAGCCAGAAGTAACGGACTGTTACGAGTAAATCATTAAAACAAGGTCAGGCACCTCCTTGTTACTTAAATACAGTGATGTATTTTGCAATTGCCGGGAATATGGCTAACTGTTCTACAGTGTACTTAACTCTAATATAATCCGCAATATTTTAGATAGTTTTCACAAAAACCATTATGTCAAATGTTCGGGGCCAAAGTGGTCTGGGAGAAGGGTGTAGAGCGTAGTGTCACGGCCGTTTCCCACATGATCCACCAAATAAACCGGCACATCCCCAGCAAACTCTGTCAGCACCTGGCGGCACGCGCCGCAGGGAGAACCCGCGTTGTCGGTGGCCACGGCGATGGCCAAAATTTTGCGGTACCCGGCGGTGATCGCTTTGGTAACGGCCGTTCGCTCCGCACAAATTGTCAGCCCATAGGAAGCATTTTCAACATTCACACCGGTGATGATAGTCCCATCTTCCACCAGCAGCGCCGCCCCCACAGCATAGTTTGAATACGGCGCATACGCCCGCCCCCGAATGGCAATGGCGGCCTCAATCAATACTGCGCGTTGTTCGTGGGTAATCATCGTCTATTCCTTCGTGATGGGGCGAGGCAATTGGATAGCAGATCGGCTGTTAATCCAAGATCGTGGCCAACTGCCTCGCCCCTACAGTGACCTGTTCAATTTTTTATGACTGTAAAAGGGGCAACGGCCGTTCCCGCCACCAACTCCACCTCTTCCACCACAGCCTGCTCGATGTGGCAGCCATCGCCTACAACTGCATCTCGCAAAATGGTGTTTGGCCCAATGATGCACTCCTGGCCAACGGCCGTTTTCCCCTGCAAATAGCTGTTCGGCCAGATGACTGTATCCTGGCCAATCGTCACGTCCGGGTCGATGTAGGTGCTGTCTGGGTCCACAATGGTAACCCCTTGCGCCAACCAGCGGTTGGTGGCCCGGCGGCGAAACGCTTTTTCCACCGCCACCATTTCCGCCCGCGTACCTGCCCCCAAACATTCATCTGCGTCGGTGGTGGCGACAGCAGCCACGCCCCGGTTTTGCTGCACCGCCAGCTCAATCATGTCGGTGAGGTAATATTCTGGGCCGCTGCGTGCCTGCCGCAGGGGGAGCTGGTCGATATTGTGCCACAACCAGTTGGCGGCAAAACAGTACACCCCGGCGTTTTGCTCGCGGATGGCCAATAAGTTTGCCGCATTCGGCCGTTTTTTGGCCTGGGCCACTTCGAGGATTTCAGTGACACGGCCGTTTTCATCCCGCACCACGCGGCCAAAGGAAGATTCCGGGCTGCCCATGACGCTGAGGAGGGCAACGCCCGCTCCTGTTTCTGCCTGCAAATCGACCAGTTTTTGCAGCGTGGCGGCTTGCAGCAGCGGCATATCGGCATAGGTAACAATCACCTGGTCGGCCACACCCACCAGCAGCGACTGGGCCATCTGGGTGGCATGACCCGTGCCCAACGGCTCGCCTTGCACCGCATACTGCGCCCGGCTGCCAAACAGCTGCCGCACACCGTCGCCTCCCTGGCCAACGATGAGAACGGGGGGAATGGAAGTTAAGGAAACGGCCGAATCAAACAAATGCTGCACCATCGGCTTGCCCCCCACCTCATGCAAAATCTTCTGTTTTTTTGACTGCATGCGGCTGCCTTGTCCGGCTGCGAGAATTACGATAGCTAAGGTCATATAATTGGGTAATTGGGTAATTGGGTAATTACTCAATTGCCTAATTACCCAATTACATCACATTTAGGGATAAAAAAAGGACTGAGCCAAAACCCAGTCCTTTTATCTGCTGCGGTGCCAGGATTCGAACCTGGGAATGGCGGATTCAAAGAGTGCCATCCCTGCCCGTTATTTGTATTCACCAGAGGAGAAGTTTAAGGAGAGTTTAAATATGTTTAAACAATTTCGACTCTTTACCGCGATAAGCATCAGATAGGCATCAGATTCTTGTTTAAACAGCTTCCAGAATCTTATCAAATTTTTCCGCTGCCTCCTTTTGGAGAGATGGGACAGTATGGGAATAAATATCAAGTGTGGTGGTAATTTGAGAGTGGCCAAGACGTTCCTGGACAACTTTAGGATGAACACCAGCAATTAAAAGAAGGGTTGCATGGGAGTGCCTTAATGAGTGGAAAGTCACATCGGGCAGGCTCAGTTCTTTCAAGGTATCTTTGAAATGGCGGTAAAGGTTATTGTTGTAAACTGGGTTGCCTGTTGAGGCAGTTGTGAACACCAGTTCGCTTTCAACACCCTCTAAATGTTCTTTTAAAACATCCAAAGCTTTTTGTGGTAAGGGTATCATCCTTTTGGACTTTTCAGTCTTCACATCGGCTGTTACAAATCCTTGACCTCTCACCCATTGGACTGTTTGACTGATGTGAAGCACCCCACGATTCAAATCCACATCTTTTACCCTTAGTCCTATGATTTCTGATTGTCTCATTCCGCAGTAAGCAGCCAGAATGTATATTGGGTAGTAGCGATGATCCTTTACTCCGTCCAAAAAAAGACTAATCTGCTTAGCCGAAAGAATCTCAGGAGCTTTCCTTTGAGTTTTAGGGCGTTCAACTAATTCAGTCACATTCCTTACAACAAGTCCCCATTTCATGGCTTGGTCCAGAGTTTTATGAAGAATTGAGTGCATATACTGTACTGTACGTGGAGATAGACCGGACTTTAGTTTTTTATCATAAAAGGACTGCACATGTTCAGGCCGAAGTGCTTCAAGCTTTATTTTCCCCAGCTCGGGGATAATGTGATTTTTAACATAGCCCCAGTGGGCAATATATGTACGCGGCCGAAGGTTGTGCTTGAGGGTATTTTCCATGTAAGAGGTGATAAAGCCGCCTAGTGTTGCGGTATCATCAACCACATAAGTACCTTTTTTGATCTTATCCCGCTGATCTGTTAGCCAGTCAAGAATCTCTATTTTTGTTTTACCTGATTTGCTGCGGCGTTTTCCATTAGGCAAGGTAATCTTACCCATCCATCGGTTATTGGTTTCGTCTTTCCAGAGACTCCCTTCACCTTTACTGCGTCTTGCCACCTGTCACCCCTCATAGGTGATTACCAAATCTACATCTTGAAAACACCTGTTCCGGATATTATATCACTGCTATGTTGTAGTGGAAAAAAGGAACTAAGGAGGAAAAGCGCCACGATAGAATACCCCATAGAATGCTGCCCATCATTTGAGATTATAGGCTATCTTCCCTTATCACCTAGCCTCAAAAATCCCTGCAACCGACAGCAAAATTTCCCTGTTGAGGCTAAAAGTTAGTCATAAAAGGAAGGTTGTGCGACTTAAATAGAGTTGTTTTACTGCTTTGCAAAATGGAGCAATTTATCCTGTAGCTCTACCACCCTACCGAAATCTATTGTACAGTGGCACTCTACTCTTGCTTCTTAGTTTCTTTAATTCCTACCTAATGGAGAGCAGTTGGCACATCGAAGGTAAAACAGGTTTATTAATACGAGAGTTCAGCAAGCCATTCTCTAACCTGCGTTGTCTTGTAGTAATTGATATCCTCAAATATTGCTAGACTTTCTTGCCCCTGACGCTGCGCCTCTACCAAATTATCTTCGATGGCAGCGCACTGAGCGAGACCTAGTAAGGCAGAAGCAAACAATGGTTTACTATCTATCCTACGCGCTATCTCCAAAGACTCCAGAAAAGTGCTTCGAGCTAAATCTGTATTTTGTTGGTCAAGATAGAAATGACCTAATACATTCAGTATATCACTGACAAGTGAGGCATAATCTGTCTTGCGTGCAAGAGCCAAACCTTCTTGTAGATACTCCTCTGCTTGTACAAGATATCCTTTTTTCCCTACCATAACTCCAAGATTTTTAAGATGCAAGCATATATTCTCGTGGTCCTCAATCTCACGGGCTATCGTTAGACCCTCCTGCACATACTGTTCTGCCTGTGCATACACGTCACGGATAACTGCCAAACCCCCTAATTCCGCTAGTAAGCCAGTAAGAATACGACGGTGCACAATCTTGCGAGTTAAAGCCAAACCTTCTTGTAGATACTCCTCTGCTTGTACAAAATCTCCTTTTTCAACCAACATTCCTCCTAGATTTAGGAATTGTTGACAAACTATTTCTGTGTGCCCGCTCTCACGGGCTACATATAGAGCTTCCTTGTAGAATTTTTCTGCCTGTACGTAATTCCCACGGTTAGCTGATACGTTGCCAAGATTTCCCAATAGTCCGCTAACTGTTTTCTGGTGTGCAATATTGCGAGCTAAGTCTAGAGCTTCTTTATAAAGTTCTATTGCACGGTCATAATTCCCGCGATTGCCCGCGACACCACCCAAGTTTGCTAGAATGCGACTTACACTAGCAATATCTCCAATCTGACGGGCAATAGCCAGACTTTCTTGATAATATTCTTCCGCTTGTGTGTAATCCCCACGAATTTTAGATACTACACCCAAGTTCATTAGTAATGCACTTATCTTTTCGGTATTGTCTAGAGCGCGGTTTATAACTAGGGCTTCCTTGTAGAGTTCTTCTTCTCTGCTGTAGTCTCCCTGATCGCCTGCGTTTACACCCATGTTTTGGAGCAGAGCGCTGATTCTTTCAAGATTTCCAGATTCCTGAGCCAGCGTTAGACCTTCTACATAGTATTCCTCTGCTTGTCTATAATTACCGCGATCCCCCATTAAGGCCCCTATTTCTTGTAAGAAGGCAGAGATTATCTCGTCTATCTTGCTCTTTCGGCTTACCGCAAGCCCCTCGTTCAGAATTTTCTCCGCCTTTCTATAATTGCCTTCCTTCCTCGCAATACGACCTAAGTGAAACAGTGAATGTGCTAATCCTTTAGCATCACCTGACAATCGAGCGACTTGTTCTGCTCGGCTAACATACTTTGTAGCTAGTGAATGCAAGCCTCTAGTTTCCAAAAAGTGATAAATTGCATTTGCACCCCGTATTAAGGCTCTCTGATTCTTTTGGTCGAGCGATAGATGGAGCGCTGCAAGGATATTGTTAACTTCCAGATCAAGCGCTTTATAATTCCTTTCATGATTTTCTGTATAGCGAACAAAGAAGTCTATCATACGAGTGCAGACAATGTTATCAGTGAGTCTCTGTTTAGCATAGTCCGCTATGGTTTGGTGCAAAGAGTAGCGATCCAACCCACTGGTCTCCAGCAACCCAAAATCAATGAGTGCTTCTATTGCTTCAGATTCTGTGTTACATATGTCCAAAGCTGCATTTCGCGAGAAAGTGTTTGGTTTAGACGGAAAGATCGATAATGCCCAAAGAGCATAGCGAGACAGTTCATCTAGTGCTTCCTCACTAATTTTAATAGTCGCCATCAATGAGAGTGGTGTGCCCATTGGAATACTCGGATGGCCTGCTAATAATGGTTGTGGTTGAGCTAACTTTAACCTCTGTTCGGCCTTCTTGAGTTGTCGGAGATATGCTTGTAAAGAATGATGCCCTTTACGGGCTTCTTTTCGCGCATATTTAGCCATTAGGATAATCGCCAGTGGTAATGATCCAACGGCATGTATAAGTGTTTGTACTTCGTCTGGCTCCATTTCCACTACTTCTGGTGCAAGGTTTCTTAGCAATTCTAGTGCACCAGCACCCCTCAATTCATGTACTGATACCGCTCCTGTTTCTGCGAAATCTCTAGCCACGTCAGGTAGGCGAGTCGTCAGTAAGTGAGCACAATTAGGGCCACCTACTTGAAAGGCCAATGCAGCCTCAATCTGCCAGGCGTCATCAATAACGAGTAACATATGACGCATGCCAATGGCATGGCGGACTGCTTTGGCCAAGTCTTCAAGGCCGATAGGCTTAGCTATTGCATGTAATGAAATGTCTAGAGCTTCTCCCCATCTAGCTAGAAGTGTGCTTACATCTGGTTCGCGCCCTAAGCCGGCCCATAATACACCATCGCGAAAGTGAGTGAGCACATCAGTGTCGTGTGCCAGCTCTACTGCTAACGCAGTCTTGCCTACACCTGGAAGACCATTCAGCGAGCACAAGCCGGTATTTCCACGAGGAAGTAAATGCTGCTTCAGCTCATACAGTAAGTCCTCACGGCCGACAAGTTCATAAGGTGGTCGGGGTGGGGCAAGAAATGGTACAAGATGATGAGTGCTACCGTAAGTTGGCTCTCTAACTTCTGTAAGGTCTGAGGTAATTATCTCTGCTTTAGGGAAGCCCAATGGTAATTCTTCATCACTTAGTGGTGGCCATCCCCACTCCCCTACCAGCACGTCATCCCATATTTTTTGAAACCGCTGGGGATTGTGGCGCAAATCTAGTTTGTGCCACAGATAAGAAATAAACTTTGAACGCCGTTTGATGTGTGGACGGTCATTTCCCGCTTCCCATCTACCTATTGAGTCCCGGCGTTTTTTCCCCTCTAAACTAAAGTATTCGCCCGCCTGATCTTGCGCCTGACCGGCTGCCTCACGAAGCTCAGCTAAGAGTGTTGTTTTTTGAGGGTTATATTTGCTAGTCATACGAAACCTGCAAACGGATGCCGGGTAATGCCTGGTGAATGCCTGTTGACCCTTGGCACCAAATATATCAAACTTAAAAGTAATCGAGAGTATCTGCAAGTATAAGCCAAAGGGCAGGTTTGACAATATAGCTGCCATGGCGTGGAGGTGTTGATAAAGAAACCGAGCGTTAAAATTGACGCCAAACTGTTTGAAGAAGTGTTCAGTAAGTTTCGAAATCTATAGTATCAGCAATTCTTTCAATTTCTTTAAATATTTGACCTATTGCTATCTCAACTTTCGATGAATCTGTAGAAAGGTAACTAATTCCGGAAGAAATCTGCCCGAACATTTGCGTTTTCCCATCATCAATAGTAGTTAAAAAATGAAACTCGGCACCGCAATAAGATTTAGGACAAGCAAGTTTTGAGCGATACATTATTATTCCCCTTTTAGACATATAAATATCTGATGAGGTTGGATTTTCTGGAATTCTGTTAGATACAAACTTTTCTTTAGAAACAGAGAATTGGAATTCGTAGCCATCAAATATCGGGTAGTCAAAAAGCTCATACCACAGATCTGTTGGCTTTCTTTTTGTCCATAATCTTTCGGGTAATCTAGGCAGATAGCTTCTTGTTCCCTTAAGTAACCATGTGGTCACAGATACCACAGATGAAAATTTGTTTTCTATTTCTATCTGAACGGTTCTTCTTTCTATACTACTTCTCTTATAGTCATATAGTTGATATTCGACTTCTTTGTTTTTAAAAAGGGGGGAATATATACCAAATGTTGACAATGAATAGTTCTCTTTCTTGGGTGAATTGGTCATTGCTTGATCGGTTAAGCAGAGTTCTAACTCATATATGCAAGTTTGTTCACTGTTTTCAGTATTAACTTTACTATCTTGAATTGTTAGTGGTGTAATCGATTTACCTAGTTGCAGTCCTGAGAAAAAAGACAGTATAGAAACTATAGAAAGAGAAAACGTGTAGATTAATATCTTCCTAACTGTAGTATTTTCAAGTCTGACTTTTTGAAAACGCATTAATTGAATTATAGCATATCTGCCTTTACGTATACGCAAAGGCACTAGCAAAACCTGACATCGCAACGGGTCCAAGTGAAGATTTTATGAATTAACTTGGTTGAACATCGGAGGTTGATACTCATATTTAGTACATCGTAAACAAAGTTTTTTAAGCTTTTAGCGAACCATTTCAAGTGGTTTGCAGCGAATAAACCTTCATATTATTTAATTTACGGTGTGTTTAGTAGTAAAAAAAGAAAATCTTTCGTTGACAGGAGTATAGCGCCACAGTGTGGTAAGGAGAGAAATCGGTGTTTACAAGAAGAGTGTTTTTGATGGTAGCTCTATCTATCATAAGTTTTGTATTACTCACCACGACCAATGGCAACAGCGCACAAGCGAGCGGATATCCACTTCCAGCCTTTGAACTGCCCTACTATGCCAATACAGGTCCTTACTGGTCAGGTGGTCCACATCAATGGGGTAAGGGTCCAGATGTAGTATTCATGGACCTTTATTCCGGTTCAGGGATTGATTTCGCCAAGAATGGTGAAACTTTCCCCGTCGCCGCTATGGCAGAAGGTGATGTAATCTGGGCAAGTGAAACGGACCAATCAGGTGGGTTAGGCATAAAGGTGGCCGTCAAGCACAGCGTAGGTGGGTCTATTGTGATATATGGACACCTGAGTGATATATGGCAGCCAATTCTGGACGCCATGACTAATGGTTCAGGTTACCATGTTTATCCAGGTTATACCATTGGTTACGCCGGTAGCACAGGGACAGACAACGTTCATTTGCATGTTGAACTCCGGGACGGATCACGAGATTGCTGTGGAGCTAGAGGTGATGGCGGCAGCCCCATTAGCTGGCACGGCATTGAGGTGAATGGTTACAGAATCTACAATATCAGGCCCAATGAACTTGGTATAAATCCAAACCCTCCGCATAACGAAGTTGCCTACAACTATGACGGTGTTGCAGTTCAAGTATCAGATTTACCATCTGAACTTGGACCGTTTGGATATGATCATTTTTCGTTTCCTGATTACAGTGGTGCCATCCGGGAGTTTGTCTATACCTGGCTTCCCAGTGATTTTGTCTGTGATGGTGTAAGCAACTGCGAAACAAATACACATCCTGATGTTGAATTTGCAGCTCATGGCCACCTAGGAGGTGGGGGTGGCATACTTGTATCGGATATGACTATACCGGCAGGTCAACCTCAGCCTGGATCTCCAACACCTACGCCAGTTCCAACAGAAACGGTTTGGCTTCTGGAGTTTTCCAAAGCTGAGAGTCCACCTTTTGAAGTTAATATCCATACAAGGGTAAATGCACCCGCAGGTATATATGATGCTCATAGAATACTTGTTGATGGAAATCAACTTTTCGAAACAGGTGCAAGTGAGTATTACCATACCTGGAACACCTATGGAGTAGCAGATGGTCACCATACACTGGCTGTCGAATACCGTAGGCTTTCTGATGGAGGAAGCTGGACGAGTGCATTGCGGTATGAAGAGCAGTACTATCTCTCTCCCAACAGAAGTGCATATGCGCCTTGTAGTGCTAACGTTGACGGCGCACAGCTTACGTCTGGCTCTGATTGCATCAAAGTCACTCAAGACGTTGGAGACTTGGCGCCGGTTGGCTGGGCTGATAGATATAATTTACAAGTCTGCGCTGTAGGAAACACATCAGTATGGGTGTATGATGGTTCTGGCCAACAAGGTATTCCTAAGATAGTGGACTCAGGACAATGCAAGAGTGTTGGTAACAACGTGAGTTCTATTGCCCTTATGGATCCAACTAATCAGGTTGGCCCACTTCCTGATGCACCTTTCGCAACCACTTCTGAAACCATTGTCCATTATCGTTTCAACGGAAATGGCAATAATGAAACAGGCGCTTTCGGAGGTGGTCTGCAGGGGTCTACAACCTACATTACCGGAAAGTTCGGACAAGGAATTAACGTTCCGAATCCACCTGACGGATCAGGAGTTAACATAGAACCTGCAATCACTACAGCCAGCTTTACAATTGATCTGTGGCTCGCAAGAACCGTAAGTATTGGAGCAGGCAGGGTAATATGCCAGCTTGGTTATGGAAGCGGAGTGGAAAAGTGGTGTTTGCAGCTTATTGGAAACAATATCGAGCTAGAGATATGGTCGGCAGGTGGTAGTCAAAAATTGCAAGCGCCATATGATCTTCCCACAAATGGCTCGTGGCACTACATCAACGCCAGCTACGACGGTGGTAATACAGCAATCCTATATGTTGATAATAAGTATGCAGGAACACTGGTAACTGCCGGAGTAATGTATCAAGGTGCTGCTTTACTTGAGATCGGTAGAGGCGCAGGAATTTATTCATGCAACTGCATGATAGATGAAGTCCGGCTTCGCTCTGGCGTACATGCACCTGATGTTGGTTCTGATCCAGAACCTGAGCCGACAACTACACCAGAGCCTTCACCCACCGCAACACCAACGACAACGCCATTGCCACCGCAAGGTGTAGAATTGCTTCCTCAACCATTGATTCTATCTGCATCGAACGGTTCTGCTGAGGAATCAGTGGGTGAGTTTGATCCGGATGTGCTGATGGATAAAGACTTTGTCCGAATCACTTACAACCTACATGGTCTGTGCGCACTAGGTGGTGATGCCTCGGCATTCATCTTTAACCAGGGAGAGTGGATGTATATTTCTCTTTCTGATTACGGACAGAATTGCCTGAACGGTGTTCAAACGGTGGATGTCCCCTTATCTGATTTCTGGAATCACTCTGATACTGTTCAATTGGATTTAACAGAACCAATTGAGGGTATCCGTGCCAGATTTTGGTATGGTTCAGCATTCAATGTTGAAATCCTTAGCGCAATTGCTATGGCAGATGGTGGAACATCGCCAACAGCAACCCCCACCCTGCAGCCAACAGCCACTCCTACGTCTGCACCTTTGCCGACTGCGACACCAACATCCGAAGGTATTGAACTTCTTTCTGAACCCTGGCATTTGCAAGGGGCATATGGTGATTCACAGGAATACCAAGGGTTAGACTGGTATCCACTGCAGGGTAAGAGTATGGTTCGGGTAACCTTAGACCTGAATGGTCTTTGGGCACTTGGAGGTGATGCCTCTGCTTTGATATTTGATCAAAATGGCTGGCAATTTGTGTCTTTGTCAGAATATGTCCAGAATGGATATGATGGTGTTCAAGTCATTGACATTCCTCTCGAGGATTTCATGGATTTGGATCCTGAAGAGGACACTGATACATTGCACACCAGATTCTGGTGTAATTGCCAATTTGAAGTCGATATCACAAGTGTGGTGGCGCTCCCTTAGTCAACAACACAACCTTTCTGTTTTCTTAAACTTTTCTATGAAGGTAAGTACACGTTTATTTATATTAGCACGAAATAACGTGTACTTACCCAACCCAGGAAGGATGATCGCTTACTGGGGTAGCATCTGGCTTAAGGATTGAGTCTGCCGCTTCTTCATCAGTTCAACATATAGTCTCACAGTGTCTTTTTCTCTCAGCTCAAGTAACTCTTTAAGCGATTTTATATCAGTACCTATCTCAAGTTGACGAATTGCAAATGTATGCCTGAATGTGTGAATACTCGCATCTTTTATCCAAGCTGCTCGGAAATATTTCTCGGCCAGATATTGAATCTGTCTTTGGTTAAGCTGATTTCCTATACTTGATAGGAACAGGGCATCAGTTGAGGTGGTTTGGGGACGTTTCCTTAGCCATCCAGCGAAAGCCTGGCAAACTTCCCTTTTCAGCAAAAGAACGCGGGTTTCCTTGTGTCCAGCACCAAGTACACGCATCGTTCCCCATGCTTCCTGGCCAACCCGCCTTAGCACCATCATAATAACCAAGCCTAAGCCGCGCTATCTCCCCTAGCTTTATCCCTGTATGCAAAGGCAACATGATAATTGCCCGATCTCGTGGTTGCTGGACTACTGTTAAGAGCCGTTTGACTTCATCTTCAGAAAGTATTAGAGGCTTCTTGTCATTGCGTTCTGATGGTCAAGTTCAAGTTGGTCAAACATAAACCTGAGCACTGAACTCCAATCTGAGAATTAAAGTGCCCCCATTTAGCGGGGATAGTCCAGTCCATAAAACCCACCGATTCTGTTGGCGAAGTCAAAATAGTGCTAGTTTTCGTTTAGATAGCGGTAAACACTAGCCTTGGACAAGCTGTAATCAGCCATCAATCGTTTGATGAGTTCCCCCTCCTGACGTCGCTTGCGCAATTCAGATACCTGATGTTTAGTTAGTTTTTTGCGACGGCCAAATTGCACGCCACGCTCTTTCGCTTTTTGAATACCATCCAACTGTCGCTCGGCACGGATTTCCGTCTCAAATTGAGCGATGGCTCCCAACATGTTAAAAAGCAAACGGCCGGTTGCATCGCTGGTATTAATGTTTTGGTCAAGCACCTGTAGATTGACTTGCTTTCGTTCTAGTTCAGCCGCAATCTGACATAAATGAAGGGTCGAACGTGCCAACCGGTCTAAACGGGTGATTATCAGCACGTCCCCTTCCCTGACATATTCCAGACAAGCCGTTAATCTGGAACGTTGGCTATTCGTACCACTTTGCTTTTCCTGAAAGACTTTGTCGCATTGTTTCAACTTATCCAATTGAACATCTAGGGTTTGACCCACTGAACTGACGCGCGCGTAACCAATGAGTGCCATAATGATTATCTATTCTGCTTCATTAATCCTTAAAGGATTTGAGAAAATCATTATGAGACATGGAATGAGACGAGTCAACCAGCAAGTGTCTTAATGTATACTCTTTGAGACAGGCCGAATTAGCCACAGGTGGAAAAGGTGGTGTTGGCTGCAGGGTAGAATAACAGGCGGATCTCTGAATGGCTGGTTTTGTGGCGAAATCAAATTGGTGCCAAGGCAGCAAATCTTGATGTCCTCGTTTTCCCTCTTGGAATGTCATCGAACCAGGCAACCAGACGGTCAAGATTGATGGCCGCAGCCGTGGCAATTTGCTGTAAATGCGTTTTCGCTAGGCCCCGATATCGTGCTTTTCGTAGTCCAAAGGCACGCACCCCTTGAGAAATCGTACCCTCGATACCCGCTCGTTTGTTGTATAAACGCTTTCCTTCCTGGCTAGCATGGTGCAATCTGGCTTCTTGCAGTGCTTCGAATTGTGGCCTGGGCTGTAATCTCATCCGCCGTTCCTTTTGGGAACGGGTACACAGATGTCGCGCCTGGCAGGCAACACAATCCTCCTTACGAAATACAACCTGGATATATGGCCCCGTCTTATCCGTGAGTTCACGCCAGCTAATAGACTGTTTGTCTTGGGGACAAAGCACCTGTTTTTTCTCCCAATCAACATCAAACTGGTAACGGTCATAACCTCCCGCCATCTTTGCTTGCCAGCTAGGGTTTTTACGGGTGGGACCGATAAGGGTAATGCCATATTCTTGCGGCGTTTTAACCAACAGGTCGGCATCCACATAAGCCGAGTCCACCAAATGCTGGTCGGGAGTTAATCCCTTATCTCTTAAGGCCTGATGAATGGCTTCAGTCGAGTGAATCTCATGCAGATTAGCGGTCGTCGTCCTCACATGAGTAATCAGATGAGGATTATCATCATCACAACTCTCACTTAGATGGGCAATGTAGCCGACCCAGTTCGTATTCCCACGATGGCGAAATCTCGCTTCAGGATCATAAGGAGAATCTAGACCGGGAGGGGCATTTGCCAGTTCTTTTTTATGCTTAAAACGAACTTTCTTGCCTTCCCGTACGTAATGACGTTCCCACACCAAGCGCAACGCGGCGATCATGGCCAGTTTATCTAAACCTTTTGGGGCATCTGGCTGAGTCACTAAATCCAGCAGATGAAAACCGTCTTCGCCTACTTGCTGACCATAGGCTTCTTGACCGGCTTTGCTTGGCGGTAGTCGGTCGTTTTCAATCCGATGGCCATAGCGCTTATACCACTCAGTCGGGGCTACACTTTGCAGCCAGAGGGGGGCTTCGGTAGCCAATTCATTCAAGGCCGCCCGCATCGTCTCGCCGACTTGCTCCAGGCGGTTCATGACCCGAATGGCAGCCAGGACATGGGTCGCATCGGTGCGTTGCTTACCCCGTGGCTTGACTAATTCCAGCTCTCGGCAAATTGTTAGCAGCTTTTCCAACAGAATCGTTTCAGTTTTCCCGGTTAGCAACCGGCTGCGAAACTCACTCAGCACGCTGAAGTCAAATCCAGAGTCTGTTAGCTCTAAGCCCAATAGATATTTCACATCTATCCGGCTTCGTACTGCTTCTGCCGCTTGCCGGTCCGTCAAATTCTCGCGAAATTGCAGCATCGTGACCAACGCTAATCGCCAGGGGGCTAAGGCTGGTTGACCTTTTTCGGGAAAAAGAGCGCTGAAGTCCTTATCTTGAAAGATAGTACCTAATTTATCTCGCAATGTGAGATAGGCATTGCCTTTGGGGAAGGCGGCGCGGGCAACTTCAATGGTGGGTTCGGGAATATCCTGGTTAAAGTCGGGAATTAACATGCTTTTCTCCTTACTTTAGATTTCCCGAACTAATATAGCTTATTCCCCGTAGAATCGCTCTCACAAGACTTCGCCAACAGAATCCCCACCTTTTTTGGATACTTTTTAAAATCCACCCCGTTTTTTCAAACAGCCTTACTTTAAGGTCCATAAACTCGTACAAAAAACAAAGTTCCAATACCTCTTGATATTATGAGTTAATGTACGCTATGATGTATCATGCAAATAGGATATGCGCGTGTCTCAACTCATGAACAAAATCTGTCACTCCAAATCGATGCATTAAAAAAATCTGGGTGCACAGAAATCTTCACGGATAAAATTAGTGGTTCCAAATCTGATCGGCCAGGCCTTCAAAGAGCTCTAAAGTTTTTAAGAGAAGGGGATAGTCTAGTTGTCTGGCGGCTTGACCGTCTCGGTCGCTCTCTCAAACATCTTATTGAGATTATCACAATCTTGGAAGAGCAAAAGATTGGCTTTAGCAGTCTCCAAGAATCAATTAATACAACCACGAGTGGAGGCAGGTTGATTTTTCATATATTTGGTGCCTTGGCCGAATTTGAGCGCAATCTAATTCGAGAACGAACAAATGCGGGGTTGGCAGCTGCCAGAGCGAGGGGAAGAAAAGGTGGCCGACCGAGAGTGCTTGATGACAAGAAAATCCAGTTGGCGAGAAACCTATATGATTCACGGAAACATTCAGTAAGCGAAATCTGTGAGACCATAGGTGTCTCGAAGTCCACCTTGTATAACTACTTTAAGAATTAAATGTTATCGGTTCTTCAATTTCTGAATCACGATCAGATGATCCCACTCTGAACATCATCAGCATGGGAAGTATTATGTCCAACTCAAAGAAACAGCATTCAACAACCGTTGATGAGGAACATCGCCTGCGTTATAAACCTTGGCCAAAGCCTCAGGCAAGTGTGGCAATAAGATTTGATTGACGAGGAGAAGTAAATAGTGATAATCACGACAGTAATTGGCAAGCAAATCCGGCTACGGCAGTAAGAAGCCAGGACCGAAACCACTACCTGAAAGCGTAAAGAAACGACGAGTAAATATATGTTTGTCTTCATATTGGCATCAAACAGGTAAAGAACGAGAGCAGCAAGAAAGCTATCATTTTCTGAATATTTAGAAGAGTTGATTTATCGAGACTCATTTACTGTTACACTGAGTCTATTCGTCTAAATATTCCTGGATTGCCTAGAGAATATTCGCTTCTGGATTCGAAAGGAGTGTATATGAATACATCAACTCCCACTTATAGATTCGCCATCTGGACGGGCATTAGCTTAATCCTATTGTTGCTCCTAGCCGTGATAGGAACATTTGGGCAAATAGTGCCAATCGTCCACGCGCAGCAAGCAACTCCTATACCGGATCCAACTGTAACTGCGTTAGAAAAGAAGAAACTCGAGCAAGAGGTACGTAAATTAGAACTTGAGAACAGCCCAAGCCTTTTACGTTGGCTAGCAAGCAACTTCTCGATCCTAGCCCTCATTGGGGGTGGCCTATTTGGCCTCGTTAAGTGGCTTAATGAGCAACGCGATCGAGAACGAGACCGGCTTGACCAACAGTCTAGGCTTGAACGAGACCGGCTTGACCAACAGTCTAGGCTTGAACGAGACCGGCTTGACCAACAGTCTAAGCAATTACAAGATCAACGTGAGGAGCGAGGGAAACGCACCGAAGAAAGGTTTCTGCGAACGATTGAGGGTTTAGGAAGTGGAAGTCTACCCATGCAGGTTATATCCGCAGTTACGCTCCGAACGTTTCTACACCCAGATTACACGCAATACTACGCACAAATCTTCGACTTAGCCGTTACCCAACTGCGGCTAATACGAAAGGATCCTTCCCCAGAGCCTCCAAATGCACTGGAACAAGCACTCATTACTCTATTCAAAGAATCAATTCCCTTTGTTCGTGAGCAGATGAAAGCAGAACACAAATCGCATCTTCTACTTCTAGACGCGGCTCGAGTGCCTCTTTATAGTGCCGACCTTGCCGGAATTGACTTGAGCTTCGTGTGGATGCCCGGTGCGGAATTAAGGTGGGCAGAACTAAGCGTTCGTCGGGATATCGATAAAAAGTGGGTCACATCCTCCTTCAGTTCTGCTAATCTTGAAAGGGCAGATCTTTCATACGCGAATCTTGAGTATGTCCAATTTGCATATTCTAAACTTCGTGGTGCTAAGCTTGTAGGAGCCAACCTAAAAGGTGCTGATTTCCTGAGCGCCGACATTAGTGGAACCGAATTAAATGATTCTATCCTTGAAGACGCTGACCTACGAAAAGCAGACCTAAGTAAGGCAAATCCTGAAGCTGCTCGGACTTTGAAGCGGGCGCATATGTACTTGGCTACTGGCCTTAGCTTCCAGCAAATGGAAGCTTGTAAGGCTAAAGGGGCAATCTTTACAGAAGATAAACCGCCAACGCCAAATATACTCGAGCAATTCGGTATAACATGACCAGAGTTTAAGGGTAGCACTGAGTCTGGTTCCTCATAGCAGCGAATAAATTCTGATTAGCTACTACAAGCGCGTAGCGGCGACGAACCGCCCAACGGAGCGCGGGATGCATTCCGTAGCCCGGCCCTCTGAACGAAACCTCGGCGGAGGCTGTATCCGTTTCCATTTGGTCGCGAAGTCGCTCTAGAATTGGAGAGTAATTCCTATCTGCCACCAGGTTGTCCTGGTCTAGTGGATGATCCGAGCGGCTGATGTCCTTCAGATGCGCCAAGCCACCCAGAATGGCCACCAGGAATTCCAAGACTTTCGTTTGTGGCGTGTGGATGCGAACTTTCTGCTTCAGCCTGACGGCTTCGATAACCTCAACCAGGCCAATTTGACAGGCATACAAGCCCTAAATGACCAGCATCGTATGTTGGGTTATTTGCTGTGCTATTGCTGGTGATGTTTGTATTTGACTCATAGCGACCTCGTTGTGAAGAATCGCTATGAGCCTGCCACTTTTGAGCAGTTTGTAAAGGTTCAACTTTTATTTTTGGCGATTTTTTACGATCTCGCCGCCAATTGCACAAAACTTACGTTAAAGTCCATAGTAACGGCCGTTTCCGAAATTACCCTCTCAAAAAACCGATATTCTTATTGTGTTCTAGTGTTTTATCACACTCACTCCTGTTTTTGGCACTGGTTCCCGAAACGCTTGGTTCACTTTGACGGCGGGATATTGGGCAAGGGCTAACCCTCCTGATTTTGAGTCCTTGCCCGTCCTCACTTTTATGGCCCATTGGTGGTAGAGTTAGTTGAATTGATCCCCTCCCTGGTCCTCCTCTTGAGAGGGTTCAGGGGCGGACAGGGAAAACAGGTACCTTAAAAACTTCATATCTAGATGCCATTCTGGACACTGACATGGTACGCTCTCTTTTTCTTTAGCCAAAAAGAATGGAGGTACCATGTCAGCAAACGAATTATACAAGCAAATCTTTGACGCCCTCGATAGTTGTGTCGACGAAGCGGTGGATGTGTCCTCACGGCGGCGACTGGCCTTACTGGTCACCGGCATGATTGAAGCCAAGAGCGCCAGCCCCGCCCAAGTTGCGCAGGCGTTGCATCGGTTAGGGCTAAGGCAAGCGCAGCCGGAGAGCCTGGAACGGTGTGTCCGGCGGCTGCAAAACGACCCAGAAATCAGTGATGTGCTCTGTTTCCATCCGTTTGCCCAGCAGCGGCTGCTGTGGGCCAAAGCCAAAGAGCTGTTGTTAATCTTGGACCCGACGACACAGGATGAGCGGGTCTATCTGCTCTCGGTGGCCGTCTGGTATCGGGGGCGGGCGCTGCCTTTGGCCTGGATGGCTTGGGAAGCAAATGCACCACTAATCGGTGAGAGATTCTGGACCCGTCTGGCCCAATTGCTGGCCTGTGTTGCGACGCTGCTGCCGTCACAAGTGACGGTGACCTGGTTGGCTGACCGGGCGTTTGGGACGCCTGAATTCACCGATTTAGTCCAGGCTCATGGATGGTACTACGTGGTGCGGGTGCAAGGTCAGACCCGCTGCCAAGACCGCATGAGGCGTGAAAAGAAAGTCCAACAGCTGATTCACCCCGTGCGCCGCCGGGGCAAGATGCGAGGTTTCGTCTTCAAGAAGAAGGGCTGGCGGACCAACAGCCTCGTGGCCTTTTGGGGCCAACGACATCGTGCACCGCTCTGCTTGGTCAGCAATTTGCCCTTAGGCTGGTATCTGATTCGGCTCTATCGGCGCCGCTATCCTATTGAAGCCACCTTTCGCGATTACAAGTCACATGGTTGGCAGTGGGAAAAAGGCCAGGTGATGGACCTGTCTCACGTCCAAAGGCTGTTGGTCGGCATGGCCTTAGCTACCTGGTTGGCTCTCACGGTGGGGGCTCACTTTGCCGACCAGCTCTTGGCAGAAAAGCCATCCGGCCAGCGACGCACGCTTCCCTGGTCAGGCAAACGCAGTTTGTTCACCCTTGGCTTGCACTATCTGCGTTGTGCTCTCTATGACACACAGATAGTTTGCTTGCAGTGGCCTCTGGCTAACTGGCCAGCGTTAAACTGGCAAGAAGAGATTTACTTCCACCAGGCGCGGGCATTCGTTTTTGCTGACCGGAAAAAAACCATCTAGATATGAAGTTGTTAAAGTAATTACAAACCTGTCCGCCCCTGAACTTGAGAGGGGGAGGGGATGGATTCCCGCATGCGCGGGAATGACAGGTGGTGGCGGTGGGGGAACGGCTGTGGCCGCCTGTACCAGCGCCTAATAATACTGGGGGGAAGGGTGGCGCGGTGAGGACACCGGCCACAGCTACCTGTGAAGGCCGCGCAGCAGCCAGAGGATATCACGCTTTTGCTTCTTCCATTCGCCAGTAAACTTTGGGACGTTCTTGTTCGCAAAGTTGTATTAGTTCATCCACAATTTTGAGGCGTTCACAATATCCGACCAATTCGCGTGTGAAAGGAGTTAGCTCAGAGGGGAATTCCTCGGAATCAATGTTTAAATCAAAACACAATGTGCGAAGTTCATCCAATTTGAAATGGAGGATCAAGTTACGACGTAACCGGGCTAAAGGATTGGCGCTTAAAGCTTGACGGCTGTCATGGCTAATCACACTGGTGGTTAGTTCTCCAGCCTTTTGCCTCAAAACGCTGGCTTTTATTCGTGCGCTGCCAAGCCAATCAACTTCCTGGTAAACGGCTACAATAATGGTGATTTCGCCAAGTCTTTGTGGTGTCAATTGGAAATAAATATTAGGGGAGTCTTCACCTCGTCCTAGATTAATAAATCTGTGAGCTGAACCGTGAATTCTACAATCAGAGGCTTCAACTTCGATTTTTAATCTAACAGCGACAAAATTCAACGGCCAATAGATCTGAACCTTACCGTGTTTAGTTTTAGGTAGATCTGGTTCGTCAATGATTTTGGATGCTAGTTCACGTATAGCGACTGCGAGATCGAAAGATTGCCCAAGGATGACACTTTCCGGTAACGCGGTGTCCAAACGTAAGGGAACAAATTCATACCTAACTGCTTCCCTAACTGCTTCATTGAAGCTCGATGCTTCTGTACCAATCCACCCTGATAGATCATTCAAAACAACATAAGGGTCCTTCTTCTGGCCACCTTCAATAGCAACGTGCGCAGAGCTGCTATCAATATTGATATTTGGGCTATGTTCGTCTGGAGACTGACTTAATTCATCGGCAATTTGCTCGGCTTGTTTGAGGACGGTGTCTGTGGCGAGTTTTTGCATGTCGGGGGGGTAGCCGTACTCGCGCAGGGTGCGTTTGACCATGACTTTGAGCCGGGAGCGGACGCTTTCTTTGATGGTCCAGTCGATGCTCGTGTTGGCGCGGACGCGTTCAGTGAGGATGACAGCCAGCTCGCGCAGCCTGTCTTTTTGCATGAGTTCGCGGGCGCTGTTGTTGTTGGCTACGGCCGTATAGAAGGCGTACTCAAACTCGCTCAGCCCCATCTCATGGGCTTCGCTGTCTGAATTGCGGATGTCTTTGCCGAGGTTGATTAGCTCCTCGATGACCTGGGCGGAGGTGATGGCTTTGTTGTGGTAGCGGCGGAGGGCGTCTTCCAACATCTCCTCCAGCTTTTTGCCCTGGACCAGGTTCATTTTGGTGCGGGCCTTGATTTCATCATTCAGCAGCTTTTTAAGCACTTCCAGGGCGACGTTCTTGTGCTCCATCCCCTTAATTTCTAGCAGGAACTCATCGGAGAGGATGGAGATGTCCGGCTTTTTTAGCCCGGCGGCATCGTAGATGTCTACGACCTGGTCGGAGACGAGGGCCTGGTCGATGACCTGGCGGATGGCGGTTTCCATTTCTTCATCGGTACGGCCGCTGCCGGTGCTGTCGAATTTGACGAGGCGGGCTTTGACGGCCTGGAAGTAGGCGACTTCATCTTTCACGTCCATGGCGTCTTCATGGGGGACGGCAATGGCGAAGGCCTGGGAGAGGACTGTTACTTCGTTGATGTAGCGGCGACGGCCGTCGTCCAGGCCCAAAATGTGGTCTTCGGCGGCCAGAATGAGGGAGAGTTTTTGCGAGGTGTCGGCGGCGAAGAAATCTTCATACGGGAAACCGTGGAACATTTGCGAAACCACTTCCAGTTTTTCCAGCATGAAGGCGACGGCCTGCTCCTGGATGAGGACGGGATCGCCTTTGCCGCCGCTGTCGGAGTAGAAGGAGAGGGCTTTTTTGAGGTCGGCGGCGATGCCCAGGTAATCGACGATGAGACCGCCTGTTTTGCCGGGGTAGACGCGGTTGACGCGGGCGATGGCCTGCATGAGGTTGTGGCCCTGCATCGGCTTGTCGATGTACATGGTGTGCAGCGAGGGGACGTCGAAGCCGGTAAGCCACATATCGCGCACGATGACCAGCTTGAGCGGATCGTCGGGGTTTTTCATGCGGTCGGCGAGCTTGCGGCGCTGGTCTTTGTTGGTGTGGTGCAAGGATATTTCTGGACCATCGGAGGAAGCGGCCGTCATCACCACCTTGAGCGCGCCTTTGTCCAGATCGGCGGCGTGCCAGTTGGGACGCAGGGCGACAATTTCGCGGTACAGGTCGGCGGCGATGCGGCGGGACATGGCCACAATCATACCTTTGCCGTCGATGACTGCCTGGCGGGCTTCGAAGTGGGCCACCATGTCGCGGGCGACGTTTTTCAGGCGGGCGTCGCTGCCTACCAATGCCTCCAGCTGGGTCCATTTGGCTTTGGCTTTTTGCGTGTCTGTCAGCTCTTCGTCGGCCAGCTCGTTGTCCAGCTCGCGGACGAGCTTGCGCCCCGCCTCGCTCAGCTCGATTTTGGCCAGGCGGCTTTCGTAGTAGATGCGCACGGTGGCCCCGTCTTCCACGGCCTGGGCGATGTCGTAGACATCAACGTAGTTGCCAAAGACGGCCGGAGTGTTGACGTCGGTTTTTTCGATGGGGGTGCCGGTGAAGCCGAGATAGGTGGCGTGGGGTAGGGCGTCGCGCAGGTATTTGGCAAAGCCATAGACCATCCTGGTGCCGATCTTGTTGCCTGCTTCGTCTTTTTCGTCGATGAATTTGGCCTGGAAGCCGTATTGTGTACGGTGGGCTTCGTCGGCGATGACGACGATGTTTTCCCGTTCAGACAGGGTTTCATACACATTGCCTGACGCAGCGTCAGGTTGGAATTTCTGGATGGTGGTAAAGACGATGCCGCCGGAAGCAACCTTGAGCAGCGTTTTGAGATGGTCGCGGCTTTCGGCCTGAATGGGTTCCTGGCGCAGCAGCTGCTTGGAAGCGGCGAAGGTATCGAACAGCTGATCGTCCAGGTCGTTGCGGTCGGTGATGACGACGATGGTGGGGTTGTGTAGAGCCTGGACGATTTTGCCGGTGTAGAAGACCATGGAGAGGGACTTGCCGCTGCCCTGGGTGTGCCAGACGACGCCTGCTTTGCGGTCGCCTTGGGGCTGCGTTTTAACGGTGGGCAGGCCGTACGCTTCTGGTGCCTGTTTGAGAATGAGTTCGTTACCTAAATTGGCGGCGCGCCGGGTGGATTCTACGGCTTTGTTGACGGCGTAATATTGGTGATAACCCGCTACCTTTTTCACGGTTTCAATGGTGACGATGCCAGTTTTTAGATCTTCTCGCCGATCTTTTTCAAAGACGGTGAAATAGCGGATGAGATCCAGCAGGGTGGCCGGGTTGAGCATCCCTTTGATGAGCGTTTCCAGTTGGGGCACGCGGGCGGAAGCTTCGGTGAGGCCATCGGCCGTTTTCCAGGCCATGAAGCGGTTCATCCGGGAAGAGAGGGAACCGACCCGTGCTTCCAAACCGTCGGAGATGACCAGCAGACCGTTGCTGGTGAAGAGGCTGGGGATGGTGGCCTTGTAGGTTTGTATCTGCTTGAAGGCGGTATGGATGGTGGCGTTTTCATCGACGGCGTTTTTGAGTTCGATGATGACGAGGGGCAGGCCGTTGACAAAAAGCAGGACGTCCGGCCGCTTGTTGATACCATTTTCAATGACGGTGAATTGGTTGACGACGAGGTAGTCGTTGTTGGCGGGGTTGGTGAAATCGACCAGCCAGACGAGATCGCCGCGCTCCTGGCCGTTGTGGTGGACGGTGACGGGGATGCCTTCGGTGAGCAGGCGATGGAAGGCTTCGTTGTTGGCGATGAGGTCGGGGGCGGTGAGGCGCTGGAGCTGGCGCAGGGCGTCCTGGCGGGCGGGCGGCGGTACGGTGGGGTTGAGGCGGGCGATGGCGGCTTCGACGCGGCCGTTGAGGAGGACGTCTTCATAGGCGCGGCGCTCTGGCTGACGGCCGTCCGGGGCGATGTCTGGGCCGTAGAGGTAGCGGTAGCCCTGGGCTTCCAGGCGCTCGATGGCCAGGAGTTCTATGGTGTCTTCGGTAATCTTTGGCATACTTTGCTGCTCCTAAGCAAAATGGCTCCAATTTTCTTTGCAATACTTTCTTACCACTTCAACCCAGTTTTCGTACCAATGCCAGTGCTTGTCAGCAACTAGAGTTCCATAACCCTTAGCCGGATTTTTAGCGTCATGTAATTGCCAAAGCTCTATGTGATGTTGCATCCCAAATTTTGGATAACCTTCTGAATGCATAAGCTTGACGATTTGCTTTGGCAAATACTTAGGCTTTTCGGTTTCTTTAATTACTGCATACTCTCTATTTAGGCTCTCAGCCATTGGAGAGTCACTTTTCACAAATTCAATTACGCGATCTGCTTGTCCCTTTCGATTTGCTGTTTTGGGAAGGAACAAAATCCTGTAGGCATAGCGAGAATCATTGAACTCATCTCTTGAGAGCTTGTCATCAAAATCGTGGATGTAACCTTGAATATTAGCTGGTAGACCCGGATATTCTTCAAGCAACTCTTTCTGTTCTGTGGTGATAGTTGAAAATTGTAAGCTGAATGATAGGTGCTTTTCGATCCCGAATTCCTCACCAAAGAGTTTTTTGATGTATTCGTTGTAGTTTATGCAGCAAGCTTGAAACCGAGCACTCAAAATATCGTCAATCCTAGTTGTCATCTGGTGTTCGATTTCATGGCGTAATCCGATGAGAAAGTGAAGATTGTTAGCCGTGTCTTTATCAATTGGGGATTGGTTATTATTTAGGCATCTTTCAAGTTCCCAATGCTTGTATGCCCCATGTTTCGTTTTATCAAATCTACGTCTTTTTCCTGTTTGTTGGTAATAACGATATTCAATACCTTTTTCTCTGTAGTGGGCATGGAGAAGGTAAGTCCAAGCAATCATCATTAGAACCACATAGGACTCTGATTTGAAATGGATGTTGGGATTGTTGAAAATTTGCACAGCGGATAAGGCGGCTTCTCTGGACTTTTTGAGCAGCTCTCCTTTAACTGAGCCAACCCGTCTTTTCCTGTTTTTCATGTCATATTGCCATGCGCACCTCGCCGCTCATGAGCTTGGGGAGGAGGGTGTCGCGCAGTTTTTCCAGTATATGGATTTGTTTACAGTTTGTGATTATCTTGTCGTCAATTGGCTTCACCTCTGTCTGAAATCTATCAACTGCATTGTCTGTAGGAATGGTGATTTCAAATGCTTCAAAGTCTCTTTTGCTAATCGATCCAAAAACTGTTCCTTCATCATTGAATTGTTGAATTTCAGTCATCAGTGAGCGCAGTTTGAAGTAGGCATAGGTGTAATAACTTGGATTTCTCTTGTACCGAAAAGCAGCAACACCGCGACCAATACAACATTTTTCAATAGCCATGTTTTGAGCACCAACTGGTGCGCGAACACTTATCAAGGTGTCGTACTTTTCTGCAAACCGCCTCGGATCGGTTGTGTAAACTCTATTTTCGGGGAATCTAAAGCCAAAATCAGCGTTTCCCTGAAACATAGGAATACCTTGACAGTCTTCATTGTATGAACTGCCAGGAGGAGAAAGTCCCATTGTGTAATCGAACTCATCAGGGATGACACCTCCTTCCCAATCATCTTCTGCGCCATCAATGAACCAGTGGCGGAAGAGGGTTTGGGCGAGGGCTTCGAGGGTTTTGTTTTGGCGGTGCCCATTGTGTCAATATAGGGTGAGACACTCCAAGCCTCGAATTTAGTGTAGAATGCGAGGGCAAAGAGGAACATCATGACACAAAAACAGGCAGACAAAATCAGCAAAAATGGCACAGACCAAGCCCAAAGGCCCGATCC
>JBGTCV010000126.1:0-33861 GCA_041748655.1 Promineifilaceae bacterium (SeqCode) | reverse complement strand
CAAGCATGGTGTCATCCACCTGGCAGAACAATTCAATGATAAAATCTTCGGTAGGCATTGGATTCTCCTTTCTGATATAGGTTTGTCACCCTCAGAATAGGAGAATCCGGTGCTCAACTCAAACTAGCACCATTGGTTATTAAAACGTAAAAGAGAGATGGGGTGAATAGTTGGCGTGGGGAAGAGAAGCCGCATAGGATCATTGCTAAATTTTTTGCCGGGAGATAACGATGACGACTTTTTTGGCTTTGGCTTTATTGGCAATTGTGGGTGGGGTGGCGGTGGTGCTGCAAGCTCAGTTTATGGGGGTGATGGACCAGCACCTCGGCACGATTGAGAGCGTGTTTATCACTTATGGCAGTGGAGGAATCGTGGTGGGGCTGACGATGCTGCTGCTGCGCGGCGGCAATCTGGCAGAATGACGCAGCGTGCCGCCCTATATTCTCATCACCGGCCTGTTGGGGCTGATTATTGTCGGCACCATTGGCTACGTAACGCCCCGGCTGGGGCTGGTGACGGCGTTTACCATTTTAATTGCCACCCAGTTTGTGCTGGGTGGCATTATTGATCATTTTGGCTGGTTTGGGGCAGAGATACGGCCGTTCGACCCCACAAAACTGCTCGGCGTGGGCGTGTTAATGTTGGGTGTCTGGCTTATCATTCGTCACTAATCCTTTATCCCCAGCGGCGCAGCGCCAACGCCGCACCAAAGCGGCAAACGGCCGAAATGCCCAGAGCCATGGCCAGCCCCACCTGTTGCGCAAACAGCGGGCCAAGCATGGAGCCAATGAGAATGGCGGCGTGCAGCGCCAGATTGTACCAGGCCAGATGAGACGGCCGTTCCCCCTCCGGAATCCGTTCCAGCATGTAGTTGGCAATCGCCCCACCCGCCAACGACCAGGAAAGCCCGCCCACGGCGGAAGTGATAAGAAAGAGAGTGAGATTTTGGGTAACGGCCGTTAAGGCCGGGTACAAACTCATCGTCACCATGCCCCACAGCAGCACTCCCTTGTGCCCAAAGCGGGCCGTGACGCGCGTCAGCTGGGTAGAGCCAATCAAGACAGTGGCGTAAAAAACCGCGTTTCCCAGGCTGATTTCGGCATCCGTCAGGTTCAGCTGGTTGACCCAATAGAGCGGAAAGATGGGAATGGCCAGAAATTGGGCCAGATGGAACAGAAACAACAGCCCCACAATCGGCCCAAATGGCCCGCTGAGCACCCGTGAGCGCAGCAGCGCCCGCACCCGAATGCGAGTGAAAAAGCGCATGCCAATCCCCGCCCAAAAGCCATCCCCCACAGAGCGCACCATGCCGGGGCGGGCGTTATCCCCCAGCGCCTGACCAGTTCTGGGATAGGGGGTGGTTTGAGACGGCCGTATAAACCACAAATGCAAGCTGCTCATCATCGCCCCCACCAGGCCAATGCCAAACACAATCTGGTAGCCCAGCGGAAACGGCAGCCGGTCTAGCAGTTGCCCGCTGATCAGCGAAGTGGCCATAAAGCAAATGGCCAGCAGCGCATTGCGCCGCCCGGTGACGTGGCTGCGCCATTCCGGAGGCACGGCAGCGGCAAACATGGCGTTGAAGCCAACGGCCAGCACCGTGCCGGGCAGGCTCATCAGCAGCACCAGGCCAATGAGCGCCCAAACCTGAAAGCTGGCGCTGCCCCACAGCGGCAGGAAAATCCAGGGCAGGTAGACCAGCCGGTGCCAGAAAGACATCCAAAAAACAGCGGGGCTGAGCGGGCGGGTTTGCAGCCAGCGCCCGGCGGGCAGCGTGACTGCCAGGTTGATGATGGCCGGGGCGGCGTTGAGCAAGCCCATCTGGAAGCCATCGGCCCCTTGCCGGGCGGCAAAAATGGTCATAAAAGAAATGGCGCTGCCACTCAGCACGCCAAACCAGGCAATGTCTAAATAAAGATGAATAAAATTGGCGCGGTGTTCGGCAGGCAACGGCCGTTTTACCCAGGATCGTGTCATAGCAGTCATATCTCAATCACTCCCATCAACTTTTTTTGCAAAACGGGAAATTATAATCTTTTTGGGTTTAGTGACGATAGGTCTTTTGGCGCTGCTTGACAATTTCTCACCATCCGGTCTAATCGGGGCAAAATGATGGCCAACAGGAGAAAAATAACGATTCTCCGCGAAATGCGGCATTCCACTCTTTAACAGGAAACAATCGGATGCAATTTACAACGTTACTATTTGATTTAGACGGCACGCTGACTGACCCGAAGGTGGGCATAACGGAATCAATCCGGTATGCGCTGGCGAAAATGGAACGGCCGTATCCTCCAGACGCCTCCTTGGATTGGTGCATTGGGCCACCGCTGCTGGAAACCTTCGCCACCCTGCTGCAAACGGATGATCCGACACTGCCTCAGGAGGCGCTGCTGCTGTTCCGCGAGCGGTTCAGCGCCGTCGGCTTGTTTGAAAACAGCCCCTACCCGGCCATCCCTACCCTGCTGCACACCTTGCAAGATGCTGGCCTTCGCCTGTTCATTGCCACCTCCAAACCGGCCGTGTACGCGCAGCGCATTGTGGCCCATTTTGATCTGGAACAATATTTTCTGCTGGTGTATGGCAGTGAATTAGACGGCCGTCTTACCCACAAAAACGAACTGATCCACCACATTTTGCAGCAGGAAAAGCTGAACCCAGCCCACACCCTCATGATTGGCGACCGCGAGCACGACATCCTGGGGGCCAAAGCCAACAACGTAGCCGCCACAGGCGTTACCTGGGGGTACGGCTCGCCAGAAGAACTCGTCGCCGCCGGAGCCGCCACCCTCCTACACCAACCCGCCGATCTGCTCCGTTTTCTTAACCTTGCCTGATACAACCAGCCCAACGAACCACTTTTGGTTACAATCAATTAGAAACCTGTTCAACAATTTCCCCGGAAACTTTATGGCATAACTGCTCTCGCCTGAACAGTTTCCGGGGAAATGCCACTTAATAAGGAGAATTTTCATGAAAGTTGCCTACGTTTTTGCGACCTCTGGCCACACCGCCAGCTACAAATTGGGCAAAATGATTCTGCCCCAGCTCGAATCAGGCACCCACGGTGTAGACGTCATCGGCATGTTCTTTTTTGATGACAACAATTACGTTTTACGCAAAGGGGACCCCATCGGCGAGCGGTTGGCTAAAGTGGCTGCCGACACCGGCATGATGCTGATGATGTGCGACCAATGCGCCCTGGAGCGCGGTCTGGCCGAAGGCGAAGCGGGCAACTGCCAGCCATCTGGCACCGTGGATGGCGTGATGGTAGGCTGCTTCCCCGACCTGTACGGCGCGTTGGCGGGCAACCCGCCCGATCAGGTGATCACCCTGTAAATTTAACCCGCCCTGGCGCTGCATAAAAAAGACCCTGGATACGCCAGGGTCTTTTTGTTTAAATGTTTCAATTTTGGGGAATAGTTCTACGGGCCACTAAAAAAGGTGACCGGCTCGTAGCGGTCAAAGTAGTGGTTGGGGTTTGACGTATGAGCCCATACCCATAAATCGTTTGGAGCACCAGCCGACCAGTTGAAAACCCACTCTGCATCGCGCGGGGGCATATTAACACAGCCGTGACTGTGCTTGTAGCCAAAACGATCGTGCCAAAAAGCGCCGTGCATGGCAATGTCATTGTCGAAGAACATGGTATGAGGCACGTCTTCGATGAAGTAGTAGTCAATTTTGCCTTCGGCACCGGACATTTTGGTTTTGACGTGGCGGCTCCACACCTGGAACAAGCCTTCGTGCGTTGGCCAACGGTTTAACCCGCTAGAGACCAGCCCGGCGTACACCATGCGGTCGCCAATGTAAGCCGCAAAGCTTTGCTCGTACAGATCAATTTCCACCCAATATTCATTGGCTCCCACGCCCTCTGGCCGGGGGCTGACGTCGATAAGGCTGACATAAGTCTGGCGCATCCAGCGACCGCCACCAATGTTGTACCAAATCCAGCCATCGCTGGCAGTCACGGCGTCGTTTACTTCAAAAAAGGTGTAACGGGGCAGCTTAACGTTTCCCGGTGCAGGTTCAGCGGCAGGTTCATTGCTGTACCAATAATCGGCAACCATCCAGCCAAACGGCCGTTCCGGCTGCGATTTCAGCTCAATTCCCGTAAACTCAGAGGCGGCCACCACCGTCAAATCGGAGGCGCGCACGTATTCCCCGTAGTTGATGACATACCACAAGGTACCTTCACCCTGAACTGAGCCCTGAACCGTGGCAAACAAAAAGCCATCTCCGACATTCCGCACAATCCCGCTGCCACTGCTGGGGCCAGCGTAGACGTTAATATTGTCGTGCAAACGGGCATATGTTTGGTAAGGCAAGAAGCTGTTGGCAAATGGCTGCGGCTTAGAAAAAACAGGTTGCGGTGGAGCTGAATCACAGACATGCCCAATATCGTCTGACTGAATGAAGCATTTGGCCGCTACGGCCGTTTCTGTCCCAATCAACAAAGCGGCCCCGACAATCACCAGGGGCAGGCTCCAGCGTAAAAATCGGCTCATAGGTTGGTTCAAGATTTACAGCGCCGCCAGCAAACGGCCGCAGCCTCCACAGTACACTTTTTGCCCCTGATCCACCTCTCTCACCTTGTTGGCGGAGACGGTGGTGCGGCAGCCCAAGCACATATTGACCCGCAAACCCACCACGGCCAAACCATGCTTCTGCTGGCGCAGCTGAGTATACTCCTGCATCGAAGCGGCATCTACCACCGACGCCTTGGTTTTGCGGGAATGCATCAATTTGTGCAGGCTAAGGGCCAACTCGTTTTGTTCTTTTTTATAATGGGCGCTTTGTGTGTCCCACTGGACAACGGCCGTTTCCAGTTCACCATCTGCGGCCGTTTTTTCCGTTTGAGCATCCTCCACCATCACCAACGCTTCCAGCACCTCATCTTCCAGCGCAGCCTTACGCCGCTCCAGCGACTCAATCTCCTGCTGCAAATCGGCCAGCTCTTTGGGGTTAGTCACCTTGCCAGAGTATAGACGGTTTTCGGAATTTTTGGCTTTGGCGGTGACGCTGCCCACCTCCAACGTCAAATCCTGATGCCTGGCCTGCCACTTTTGCAGCTCGGCAGCGGCCGTTTCCGCCCGTTGACGCGCCATCAGCAAAGATTGCGGCTCCTTTTGCGCCTTCAGGACATCCCCTAAACGCTTCTTCTTCTCATCAATTTCGGTATCGAGCTTTTGCAGTTGAAAGAGTTGGTGGATTTGAGTCATAGCAAAATTGTAACATAAAGCGCCTTGCCAGCCATCTGCCCAATTTACGGTATAATCGTCCGCTATGTTGGATAAATTTCTTGAAATTGGCGAACGGCCATACAGTCAGGAAGATGCCGAATGGGACGCCTTCGTGGCCAACCACCCCCACGGCTCCATTTTGCAAACCACCAACTGGGCCAGGCTTAAAAACCGGTTTGGCTGGACCTCGCACCGCGTCTGGATGCGCCAAGAGGGTAAATTGGTGGCGGGTGCCCAGATTTTGTACCGCTCCGCCGCTGTGGGGCTGGTGAAGATGGCCTATATCCCCCACGGGCCGCTGGTAGATTGGGACGACGAAGAGCAGGTCACCATTCTGCTCAACCAGATCGACCAGTCGGTGTATGAGCGAGGCGCGGGCATTTTAAAGATGGAGCCGCTGCTGTGGCAAAGCGAGGCGATGACGGCCCAATGGGCAGCTATCTGCCAGCAGCACAATTTGCTGCCCAACACAGACACCATTCAGCCGCCCAATACGCTTTTGGTGGATTTACGGCCGTCTCCCGACGACATCCTGGCCCAAATGAAGCAAAAAACCCGCTACAACATCCGGCTGGCGGCCAAAAAGGGGGTCACGGTGCGCCAGGGCGGTCTGAAAGATATTCCCATCTTCAACAGGCTCATGCGCCAGACGGGCGAACGCGACCAGTTTGGCGTACACACCCCCATGTATTACCATGCCGCCTTCGAGATTTTTGAGCCATCGGGCCAGGTTGCCCTCTTTTTGGCGGAGTATGAGGAACGGCCGTTAGCGGGCGTGATGGTGTTTGCGCTGGGGAAAACGGCCGCTTACCTCTACGGCGCATCTAGCAATGAAGAACGGCAGCGGATGCCCACCTATGCCGTGCAGTGGGCGGCGATGGCATGGGCCAAAGCCCAGGGCTGCCACTGGTACGACCTTTGGGGCGTGCCAGACGCACCCGAAGCGGAGCTGGAAGCCAACTTTGCCGAGCAGCATGACGGCCTTTGGGGCGTCTATCGCTTTAAGCGGGGCTTCGGCGGCCAGATCCAACGCACCATCGGCGCAACCGACCGCGTCTATAACAAACTCGTCTATAAACTTTACCAATGGCGCAGGGGACGATAAGGAAGTAAAAAGTGATAAGTAAAAAGTGATAAGTGAAAAGACTCTACTTTTCACTTATCACTTTTCACTTGCTTCTAGCAGATCCTCAGAACACAAAAAGATGATTCAACAATCAGAACCCACCTACCGGGCTTCTACGTTTAAGCTGGAAAAATCGAAGACGGCGTGGCAGCAGGCGTTGGCCAAAATGCCCAACGCCCATGCGCTGCAAAGCTGGGCCTGGGCCGAGCAAAAGTCCCGCTGGGGCTGGACGCCCATCCCGCTGACGCTCACCATTGGCGAGGGCAGCTGGGAACCGCTGGCCATAGCGATGGTCCTCAAGCGCAAGCTACCTCGCACGCCGTTTTGCATTTTGTACGTGCCCAAAGGACCAGCGCTGGATTTTAAGGATGGCGCATTGCGGCGCGTGGTGCTGGCCGAGCTGGAAAATATCGCCCGGCGCGAGCGGGCCATTTTCATCAAGATCGATCCAGAGGTGGTGAAAAGCTGGGGAGATGAAGTAGAACGGCCGTCCCCACTCGGCAGCAAATTTACCCAGGAACTCACCCAGCGAGGCTGGCGCTTTTCTGAGGAACAGATTCAGTTCCGCAACACCGTCGAGCTGGACCTGACCCAGTCTGAAGAAAATCTATTGGCGGCGATGAAGTCTAAAACCCGGTACAATATCCGGCTGGCTGAGCGCAAAGGGATTGTGGTGCGGGCGGGCACGGAGGCAGATTTCCCCGTCATGGCCGAGATGTATGCCGAAACGGCCGTACGCGACGGTTTTGGCATCCGACCCACCGCCTACTACCTCGACGCCTGGCAAAGCTTCTACCAGGCCAGCATGGGCCATTTATTAATCGCAGAATATGAGGGCGACTCGGTAGCGGCCGTTTATCTGGTGCGGTTTGGCCAGCGCGTCATCTACATGTACGGCGCGTCCACCGAAAAAGAGCGGCAGCGAATGCCCAACTACCTGCTGCAATGGGAAGCAATCCGCTGGGCCAAAGCGCAGGGCTGCACCATCTACGACTTCTGGGGCGCGCCCGACAAATTTGTGGAAAGCGACCGCCTGTGGGGCGTCTGGCGCTTCAAGGCGGGCTTCAGCGGCCAGGTAGTACGGCACATCGGCGCGTGGGATTTTCCGGTACGGCCGTTGCTCTACCAGCTTTACACCGTTGTTTTACCCAAATATCTCAACTACCTGCGAGGCAGAAAATAAGTTGGCGGCTGGTGGCTAGTTTTGGCGACCAATGACCAGCCGCTAACCACCAACCACCAATCATGAACCAAATATCTACAGGAGACCCTAAACCATGACCCGAACTATTGTTATTCTGGAAGGTGACCAAACCGGCCAGGAACTGCTGGAGGAAGCGATTCGTGTCCTCGAACCGGGCACCATTCGCCTGGACCTGAACTTTATCCGCTTCGATTTGAGCCTGGAAAACCGCCGCGCCACCCAAAACCAGGTGGTTTACGACGCAGGCAAAGCGATTCGCAAGCATCGCCTGGCGCTTAAAGCCGCCACCGTTACCCCGGAGCAGCAGGGGGATGTGGGCAGCCCCAACCGCATTTTGCGCGAAGAGATGGATGCCGAAGTCATCCTGCGCACCGGGCGTCGTATCCCCGGCGTACGTCCCATCGCCGGGGTCTATGCCCCCATCAGCGTGGTGCGTATGGCCCGCGACGACGCCTACGGAGCCAAAGAGTGGCGCGAAGGGGAAGAAGGTTCCCCCGACGAAATTTCCTATCGCACCGAAAAAATAACCCGCCGAGTGTGCCGCGCCGTAGCTGAATACGCCTTTCACCACGCCCGCAACACCGGAGCCAAAGTGTTTGGCGGTCCCAAATTCACCGTCAGCCCAGTGTATGAAGGGATGTTCAAGGAAGAGATGGATGCCACAGCCCAAAAATATCCCAGCGTACGGTACGAACCGCAGCTCATCGACGCCACCTTTGCCCTGCTGCTGGCCACCACTGGCGAGCCGCTGGTCATCCCCACCCTGAACCGGGACGGCGATTTGCTGTCTGATATGGTGCTGCAAATGTTTGGCTCCATTGCTGGCTCAGAATCGATGGTGATTTCGGTAGATGACACAGGGGAAGTGGATTGCGTGATGGCCGAAGCGCCGCACGGCACTGCCCCTACCCTGCAAGGGCTCAACCGGGCTAACCCGATGGCCATGATTTTGGCCACAGCCGGTCTGCTTTCCTACATGAAGGAGCCAGAGGCGAAGCGGGCCAGCCGGGCTATTTATGAATCGACACTGGAAACGGTGTACGACGGCACCAAAACGGCCGATATTGGCGGTGTATCCAACACGGATGAGTTTACCAATGAGGTCATTCGCCGGGTAAAAGCCAAACTGGAAGTGTGGTCGGCTTTGTCGTAGCTGGCGCTTAAACAAAAAATGCCCATCTGACACGAGGCCAGATGGGCATTTTTTATCGTGAGCGGCAAATTTAGCTTTTTGCCAGCGTGGTCACAGTGGGCAGCCCGTTCAGCATCATAATCCCCAGAGGTAGGCCAATAATGGTGGCGCAGAGCAGCCAGGCCAGGGTGGCCCAGATCAGGCTAAACCACCAGCCAAACAGGACAAAGTAGGCAGCGCGAATAAGGAAGGGGGTGTTGGCAGCGGGCAGGAATTGGGAACGGCCGTCTCCCAAATCTGTCACCAGTACTCCAGGCCGGGCTTTCAGCGTCAGCACCTGCGGCACCCGATCAATCATCCACAAGCCTAAAGGCAAGCCAATGACGGAAGCGTTTAAGGCCCAGGCAATTAAAATCCAGATTCCTGTCAACTCCCAGCCAAAAACTACAAACCAGATAGCCCGCAGCAAAAAAGGCATTTCAGGATTGTTTTCTTTCATTTTTATTGATACAGTCTCTTTTGTCATTTTTCGGTTGCTCCACATACTTATCGGCCTCAAGCCGCTATATTTTGTTAATTTACACCAGGCAATACGCAGTAACCCTATAGATGTTGCAGCCAGGAGGCGACTATGCTCGAATTAATCGTTCGTAACCCCGCAAACCCCAGCAAAGCGACTCCGCTGCTCTTTATTCATGGGGCGTGGCATGGGGCGTGGTGCTGGGATGAACATTTTTTACCTTACTTTGCCGAACAGGGCTACACCGTCTATGCGCCCAGCCTGCGCGGACACGGGCAGAGTTCAGGTAAAGACAAACTGCGCTGGAGCACGGCTAAAGATTACGTGACAGATGTGGCGGAAACGGCCGTAAAACTCCCCCAACCGCCCGTCATCATTGGGCATTCGATGGGTGGCTATGTGGTGCAGAAATATCTAGAAGAGGTCACGCTGCCCGGCGCGATCTTGCTGGCCTCGGTACCGCCCCAGGGCGTCATTGGCACCACGCTGCGCATCATCCGACACTTTCCGAAGCAGTTTGCCATGGTGAATTTGAAGCTGAGTTTGTATCCGTTGGTAGAAACGGCCGTACTCGCCCAACACCACTTATTCTCCCCCAACATGCCCGCAGAGCTGGTAAACCGCTACTTCACCCAGCTTGGGGACGAATCGTACCGCACATTTTTAGACATGCTGCTGCTGAACTTGCCCAAACCAACTCGTGTTACCACGCCCATGCTGGTGCTCGGCGGCCAAAAGGACAACATTTTCACCATGCCAGAAGTGCAGGCCACCGCTCGCGCTTATGGAACCCAGCCCTACTTCTTCCCCACGGCTCACGATATGATGCTGGAAGCGGGCTGGGAGCAGGTGGCGGAAGCGATCTTGGCGTGGCTGGATGAGCGGGTTCAGTAATGGTTAATTGTTAACGGTAAATGGTTAATGGTAACGAGCAATCCAACCAGCCATTAACCATTTAAAAATTAGCCATTAACCATCACCTAGCCACTGGGCATAATGGTGATGAGGGTTATTTCTGGGGGACACATGAAGCGGACGCGGGGGGCGCTGAGCCCTTCCAGACCAATACCCCGGCTCACGTAAAGCGTGGTACGGCCGATTTTATACAGCCCCATTACAAAACGGCGACCCAGCTGGGAGCTGGTAAAGATGGGGCCGATGAACGGCAGGCGCACCTGCCCGCCGTGCGTATGGCCACAGACGTACAGATCGATCTCGTGCTGGGCCGCTTCTGGCATCAGTTCCGGCGAGTGGTAGACCAGCAGCTGAGGTGCATCCACCGGGGCAGAGTTCACCAGCCGGGCCAACCGCCCCGCATCCACCGGCAAATCGTGGCTGCAGTCCAGCCCCATGACGGTGAGCAAACGGCCGTTTCCTAACTCAACCTGCTGCCAACCATGCCGCAGCAGCGTAATGTTTAACCCCTCAAACAGAGGCGCCAACGTTTCCCGCAAATCCACAGGCGGGCTGCCCAGCGTGGCAAACACGCCGTGCGGCGCTGAAAGCTGGCTCAGCAGCTGGCGCACCTGACGCAGCGTTTCCGGGTCGCGATTGTAAGACAAGTTGACATAATCGCCCGAAATGACGATGAGATCAGGTTTGGCTTCGCGAGCCAGTTCCAACACTTTAGTTTCCCGGTCAGTAAGCCGCTCCACGTGCAAATCGCTGATGTGCAGCACCTTGATCGGCTCGGTGCCCAGCGGCAGGCGGTCGGTGAATGTCATAACGGCCGTTAACTTCAGCCGGAACGGCTCGATAAAGTAGCCTCGAATAAAAGCGGCCGTGCCCAATACCTGAACTGCCAAAAATATCCACAAGCCAGCATTCCCATTCAACCAGAAAGATAGCAGCGCCAGACCCAGCGTTGCCACAATGCGCGGCACCGCCAACACAAAAAGCTGCGCCTTCCACGGCCCGTACGACACTCTTTGCTGCGGTAAGGAAAGCAGCAGCGTCATATCTGCGGCCATAAACAGAGCCAGCAGCACCCCTACCAGCTGAGCCATCTCCTGGTCGGCGGTAACAAGCCACCAACCAACACCCGTCAGGCTCACCAAGAGCAGCGCCAACCCCACCACCAACACACCCGGCAGTCGCGTGGGCAAATCGAAGACGAGCATGATTTTGTGAAGCACGCCTTCTTCTAAAATATTTAATGTAGGTTCATTTAATTCGTAGGTTTCTTTAGACAATGTCGTATTTTGCATAATTCGTTTGTTAGCAGCCTGATCGCTCATAGTTCCAATTAGCATGCCCCACCATTCTTACCGATTGTCTTACCCGCATTTCCCTATAAAGCAACCTAATAAAGGAGGCTCTTTAGGAACTCAGGGGGTTGACAAGCCATGATGCGTGAAAAGTGAAACGTGATTTTTCTCACGTTTCACTTTCACTCCTCTTTCACACATACCATCCCGTAAAAATGACAATCGCCTCGTTTAGGTTAGCAGGAGGTTGTCATGAACAAACAGACACGAATTCTTACAATTGATGGTGGGGGTATCCGCGGTCTGATTCCGGCGCGGATTTTGGTAAGCCTGGAGCGGAAGCTCCAGCAGCGCACGGGCCGCGACGAGGCACGCCTGGCCGAATTCTTCGACCTGATTGCGGGCACAAGCACGGGTGGACTTATCACCTGCCTGCTGCTGGCTCCAGGCAAAAACGAGTGGACGCCCGCCTTCACCGCCAAGGAGATTGTGGATTTATACCTGAACCACGGCGCTGAAATTTTTGATGCACCGCTGGTCAAACGTCTAAAATCGCTAAACGGACTGCGGGACGAACGGTACGAGGCGCACGGTCTGGAGCGCCTGATTGACGAGCGCGTGGGCGATTTGTGGCTCAGCCAGCTCATCAAGCCATGCCTGATTACCGCCTACGACGTGACACGCCGTAAAGCCAAGTTCTTCACCCAGCACGATGCCCGCAACGACGACAAGGATTATCCCATTAAGGTAGTGGCGCGAGCGACCTCGGCCGCCCCCACCTATTTTGAAGCGATGCCGGGTGAAAACGGCCGTTCCCCCTACGCCTACGTGGATGGTGGACTTTTTGCCAACAACCCTACCATGTGCGCCTACGTGGAAGCGTACCGCAAGCTGGCAGGCAAACCAACGGCCGAAAACATGGTCATTCTCTCGCTAGGCACAGGCCAGATTACCAAAGCATACCCGTACCACAGCGTGAAAAATTGGGGCAAGGTGCAATGGATACGGCCGCTCATCGACATCATGATGGCCGGTGCGTCGGAAACGGTGGATTACCAGATGCGGCAGCTGTTCACCGCCCATGGTCGCCCAGACAGCTACCTGCGGCTTCAACCCACCATCGCCACTAACGACACAAAGCTGGCTGAATTAGACAATGTTACGGTTGCCAACATGGCCCGCCTGTTGGCCCTGGGTGTGCAGATAGTTGATGAATACGAAGCTCAATTGGATGCCCTGGTAGAAATGCTGCTTCCCATCGAAGAACCACAACCTGCTTAAATTAGTTCCCCCAATTTCACCGCAAAGGGTGCAGAGTACGCAAAGTTTTTCTCTTTAACTCTTTGCGCGCTTCGCGTCCTTTGCGGTTCAATCCATTCTCAATAACTGCCTAATTGGGCAGTTTTGTTACTTTTAGGCAACCTCGCTTTGGTAAACTGCCCAAACGTACCATACCAAACTCGCATCAACAGTCGCTCCCGGGAAGAGGAGCAGTGACCGAGATAACTTTATGCATGTGAACATTGGGACTTTGCTACCCAGGCACGCAACCTATCGCCCAAACCAGACGGCCGTTCTCTTCAAAGATCATCATCTCACCTGCCGACAGCTAAACGGCCGTGTCAACCGCATCGCCAATGCGTTGGTGCAGTTGGGTTTGCAAAAAGGGGATAAGCTGGCCACCATTTTGCCCAACTGCCTGGAGCAGCTGGAGCTATTTTGGGCCGTGGCCAAACTGGGCGTGGTTGTCGTGCCGCTCAGCCCCATGCTGCGCGGCAGCGGCCTCAGCCGCCTGCTCAACGATTCCGACAGCGTGGCCGTAGTCACCAACGCTGAATTTGCCCCAGAGCTGGACAAAATTCGCGGGGAACTGGCCAACATTCCCCCGGAACGATTTATTCTCACCGATGGTGACTGTGACGGCTACCAAAATTATGGGTCGATTACGGCCGTTTCCCCTGAAACCGAACCTCCATTTACGGCCGTTCACGAAGACGACCCATTCAACATCATCTACAGCAGCGGCACGACGGGGCTGCCCAAAGGGATCGTCCACACCCACGCTATCCGCGCCGCCTACTGCACCAGCTTTGCCGCCGCCTACCGCATCACGCCAGAAAGCGTCATTTTGCACAGCGGCTCACTCGTCTTCAACGGCGCGTTTCTTACCCTGATGCCCGCCATGTTCCAGGGCTGCAAATATATCCTGCACCCCTATTTTGACGCCGCCGCCCTCATCGAAACGGTGGCGCAGGAAAAAGTGACCCACATCATGATGGTGCCTTCCCAAATCATTGCCATACTGCACGCGCCCAGCTTCAACCCTGCCAAAATGCAGTCGCTGGAGATGATTTGCTCCGTCGGTGCGCCGCTGCACCTGGAGCATAAAGAAGCGCTGGAGCGGCAGCTGCCCGGCCGTTTTCACGAGCTGTACGGCCTCACCGAAGGGTTTGTCACCATTCTGGACAAATACGACTTCCCGCAAAAGCCAGGCAGCGTGGGTGCGCCGCCGCCGCTGTTTGAGATGAAGATTTTGGACGCCGCAGGCCAGCCCTGCGCTCCCGGCGAAGTGGGCGAAATTGTGGGGCGCGGCCCCATCACCATGCCCGGCTACTACAAACGGCCCGACCTCACCGCCCAGGCCATCCGCGACGGCTGGCTGTTCAGCGGCGATCTGGGGCATGTGGATGAAGATGGCTTCCTGTATTTGGTGGATCGGCAAAAAGATTTGATCATCTCTGGGGGAGTGAACGTCTATCCACGCGATATTGAGGAGTTGATTGTGCAGCATCCGGCGGTACAGGAAACGGCCGTTTTCGGCATCCCGCACGACAAATGGGGCGAAACCCCAATGGCCACCGTCATTCTCAACCAGCCGGGGGCCATCAGTGAAGATGCCCTGTTGGCCTGGGTCAACGAGCGGGTCGAAGCCCGCTACCAAAAAGTAAGCCGCATCGCCATCGTAGACGATTTTCCGCGCAGCGTGGCGGGCAAAACGCTCAAGCGCGTCATGCGCCAGCCGTACTGGGAAGATAAGGATACACAGATTTAGTGTTCAGTAATCAGTGAGCCAGTAATCAGTGGCCAGTAATCAGTAAAACTAAAAACTGACCTACTGAATACTGACCTACTGAATACTGAACACCGACCTACTGGCATCTGAAAATGGGCAATTTTACGCAAACCAACGGCATCACCCTCCACTACCTCGACCACCCAGGGGACGAGCCGACCCTCATTGTGCTGCACGGCCTGACGGCCAACGCCCACTTTTTTGATGGTCTGGCGGCCAGCAACCTGCCCAACCGGCTGCTGGCGGTCGATTTGCGCGGGCGCGGCCTGAGCGACAAGCCAGCAGCGGGCTACAGCATGGCCGACCACGCCGCCGACATTTTGGGGTTGATGGAGGCCTTGGGTTTGGATCAGGCCATTTTGGCCGGGCACTCGTTTGGCGGGCTGCTTACCTGCTATCTGGCCGCCCACCACCCGGAGCGCGTCAGCCGCTGCATCGTGATGGATGCGGGCTTCCTGCACCCCAGCGTCAAAGAGTTGATCAAGCCGTCGCTGGCGCGGCTGGGGCAGCGCATTCCGTCGTGGGAAGCGTATCGCGAGGCGATTCAGGGGGCGGCTTATTGGCAGGGAGTTTGGGATACGGCCGTTGAAAGCTACTACCGCGCCGACGTACAAACCAACGACGACGGCTCCGTCCAGCCCCGCTCCCGCCCCGCCAATATCGCCGAAGCGATTGACAAAGCGCTGGCCGAGCCGTGGGAGCAAATTTTGGGACAGGTGCAGCAGCCCACCCTGATGCTGCACGCCCCTGGCCCCTTCGGCCCGCCCGGCACATCGGCCGTCGTTCCGCCCGCCCAGGCCGCAGAAACCGTCAGCGCCCTGGCCAACTGCCGCTACAAAGCCGTTCCCGGCAACCACATGACGATGCTGTTTGGCGACAATGTGGCGGTGCTGGCCAAAGAGATAACAAAATTTTTAGATGAAAGCTAAGCAGTAGCACGCTGGTAAACGCAGATTTACGCAGATTTTCAAAACAAAAAATCAGCGTCATCCGCGTTAATCAGCGTCCAATTATTTTATGGACGCAAGCAATTTACTCAGCAAACGAGCCGAACTAACGCCCAACCGGGTGGCGCTGTGCGAAATGGCCACCGGAACGAGCTACACCTACGCCCAGCTCAACGAGCGCGTTAATCGGGCGTGCCACTTTTTGCGCCACAAGCTGGGCGTGCAAAAGGGGGATGTGGTGTCGCTGCTGGCCCACAACAGCGTCGTGACCGTCGATTTGCTGTATGCTGCCACTAAAATTGGGGCGATTTTTGCCCCGCTGAACTGGCGGCTGGTGGCCGACGAGCTGGCCTACATTGTGCAGGATTGCGGCTCCAAGGCGCTCATCTGCGGGCCGGAGTTCACCGCCACGCTGGCCGAGATGCTGCCGCAGCTTGAGGTGGCGCATCTGGTAAGCGTGGAAGGGGCGGAGATTGCCAACGCCTGGAATTATGAAGCGGAATTGGCGGCAGCGGATAGTGGGGAACCGGAACGGCCGTTCCTGACCCCCGAAGACACTGCCTGCATCCTGTACACCTCCGGCACCACCGGCAAGCCCAAAGGGGCGATGATTCCCCACCGCCAGATTGTGTGGAACGCCATCAACACCGTCATCAGCTGGGGTTTGACGCAGGACGACATTTCACCCATCTTTACGCCGATGTTCCACTCCGGCGGGCTGTTTGTCTTCCTGACGCCGCTCTTTTACGTGGGCGGGCAGATTGTGCTGCTGCGGGAATTTGATGCGATTGAAACGCTGCGGGTTGTCGCCAGCGAAAAATGCACCGTGCTGCTGGGCGTGCCCACCATTTTCCAGATGTGGCTCAATACGCCCGAACTGGCCCAAACCGATTTTAGCCACGTTCGCTGGTTCATCAGCGGCGGAGCGCCCTGCCCCGTCTCGCTCATCACGGCGTGGCGGCAGGCGACCGGCAAGCCGTTCCGCCAGGGGTACGGCCTCACCGAGGTGGGCACCAACTGCTTCACCATGCAGGATGACGATCCCGAAAAGAAGCCGGGCACGGTGGGCAAGCCGATTTTTCACAGTGAGATGAAGCTGGTGGCGGAAAACGGCCGTATCGTCCCCCCCAACCAGACCGGCGAACTGCTCATCAAAGGGCCGCACGTCACCACTGGCTACTGGCTCAACCCGGAGGCCACCGCCGAGGCGCTGCGCGACGGCTGGTTCCACACCGGCGACATGGCCCGGCAGGATGAAGATGGCTTTTTCTATATCGAAGGCCGCTTCAAGGATATGATCATCAGCGGCGGCGAGAATGTGTACGCCGCCGAGGTAGAAGCCATCTTTTTGGCCCATGAAGCGGTGGCCGAAGCGGCGCTCATCGGCCAGCCAGACGAGAAGTGGGGTGAGGTGGGCGTGATGGTGGTGGTAAAGGCGAACGGCCGTTCCGTCACCGAAGCCGATCTGCTCAACCACTGCCAGGGCAAACTGGCCCGCTACAAAATACCCAAGCGCGTCCTCTTCACCGACGCCCTGCCCTATTCGCCCTACGGGAAGGTCATCAAGGCAGAACTTAGGGGATTGCTACATTCATAACCCCCACCCTAACCCTCCCCCTGGCAGGGGGAGGGAACTGGCTGGGGTGAGGGTAAAAGGAACCAACATGGCAATGATAACTGCCAACGGCATCACAATGGCATACGAAATCGAAGGGAGCGGCCCGCCGCTGGCGCTGATTGCAGGGTTGGGGTACAGCCGCTGGATGTGGCACAAGATGGCGCCGGGGCTGGCCGAACATTTTACGGTGATCAGCTTCGACAACCGGGGCGTGGGTGAAACGGACAAGCCCGCCGGGCCGTACACCGCTCAGCTGCTGGCCGACGATCTGGCCTGTTTGCTGGGTGGATTGGGCATTGAGAAAACGGCCGTTTTCGGACATTCGATGGGTGGCTTTGTGGCACAGGCGTTTGCCCTGGCCTACCCGGAAAAGGTGACGCACCTCATTTTGTCCGCCACCAACTTTGGCGGGCCGCACCACGTTCCCGTCACCCAGGAAGCGCTGGCGGTGCTGATGGACATGACCAGCGATCCGCTGACCCGGCTGCGCAACGGCATCCTCATCAGCTGCGCCGAGGGTTTTGCCGAGCGCCAGCCCGCCGTGGTGGAGGCGTGGATCGGCTACCGGGCCAGCCACCCCATCGACCCGACAGGCTACCAGGCGCAGATGGGCATCGGCCTGTCGCTCATGTCGGCCGAGGCTTGTTTTGAGCATAAACTGAGCGCTGTCACCGCGCCCACGCTCATTTTGTCCGGCGCGGAAGACAAGGTGGTGCCACCGGCGAATATGGATCTGCTGGCTCAGGCGATCCCGCACGCCAAAACGGCCGTTATCGACCAGGCAGGCCACTTTTTCCCATTTGAACAGCCGGAAACGGCCGTCGCCATCGTCACCAACTTTTTGCAGAGTGGCTAATCCGCAGATTGCGCAGATGACGCAGATTTTTCTCTGCACCTTTGCGCCTTTGCGTTAAATATTTCTAACAGGATGCATCATGTATCACTTTGATTGGATTCAGCGCCACGCTGAACGGACACCAGACAAATTAGCGCTCGTAGACGCCCACAGCGGGCGGCAGCTGACCTACGCCCAGTTTAACGAACGGGCCAACCGGCTGGCCCACTTTTTGCAGCGCCAGCTTGGCTTGCAGCCGGGCGACCGGGTTTCCATTCTGGCCCACAACAGCTCCGATTATTACGAGGCGCTGTTTGGCTGCGCCAAGAGCGGCACCATTTTGAACACGCTCAACTGGCGGCTCACCGTGCCGGAACTGGCCTATATTTTGGAAGACTGCCAGCCCAAGGTGCTCATTGTGGATGAGGCGTTTGCGGAAACGGCCGTATCCCTCCAGCAAACCGCTGACATCGAAAACATCATCTACCTGGGCAGCGCCGCCCCGGAAGGCGAATGGGCCTACGAAACTGCTCTCACCCTCAGCGACCCGGCTGGCGTGCCCGATCCGCGCATGCGGTATGAAGATACCTGGGCAATTTTGTACACCAGCGGCACCACCGGCCGTCCCAAAGGGGCACAGGTGACCTACGGCAACTTTTTCTACAACGCCGTGGGCATGGGCCAGGCGATTGATTTGTCGGCGCGGGATGTGAACCTGAACGTGCTGCCCTGCTTCCATGCGGGCGGCCTGGGCCTGTACGCCGGGCCGATCTTCCACGCGGGCGGCACGCTGGTGGTGATGCGCCAGTTTGAGCCAGACCAGCTGCTGCGGCTGATTGAGCAGTGGCGGGTGAGCGTCATTTTGCTGGTGCCCGCCATTTATTTGATGCTGGCCCAAACGGCCGATTTCAGCCAGCACGACCTCAGCAGCGTGCGCAGTTGGGCCAGCGGCGGCTCCTCCCTGCCTCCCGCCGTGGTGCATGAGTACGCCAGCCGGGGCATCATCATCCAGCAGGGTTTTGGCATGACGGAAACCGGACCGACCGTCTTTCTACTGCCCGAGGCGGATGCGGTGCGCAAAGCCGGCTCGGTGGGCAAGCCGGTACTGCATACCGAGGTGTGCATCATGGACCGGGATGGCAATCTGCTGGGGCCCAACGAAGTGGGCGAGCTGTGCATTCGCGGCGGCAACGTCACCACCGGCTACTGGAATCTGCCTGAAGCGACGGCCGAAGCGCTGCGCGGCGGCTGGCTGCACTCCGGCGACGCGGCCAAATATGACGAAGAAGGCTTTTACACGATTGTCGATCGCTGGAAGGATATGTTTATTTCCGGTGGCGAGAACGTCTACCCGGCGGAAGTGGAAAATGTACTGTACCAACATCCGGGCGTGGCGGAAACGGCCGTTATCGGCATCCCCGATCCCAAATGGCAGGAAGTGGGGCTGGCGCTGGTGGTGAAAAAAGCAGGCGCGGCGCTCACCGAGCAGGAACTGATTGATTTTTGCCAGGGCAAGCTGGCCCGCTACAAGATTCCCAAGCAGGTGCGCTTTTTGAAAGAGCTGCCGCGCACGGCCGCAGGCAAGGTGCTGAAGCGGGAACTGCGCGAGATGGTGGAAGCGAATGGTTGAAGCAAGTGCAGCGATCCGGGAGGTGAAAACCTTCAGCCAGGCGGAGTTCGACGCCTTTGCCCGGCTCAGCGGGGACGACAATCCGATCCATGTCGATCCTGAATTTTCGGCGCGGACCCGCTTTGGCCGCACGGTGGCCCACGGGATGCTGCTATACAGCGTTATTTGCGGCGCGATCAGCCGCCATTTTCCCGGCGTGGTGCAGGTTTCGCAGGAACTCAAATTTCCTGCACCCACCTTTGCCGAGGAACCGATGACAATTTTGCTTCAGTCTGCTGAAACCGACGGCCGCCAGGTTCGGCTTTTAACCGAAATGCGTAATCCAGAAGGCACAGTGACCCTGACCGGAGAAGCGGTGATTTTGTTATGAACCAGACCAACTCGCTTGTTTTGCTAACGCATGAAGGGACAACGGCCGTTGTCACCCTCAACCGTCCCCAGCGGCACAACAGCCTGGTTCCGGCTCTGCTGCAAACAATGCTGGATGTGCTGGCAGAAGTTGGGGCGAATGCGTCGGTGCGGGCGGTGGTTTTGCGGGCCAACGGCCGTTCCTTTTCCACCGGCGGCGATGCGTTGGGCTTTGTACAGCACGCCGACAACATGGAACCGTATGCCCGCGAGATTGTGGGGCTGCTCAACCAGGTGATTTTGGCGCTGATCGATTTGCCCATGCCGGTGATTACAGCCGTTCACGGCCTCGTCACCGGGGGATCGCTGGGCTTTATTTTAGGGTCAGATATTGTTTTGGTGGCCCCGGAAGCCAGCTTTGCCCCGTTTTACAGCGAGGTTGGCCCCAGCCCCGACGGCGGTTGGGCCGTGCTGCTGCCGCTGCTGATTGGGCCACGCCGGGCGGCAGAGGTTTTATATTTGAATGAGGTGATTGCGGCGGAAACGGCCGTTGCCTGGGGTCTGGCCAACCGCATTGTGCCCACCGGGCAGCTTCAGGCCGAGGCACTTGCTTTCGCTAAAGCCATTGCCGCCAAAAAGCAGGGCAGCATCCGCCATACCAAGCGACTATTGCACCTGAACCGGGCCGAAATTGCCGCCCGGCTGGACGCCGAACTGGCCCATTTCGTCCAGCAAATGGTGACGCCGGAAGCGATTGACGGCTTCCGTGATTTTGTGCAGGCGCGGCAGAACAAACAGCCAGAGGTGGCGGCATGATCCAGCTAGCCATCGGCCAGGAAGCCCGCGCCAGCCGCATTTTTACCGCCGAGGATGTGTCCACCTATCGGGCGCTGTCCGGGGATGCCGGTTTACGCTTCGGTCCAGCCAATTCATCTGAAGTGGCCACGGTGCCCGGCCCGCTGCTCAGCGGCATCTTTTCTGATTTGCTGGGCACGCAGCTGCCGGGACCAGGCACCAACTGGCTGAAGCAGTCGCTGCAATATCCCCATCCGGCTTATGTGGGGGAGGTGGTAACGGCCGTTGTGCAAATCACCCGCCTGCGACCGGAAAAAGCGCTGGTAAACCTGCGCACAACCTGTGTAACCACGGCTGGCGTCGTCTGCGAAGGCGAGGCGCTGGTATTGGTCAAAGACCTTGAACAAGCAAGCGAAATATCTGTCTGAATGGAGGTGTGTATGAGATGATAAACAAACAGAAAGGAAGACCCGTGATGAGCAAAAAAGACGCATCAATATACGTAAAAAATTCTGGAGGAAAGAAACTTATGAAACGTCGTACAATTTTATTAACCTTATTGATTCTAATGCTGGGGCTGGCGCTGGGCGCCTGTGACGCAGCTACCGAACAGACTGTCAGCGATGTGGTTGAGCAAGTGCAGGATACTGCTGAACAAATTGCGCCCACGGTACAAGCAGCTGTTGAAGAAATTGCCCCTACTGTGGAAGCGGCCGTTGAAGAAGTTACCAGCGGTGAAGAAGAAATGGCTGAAGAGGAGGTGGTCGAAGAAGAAATGACCGGTCTCAGCTGTGAAGCGCCCATCAAAGTTGGTCTCATTACCGATACCACGGGCGCTCTGGCCATCTATGGCGCTCATGTCGTGCGCGGCTTCCCGTTGGGCATGGAATACGCCACCGGTGCAGCTGGCGTGGATGAAGGCAGCTACACCTCATACATGCTCGACGGCTGCGAAATCCAGGTTTACCTGCGCGATGACCAGAGCAATCCAGAAACCACCGCCACCGTGGCTCGTGAACTCCTTGAAGTTGAAGGGGTAGATATTCTGGTTGGTACCGTTAGCTCCGGCGCGACGGCTACGCTGCAAGAGCTGGCCCGTGAAAACGATGTGGTTCTGGTTGTGGCTCCCGCTGCTGCCAACGACATCACCGGCGTGACCTTCAATGAATACACCTTCCGCACCAGCCGGAACAATTACCAGGACGCTGTCAACATCTGTGAATATCTCACGACCGAATACGACAGCTTTGTCCAGATAGCACCGGATTACTCCTTCGGTTACGGGGGTGCTCAAGCCTTCCGCGATGCCTGTACCCTGTTTGGCGGTGAATTTGTGGTTGAAGATATCTTCGCCCCGGCCGACACCACTGACTTCACCCCTTACATGGACCAGGTATTGGGTGCAGTAGACGGCGGCGCGCAGGCGTTTCTGGTGACCTGGGCTGGCGGTGGTTTTGTGCCGCTCTACCAGGCGTACATCGACTCTGGTGCAGTTGACGAAATTCCGTTGGCAGCTGGCTTTGTAGACAACGTGGTCATGCCTGCTTTCTTTAGCAATGCGGTTGGTTCCACCAGCGGTATTCTGTACCACTACAGCCTGCCGGACAACGAGATCAACGACTGGCTGGTAGAACAAACCCAGGCCCAGTTTGGCACTTTCCCCGACCTGTTCGACGCCGATGCAGCCAACGCAGCCATCATGGTGGTGGAAGCGCTGAAAGCGACAGAAGGCGATGCCAGCTCGGCAGCTCTGATTGCGGCCATGGAAGGGATGGAATTTGAAGGGCCGAAGGGCACCATCTATATCCGTCCAGAAGACCATGTAGCGATTCAGGATATGTACATCGTGACCTTGCTGAACGTCACCGATCCAGAATTTAACTATTACGAACTCGTAGAAACCAATCGGCCAGACGTGCCTTGTCTGCTGCCGGAAGGTTTGCAAGACCGCTGTGGCGATCTGCCGATTGGCAGCTTGAGCGGCGAATAATCAGTAAGCGGTAATCCGTAATCGGTAAACGGTAATCGGGCCAACAACGACCGATTACCGTTTACCGAACAGCGATTACGGAAAACGGAGTAAAAATGGCCGATTCTATTATTTTGGAAACAGAGAAACTGCGCCGGGAGTTCGGGGCGTTGGTGGCGGTGGATAACGTGAGCCTGCGCGTGAAGGCGGGATCGCTGCATTCCATCATTGGGCCAAACGGGGCGGGGAAGACGACGTTTTTTAACTTGCTCAGCGGGAATATTCCGCCCACCAGTGGTCGGGTGCTGCTCAGGGGCAAAGATATTACAAATATCCCTTTGTATAAAACGGCGCATTTGGGAATCGGCCGTTCTTTCCAGATTACCAATATATTTCCGAGCCTGACGGTGTTGGAAAACATTCGTCTGGCGGCACAGGCCTTGGGACGCGACAATTTTCAGCTGTTTCGCTCGCATCGCGCCTTTACCCAGTATGAGGATCGCGCCTGGGAAGTGATGGAGCAGGTTGGTCTGGCAAATGAGGCGCTGTTTCCGGCACGTACGCTGCCGCACGGGGCACAGCGCAAGCTGGAGCTGGGCATGATTTTAGCCCCAGACCCGGAGATTTTGCTGCTGGATGAGCCGACTGCGGGCATGGCGTCTGAGCAGGTGCCGGAGCTTATGGGACTTATTCAGAGAATCCAGGAAGCGGGCAATAAAACAGTGATGCTGGTGGAGCACAACATGAGCGTGGTGATGAGCGTGTCGGACACGATTACGGTGATGCATTACGGCAGCATCCTGGCTGAAGGCACCCCAACTGAAATTTCGGCCAACGAGACGGTACAAACGGCGTATTTGGGTCATTTGTATGAAGAAACGGCCGTAACCGCTGAACAAGCTTAATCTGTCATGCCCGTGAAAACGGGCATCCACCGCACGGCAAGAATGGATTCCCGCCTACGCGGGAATGACAGGCGAGAGCATTTTGTAATTGAGTAATTGGGTAATTACCAACCTGGAATCATTGATGAAAAATCTTCTAGAACTCTCTAACATTCATACCTTTATTGGCCAGTTTCACATTCTGGAAGGCGTCTCGCTGGCGATACCCAAGGGCAGCATTCTGGCGCTGCTGGGGCGGAACGGCGCGGGCAAAACGACCACACTAAAATCGATTTTGGGACTGACGCCGCCGCGCGAGGGAACGGTTTTATTTAAAGGTGAGCCGATTCAAGGGCGGCGCAGCTTTGATATTGCGGCGATGGGCATTGGCTTTGTGCCGGAACATCGGGCCATTTTTCGGGATTTGAGCGTGCTGGAAAATTTGCGCATTGCCGAGCGACAAAAAGGCGATTTTGAGCGCAAAGAGCAGTTTATTTTTGCATTGTTCCCCGATTTAAAGCGGCTGATCAAGCTGCCGGGCACCAATTTATCTGGCGGGCAGCAGCAGATGTTGGCGGTGGCTCGCGCTCTGGTGCCAGACAACCAGCTGCTGCTAATTGATGAGCCGAGCGAAGGGTTGGCACCGGTGATTATCGAGCAGATGATGGCGGCCATTCAACAGCTTTCGGCGGAATCGACCGTGCTGCTGGTGGAGCAAAATTTTGTGGTGGCCAGCAGGCTGGCGCAGCAATATGTCATTATTGAAGAAGGGCAGTCGGTAAAGCACGGCATGATGGCCGATCTGGTGCAGGACAAAGCGACGATTCACCAGTATTTAGGCGCGGCGTAGCGGTGAACGGTAATCGGTGAACGGATTACCGATAACGGATTACGGACTAAACGGAGAAATCATGGATGTACTAGGGACATTAAAAGCAAACAGGACGCGGTTTATTACGCTGGCGGTGTTGGCGTTTTTGTTTTTTACGGCCGTTCAAGGCATGGAAACCCAGGATTGGCTCATTACCATTTTGCGCGGGCTGAGCGTGGGCATGATCACTTTTTTGGTGGCAGCAGGCTTGTCGCTGATTTTGGGGTTGATGGACGTGCTAAATCTGGCACATGGCGAAATGTTTATGGTGGGGGCGTATGTGGGCTGGACGGTGTTTGTGCGGCCCGATACCTTTGTGGATGTTTTGGCGCCACTGCTGTTAACGGCCGTTGGCTTTGTGCTGCTGCCTGCCTGGCGGGTATGGATTCAAAGGGTGCCCGTTTTGCTGAAACAGGCACGGTTCTGGCCCTGGCTGGCATTGGTTTCTGGCGCACTGCTTTTGTGGTTTGCCTACGCCCGCTTCCCCCTGGCCATCTGGAACCCCGGCGTCTATTCTGAAAGCCCAATTACCTACTCCCTGGCGCTGAGCCAGAACAATTTGCTGCTCCCTGCCACGACACTGCCTGCAGGCTGGCCATTGGGACTCATTGGCACCTTGTTGGGCGGCGTGCTGCTGGCGTTAGCCATCGCTGGTTTTGGTTTGCAACGGCAATCGGGCACGCTCAGCACGCATCTTGGGCGTGGCCCATTTATTACCGCTGCCATTTTACTGGCGTTGGGGATCATCACCTTTTTTATCAATTCAAACATTACCGACTTTTTGCTGAATATGAGCAGCACCGCCCGCTTTTTTGTGGCGATGGGGGTGGCGACCGGACTTGGTTTCATCATTGGCGGGCTGATTGAGGTGGCGTTGATACGGCCGTTATACGACCGCCCCATCTATCAGCTCATGATCACCTTGGGGCTGAGCTTCATCGTCATCGAAGTGGTGCGCTCCATTTGGGGCCGCCCCGAATTTACCATGCCCAAGGCCGCCCTGTTCAACGGCACCGGCGACGGCTGCCCAGCCACCAATCTGGGTGATTTAATTGCCAACCAATGCTCGACGATACTTTTGTTTAACGGCCGTATTCGCACCTACAACGAAGTCTTCATCATCCTGGTTGGCCTGGTTGTTCTGGCCCTCGTCTGGCTTATTTTGCAGCGCACCCGCATCGGCATGATCATTCGTGCCGGGGTACAGGACAGCGAAATGGTGGAAGCGTTAGGCATCAACGTGCGGCGCGTCTTCACCTTCGTCTTTGCAATGGGTGTGGGGTTAGCCTCCCTCGGCGGCGTCCTGGCGGCCCCATCGATTGGCCTTTCCACCGACATGGGCACGCGCTTGCTGCTGCTGGCGCTCATTGCCCTGGCCATTGGCGGACTAACCAGCTTCCCCGGCGCAGCGGCTGGAGCTATTCTCGTGGGGCTGTTGCAGCAATTTATCATCAAATACGGCCAGATTGGCATCAACCTGCCCTTCCTGGCCGAACCGTTCAAGCCCACGCCGCCGCTGGTGCCTGCCTCCACCGTGCTGCTCATGGTGATTATTTTGCTTATATTGCCTCAGGGGCTATTTGGACGGAACGAATAAAGAAGCGTAATTGGGTAATTGCACGATTACCTAATTACCCAATTACTCAATTACCTGACTTTACAGTTCGCGGAGAATTTGAATGCAATCAACTATCGCTAACCGCGCAATAGAAAAGAGAAATTTTACCGGCTGGCTGGCTGACAATCGCGGGCTGATTGGGCTGCTGCTGCTGCTCATTGCCTTCCCTTTTTTACTGGCTATGGCCGATGGTCAGCCTCTGGGTGACGTGCTGGCTAACAAATCTGGCAATGCCAAATTTATGCAGGGCTTGTTGATCGAGGTCTTTATTTTGGCCATTTACGCCCTGAGCTACGACCTGATTTTGGGCGTGACGGGGCTGCTTTCATTTGGGCACGCCATGTTTTTTGCCTCCGGCGCTTATTTTACCGGTATCGCCTTCAAAAATTTTGGCTGGGGAGCCGGGCAAACGCTGTTGGGGCTGATTGTGGTGGCAATCGTACAGGCGCTGCTGTTTGGCATCGTTTTGCCCCGCGTGAAAGGCATCACCTTTGCGCTGGTCACGCTGGGCCTGGCTTCGGTGTTTCACATTGTGGTGCAGTCTAGCGAGCTGTCGCGGTGGACCGGCGCGGATGTGGGTTTGCAAGGCGTCATTGCCCCGCAATGGTTAAACACCAACACGGCGCGATTACAACTCTACCTGCTCACCCTGTTTACCACGTTTATTGTCTTTCTCATTTATCGCCGCTTTGTTGATTCGCCTACCGGACGGGTCTGCATAGCGATTCGCGAAAATGAAGACCGCGCCCTGATGCTGGGGTACAACACTTTTTTATTCAAGTTGGCGGCGTTGATGGTGGCGTCCTTAACGGCCGTTCTCGCTGGATTCTTCCACACCGTTCACCAACCCATCGTCAGCCCCAACGTGGCCGGGCTGGGCTGGACGGTGGCAGCGCTGCTCATCATCCTGATTGGCGGTGTAGGTACCTTGAGCGGGGCCCTGGTAGGAGCGGCCGTTTTCCGGCTGCTGTCGTTTTTCCTCGACAAATGGTTTGGCCATGCCGCCAGTTTCCTTCTGGGCGTTGTCTACGTCTCCATCGTCCTTTTTTTGCCCTTCGGCATTGTGGGCACCTGGCGCGCCCGCAGCCTGGAAATTGCCAAAGGGCGCGAACGGCTGAAAAAGCTGTTTGGCTTGTCCAAACCACCCACCGACAGCTGAAGCGCCAGGCACGGGGCGGTCAATCTTTCTTAATTCCATGATCGTGCTGCCCCGTGCCTGGCACTTATTCCCAAACGTGATTTTTGGCACTTGCCCCCCAAGTGTGGTTGCTTTTACAATCCCCCCATGCTACCCAATAACGCTTCTACCCGCTTAACCGACAGCCGATTGGCCAACCTGGCCGCACAGCAAATTTTTGATGGCTATGAACGATACGGCCGTCGCTTTTACGAGATCACTTGCCAGGCCCAAACCCGATTTGAAGCCAAAGATTGGCACGGGCAACGCGCCGATGCCCAGGAGCGGCTCCAGCTGTACCGGCTGATGGTAGACCGGGTGGTTATCACGGTCCATGATTTGCTGGGGGCGCGGCTAACCCACAAAATGGTATGGGCCAGCATGAAAGCCGTCTACTCTGGCCTCATCGCCGAAAAAGCAGATTGGGAGCTGGCCGAAACGTTCTTCAACTCCATCACCCGCCGCATTTTCACCACGGTTGGGGTCGATCCTCAAATTGAGTTTGTAAACCCCGATTTTGACCTGCCGCCGCTCACCGATCCTAAATCGCTTTACACATCTTACTACCTCACAGGCTCAGTCGAGGAAATCGTTCGTCAATTTTTGCTGGCGTGTGGATTAACAACCCCTTTTGCCAATTTCCATGAGGATTGTCACCAGATCACCAACCGGCTAAGCTGCTTTTTAGACAAGCAGCAAACCAACCTGAGCCGGATCGATGTGGTCAATTCGCTTTTTTATCGGGGCAAGGGGGCGTATCTGGTGGGACGCATCTACACGCCGCAGGGGCTGGTGCCGCTGTCTCTGGTGATGCTGCAAGGTGAAAAGGGCATCTTTGTTGATGCGGTTTTGCTGGATGAAAGCAGCGTCAGCATTTTGTTTAGCTTTGCCAGGGCTTATTTTCATGTGATGGTGGAACGGCCGTCTGACCTTGTCCAATTTATTCGCTCCATCCTGCCCCGCAAGCGCATCGCCGAAATTTACATCTCTCTGGGCTACAACAAACACGGCAAAACAGAGCTGTATCGCGATCTGCTCAGCCATCTGCAAGAAACAGACGCCCAATTCGAGATTGCCCCCGGCCAGCGCGGCATGGTGATGATTGTCTTCACCCTTCCCGATTATGATCTAGTTTTCAAGCTGATCAAAGATCGCTTTGCCTACCCCAAAAAGACCACCCGCCAGGACGTCATTCGCAAATACGAGATGGTATTCCGCCACGACCGGGCCGGGCGGCTGATTGATGCCCAATCGTTTGAATTTTTACAGTTTCAGCGGGCCAGGTTCACAGATGAGCTGCTGGCCGAGCTGCTAGAGGTGGCGGGCAAGACGGTGGTGGAGCAAGGGGAGACGGTTGTCGTAAATCATGGCTACGTGGAGCGCCAGGTGATCCCGCTGGACATTTATCTGCAAGAAGCGGGTGAAGCGGCGGCCAATCGGGCCATTATTGATTACGGGCAAACGATTAAGGATCTGGCCGTGACCAACATTTTTGCCGGGGATATGCTGCTAAAGAACTTCGGTGTAACGCGGCATGAGCGGGTAGTTTTTTACGATTATGATGAATTACGGCCGTTAACCGAATGCAACTTCCGCAAATTCCCCCAGGCAATGAGCTATGAAGACGAGCTGGCCGCCGAACCGTGGTTCCACATCGATGAAAATGATGTCTTCCCGGAGGAGTTTTTGCGCTTCATGGGGCTGCCCAACAGCGTGAAGGAAACCTTCCTGAAGCACCACAGCGATTTACTGGACGTGGCCTTCTGGCAGCAAACCCAGCAGCAGCTGGCGGCAGGGGAGGTGATTACGATACGGCCGTATCTCGACATCCACCGCCTGCCCCAACCGTCCGACATCCTTGACAGCTAACCGCCACTCCGTAAAATTAGCAAAACCATAATGAGCTACTGAGAAATGTGAGAAGGTAATTAGGTAATTAAGTAATTGGGTAATTGGTGCTAATTACTCAATTACGCAATTTCTCAATTACAATTCTTTCCATGGCAAAAAAATCGCAGCAATGAACGCCTTTGGCAAGCGGGAGCTGCAAACCCAAGAAAGTGCCGCTGATACAAAATCAGCGGAAGCAGGGTGGAACCGCGACTTGAAAAAGCCGTCCCTGCAACACAAAAATTTGTGTTGCAGGGATTTTTTATTTCACCCCCACCCTAACCCTCCCCCTGTGAGGGGGAGGGAACTGGCTGGGGTGAGGGTTAGATAAAGAGAGGACTGCTATGAACGAACAACCAACTCTGGACACCATCACCGCGCTGGCCAAGCGGCGCGGCTTTGTCTACCAAACCTCCGAAATCTACGGCGGGTTGGCCAGCTCCTATGATTACGGCCCGCTGGGCACCGAACTCCTGCGCAACATCAAGGACAAGTGGTGGCAGGAAATGATTCGCAAAAAGGCAGACATGGTTGGGCTGGACACGCAAATCCTGCTGCATCCCCAAACCTGGGTGGCCTCCGGGCACGTTGCCTCTTTCACCGACCCACTGGTGGAGGACAAGGTAACGCACAAACGGTATCGCGCCGACCACCTGATTGAGGCGTGGCTGGCCCGGCAGCCTAATCCGCCAGAGCTGATCGTGGAAGAGATGGATGTGGCTCAAATGGGGACGTTTATTGCTGAACACCAGATTCAAAGCCCTGACGGCAATCCGGTCACCGAGCCAAAAGCGTTTAATATTTTGTTTGAAACGGCCGTTGGCGCCATCGAAGGCGAAAAATCCAAAATCTATTTGCGCGGCGAAACCGCCCAGGGCATCTTCACCAACTTCCGTCAGGTGACTGATTCATCGCGGGTGCGGCTGCCGTTTGGCATTGGCCAGATCGGCAAGAGTTTTCGCAACGAAATCACCACCGGACAGTTTGTCTTCCGCACCCTGGAGTTTGAGCAGGCCGAGATTGAATATTTCTTTGACCCGGAACAGACCGATTGGCAGACCTTGTTTAAAGCGTGGCAGCAGCGGATGTGGGATTTTGTGGTCAATACGCTGGGCGTCCAGCCAGGCAATCTGCGCTGGCGGCGGCATTCCGACAAGGAGCGCAGCCACTACAGCCGCGAAACGTACGACCTGGATTATCGCTTCCCCTTCGGCTTCAAGGAGCTGTGGGGCGTGGCCTACCGCACCGATTATGATTTACAACAACATATTCAGATGTCCGGCGCAAAACTGACCTACACCGACCCGTTCAGCGGCAAGCAGCTGGTGCCGCACGTCATCGAGCCAGCGGTGGGCATCAACCGCCTCTTTTTGATGCTGTTGTGCGATGCCTATTGGCACGATATCGCCAACAACCGGACCGTTTTGCGCTTCAAGCCAGATTTAGCGCCATATAAAACGGCCGTTTTCCCCCTCCTGCGCAACAAACCAGAGCTCGTCCAAAAAGCCCAGGCCATCTACGAAAGGATCGCCCCCTACCTCACTACCACCTGGGACGACCGGGGCAACATTGGCAAGCGATATTACTATCAGGATGAAATCGGCACGCCATTTTGCGTGACCATTGATTTTGAAACGTTGGAAAATAACAGCGTCACCGTGCGCCACCGGGACACAACTAAACAGGAGCGCGTCAGCGTGGACCAGCTGCTTCATTACCTGCAAGACCAGCTGCAAGGAACGTATGCGAATCCTGACCTTACTGCATGAATCCTCACAAAAAACGGCCGTTCGTGAGCCAGATCACTGAAAGTGTGAGCAAGATATGAATAATGCAAAGAAACACAGCACAATGAACGTCAAAGAAATAAGCATAAAATCAACCTGCAAGATGAGGAGTTTTATTTTTGAACAAGCGCAATCGACTTTTTTTTCTCTGGCTGGCCGCTTTAAGCTTGCTTCTTTTGGCGGCCTGCCAGGGTCAGACCGACACGGCCCCGGCTTTATCCGAAAATAACGAGGCACCTGGGGCGGAAACGGCCGTTCCCAACCCCACACTCGCGCCCCACCCATACTTGACGTGGATACGGTGCACAATAAATTCCCTCCCTTGCCATCAGCACCGCTCAGATCGGGAGGTTTTGACAGCCCCCGCCAAACGCTCCTGACAGCTTTTGACAGTATTTCCCCGCTATAGTCGCTTCTGGTGGTGGCCGGGCGCTGCTCGCTGGCAAACGGCCGTACCTCAAACAAGACCAACCATGAGGAGAAATTAGTGGGCGAAAAATCATCACGATTACCTGGATTTTATAAACGGCCGTTAGCCGAACGCATCGACATTGTGGCGAAATGGGCCAACCTGGACGCTGCTGATGTGGCCGTGCTGCAAGGGCAAGGGCTGGCCAACGAGCAGGCCGACAAAATGATCGAAAACGGGCTGGGCACCTTTTCCCTGCCGCTGGGCATCGCCGTCAACTTTTTGGTAAACGGCCGTGACTACCTGGTTCCTATGGCGGTGGAGGAGCCCAGCGTGCTGGCAGCGGTGAGCAATGCCGCCAAGAAAATCCGGGCCGGGGGTGGCTTCCACACCACCGCCACCGAGCCAGTGATGATTGGCCAAATTCAGGTGCTGGATATTCCCGACATGAACGCTGCCATCGAAGCCATCGAGACCAACAAGGCGGCTTTGTTGGAAACGGCCAACTGCTGCGACCGGGTGATTGTCAGCCTGGGGGGCGGTTCGCGCGATATTGTGGCACGGCCGTTTCCCAGCACCCCCGTCGGCCCCATGCTCATCGTCCACCTGCATTTCGACACGCGGGACGCCATGGGAGCCAACGCCATCAACACGGCGCTAGAATCCCTGGCCCCAGAGATTGCCCGATTGACAAACGGCCGTACCAGCCTGCGCATCCTTTCCAACCTGGCCGACCAGCGCACCGCCACCGCCCGCTGCACCATCCCCGCTGCCCAGCTGGCCACCGCCGATTTCACCGGCAGCGAAGTGGCCCGGCTCATCGAAGAGGCCAACGCCTTTGCCGTAGTAGATCCGTACCGGGCTGCCACCCACAACAAAGGGATCATGAACGGCATCGATGCCGTGTGCATTGCCACGGGCAACGATTGGCGGGCGGTTGAGGCGGGTGCTCATGCGTTTGCGGTGAAGAACGGCCGTTACACCGCCCTCACCGACTGGCACGTAGACAAAAACGGCGACCTCTACGGCGAAATCACCCTGCCCCTGGCCGTGGGCATGGTTGGCGGGGCTACCAAAGTACACCCCACCGCCCGCGTCGCCATGAAAATTTTAAACGTCAGCTCCGCCCCGGAACTGGCCCAGGTGATGGCCGCCGTCGGGCTGGCCCAAAACCTGGCCGCCATCAACGCCCTGTCCACCGTCGGCATTCAAAAAGGGCATATGGCCCTGCACGCCCGGCAGGTGGCCATGGCCGCCGGAGCGCCCGAAGAACTTATCCAACAACTGGCCGACCAACTCGTCGCCGAACGGCGCATTCATGTCGATCGTGCGGCACAGATTCTGGCAGAAACGAATAAATTAAGTAATTGAGTAATTGAGTAATTAAGTAATTTGGAAAGAAGAATTACCCAATTACTCCTTCCGAGGACAAAAATGAGTGAATACAAACCTCAAGATGGATTGATGAAACCCGACCGCGCGGTGGGGATTGTGGGGTATGGTGCCTACGTGCCCCGCTACCGCCTACCCGCCACGGAGGTTTCCAATATGTGGACCAACGGCATGGGCGGCACGCCCATCGTGGAAAAAGCGGTCAACGGCCTGGATGAAGATGTGATCACCATGTCGATTGAAGCCGCCCGGAATGCGATGCTGCGCGCCCAGATTAATCCGCAAGAAATTCGCGCCGTCTGGGTGGGCAGCGAAAGCCACCCGTACGCCGTCAAGCCCAGCAGCACCATCGTCGCCGAAGCGATTGGCGCGGTGCCCAACACCATGGCCGGTGACTGGGAGTTTGCCTGCAAAGCGGGTACGGAAGCGATGCAGGCCGCCATTGGCTTTGTTGGCTCCGGCATGGCCCGCTACGCCCTCAGCATCGGTATGGACACCGCCCAGGGACGGCCCGGCGATGCGCTAGAATACACCGCCGCCGCCGGGGGCGCGGCCATCCTGCTTGGCCCCGGCGCTGAATCCGTGGCGCTGCTCAACGGCTCTTACTCCTTCGTGACAGACACCCCCGACTTCTGGCGGCGCGCCCATGCCGAATATCCCTCTCACGGCGACCGCTTCACGGGCGAACCCGCCTACTTCAAGCACGTCCAGGGCGCGGCCGAAATGTTGATGGAGTCGCTGGGCACCAGTGCCGCCGATTACGATTGGGCCGTATTCCACCAGCCCAACGCCAAATTCCCGGAGCGGGTGGCGGCACAGCTTGGCTTTGCCAAAGAGCAGATCAAGCCTGGCCTGCTCAGCCCGCGCATCGGCAACACCTATTCTGGCTCCACTATGATTGGCCTCACCGCCATTCTGGACATCGCCAAACCGGGCGACCGCATTTTGATGGTCAGCTACGGCTCCGGGGCAGGCTCCGACGCCTTCGACATCGAAGTGACCGACAAGCTGCCTGAAGTGCAAAACCTGGCCACCACCACCGAAGCATACATCAGCCGCCGCACGGAAATTAATTACGCAACCTATACCCGATATCGGGATAAATTGAAGCTGAGTTAGACCCCCACCCTGGCCCTCCCCCAGTGGGGGAGGGAACTCGATTCCCCCTCCCTGTGGGAGGGGGTTA
>JBGTCV010000125.1:0-7424 GCA_041748655.1 Promineifilaceae bacterium (SeqCode) | reverse complement strand
CGCGCATCGCGCAAATCGTCCAGCATCTTCCGGCTGAGGTGTAGCAATTGCTCAGGCGATAGGGAGGCTAGATATTCCTCATTGAGCTGCTTTAGGTCGTGATCAGTTAAGCGCATGCCTCTACTTTAGACCGATTTCCCTTGTTATGCCAGTTAATCATTGAGGGGAGTGAATGACTACAAAAGATATTGGGCATACCATGCTGCTTTGGATGGAGAACCGCCTTCGCAACATCGCGGCGGCCCATCCGCTAGAGACTGCTAAACTTTTCCAAGTTGATGTCTCGCAATTCCAAAAAGGTACCGCGATCATGCTGAAGCGTTCAGGCTATCAGCCCATGCGGTATTTTTATGAAATGGTGCGCCCAACTCTTGATGACATTCCTGAATTTCTATTGCCTGATGGGTTAGAAATGCGCCCCGTGAACCCTGATCATTATCGCGCCATTTGGAAGTCAGTTGATGAAACCAGTCAGGACGAGTGGGGGTATAAAAAGCCTACCGATGACGATTATCAAGAATGGATGACAAACCCCCATTTTCAGCCGAACCTATGGCAGGTTGCCTGGGATACTGCCACGAATCAGGTTGTTGGTCACGTATTGACGTTTATTGATGATCACGAGAACGAGCAATTCAATCGCAAGCGTGGTTATACTGAAGGTATTGGAGTTGATCGATCTTGGCGGCGGCGCGGACTAGCCCGTGCAATGATTAGTCGAAGCCTTCAAGCACAAAAAGCCGTGGGCATGACTGAGTCGGCTCTGGCGGCTGACGGTGACAGCCCAAATGGTGTCACACGTCTGTATGAAAGTTGCGATTTTCAAATTGTCAAATGCAATACTATCTATCGCAAGCCCATGTAATCGGTGAGTACAGCCCAACACCCGCGTGAACCCGACGTTGCCGAAGCGAAGCGGAGGCAACGCGAGTTACGCGAAACGTTAGGGCTGCAACCTTATCTTTTCCCTGAAAAATCAGAAAGAGTGTTTACACGGTATCCGTGAAGATGTATAATCAATCCACATGATTGTCTCTTTTGCTAACGAAGCCACAGCCGACCTGTATCATGGACGCCGCACCAGGCGAGTTCGCCGATTTCCTCATGATATTTTGCATCGCGCTTTGGTCAGATTAGATGTTCTCAACACGGCTCAAAACTTGATGGATTTGAGTTCACCACCCGGCAATCGCCTTGAAGCCCTCAGCGGCGATTGGGCAGGCTTCCACAGCATTCGGATTAACAGGCAGTGGCGCATCGTCTTTCGTTGGGAAAACGGAAACGCTTATGACGTTCAAGTGGTAGATTATCACTAAAGGTGTGACAAAATGATTCCCGAAAACCGCATTCCTACTCATCCAGGGGTTGTACTAGAAGAAGAATTCTTAATCCCTTTGGGGCTTACGCAGGTTGCTCTAGCTAAACACTTGGGAGTTCCTACGCAGAGAATCAACGAATTAATTCGCGGCAAACGTGGTGTGACACCGCAAACCGCTTGGTTATTGGCAGGTGCTTTTAAGACAACACCTCAGTTCTGGCTCAATTTGCAGGCAAATTATGATTTAGCAATGAACCGACCCAAGCAAGAAATACGGCCGTTGGCGCTGGCAGCCTAACAATCCGTGCAGCCGACGCTGGCGCGAAGCCTCGGATGGCTTGCTATTTGGTCATTGGCAAAGGTTTTGGTCAACCGCGCCAGCGCAGGTGAAGCAGGCGTTAGGCGACACAGGGTGAGTACCTCGCGAATTGGGCTCGTGCCCTTGGAGCCAGACGGCGAGCGGCTCGTCGCGTATCTCGAACGGAGGACACCATGGGACTCTTGACCTTCAGTATCAACGTCACCCTGGACGGCTGCGTCGACCACCAGGAAGGAATCGCCGACGACGAAACACACGCCTTCTTCACCCGCCTCATGGACGAGGGCGGGGCGATGCTGTGGGGCCGCGTCACCTACGAGATGATGGAGAGCTACTGGCCAGCGGTCGCCCGCGGCGACGCGGAGGCACCGCCGGCGATGCGCGAGTGGGCGGTCAAGCTGGAGGCCAAGCCGAAGTACGTGGTGTCGTCGACGCGAAAGGACTTCTCGTGGGGCAACAGCCACCACCTCGCCGGCGACCTGCGCACCGGTGTGCAGAAGCTCAAGGACGCGACCCCGGCCGGCGTGCTCCTCGGTAGCGGAAAGCTCGCGACCGAGCTGGACCGGCTCGATCTGATCGACGAGTACATGTTCCTCGTCCATCCCAGGATCGCCGGCCACGGCCCGACCCTGTACGAGAGCGGGCTGCCCAGCGCGCGACGGCTCGAATTGATATCGGCAAAGCCGCTCCGCAGCGGCGCGGTCGCCATGCACTACCGGCGCGCGCGCTGACTAGGAGATGGGTTATGTCGCCTAACAACGCGCTGCACTCGGACGGGCCGAGCAACGCGAGGCCCGCCGGTGAGCGCGGGCGTTGGGGCGGCTATGCTGAATTCTAGCAGTGTGTAGGGGGAAATCACCGCCCCAACAAAAGCATAAAGCCGACAAAACTGCACACAGATTTTGCGGCTTATGCAACTGAAAAGGGCGACAAGCTGCAATAGAATGATGCCATGACTCCACATCAAGTGTTCGATGATCTAAAATTAAAAATACCGCTCGGCATGAGCCTCAAGGAAGCACTGGTAACCTTCATTAAGCATTTTGCTGATACTGAGGTTGAAGGTTATAGCAAAGCCAACGATGGTGACATGCTGCTTTTTCAGTGGGGTGGTCCGTATTCATGGGACTTATATTTCTCAATCAATCTGACTCGACAGTTTTCCCATGAGGATGAGGATGGAGAATATTTGGGTATGCAGCAGCTACAGATGAATTATCGATATGATGCCGACGACGTGAGCACAGAATCTGGAAAAGAGTGGTTTGATGGAACAGATATTGAATCGTTTACCAACCGAGTTCTCTCATCCAAAGCAGTTGCTGCGGTCGGTGGCCTAGAAATGAGATCATTAGATTTTGAACTCGATGATGTCTAAGAAGGCTAACAAGGTATCAATGCAGACTTGCAAAAACATGTCAAAAGCACTTGCTTGCGCCCCAACAGAGCTTGCAGCCGACGCGAAGTGCGGCTGAAGCGGGCGTTAGGGCGGGCTTGCCATCCAGGTGATTTTTTAGCTGGTTTGCCGTTATTTTGCCAAAAGCGTGGTAGATTTTGCTCAAACAAGCTGGTCAGGTCTTTGGGGAATGGCGGAGAAGTTGAAGGGAAACGGGCGTTCGCTTTTTTGCTAATTTCTCGTGGCGTAGGCTTTGGTGGGAAACGGCCGTTCACTTCATAGTCAATTTTTGGGAAGGTACGCGCCCGGTCGCGGTTTTAGTGAAGCAGCGCAAAGTTGAGGCCGGTTGACCGGCCAGGTTGTAAGTTGAGAAAAGAAGTTGGTGGGCGAGAACGGCCATCTTGCTCTCCACTCGCCTGATAAGTTCAAGTTCTCGGCAAAGCGGCCTGGCTGCGGTGAAGGTTTTGGGTTTTGAGCGGCAGGCTGGTTGTGGAAGTTGTTGAGGGTGGCGTAGGGGTTGGATGGGGAACAGCCGTCTGGCAAAACAAAAGTGATGGACGTGAAACGCCACCGGCTGTTGTAGGTTTTGGGGAATGAAGAGATGTTGGGTGGGAACGGCCGTTGGTGAAAGTGAAAGTGGTGGATGGAAAACGGCCGTTTTCCTTTATAATATCCGGCAACAGCCAGCGCCGTTGTCGGCCAAGTCAGTCAGCGTCGGCACAGGTTTTAACAATCATTGCTCAGGCACAAAAGCCAGCGTCAGGCGGGCAGCCCCCTAACATTGGTTCCAAGCGACGCTGGCGCGATGCCTCGGATGGCTTGCGCTTTGGCTGCGGTTGAGGCTTTGGCTGACCGCGCCAGCGCACCTGACGGTGGCGTTAGGCGGCTTCATTATTGCCTGGTCATGGCATCCTGTAAGAGCGCGCGTTGACGGAGCAGCCGTACTAGATATTGTTATGAACTTGGCTGGCTTGTGGGATAGAATTGCAGGCACTGCGCTCCATCTCGGGTGTGCGATGGCAGGAGCTGCTAATTGGAGGAATTATGACTAACCGTATTCGGGTGACATTAGAAATCGGACCGAAGGGCAAGAAGGTGGTGGCGGTGGCGCCTGATTGGCCCGGCCTCGAGCGCGGGGCGAAGACCGAGGAGGAGGCAATCGAAAGGCTACGTTCCTACATTCCGCGATATTCACAGGTGGCAAAGCTAGCTGAAATGAGCGCGGAGTTTGACACCATCAAGAACGTCGACGTGGTCGAGCAGTATCCAGGAACGGGCTCAACTGACTTCTGGGGCATCTCGTTCGCGTTTTCGAGCATCGACAAGCAAGGCATGTCGGGTGACGAATTGGAACGTGAACTAACTCTGATGCAGGCATGCTGGGCGTTTTTCGACGATGTGCGCAGGCGGGTGTCGGCTGAGATGCAGAAGGGTCCGCGAGTGGGAGGGCGTGATCGGGACCATATCGTGCGTCATATATTTGCCAACGAGCAGGATTGGGCGAAGGGGATCGGAGTGCTCACGCCCGACGATGCGATGCTGACTGGCAAGGGGCTGAAAGCGCATCGCGATGCCTATTGCCACGCAATACGGGACTATCACTCACAGGACAAGTTGGCCGGCAAGATGGCGAAAAAGCCGCTCCGGTTCCTGATTCGGCACACCGCCTTTCACACCATGGACCATGCCTGGGAAATGGAAGACAAGGACCTGACTGCCAAAGAAGCGTGAAGCCCAGTGCTCTATCAGCATTGACATGGTACATCACTGTAGCTCCTGTCTGAACGAAGCGTTTGCAATTGCGCTCATTGGTGATTTGATACCGGTTTGCCGCCAAACAATGCGTGCACGCGGATGGCTGGGACTCGGGCGTTTTCGGGCATTATTCTGAACTTTAGCGGTTTCCCGTTTCCAAGCTTTTTTCTCCCCCGCTTCGACAGGCTCAGTGCAAGCTGTCCACAGGCCCACCCAACAACACATCCACCCGACCGAACCGTAGCGGGGTTTTGGATGGGAAAGACGCTGGTTTTGCGGTTCGGCGGGTTATGACGGCCGTTAGGCAGAATAAAATGGTTACTATTCGTCCCGCAACTATTGATGATCGCGACGCGCTTTTCCCATTAGCAAGAGATATGGCGACTTCATTCGTCGTCACCTCAGATGGTTTTGCGTCCTCATTTGCTTCTATCATTTCGTCTCATACGATGTGTCTTGGTTTGGCGATACACTTGGAAACGATTGCGGGATATGTTTTGGGCAGTTTCCATCCATGTTTTTACGCAAGCGGAAATGTTGCTTGGGTTGAAGAAATTATGGTGAAAGAAGAATCGAGAAAAAGAGGAGTTGGGCGGCTACTCATGTTCTATTTTGAAGACTGGGCTGCTGGGGCAGATTGTCGGTTGGTTTCGCTAGCCACCAGACGGGCTGCAGATTTTTATTTGGCACTGGGTTACAAGGAATCTGCTACCTATTTTAAGAAAGAACTTGAAGCCGAACAAGACGGTGCAGCCAACGCCGCGAAGCGGCGTGGCTGACCTTCACGTTAGGCAGCAGGTTAAGCACATTCACAGTCGTTAGATAAACGGAGACGTTTTATGGTTGCTTCTACCCCTTCTTGGGAATCATTGTATGCTGATGATAAGTTTCGTTGGTTCTGGCCACCAGCTTTTGACCCTCATTCTGACCCACCAGAGTTAGCCTCTGTCCTCTCCCTTCTCGATGCTCAAACTGGTACACGTCTTCTCGATTTGGCTTGTGGCCAAGGTTGGTTGACAATCCCTTTAGCTCTTCATGGCTTCCAGGTTACGGGTTTTGACCTCAGTACAACCCTCCTGAATCGCGCCAAACTGGCAGCGGAGCAGGTACAGGCTCAGATTGATTGGGTTCGCGGTGATATGCGCACTTTGCCCCATCAGTGGTCTGACATGTTCGATTTTGTTACCTTCACTCTGAGCGAGTTCGGCTGCTTCAGCAAGCAAGCTGATAATCAAGCCGTTCTCAATGAAGCTGCCCGCGTTCTCAAAAAGGGGGGGCGTTTTCTGCTGGATATTATCGTGAACCGCGATGGATTAGTCCACCGTGGAGAAACTATCAACTATCTCGAAGGAGATGGCTTCTTCGTGGTAGAGAAAGGCAGTTCGGATCTTCAAAGTGGTATTCACAAAAGGGAGTTTCGGTGGTATGAAGAAGGACGGCTACATCAAGCCCAGTGGCAGATTCAGACATACACCCCACCAGAAGGTCAAGCACATACTCGAACAGGCTGGATTTCAGGTATTGGCTGTTTACAGTAACCTTAACAGGGACGAGTTGAAACGAAATAGTGTTGGGATGACATTCCTATCACAGAAGTGAGCAGCAATGATTGTATTTAGTGAATCCGTCTGCTGCCCAACAACAGCATAAAGCCGACAAAACTGCACACAGATTTTGCGGCTTATGCAACTGAATGGCGGACATTGTAGCATCAAAAATTGTTGCTTTAGCACTTAAAAAAATACCAAATATGAACAAATATTTACACTCAATTTATGATTATTACACGCAACATAGCTTGATTACCAATCCACGGGATTACGCCAATTTTTTTGATCAGTTGCCTCATGATATTCCGAGTTTGGTTTCAATTGTTCAAAATCTCTTGATTCATGCTGCTTGGGCGGATAGCTACGATTTGACCTTATCTTCTGAAAGACGCAAGGAGCTTTTTCTACGCACTGTACCTGAAATGCTTGAACAAATTCTTGCTTTTGACCCATCTGCTCTCACTGTCCCACGTCCACCTGAAAAACGTCTTGTTAGCATATGCCGTGATTTTGGTGTTTTACTGGTTTCGATATTGCGCCATCAAGGGATTCCAGCCCGACTGCGTGTTGGCTTCGCAGGGTATTTTCATGGTTCAGGTTTAAGTTTTTGGGATCATCGCATAACAGAATATTGGAATGAAGAACTTAATCAGTGGATTATGGTTGACCCTCAAATTGATGACATTCAACGTAAGGTACTTGGCCTCAAAGCTGACACACTGAATATTACAAATCATACGCCATTTTTAGTCGCTGGTAAGGTATGGAAGCAATGTCGATCTGGTGAAGCGAACCCGAAAGAGTTTGGAGATGGTCCGGATGATATTGGAATGCCACCGATTCGCTACGCACTCTTGCATGATTTCGACGCATTAAACAAGAATGAGCTTGTTGGATTTGATGCGTGGCACAGCTTAATCGACAAGCCAGAAGATGAGTTAAGTGCAATACCTTTCAAATAACGACCACAGCTTCTCGGAATAAGATTTCAGGCTGAGGCCATTGATAATGCTCCGGTCTCTTTTTTAAGAAATTAGACATTTTCCGCTTGACCACACGTGGATTAACCCGATTGCGCCGCTCTGG
>JBGTCV010000124.1:0-3936 GCA_041748655.1 Promineifilaceae bacterium (SeqCode) | reverse complement strand
TTTCTCAAACCTTTTTGGCCCTTTGGGATTTTCTGAAGAATCCCCAAGGAACCCATGGCAAGCGTTTTGGCTACCCCAGCATTTTGCTGATTATCAAGCGGATGGGATGCTTCGGGGGACCTCAGCATGACAGGTAACGTTAAACTGTCATTCTGAGCGCAGCGAAGAATCCCGACGCCACTGGAATGCTTCACTGCCTACCTGCAAAAAGTGATTGGAAAGAGCTGTGGTTGAGGGAATGGGGGCCGTACCCCACCACAAACCATCTCATCACCCCCAAACTGTGCCAAAGCAACTTTGAATTTACACCAATTCTTTGTAAACTGTCCGTGCATACTTTTGTGTTTTCTGATAGGACTATCCCAGCGCACGTGCAGACGAAAGTTTGTTAGGTGGCATAAAACTTATGACGGTGTTTACCTTCCATTTGGCAAAGACAAAAATTAGCACGACGGCCAGGGCGCTTTGTTGCCCGCCAACCGGGCAGCAGATTCCTGGCCTCAGCCACGCAGAGTGTATGGCAAAGATGACACTCGGTGCGCCTATTTTTTCACCGGCACGGATGCAGCTCCATCACCTAACGATGTTTGCCGCGTGGGAGAGCCATCTGGCGATAGACAAATTTTTTGCCGATACGAGGCTTGGCCGTGTGTTAGCCGCCGGCTGGCATGTCCGGATGGCGTTCCAGCGCCGCTGGGGTCACATCAGCGAATTCGACGGGCTTGCTGAAAGTGTTGGCGAACAAGAGCCCCAAGCCCCCGTGGTAGCTGTGACCCTCGCCCGGATGAGGCTTCCCCAAGTGCCGCGCTTCATTCGGTGGGGCAAGCCGGTCGAAGAGCTTGTGCGAGACCATCCGGGCATAACCCTGGCGACAGCGGCAATGAGGCTGCCCCGTACGGTCTCTACCTTTTCAGTATGGACCTCGCAACAGGAAATGGTGGACATGGTTCGGGGGCACAGCGCCGTGCCTCAACCTGAGCGTCATGCAGTGGCAATGGCCGAGCGCCAGCGCAAGGATTTTCATTTCGAATTCACGACGCTTCGTTTCAGGCCGATCGCCGAGTACGGGGAGTGGGATGGGCGCACCCATATCATTCCATTTTGAAACGCGCGGCTGAGTTTGTTACCAATGCAAACCTTCTCCCCAAACCTCACCCCCTCTTCCCCCACAACCCAAACCCCGCCTTGCGCCGTGTTTCGCGACGGCCGTATTGCTCATGAATTTCGTGCACGTGGGCCACTTTTTCGGCAATGCCTGCTTCCAGCCAGGTACGGCCGTTTGCCTCCGTCGCCACACTGCCAGCCCCATACGCCCCCGTCGCCGTGTCGTCGTCCCAGGGCGGATTGGCCACCAGTTCGCCCCCCTCAATCCAGTCCATGTAGTAGCTGGGCGTGCTGATAAAATCGGTCTCATCCACCGCCTTCTCTTGCTGCACCAGGTCGGGGCGCAGATGCAAAATCATGGCCGTTTCCAGCTCGCCCGCGTGCCCCATGCCGCCCCGCGCCGAGAGGCGCGTCGCCTGCACCACTGGCCCGGCGATATGGCCAGAGGTGTGCAGCCAGGCCGTGGCACAAAAGATGCGTCGGTGGCGCTCCCCGGCATATTTCACCACGTTGACCAAAAAGGAGCAGTTGCCGCCGTGCCCGCTGATCAGGTAAAAGCGGTCGAAGCCGCGCCCCACCAGCCCATCCACCACCGCCAGCCAGAAATCCTCAAAGGGGCGACCCTGCACGTTGAGCGTCCCGGCAAAGGCCTGCCGATGGGTGCTCACGCCGTAGGGAAAGGTGGGTAGGGTGACGGCGTGGTCGGGTACGGCCGTTGCCACCCCTTCCCCAATCGCCTCAATAATCAAATTATCCGTCGAGAGCGGCAAATGGTAGCCGTGCTGTTCCGTGTGCCCAATAGGAATGACCACCACCTTGCCCACGTCGCTGGCATCTGGCAGCAGCCGGGCAGGCGCAAACTGGCTCGGATGCGGCAGCACAATCGCCTGGTCGCCCAGCCCCAGATTCATATCCTGGAGCAATAAGGCATACACACGAGTAAAGCCATCTTCCCGCAGGCTGTTGAGCAGATTTTGCAAAACGGCCGTTATCACCCCCTCCGCCACCGCCAGCCCACTGCCCCGCCAGCCAAACGGCAGCGCGGGCAGCAGACCCACCCGCTCCGGCTGGCCCAAACAGTCGGCCAATCGCGCCAAATCGTATCCCGTCCCCAGCGGAATAATGAGGGGAGTGGTGCGGGGGAGAACGGCCGTTTCCGGCCAGGTTAGTTCGTCGTAGGCAAAAAATTCGGTCATGGATCACCATCCAGATTGGTCCAATCTTGAAGATTGGACCAATCTACGCTAATCGTATAAATTCTGCCCCACCAACTCCCCCTCCCGCCCGGCCACAAAGTCGCGCAGCGCTTCGGCGATGGCCGGGTCGATAGGTGGCGGTTCGTACTGCTTGAGCATGGCTTGCCAGATGTGCTGGGCGCGAACGGCCGTATCCTGCCCACCTGCCTGTGCCCAATTCTCATACCCCTGCCGGTCGGCCAGGGAGGATTGGTAAAACGCCGTCTGAAACTGTGCCTGGGTGTGCGCCGTGCCAAAATGATGCCCACCCGCGCCCACTTCGGCAATCATGTCTAAAGCCAGGCTGGCGTCATCCACGGCAAACCCGGCCAGATAGTGGCGGAACATCGCCAAATTTTCCAGGTCGATGATGAACTTCTCAAACGAGGCGGTCAGGCCGCCCTCCAGCCAGCCCACGGCGTGCATGATCAGATTGGTGTGGGCCAACACGGCGGGCCACAAATTCCACATCGTTTCGTAGCTGGCCTGGGCGTCGGGGAGTTGGGCGTTGGTCAGGCTGCCGCTGCCGCGATAGGGCAGATTGTAGAAGCGGGCCAGCTGGCCGCCCACCAGCAGCGCCCACGCCCCTTCCGGCGTGCCAAAGGCGGGGCTACCGCTCTTCAAATCGACGTTGGTGGTGAAGCCGCCGTAGATGACGGGCGCGCCGGGCCGCACCAGCTGCGTCAGGGCGATGCCCGCCAGCGCCTCGGCGTTGTGCTGCGCCAGCGCCGCCGCCATCGTCACCGGGCTCATCGCCCCGGCCAGGATGAACGGGGTGATGAACGTCACCTGCCCGGCGCGGGCGTAGGTGAGCAGCCCGCCCAGCATCCGGTCGTCAAAGCGCAGCGGGCTGTTGACATTGATCACATCGCCAATTACCGGGTCGCCGTCCAGGGTGCCAAAGACAATCTCGGCCATCTTCAGGCAGTCGGCGGTGATGATACGGCCGTGTGCCGCCTCCATCACCGCCTTGTCCGACAATTCAAACCCGGCCAGCAGCCGGTGCAGGTGGCGCGTGTTCACCGGGATGTCCTGCGGGGCGACCTGCTCCCACGCTGCAAAGTGCAGCTGCGAGGCCATGTGGGATAGCTTGACGAACTTTTGGTAATCGGCGAAGGTACCGGGACGACGGCCGTTCACCAAATCATGCGCGTACACCATGCCGCCGTTGGGACCAAAAGCGACGCTGTTCTCACCAATCAGCACATCGTTCGCCGGGTTGCGGGCGCGCCAGGTGAAGCTGGGCGGCGCTTTTTTGATCGTTTCCAGCAGCAGCCCGCCGTCAATCCAGACGTGCCGCGCCTTGAAATCAACTTTCGCCCCGGCCTTTGCCCAGATGGACAGCGCCTCGTCGTCCAGAAAATCCACCCCCACGTTTTCCAAAATATGCAGGGAGGCGTGGTGAATCGCTGCGATATGGCCGGAGGAGAGGAAGTCATACGGCCGTTGCCCATTGCGCACCGTGCCAAAAGGCATCTGCAGCAGCGGCAGCGCCAGCCGCTCGGCCCGTCGTTCGGCTCGTCGTGAAACACGTTGTCTGGTCATGAATGTCTCGTCATTTTCACCCTCACCCCAGCCCTCTCCCTCAAGGGAGAGG
>JBGTCV010000123.1:0-8470 GCA_041748655.1 Promineifilaceae bacterium (SeqCode) | reverse complement strand
AAAGACTATGAAGTTTTGCCTGAAAGCAGTGAAGCATTCATTTACCTGGCCATGATTCATTTGATGCTTCGGCGATTAGGCAACAATTCTCGCATTTGGGCTTGATTCTTTTGTTAACATAACTTTTAAAACACGCTCTTATCACTTATCACTTTTTACTTTTCACTCGCTTTTACATATGACGATCCCCGCCCGGCGCGTTACAATAACCAGATGACTGATTACCTCCAAGGCTTGAACGAAGCACAGATTACGGCCGTTACCGCCGGAGAAGGCCCTATTTTGGTACTGGCAGGGCCGGGCAGCGGCAAAACCCGTGTCCTCACCCACCGCATTGTCCACCTGATTCGCGAAATGCGCGTGCCGCCCTGGCAAATCATGGCCGTCACCTTTACCAACAAGGCGGCCAAAGAGATGAACCACCGGCTGGAAGCCATGCTAGACGGCCGTCCGCGCGGCCTGACGATGGGCACCTTCCACGCCACCTGCGCCCGCATTCTCCGCCAGGAGAACGAACATTTGCGCGGCTACCAAAAAGATTTTGTCATCTTTGACACGGCCGATCAGCAGCAGGTTATCAAGCAGGCGCTCAAAGATTTGAACCTGGACGACAAAAAATTCCCCGCCAACAAGATGCTCAACGGCATCAGCAATGCCAAAAACGAGCTAATCACCGCCGAGATGTACACCGCCACCAACTACATGGCCGAGATCACCAAACGGGTTTATGCCCGCTACCAGCAGGTACTCATGGCCAACAACGCCATGGATTTTGACGACCTGCTCATGAACGCCGTCCTGCTGTTCGACCAGCGCCCCGACCTGCTGCAAAGCTACCAGCAGCGCTACCGCCACATTTTGGTAGACGAGTTTCAGGACACCAACACGGCACAGTACGGCCTGCTCCAGCGGCTGGCGGCCGGGCACGGCAACATTTTTGCCGTAGGGGATTCAGACCAATCGATCTACAAATGGCGCGGGGCCGATTACCGCAACATCAACCGGTTCCGCGAAATGTATCCCAGCGCTCAGGTTATTTTGCTGGAACAAAATTACCGCTCCACCCAGATTATTCTGGATGTGGCCAAGGCGGTCATCAAGCAAAACAAAAATCGGGTCCACAAAGAGCTGTTCACTACCCGCCAAGGGGGTGAAAAAATTGTGGTGCGCGAGGTGTACGACGAGCGGGAAGAGGCTGACGTGATCTTGGGGCAGATTCAAAATATGCGGCTCGAAGGATACTCCCCCGGCGAAATGGCGGTGATGTACCGCACCAACGCCCAATCCCGCGTGCTGGAGGAGGCGTTTATCCGCGCCGGAATGCCGTATAAGCTGGTTGGCGCCACCCAATTCTACAAGCGGCGGGAAGTAAAGGATGTGATTGCCTATTTGCGATTAGTTCACAATCCGCTCGATTCGGTGAGCTTTGCCCGCGTCATCAACACCCCCACGCGGGGCATCGGCAGCAAAACGCAGCAAGATTTGCAGGAGTGGGCTTATGTCAATAATATGTCCCCCAGCGAGGCGGTGGTCTGTTTGGCCACGGACCCCGACATACAGCATGGCTTTAACGGCCGTTCCTTTAACACCCTCTCCCACTTTGGCAACATGCTCAACGCCTGGCTCACCGTGCGGGACGCCGCCACCGTGGGCGACCTGCTCGACCTGATTCTGGAGCAAACAGCGTATCGCGACTACATCGAAAACAGCGCCAAAGATGTGGACGAAGCCCGCGACCGCTGGGCCAACGTCATGGAGCTGCGCGGCGTCGCCCTCATGGCCAGTGAACTAACGTTGAGCGAATTCCTGGAGCAGGTGGCCCTCGTCGCGGAAACAGACAATCTGGAAGACGATCCGAAAGCCACCACCCTGCTGACACTGCACGCCGCCAAGGGGCTGGAATTCCCCATCGTCTTCCTCACCGGGCTGGAAGATGGCGTGCTGCCCCACAGCCGCTCCATGGAAGACAGCGAATCGCTGGCCGAAGAACGACGCCTCTTTTACGTGGGCATTACCCGGGCCATGGACAAATTGTTCATCACCCACGCCTTCCGCCGCACCTTTTTTGGCGAAACAGAAGTGGCCATCCCGTCCCGCTTTTTACAGGAAATTCCCCAAGATTTGGCCGAAGGCGGCAGCGCCAAACAGCGGCGCGAATCGACCACCCAGCGGGCCAGCAGTTGGAACTGGTCTGCCTCAACATCACAACAGAGCAGTTCGCGCCCTGCCAGCCGGGCAAGCCGCAAAAGTTATTCGTGGGCAGACAGCTCCCAGACCAGCCACCAGCCACCAGCCGCCAACCGCCAATCCAACCTGCCCAAACCCCGCCACGAAGAAGATGATTTGGAACCCACCGGACCACAAACTGCCAGATACAAAACTGGCCAAAAGGTGCGCCACAGCAAGTTTGGCGAAGGCACCGTCATTGAAAGCAAACTGACGGGCAACGATGAAGAAGTGTCCATTGCCTTTGCCGAGGTGGGCGTGAAGCGGCTGGCGGCGAGTTTTGCCAGGCTGGAAATTATTTAGCCACAGAGGGCACAGAGAAAAAAGAGGTTTTTTGAGAGCAGTGAGATAGGTGCGTTTTTAGCAGAAGGAGTGATGCAATGAGCGAGCATGTGTATAAGAAAATCGAGTTAACCGGATCATCCACGACCAGCATTGAGGATGCCGTGAATCGGGCCATTAGTAAAGCGGGCGAAACCGTGCGCAACATGCGCTGGTTTGAAGTGACCGAAATTCGGGGCATGATTGATGACAACGCCGTGGGCTACTGGCAGGTAACGGTTAAAGTCGGCTTTACGATGGAAGATTAGTGCGGAACCATGCAGGATTATCTAGCCGCCATCCATGAGGCTGTGCTGGACGAAACGCGTTTCGTCCGGGCCACGTTTAGTGGGCAGCAGCGTGGGCAGAATAATCCCTGGCAGCGGCTGGAACTGCGGCCGGTTGAGGTGCAGGGCCAGCGGCACCTGCAATTTTCGTTTTTTGACGAGAAGCAGAACATCGTGAAGAATTATGCGGGCAGTACGGCCGTTACCGAACTCACCGCCGCCCTCGACCTGCCTTTCCGCAACTTCCACATCATCACGCAAAACGAAACCATCCAAATCAATCTGAGCAAAAAGGGCAAGGCGATTGTGACCCGCCACGCCAACGAATCGCCGCAAGCAGTGACGTTGGCCCACGACCGGGCCAAGAACACGATTTTGTCCGAGGGTGAGGACATCCCTTTTTTACGGGCGTTGGGGGTGATGCGGGAGGACGGCCGTATCAAAGCCGACCGCCGCAGCAAGTTCCAGCAAATCAACGCCTTCCTCAAAATTTTGGCCGAAGTGGACGAGATTGCCGCCCTGCCCGAGCCGGTGCGTATGATCGATTTTGGCTGCGGCAACGCCTACCTCACCTTTGCCGCCTACCATTACCTGCAAAATATTTTGGGCAAACAGGCGAGGATCGTGGGGGTGGATGGGCAGGAAAAGCTGATTGCCCGCAACCAGCGCCTGGCCCAGCAGTTGGGCTGGGACGGCCTGACGTTTGAGCAAGGCATGATTATCGACTACCAGGCGGACCCTCCGCCCAATATCGTCGTGGCGCTGCACGCCTGCGACACGGCCACCGACGACACGCTGGCCCAGGGCATCCGCTGGCAAAGCCAGGTAATCATTGCCGCGCCCTGCTGCCACCACCATTTGCAGGTGCAGCTGAAGGAACGGCCGTCGCCCCCCGAGTTTACGGCCGTTTTGCGCTACGGCCTGCTGCACGAGCGCCTGGGCGACGTGCTCACCGACGCCTTCCGCGCCGCCATTTTGCGCCTGCACGGCTACCAGGTCACCGTCATGCAGTTTGTCTCTCCTGATCACACGCCGAAGAATTTGCTGCTGCGGGCGGTGCGGAAAGATGAGGGGGGTGGGGGAGAAACGGCCGTAACCGAATACACCCAACTCCAACAATATTGGCAAGTTAAACCCTACCTCGCTCAACTCCTCTCTACAGAATTGCAAAAGCAGTCTGTCTGGATTCTTGCTGAGACGTATCAAAAATGATACATTCTGAAGATGTGTTTATTCTGGTGCTGCGGCCGCATCTCAGTCCCGAAGGGCTGTTCTCCAGACCGAGCCGCCAAGTGGCGGGGTGAGGACACCGGCCACAGCGATGGAAACTCTCCAGTTAATCGAGAATCATGAAAAACAATGAGCAAATTGGTCACACATTAGATGACTTTTTGGAAGAAGAAGGATTCTTAGCAGAGGCGGAAGCTGTTGCTATTAAATGGGTCATTGCTTTCCAAATTTCGCAGCTCATGGAGCAGCAAGATTTGTCCAAGGCCGAGATGGCCCGGCGGATGCAAACCAGCCGTGCGGCCGTAGACCGGCTGCTTGACCCAAGCAATTATTCTGCCACATTGTCAACGCTGGAAAAAGCGGCCCATGTCTTAGGAAAGCGGCTACAAATTACTTTAGTCTGATTCGTCGAAACAACAGCTTCAAGCAATTTGTGACTTAGCTATAGATATCGGCTGCCGAAAGTTCTTATTGAAAGGTACCGTTAATGTTAGAAAACGTTATTTCTGGCGTGATTGCAAACTGCATTTTCCTTTTCGCCATAGCATTTGTATCCTTGATTATTTGGACCCTCTTTTATGGCAAGAAGCTACTAGACGCTACTCACTTCTTTAATGTTGGCTTGAATAGCAATGTATATGTTTATGTTTCCGCTCACGCGGATGCAGAAACCAGAACACGAAAAGTAATAACTGCTGAAGAATTTGAAACCGTTATTGAAATACATAGCATTCTCACTAACCAATTCTATAGTAACCGCGTTTATGAATTGGTAATTGCTATTTTTCAGTTATTACAGATTGCAGTTAGGTTGCCTGACTTTTTATTGAAAGTAAGCCCACTTGAGGAATTGAGCACATCTCAAGCCGAAGAAAGCTTAATTTTAGTGGGGGGACCAACAAGAAATCAAATCTCCAAATATTATTTGGACAATGGAAATAGCTGGCTGATCTTCGATGACATTGAGAAAAGGTTCCTAATAAACAGAGGTCAACGCAAAGGTGAAGAATTAAATCCTTCGGAAACCATGGCCATGATAAGCAAAATTAGTTTAGGTCATTCAGTGGCTTTCGTTGTTTTTGGATTCGGAGAGATCGAGACCAGATGCGCCTTAAATTACTTTGTTCACAATTGGAGAAACTTGTACAGTGAGTTCAAGAACAATGATTTTGCCATTTGCTTGCTAATCACAGAAGAGCGAGCTGAAGTTCATTTGAAGTTTTCAGACATTTGAGAATGACAGAGACCAGCCATAGCCGCTTCCATCTGGCTCTACTCTAACAATATCTACATTCCTCCCTTAGCCCAATCGTTTACATTCCTACAAGATAAGAATGCGATCAAAAACTGGCAGTCAAGCTCATTCAGCAATAAAGGAAAATTATGGATAACTCAACTTTGCAAGACTTCAAAGATGAAATAAATTGGCTTTTTCAGCCGGAGCTAGATGAGGATGGAATCCCACCGAGGGAATTTCCAAATTCAAGAATCAAGGACAAATTTAGACTCGATGTTTCCTACATGGAAACTTACGATTGGGAAGGTTCAAGCATTCACAAACATTCTCGTATTTGCCCCGCTGATGATGAAAGAATTCAGATTTTGAGAAAAAATCAAGATGTACCTGACCGTTTGTTTAGAACTGCTCTTAGATTATTCGCCGACAGTATTATTGTTTACCACAACGATACCGCGAAGGAGGGTGAGTTGAGATATTATCCACCCATTGTCCTTACGTTTTGGGCCGCATTCGAAGCATATGTTAGATATTCATCGGAAAAATTAATTACTACGGCTCAGAAACTTCCTAAAGAAGTAAAGAATTATCTTTCAGAAGAAGATAACTTTATAAATAAAAAAGGCGAGATTGCGTCAAAGACAAGGTATCATAGTGTTTTAGATCGTTACGCTGTTTTCCTCAAGTATGCTTACAATTACTCGGTAAACAAAGGTGAACGTTATTGGCAAGAATTGGTCAAGGCAAAAGAGCTCCGAGACTATTACACGCATGTAGATGTTAAAGTCCCCAGAGGACTAACCTCAAATGAGGTTCTTTCTTTTATGGAATCAATATTGTTGTCCGTCATTATTCCTTCTACAAGGTTGCAGAGGACTCTTATGCTTGGTGTTTATTGGTTATATGAAATCTGGACAACTTTAAACCGGTACAACATTCGATACACGGAGCGTCCGAAGCTATTAAATTCGCAGATAAAAGAGCCATATTTATTCCACTGCAATTTTGAAAATGTAAATTCGGGTCGTTATCCATCAGTAAGGGAAAGCATTAAGCAACAACCACCTAACTATTCTTCAGACATAGACGACTAATCGTAATACGGCCGTTCCCCCCACCCAAATCCCAGTTGACAATTCCGCCACAGCCGCGCAGAATTAGATGCTATGAAATTACGTAACCATGCTGCCCGCTGGACCATGTTCATTTTTGGCTTTCTGGCCTTTGTGTTGGGTCTGGTTGGCCTGAAAAATCCTCTAGCCTTGCTGAAACAAATGGGCTTTACGGCCGTTCCTCCCCAAGTCCGCGCCGAACACGATTACACCCACGTGTTTGTCATGACCTCTTCCATGGCCTCGACCAACATGGGCATCTATTACATGCTGGCCGCCCTGCTCAACGTGCGCCGCTTTTTCTACTGGACCGTGCCGTTTCGCCTGGTGACTTTTACGGTGTTTACCACGGCCGTTCTCAAAAAATATGCGCCCGTTAAGTTCCTCATGGTGGCCGTGTGGGAATTGGTCGGTGCTTTGCTCACCGGCTGGGCCTTGTGGGGCGAAAAAGACGACGATTAAGAGGTTAGCAGCCCGTACAATCTTGCTGCGGCTCGTACGCCGTGAGCTCGCCCTGCTGGCCAAATTCAAGCTGGCAGCATTGCAGCAGCGCCCCTTTTAACAAGCGTCGTCCCCGCTGCACCCGTGACTTGGCCCCCGACAGCGAAATGCCCTGCCTTTGGGCCACTTCGGCCTGGGTTAATCCCTCAAGCTCAGACAACAAAATGGCTTCTTGATAAGGTGCAGGCAGTTCGGCGATGAACGGCCGTATACAACATTCCGCCAACTCCCGGCTGACGCTCTCACTGGTTTCCCCATCGGCCACCAGCAGGTCATCCGGCAGTTCAGCTGTCGCGGTATGCCGGGTGCGATAATAATCCGTGATGGCATTGCGGGTAATCTGGTACAGCCACGGCCGTAATTTGGCATTGTCCCGCAGCGAATCCCGCTGCGTCAACATCTTGACCATGACGTCTTGCACAATATCTTCCGCCACAGCCGAGTCACTCACTCGCTTGAGAATAAAGCAGTAAAGCTGCTGCCGGTATTCACGCCACGTCTGGTCGCTTACATTCATTGTCGTTGTTTGACTCATCGTTTTAAGTATAGCAGTTCCGTAACTTAAAGAATAAGAAGGACGCAGATGAACGCTGATTTTGCTTTCTATCTGCGTCATCAGCGTTAATCCGCGTCCTAATAAAATAGACACAGTAGGCTAAAAAAAACTTGACGCAAAGGCACAAAGAGGCAAAGAATTGGTCAAGAAATCTTAAAATTCACCCTTTGCATCTTCTGATTCTTTGCGTTCTTTGCGTCAAAAATCTGCATTATTGGCAGCCGCAGCCGCCACTGGCATTGGCCGGGCCGCAGCAATCGGCTTTGGCGGATGGTTCACAGCAGGTTTGTTGTTCGGTTTCTGAGCAGCATGAAGCGTTCACGGCCGTTTCTGGCGCAGTCTTAGCGGCAAAAAAGTTCTTCAAATTATCCGGCACTGAATCGGTTGGGGAAACGCCTGCACTGAGAGTGGACGCAGCGTCCGTCGTCGAAGTGGCCGTGGCCGCAGGCGCGTCTCTAAAAATCTCGCTGAGAATTGCTTCCACAATCATCCCCACCGGCGCTTCGGTGTACACGGCACCCTCATACAGCCATTCACGGCAGTTTGTGCCTTCTGCACAGCCGCACAAATCAGTGCAGCTATCACATTGGCTCTCGCGAAACTCCAGGGCAATATCACGGCCGTTTACCCGAATCGTTGGCGAGGTGACAAATTGATGTGCCCGAGCCTGTTCTTCCGTTTCAATCAAAATTTTGTTGATAGATAGTTCTGTCTTCGTAAAAGCCAGGACATCGGCCACGGATTGAATCGCCGCTTCCAAATTTTCGTTTGTGCCCACACAGCGCGTACAGGTATCGAGATCTAAATATAAAAATTCCAGCTCAATTACCCGATTGCTCACCTTTTTTTCACTTGTATCTAGATGTTGTTGGCGAATTACTGTGAGAGGGTTTCTGCCGACAAGTTTGTATAATTCTTCGGTAAAACGCTGGAGGTATTTGAATGTCAATGTATCCCGAACCAATCTTTGAAGTACCTGAACTAACAGAAAAAGTAGCTA
>JBGTCV010000122.1:0-30526 GCA_041748655.1 Promineifilaceae bacterium (SeqCode) | reverse complement strand
AAAGCCAGAATATCTGTATGAACTGCCAACCGGGGATGCTGTGCCTACTAAGCACCTTGGGTGTAAACTTAGTTCTCGGCCCCGCCCACGTGAGGTCATGCTGAATCGTTCCATAGAGGTGCAACATGAAGCATAGTCGTTGGCTTTCGGGGCTTGGAAAGGCGTTTTCAATTCTTCGATACCAGAGTTCCTGGCCACAACAGAGAATTTTGTGCCGAATTTGTTGTCGTTGTCGCGAATGAGATATTTTGACCGATTTCCCCAAGGCGTTGCTTCGCGTAATTGCTGGGCAGTCCATTCATCAGTCGGATTAAGGGTAACGGCCGTATGCACAATGCGCCGCGATTCGAGTTCCATGATGACGAATATGTAGATGGGTATGAAGAACAAGCTGGTTACAGTGGTGAAATCACAAGCCCAGATTTCATGAGCGTGATTCTTGAGAAACGTGCGCCAGTTTTGACTTGACGGTTTTCGCACCTTTTTCATGTATTTCTGAATAGTTCTCTTGCTGATTTTGATGCCAAGTTTGAGCAGCTCGCCTTGAATCTTCTCGGCTCCCCAGAGCCAGTTTTTCTCAGTCATCTCTTTGATGAGATCTATCGTTTCCTGGGGGATACGTGGCTTCCGGTCCTTCGACCTGGATTTCCGCTTCCAATAAAGGCGAAACAGGTCGCGATGCCAGCGAAGAAGTGTTTGTGGTTGGATCAGATGTAAGGCGCTATTCCAGAATTGAGTTAGACGAGACAGGAGTACCAGACGTAGTCGGTCGCCATTGGTGAATTTTGGCCGTTTCACTTGTCGATTGAGAACGATGAGTTGTTGGCGCAGAATGGCATTCTCCGCAATCAGGTCTTTGCGGCTGCGCATGATATCAGACGCGGCACTAGGAGCAAGAACGGTCGTTGTTGGTTTGGTGAAATTCTTGATGATCTTTTTGACATGGTGAAAGAAGGATTTGCTGGCATTGACGATAGCAGTAAGCATAATGAGTTAAACTCCATTTTGGTTAGTTGAGATTGAGTGGGCATCATAACCAAAATGGTAGAAAATGGCATAGTTTAGTCTGGTGAGAGCATTCGGTAATTATTTGAACGAGACCAATGATAGATTTTGACAGTTTTTCTGAGAGACTGAGTTGCTCAATCTATCGAGATTCCAAACACATCCGACGAATTTTAAGGGGTTTGAACTTAAAATACCCAACAAAATGGGAGAATTTAGTCTCATCTACCTCTGGTTATTGAATTACCGAGTGCTCTCTAATGAGAACACGGGAAAAGCAACCTGGCATTTCCCTGCCAACTTTTTCGCCATTTCCCAAATCTTTACCCGGCTCGTTTGAGCAAACTCTACCACGCCTTTTAGCAACGACGGCAAAACCAAAGCTTAAAAAATCAAGTTGACGGCAGCCCGACGTAGTGTGATTTAATTAGGGGTTTATCTGATCCCGAAAGACAGCAATCTGGGCACAGTGCTCTCGCTTGTGGCCGTAGTAGGTGTAGACCAGAAAATCATCCAGGTCATATTCCGCACCGTACCAGGGCAAGATACCATTTTCGCGCCGCCGCGCCACGGGGATTTGCGCCAGCAGCGACATCGTCTGGGCCTGGAGAGTTTCATATTCGGCCATCGCCTGCGTCACAGTCAGGTGATCACGCGCCGCTACTTCCACGTCATTAAACGCCAGAAGATCGGCTTTATACCGTGCCAACGCTGGCGCCGGGGCGCTGCCCGATACGGTGGCTAGAATCTCCACCAGCAGTTGCTCAAACGAGGCCAGATGGGCGATGATCTGTTTGACCGACCAGACGCCACAGACGTCAGCGGTTTGCCAATCAACTTCCGGCAAATCTTTGACGGCTCCCAGCACCGTCAAATGACCATACTTAAGAATATCGGATGCGTTCATCTTGTTTCCTCCCGGTGAGTGGCGGCCGTATGCAGGAGCGAAATAATAGGCATTGTACGAGACCACCAAAAACTGGGGCTACCTCGCAGCCCCAGTCAAAATGATGCAGATAGCCCATTGCTGGGAGTTGCTGGAGCATGCGTGCACAATCTTTCAGTTCATGGGGCGATTCGATCAGATAGCGGTCCATATCGGCCCATTTCCTTTCTATTGCGGGGCTTGTTCGTCAGTCGTCGAACGTGACGTGACCGTGGTTTTTCCGAGGCGGCGGCGTGGTCGGATCAGTTCGCGCAAGCGCACAGCCCGGTTGATTTTACAAGTCATGACGCCCTGCATGGGGAAATCTTTCTGGTGTTGTTCGAGGGGAGAGAGGCGCTGATTACGGCTCGCGCGCAAATTGCGGTACGTCGCGTGTCCGCTCAGTTCGACGCCATCGCCACTACCCAGGTCCGGCACAAGTAACGTCATCACACCGTTGGCGCGAATGTTGCCCGCGCTCTTGAAGACACCGTCGCCGACGTACTCGCTCCACATGAGCGTCGCTGCATTCAGTTCGAGAAAACCGGGCGGGCCGCCTCGGTGGGCAACGTCCGGCATGCCTTCCGGACTGACGCTGGCCAGGAACGCGGTCTCCGTTCGACTCAGCAAATCGGCGAGCCAGGGGTCGTCGAGTGGCAGGGGTTCGCGCGCCGTCGGCCCCAGGTGCAGCGCGTCGTCCAGAGGCAGCGAAGGTGCCATGTATTTGCGGCAGAGTGTGAAGGTCTCTTCAGGCGTCAACTGGCTCGTATCCGCACCCGGTGTCAAGAGACCGTTGATTCGCACCCGGCGCGCCTGGGCAAGGCTGATGGCAAGCCCGCCGCACGGCGTGGGCTGGCTGACCTGCGGCGTCAGGGCAGGCTTGAATTGAATGTGAAGATTGGATTCCTCGGGTTGGTGGCGGACGCGACGGCTGGATTCGCCCAGCGCCTCGATCAGCGGAGGCGCCCCGGAGAGCACGGTAAAGCCGAGCGTGTTATCCGGGTTTGTGGTCGCCAGGAGAAACAGGTCTGCGCCCAGGGCAAACTCGGTGACCGGGCCGACCCAGTACGCCAGTCTTTCGGCGATGTGCGTGGTTTTCGCCTCTTCTTGAATGGCAATTTGCCCGGCGTGGTAACGAAGTGGGGACATAGGTATGCTCCTTTTTGGCTGGCAGGGTTGGCGGCGCAACCCCGCCAGCGTCGAATCAGTTCTCTGGATTCCTAGAGAGACTTAGCGTAGTCGAGCATGCCCTGGAAATCCACGACCACTGCCGGCTCGTCCCCCACGGTCCAGGCGTCGTGCCCCGAGGGAAGCAGGGAAACGTCACCCGGCCGGCAGTCAAGCTCGGTTCCGTCATCCATGACGACTCTCAGCACGCCCGATACGTGATACTGATAGTGCGGCGCTTCGCAACTCTTGGTTTTGGCGATGGGCTGGACCGATGTGAGCCAACGCCATCCGGGTTCAAAGATCGCGCGGCCAATGGTCGCTCCGCCAACGTTGATGAGTTCCAGACGTCCTTTCGGAAACTCCCGAACCTCATCGGGCTGGCCAAAATGCTTCAGTTCGACTTTCTCCATGATCATTTACTCCTTTCGATGTGAATTTGCTCAATCCTGAGCGCGATCAGACTATTGCCATTCTAGCGAAAAGCCCCAAGCATGTCGTCGCGGAAAGCCGAACAAATTCATCAACCCCTACCGAACATTTTTGATTCACCAACCGAACAGAAACGGGAGACGGAGCCGCTTGCGCTCTGTCTCCCGTAGGATATCCGAAGCCGTTGGATCAACTTTCATCGTCTCAGGCTGCCCGCGCTAATCCTTTCTCCACGGCCCAGGCTGCAATCTGCGTGCGGGACGAAAAACCGAGTTTGTTGAGAATGCGCGTCACATGCGCCTCGACCGTCCTCACGCCGACGACCAACTCCTCCGCGATCTCGCGGTTCGACTTGCCCTGCGCGATGAGCGCCACGACCTGGCGTTCGCGCGCGGTGAGGCCGCTGAATTTTTTCTTCTCAACCTGCGCCGGTGAAGGCGTAGGGAGGCGCGGCATCGCCGCCATGGCCCGCGCGATAAAATCGCGGCGTAGACATTCATCCGACACGCTGCCGGCGAGGCGTTGAATCTCTTCTTGGGCGACGGAAAATTCCATCGCGGCCTCATCCCGACGCGCCTGAACTTGATAGAGTCTGCCGAGGGCAATGTGAATCCGCCACACCAGCGAATGCGCCCCCTGCTCGAACGCGGCCGCTTGCGCCGCTTGCAAGACGGTCTCGGCTTCGGGTGTTTTGACCAATGCGGCCAATGCCTCGCCGCGCAATTTCCACACGCGCGGAATGACCGTCTCCGGCGTCGTATTTGCCGCCGACCTGATCAGGCGGTCGGCAATGTCCAGCGCGGTTTGGGCTTCATCGCGCACCAGAGCGAGTTCACCGCGCGCATACCAACACAAACGCTCACTTTGCGTTTGCATCGACGTGTCATTTGCGAGCACGCCATTCAACAACACTTCGGCGCGTCCGAATTCGCCCTGTGCTGCATAGGTCACGGCGAGATAACCGGCTGTCGAACCGCTCCACACACGCGAGCCGACCGTCCGCGCCAATGCCAGCGCCTGTTCGAGGTGCGCTCGCGCCTCCTCAAACGCCAGCAGATCCAGATGCAGCATTCCCAGGGCGACGCGCGCGCCGATCATCCATTGACGGTGTTCGATTCCTTCCGCCAGTGTGAGACTCGCGCGTGCCGCGTCCAGGGCGCGTGCATATTCGCCCTGCGGCCCTAAACACATTGCCAGCATCAACGTCGCATAGGCTTCGTTGGCACGCCAATCTATCTCATGCGCGACCTTGATCGCCTCTTCACCCGCGCGCACGGCATCAACTAAATTGGTCGCTGGCACATCCAGATTCTTGAGATAACTCGCCGCACACAGGGTCAGGCAGGCGAGACTGGAAGATATACCCCGTCGATCGTCTGATTCGCGCGCCAGTAGGATTGCGTGCTGGTAAAACGAATGGGCCTGGATCAAATCGCTGTTCAGTTGACTGGCCATGCCCAGCAGGTCAAGCGTCTCAGCCAGGCCGTGTCGGTCGTTCAACGTTTCGAACAATTCCAATGCCTTGTGATGATAGCGCAGGCCTTCGCCCGGTTGTTCAGCATTCGCGTACCAATTGCCCAGGCGGTTCAGACTATGAACGACCGTGACGGGATCGCCCAGAGTTTGCGCGAGTTTCAGGGCGCGCTGGAAATATTCGCCCGTTTTGGCATAATCGCGCGACGCCCACAGAAAGCCGAGGTCAATCAGGCCCTGCCACTCCCCCGCGCCGTCGCCCGCCTCCCGCGCCGCGCTTAACGCTCTTTCGTAATCGTCGCGTGCCGCTTCAAATTCGCCCACCGTTTCGTACGCCCGGCCCCGCACGCGCAGGATTTCGGTAGGCGGCGGCAGGGACATTTGCCGCGCCGCGTCCAGGGCTCGAGTGAAGTACTCGATGGCTTCGTGGTGCGCGTACAGCGCTTGCGCTTTTTCCCCGGCTCGCTGTGAGTACGGGAGCGCTTTTGTCCACATCCCGGCGGCGTAAAAATGATACGCGAGTTCGGAGACATGCGCCTCGTGTGCCTCGGCATAGATGCGCTCCAGCGTCTCCGCAACGCGCTGATGTAGCGCCTGGCGCTCCCGTCGCAGGATTGAAGCATAGACCGCCTCATGTGTCAGCGCGTGGCGGAAGGAAAATCGTTCTGCCGATTCTTCGACGACCAGCTGCGCCGCGAGCAATTCCTTCATTGAGTTGACCAACTCGTATACATTCATTTCGGTCAACTCCCGGAGCAGCGCAAAATCATAACGGCGTCCGATGACGGCGGCAAGCATAAGCGCGCGGCGCGCGGGTTCGCTCAGCCGTTCCGAACGCCGCCTGACCGCATCCTGAACGCTGCGTGGAGCGTGCAGCTCCACAATCGGCTTACGCTCCCAACGCCCCTCGGTGTAGTAAATCTCCCCGGCGGCGATCAGCTCCTTGAGCGTTTCTTCGAGAAAGAATGGATTGCCTTCCGTGAGGGGATACAGGAGATAGAGGAACTCTGTCTTGACGGAGTACGGTACGTCAAGGATGGCGCGTAGCATCTCATCCACATCGTCACTCGTGAGGGGGGCAAGCAGGATCTCTCGCGCCAGACGCTCGCGATCGAACTGTGCCAGAAGGTAGGTCAAACGGGACGGCGCTTCTTCCTGACGGTAGGTAACTAACAGCAAGATGGGATGCGCCGGGAGGCGGCGGGCAAAGAGCTGCACAAAGTCCAGGCTGGTTTGGTCGCTCCAGTGGAGGTCTTCGAGGATGAGAAGAAGTGGTTGCATGACAGCCAGGTGGGTAAAGAATTGGGCCAAGGCTTCGAATAGGCGGCGTTTCTCGGCTTCGGGGTCGAGCCTCAGCGTGGGCTGGAGATCGGGCAGGAGGAGCGCCAATTCGGGTAAGAGTTTGAGAATCTCTGGAGCAAAGGGGCCGAGCGTCGCGTTGATTTCGATGGGCGTGCGTTGCGCCATGTGCGCCCGCAGGGCATCCACCAGTGGTGCATAAGGGAAGGAGAAGTCCTGTTCGAAACAATAGCCCTGCAAGATCAGGAAATGCTCAGCTTCCGCGCGGTGACGGATTTCACTGAGCAGGCGGCTTTTGCCTATCCCCGCCTCACCGGCGATAACCACACACTGCCCCATGCTGTGCTGAGCCGCGTACAAGGCGCGCTCAAGCGTCTCTACTTCTGGTGCCCGCCCGATCAGCACGGGCGAGACTGTCGGCTTTTCGAAGGTCATATAACCACACACCTTTGACAGCCCGCGCGTCGATTCAGCGTGATGTCAAGTCGGCACTACAAGCAGGTATCCGCCCAACGCCAAAACTAAGCAGCCGGACCAATCGCGAAGCGATGGGGACGGTCCGCTTGAGTGAATAGATATTATCGGAAATAAGGCAGCACCTCAAAAGGCTGTAAAATCAGCCACCCAAATAACAAAGATAAGCGGTACTGTCGATGATATCTTACGATCAAATCAAGGATAATCCCCAGATATTGTTGGCCTTCACAGGTCTTACTCAGACTGAATTCGAGGAATTACTGCCGTCCTTTATCAAAACCTCGTATCAAATAGAGCAAAAACGCAGGCCAAGCGGAAACGACAGCGTCGGCTAGGCGGTGGACGAAAAGCGCAACTGAACACAATGGCCAACCGACTGCTCTATTCATCCTGTTCTATCTTAAAACCTATCCTATTCAAGAGGTAAAGGTCTTTCTGTTTGGTAACCCAAGTTGCTACCTTGTGAAGTAGCTTGCTTGATGTCCATGGAGAATCTCTTTAAAGTTGTTGGAACCTAACCCACAACCAAAAGGAGATCCCCATGGACGATAAAATAGTAGCAATTTATACGATTGTGAGCGACTTTCTTATGGCCATTCATCATTACGAAGACCCACAACGTCAAATGAGTGATGCGGAAGTGATGACCACAGCCATTGTGGCCGCATTGTTCTTCGCTGGAAATTACGAGTCAGCCCTGTGGGGGATAATTGACACATCCGTTCTAATATCAGCGTAAAACATGGCGCTTTTCTCCAATTCGACTACCATGCCTCCTCAACTTAAATCACAAATGGAGAAAATCAAAACATGTTTACCGCTATCCTTAATGCCTGCAAAACCTTCATCAACCGTGTCAAAAACCAACTCAAACAACTGACCAAACCAGTCACTGCAACCGTCGCTGCCGGCGCGCTCTCAGACCTACCCCGGAGCAAATCCGACTTGATTGTTGAAAATGCCATCCTGCGTCAACAACTGATCGTCCTCAAACGCTCTGTCAAACGACCTCAGTTTTTGACTGGCGACCGCATTCGCTTGACCCTTCTGGCTCGCCTGACTGGCTTCTGGCACACTGCCTTACACATCGTGCAACCGGAGACGCTCTTGAGATGGCATCGCGACCTCTTCCGCTGGTATTGGCGGCGGAAATCCAAGGCGAAGAGCAATAAGCCCCGCATCCCCCGAGAGACCATCGACCTTATCAGGCAGATGGCTCGGGAAAATCCTCTTTGGAAGGCCAAAAAGCTTCAGGGTGAGTTGCTTAAGCTGGGTATCAAACTGCATAAACACACCATTCGAAAGTACATGAAACAGGTAGGGCGAAGAACAAGCCAGAATTGGAAAACGTTTCTTAAGAATCATGCCAGCGAGATATGGGCTTGCGATTTCACAGTCGTCCACAGCATCTTTTTCAAACCGCTATATGTGCTGGTCTTCATGAAACACGAATCCAGAGAGGTGGTGCACAAGGCCGTTACCGATCATCCCACGGATGAATGGACAGCCCAACAACTGCGCGAAGCCACTCCCTGGGGTAAAAGACCCCGGTATCTTATTCTTGATAACGATTCCAAGTTTGGCGGTAAATTCTCAGCTGTGGCCCGGGGTTCAGGAATCAAGGAGTTGAGGACCCCTTACCATGCCCCTCGAGCCAATGCCATCCAGGAACGATTTATGGGCATGCTGAAACGAGAGTGTTGTGATCATTACTTCATCTTCAACCTACAGCAATTGCGCCGGATTGTGCGCGAATTTGCTGATTACTATAATCAAGAAAGAGCCCATCAAGGCATTGAGCAACGGATTCCCGGCCTATTCAAGGCACAACGTCCCCGAACGTCGCACAAACTTAAAGGCAAAGTATTGGTGACCCCTCATCTGAATGGGTTGCATCACAGCTACGCTTATGCTCATTAACGGCATGGCTTTACTAAAACAGCATTGAGCTCGATAGCCAATCGTGAGGCAGCGACAATCGTTGGCTGCCTTGTTTGGGCTGTCTATTCTTTGGAAACTACTGCAAAAACTTCCCCAAGATTATCCTATTCCCCCTGTTTGCAAGTCATTCTAAATAGATCTGTGCCAAACTGATGCTTGGAATAGTCGGCTACCCCGACTCTGTCTTCCCTTAAAATGCCCCAGAATCAAAAACGGATGTGTTGATTATCCCCCACAGGGGTTCCCGCGCCCCTGGTCGTCACCCGCGTGGCCCAGATAACAACGCTCAGCGGCGATACATACATCGCCGCTGCCGACTTCCTACGCCTCGGCGCCGATGCTGCACTGCCCCTTGAATCGCTCGGCAGCATACCATTTGATGAGATCGCTTCCTTTACAATCGCGCTCCGCGGCCTCAACGAACCCGTCACCGCCACCATTCAGCTCGCCAATGGCAACACGACCAGCGACATTGTCCCGCGCGACACACTGACCGGCCCGTCTCAGGTCGACCGCGTTGCCATTCCGCTGCAGGATGTCGCCAGCGTGACGTTTGCTAACAGCGCCACGCCAATCTTAGTTCCTCTGGCCATGGTCACTCTCCGACAGGGTGAGTCGGTGGCCGTCTGCGCGACCTGCCTGGAGATGTCCTTTCAAACCCTCGAGCCCTACGCTGGTTACCGCACGCACTACGAGCGGTCGCTGTGGCTCCAGAACGGGCTGTGGGTGCCGGTGGCCGGCATGCGGCAATTGTTCTTCACTGATCGCTACGATGTCTCCATTCTACTGCATGCTGGGGGGGAGCCGATCAGCGGGCGCGTGCGTGCCAACACGCTGCGCGGGGCCACGCAGGGTGGCTTCCTGAACATTGGCCTCAACGACGTCCTTCAAGTCGATTTCCAAGCCCGCCCAGGCTTTGAGGCCGCTTCGAGCCGCGTCATCGAGTTGACCACCACGGACAACCAGATCTACCAGGTCCCCTTACCATATCTGCGGCACGTGCGGACGCATGTCGGGCTCCTGCTCCAGAGCGGCGAGATCATCCACTTCGCCGAAATCGAGACGTTGACTGTCAGCATACAAGAGGGCGTGTATGTCGTCGATGCCCTGCTGTTTGACGGCCGCCGAGCGAGCGGCCCCATCGACCAGCGCTCCGAGCTTGCTGGACCGACGGCGACCGGCTGGCTCACCCTACCGGTGGAAGACATCGTTGCGTTAGCCGGCGTAGCAAGCGACGAGCTGCCGGCGGTGCCACTATCGCTCATTCGCGTTGCGGAAGGAGCGGCTGTTGAAGTCGCGTCGGCCAGCCTCACTTTTTCCTACCGATCGTTGCAAGGGGTCCGCGGTCTGGTGACGGATTATGAGAACGAGGTGCGTCTCGACAACGGCGAAATCCTGCCCCTGGCGGCGATCCAAAACCTGGTCGTCGACGAGGAAGGAGTGGTGACGATCACCCTGAACAATGGACGTTCGCCTCTGTCCGGCAAATTAATTGGCCACCAACTCATCGCCACGCACGCGGCTGGTTCGGCCATCATCGACTTGGAAAAGGTGACCGGGATCACGCCGCTGGACAATCCGTAGGAACAATCTGTCTGGATCGCACCCGGCCCTTAGTACTCGCAGCCCACCGTCAACGACCGTTCCGGCGTTTTGGGATCAAAAAGACAAAATGTACGCTAAGCCTCAATCAGATCGCAGTGGCCGCAGCCCGGATGACGCAACATCATCCCCAATATCAAAACGAAACCGACCATAGCGGTTGATGTGTTGGAATCGGATCGGGGAGAGATGGATAAGTTCGGAGTTCTCAATTGACTCACCTTTACGAATCAACTCATCAATTGCCGCTTGCATGTAAACTGTGTTCCACACCGTGATGGCATTGGATACCAAATTTAGGCAACCAACCAGATTCACCAAATCATCCGGTTGCTGCTTGCGGATTTGCCCCTTGTTGTCGAAAAACAGGTAGTCTCGCAGGCCATGAACTTCCTCTCCTTTGTTAAGCTGTACCAAAATACGGCGTCTGTTAGCCTGGTCATCCAGATAGTTGGGGATGAAATCACTCCGATTTAGACGGCCGTATTCAATCAGCACCTGGGTCAATTTGTGCTGGCGCGGATAGGCCAGCAATTTGCTGATAAATGTTGAAGCTGTTACCCAGCCCATTCTCAGAGAAGCAGCCACACGCAGTGCCTCATCCCAATCCTCGACAAACCGGTCTGTCTTGAGCGGCTTTTTGCTCAGCAATGGCCCGATGCGTTTGTACTTGATGTCGGTATCAATATGGTAGATGGTGTAATCACCAATATTACTTTCCGCTAGGATTGGAACCAAAATTGGACACAGAACATAACGTATCAGAAATCAGCTCGTTTTCTTGAGAGAGGGCCCGTTATCACAATATTTTGGTCTCTGAAAGCGTTCATCACTCTGGATGACGGATCGAATTTGGGTTCAGAATTTATCGTTACCACAGGACTGTCCTCAAAAAACGGTCGATTTGGCATCAAATCATCTCAAAAATAGCCTATGTCCAATTCCTGTTCGTATCCTGGTGGAAGGTAATCTTCCTCTGCTGCTACTTGACCGTTACTCACTATTGCACATTTCTGCGCGAATATGCACAGCACCCTTGAGTATAGTCAACGATAATGTTGAGGTTTCTGGAGAGCCGAGGTGAATTGAAAGGTTCAAGCCCGGTTCGGCGGGGGGCGGTTGGAAACACAGGTTATGCTGTGCGCTGGCCGCCTACCCGACTAAACACAGGCCATTCTGGGACGCCTGCGCCACCCGGCCTACCGCGCCTGCCTCAGCGTGATCTATGGCTGCGGCTTGCGCCTGCAAGAAGGCATCGGCCTGCAAGTCCGCGATGTGGACAGCGAGCGGATGCAGTTGCACATCCGCCAGGCCAAAGGCAACCGCGACCGCTACGTCCCCCTGCCGGAAACGGTTCTCCCTCTTCTGCGCGCTCATTGGCTTACCCATCGTCACCCGACCTGGCTCTTCCCGGCTCAAACCGTCACCGCCTCGCAGGAAACGCTCTCCCCCAGCGGGGTGCAACGGGCGTTCAAGGCTGCCTTGCAGGAGAGCGGTGTCAACAAGGCGGCCTCCGTCCACACCCTGCGCCATTCATGGGCTACCCATTTGCTAGAAGCGGGCGTCAACCTGCGCCTGATTCAGCTCTGGCTGGGCCATTCTTCGCTCAAGACGACGGCGATATACACCCACTTAACTCGCCCCGCCGAAACCCACGCGGCCATCGCCATCAACCGCGTCATGGCTGACTTACCTGGATTGCCAGCTGATGCGCCATGGTGACGCTGGCCGACATCTGCCAGGAATATGGCCCGGCGTATGAAGCGGCTTTTGGCGACCAACTCTTACCCAGTCACCGGCAGGCGCTGCGCGCCATTGTCCAGTGCCGTACAGCGGCGATGGACGGCCACGTCTACCAGTGCGACGCTTGTGAGCAAACCCACTACTGCTATCATTCCTGTCGCAATCGTCATTGCCCGCAGTGTCAGGGGGACAAAGCGGCCGATTGGTTGACCCGGCAGGAGGCGATGCTGCTGCCCACGCCGTATTTCATGCTGACTTTTACCCTCCCGGCCGAGCTACGTCCCTTCGCCCGCAGCCATCAGCGGCTGTTCTACAACCTGCTCTTTCGCGCTTCGGCCGAGGCGACGCAGCAGTTGGCGCACAATCCTCGCTTTCTGGGCGGTGATATTGGCATGGTTGGCGTTCTGCATACCTGGACCCGCGACCTGGCTTATCATCCCCACGTCCATTACCTGGTCCCGGCGGGCGCGTGGGATGGGCAGGTCTGGTGTCGTCCGCGCTGCCAACGCTTTTGCTGCCGGTCAAGGCGCTCTCGCCCGTGTTTCGCGCCAAAGTCCGTGACGCTCTGCGCCAGACGGACCTTTGGGAGCAAATCCCCTCGGCCGTCTGGCGCAAGCCCTGGGTCGTCCATTGTAAACGAGTGGGTAACGGGCAACGAGCGTTTGGTTATCTGGCCCCTTACATCTTTCGCGTCGCTATCACCAACCGCCGCATTGTTTCGCTGAACGATGACCCGGCCGGTGGTCTGCCGACGGTCACGTTTCGTTACCGGCCGTCCGGCTCCCGCTACTGGCGCCTCTGCACCGTGCCGGTGCTGGAGTTCATCCGTCGCTTCTTGCAGCATGTTTTGCCGCGAGGGTTTGTGAAAGTGCGCTACTATGGGTTCTTCAGTTCCGGGCAACGGGCAAAGTTGCAGGAGGTGGCCGCCTGGCTGAAGCCGCCGGCAGCGCCGCTCAAAGAGCCGCCCCGCGAGACAGCGACGTCAGCGACGGAGCCAACGGAGACGGGGCGACGCTGCTCACTGTGCGGCCATCCGCTCCGTCTTGTGCAACGACTGCCCCGGTCGGAGCCGGTCACCGCGTCGCCCTCGCAACCTCCTTGAGAGGCGTCGCAGGCTGACAATTGCATAACCAAAAGCAGCGGCAGACGGGCTGTTTGTTTCATGCTGCCTAGTGGTCGTCTGGCCGTCGGTATTGGCGTCCGCGGCGGGAAATTAAGGCGGGTAATTCGGCGCAATTGATTGATCTTTTCCAGTCTAAACTGCTACAATGACTCTGGTCGTGGGGGCGAGAGGTAGCCGTTATCGGGTATCCCCAGGCTTAAATTCCAAATAGAAAAGTTTCGGCTGAGTGCGGCTTCGTTCAACTCAGGATTATGCGGCGGCTCCGAAGACTCCGCGCCGCATGAATCCTTACTTCGTTATGATATACTTTCCTGACTAATGATGAAAACAGTGCTAACATCCATATTCGTCGGGCGTCGTGAGGAGGTAAATAAACTCGCTGCCATCCTGGACAGCGTCCAGGATGGCAGCGGGCACTGTGTTCTCGTTAGTGGCGAAGCGGGCATTGGTAAAAGCCGCCTGCTGGCTGAAATTCAGGTCCGAGCGGAGCATATGGATTTTGAAGCGCTGGCTGGGCGCTGCTTTGAGCAAGACCGCTCCTTTCCCTATGCACCTTTAGTCGATATGCTTCGCCCTTTTTTCGGCCAAAGCCTGACCACTGACCAGCTTGAAGTAATCGGGCCGATTGCGCCAGCATTGATCAAACTGCTGCCGGAATTGACGATCCATTTCTCCGAGCCGCCATTTGCGCCTCTAGTTGATCCTGAGATTCAAGAGCGACAATTGTTCGAGGCGCTTACCCGCTTCTTCTGGCGTCAAGCCGAAAGTGGCCCCCTTTTGCTCATTGTGGAGGACCTGCACTGGAGCGATCGGGCCAGCCTGGAGTTCTTACTTCATCTGGTGCGGCGCATCGCCGGTGAGCCTATTCTTCTCCTGTTAACCTCGCGCGGCGTCCGGGATCAGGCCGGGCTGGCCGCGCTGCTGGCCGGACTAGATCGAGAGCCGATTGCCCAGGAGATCAGCCTCGGACCGCTAAGCCACGCTGAAACTGCCCAGTTGCTCAAAGGACTTCTCGATCAAGCTCAAGAACCATCTGTAGAATTCGTGGAAGCTATCTACAATCTGACCGAAGGCAACCCCTTTTTTACTGAAGAACTCTGTGCCTCCCTGATCAGTAGCGGGGATATTTACTTCGCCGGTAATCAGTGGCGGCGCAAACCCCTGTCACAGATCGACATCCCTGACAGCATCCAGCGGGCGATTCAGAAGCGTCTGGACCAGATTAGCCGGCCGGCCAATCAGCTCATTGATCTGGCGGCCGTCAGTGGGCGCAGCTTTGATTTTGCGGTGATACAAGAATTAACGAACCACAGCGACAGGGTGCTGTTGGACCTGATCAAGGAGTTGGTGGCAGCCAGGTTGGTAGTTGAAGAAAGCGCCGATCGTTTTACCTTCCGTCATGCCCTGACCCGCGAGGCGCTGTACGGCCGTCTCCTAACGCGGGAACGGCAAACAGTACACAGGCAGTTACTCCTGGCCATCGAAAAAAATCATGCGGATTCCCTCGAATCTCACCTGGAAGCGCTAGCTTACCATGCTTTTGAGGCGGCGCTGTGGCCAAAGACCATAGCGTACGCGCAGCGGGCTGGCGAAAAGGCGCTGGCGCTCCATGCGCCACACGCGGCGGTGGAGCAGTTTACTCGGGCGCTCAAGGCGGTGGAACGGCTGCCTCAAGTGCCCGGCCAGGCACTTTACCGGCTGCGTGGCCGCGCGTATGACACGCTGGGCCAGTTCGCGGAGGCCAGGGCCGATTTCGAGGCAGCGCTGCAAGCGGCCGAAGCAGCCGGCGACCAGCAGGCGATATGGCAAACATTGCTGGACCTGGCGCTGCTGTGGGCTGCGCGGGATTATGCCCGCACGGGCGACTACTGCCGGCAGGCGCTGGAACTGGCGCGCACAATGGAAGATGGGGCAGCTATCGGCCACAGTCTGAACCGGCTGGGTAACTGGTTGATGAATAACGGACGGCCGTTCGAAGCCTTAGATCACCATCGGGAGGCACTGCTCCTCTTTGAGGAACTGAATGATCGGGTAGGCATTGCCGCCACGCTTGACCTGTTGGCCATGACCAGCAACCAGAGCGGTGACGCCGGCGGAACCATGACTTATTACAAGCGAGCCATCCCCATCCTGCGCGAGCTGCAAGATTGGCAAACCCTGTCTTCCAGTTTAGCTAATTTAGCCCTGTATTCGCTAAGTCAGGAACAGGCCGAGGAGGCGGCGAAACTGGCGCGGGATATTGGCTGGCAGCCGGGGGAGGCGTACGCCTTAAACTGCCTGGCGACTGTGCTGTTTAACCGCAGTTGCTATGGCGAGAGCCTGGCGATTCGAAGCCAAAGCCTGGCCCTGGCCGAGGCCATTGAGCATCCACAGTGGACGGCCAGCAACCACGTCTTCTCCGGTTATTCTTACAAAGATTTGCTGGCCCTGGACAGGGCCGAGGATCACCTGGTAAAAGGTTTGGCTCTGGCCAAACAAGTCGGCTCCTCGTTTTTTGCCTGGATGGGTGGTGGAGTGCTGGCTTCGGTCTATATTTTGCAAAATCGACAAGAAGAAGCGGAGGCGCTGCTGGCCGATCTACCTCTGGAATGGATGCCTGCCCTACTGAGCGTCCGGCTGGCCCGGATCGAGTTGGCCTATGCCCAACAGGATGCAAACCAGATACTTCAACTGGTGGATGAGATTCAGCAGGCCCCTATCTTCACGGATACGGCCTGTGGCATGCTCCCCTTCTTTCAAGGTCCGGCGCGGAAGCTGCAGGCACATGCGCTACGATGGCTTGATCGGATCGATGAAGCGGAGCAGACGCTGCTGCAAACGATTAAGCAGTTCACAAAACATGACCTTACTCATGGGATGTGGCAGATTTACATTGCCCTGGGCGAGATTTATCTGAGTAGTTCACGCCAGGAGCAGGCCAGGGAAATGTTTACGCTGGCGCGGGAGCAAATTGACAGGCTGGCGGCGACCATTGATGAAGAAGCGCTGCGCGACAATTTCGAGCGCCGGGCAGCGGCACTGATCCCAGAGATACAGCCATTGACGCCACGACAGGCGGCCAAACAGGAATACGGCGGGCTGACGCGGCGTGAGCGCCAGGTAGCGGCCGTTATCGCCCAGGGCTTGACCAATCAAGAGATTGCCGACAAACTAGTGGTGAGCATCAAGACGGTCGAGGCCCACGTCACGCGCATTCTCTCCAAGCTGGGTTTCTCGTCGCGGGCCCAGATCGCGGCCTGGGCGGTGGACAAGGGCCTGGCAAAGGCACCACAGGATCTGGACACGCTGGACACGGAGGGCTAGAGGCCAATCGAAGCGAGTGGTCACCTAAGCCCCCCTGCAACTGACCTACACCCCACGCCGATCCCATTCGGGCAAATTATAGGGTTGCACAGAACCACATTGTAGGGTTTCCCCGGACGACGCCCCTCTCCTTTACGAATATCATATGAACCGTGATGGTTCGATGCTTATTCAACAAAGGAGAGTATGATGAAAGCAGATCCAAAGACCGAAGCGGCCGTGTTGACGGTCATGGACAAATTCACCGAGAGTTACCGAAATCGGGATGTTGTTGGTTTGATGGCCCTCGTTGCCCCAGACGATGATACCTTCCTGTTTGGCACGGGCGCCGACGAGAAGCGCACCGGCCCAGACGAGTTTCGGCACCAGGCCGAGAGGGATTGGTCCCAGCGGGAGGCGTCAGACTTCCAGTTAAGCTGGGGGCAAGTCTCAGCCGCCGGACCCGTGGCCTGGGTGGCCGGTGTGGGAACCTGCCAGGGCCCGATAGGGGGTCAGGAGATCGGCAGTCCGCTGCGGCTGACTGCCGTGTTAGAGAACCGTGGGGATCAGTGGCTCATGGTTCAGTCCCACCTCTCCTTGCCAGCCAGCGACCAGGAGGACGGGGATTCAGTGCCTGTGTAGAAGTAATTACCCGCAGCTACTATTATGTCACTAACCGGCCAGGGACTAATTCGCAAATAGTCTGCCGCGTTAGAAGGGGCAGTGGCGTCGACGATTAGAGCGTAAAGGGCGGGTAGTGGTGGATGAACAGTCCTGGCCACCGCGCCAATATCCTCAAAGGAGAACATCATGATATTAAGAAAACAGATCGATCAAACAAAGAAGCGCTGGCTAATACTGCTGGGGCTGCTGTCCTTGTTGGCGTTGCCGGGGCTAGTTCAGGCATACGCTTGGCAAACGCAAACCATTGAAGGTGCCGGGACCTTCGACGGCCGCGCCGGTATCAACAGCTCGCTGGCCCTGGACGGTAATGACACGCCTCACATCAGCTACTGGCATGATATAGGCGGTTCTATCAAGCTGAAATACGCCAGCTGGGACGGGAACATTTGGCAGATACAAGAAATTGACACGGCGGCCTTATTAACCCCGAAAACCTCAATGGCGGTGGACAATCTTAACCGCCCCCATATCAGCTATACAACGGGCTATGGCGCTCAATTAAGGTATGTGGGCTGGGATGGGAGTAATTGGCAGCAACATACCATTGACGAAGCATCTCTGTATAACTCATTAGCGATAGACAGGAATAACTTCCCCCATATCAGCTATAAAGAAAACCGCGCCCTCTTTGGCAACTTAAAGTACGCACGCTGGTATGACGGCAGCTGGCACATCGAAGTAGTCGACCATTCTCATGGCGTAGGCAATTATAATTCGCTGGCGCTGGACAGCCATGATCACCCGCACGTTAGTTACTACGACGAAACCAACGGTGACCTCAAATACGCCGGTTGGGACGGCAGCAGTTGGCAGATACATCTCGTCGACAGCGAGGGAGACGTAGGTTGGGAAACGTCGCTGGCGCTGGACAGCAATAACTATCCCCACATTAGCTACTACGACAAAACCAATAACGCCATAAAGTATGCCTATTGGAACGGCAGCGGCTGGCAGCGCGAGACCATCGCTAACGGTGGCGTCGACCCCTCTCTGGCGCTGGACAGCAATAACTATCCCCACATCAGCTATTACGACGGAATGCACCTGATATATACACGTTGGAACGGCAGCAGTTGGCAAAGTGAAATTGCCGACCGCGAAGCTTTTCAGGCTGGCGCTTATAGCTCGTTAACGCTGGACCGCAATGGCGTTCCTCGCATCAGCTACATGGATATCTCGAAGACATCTCTAAAATATACCAGTGGATACAATGACCCGACCCCGCCGGTGGTGAGCCCCACCGTTAGCGGCACGCTGGGAAACAACGGCTGGTATACGAGTGATGTGCAGGTTAGCTGGGCAGTCACCGATCCGGAAACGCCCTTTAGCACGACCAACTGTGAAACCACCATGATCAATAGTGACACCGCCGGTACCACCCTCACCTGTACGGCGACCAGCGAAGGCGGCACAACGTCAGAAAGCGTGACCATTAGACGGGACACCACCCCACCTACGGTTAGCATCAACATCTCGCCGGAAGCCAACGCCCATGGCTGGCATAACAGCGATGTCACCGTCGAATTCATTGGCCATGACAGCACATCGGGTATTGACTACTGTCCTCCCAGCCATGTATTTAGTCACGATGGCATTGTTGGGAGAAGCGGCTATTGCTTTGACAAAGCTGGAAACGGCACCTTTGCCCAATCGCCCACGATTTATCTTGACAAGACAGCTCCCGTGGTCACAGTCACGGGCGTCACCGATGGCGCAACCTACATCACCCTTGAGAACGTGCCCACGGTTGGCTGCGATACGGTCGATACCGGCAATAACGCGGGCGTCTCAGGCGTAGCCGTGGCCGCCAGCCTGACCCTGACGGGCGGCAGTCCGGACGGCAGCGGCACGTTTACAGCTATCTGTGACGGCGCGTTGGACTATGCGGGCAACAGCGGTTCGGCCAGCGCAACCTACACCGTCCTAACCGTACAGCAGGCTGCCGGCAGCATCAAGGACGAGATCCAGAGCCTGGCGGACAGCGGCGTACTCAATCCCGGCCAAGCCAATGGCCTGATCCGGCCGTTGGACAACGCCATCCGCAGCCTGGATAAAGGGTATACGGCCGATGCCTGCAACCAGTTTCAAGACTTTATCGACGAGGTCAACGCTAAGACGCCGCAGCCGCTGGATGTCGATACGGCGACCAGCCTAATTACCAAAGCGGAGGTGATTCGCGCCGCCATTGGCTGTGATTAAGCCGTAGGCGGTTAACAGGTGATCAAACGGCCGTTCCTCCCGCCAGGGGGGTGGGGGGAACGGCCGTCGCTTTGACCCTTTTCCGATAAAGAGGTAGGCCCAAAACGAGCGAAGCTGTCAGGAAGTGCCACTTATTGACCATAAATTGGGCTGAAATGAAACAGAATGGGCACTCTATTTCGTTGTTGCCCCTCAAAACGAACAAATATAGGCAAAGTGGCCTGATAAGCAGTGGAAAAAACGAAACAGAATGTCCTACAGCCACTCATCATAGCCCGCCAATAAAGCCAGTGGCTCCCCGGTAACCAATACCTTTTTATCTTTGAGTGCGTGGTTTATGATCGACATGGGCAGATTGTAATGGAAAAGGGAACGGCCGTCATGCCAAACCTTCTCTGGAACACCATGCGCTGCGCACAACCTTACCAGCCGGACCAATGGGGAGCACAAAAACGGCCGTATCCAGGCAGATACGGCCGTTAAAACAAAATCAGGTTGGTGGGATATTAAACGGCCGTTGCTTCAGCCACAGGAAGTTTTGCGCCATTCCCCGCCACCACAGCGGGAATGCGGTACGGCACATCAATCACAATCACATCTTCCCGGTTGCGCAGCTCCCTGCGCAAAATATTGGCCGTCTGGTTGTGCAGCACATTGGCCACCGTTTCCTCCGGCACAAACTCAGGAATCACAATGGTCACCAGCTGTTCATCAAACTCCAGACGATTCACCCGGTCCACATAATCCACCAGCGGCGTCAAAATGTCCCGGTAATCATAATCAATAATCACCAGCTCAATTTCGGCCGTTAGCTTCGGGAACCGCGCCCAGCGGGCCTCAATGCGCTCGTGCATCTCTGGCGTGGTGGCCACACAAACCGCCCGCACGTCTGTGGCAATCAGCCTGGCATATTGCAATGCCCGTAGCGTTCCCCGATGCACATCTGCAATCGGCACAATCGCCACATTGGCCACATCCATCAGCTCATCTTCAGAAAAATCTTCTGTACTCAGCGTACAGGCCACTTTTTCATAATGTTGATGAACAGCGTTAAACATAAACACCAACCCCGGTATGGCCACTGCCACAATCCAGGCGCCATCCACAAACTTGGTCGCCGTCAAAATAACAAAAACGATCCCCGTCGTCACCGCGCCAACCGTGTTGAGTCCCTTTTTCCAGCGCCAGGTTCGCTCATAATGAATCTGTGTGTTGTCTGTGTGCGCCGTCTCGCCCGGTTTCAGCTGGCCCACTTTGTCCATCAAGCGAGACATGCCTGCTTGTGACAGGGTAAAGCTCAACATGACCCCCAGCGCATACAGCGGCAGCATGGCAATCTCATCTGCCCGGAACACCAGCACAATCACCGAAGAGACGACGGCCAGCACCACAATGCCGGAGCTAAATACCAGCCTGTCGCCTCGATTTTGCAGCCAGCGCGGCAAAAAGCCATCCTTGGCCAGAAAAGAGCCCAGGCGAGGAAAATCCTGATACCCTGTATTGGCCGCCAGAAACAGAATCAGCGCCGTAAATATTTGCACCCAATAATAGAGAAAGCCCCCGCCGGTAATCTGGCGTGTCATTTGCGACAAAATGCTTTCGCCATGCTCGACCGGAACCAGATGCATTCTGGTGGACAAAAAAGTAATGCCCACAAAGAGCGACATAGCAATCACACCCATCGCCACCATCGTTTTGGCCGCGTTGTGGGATTCCGGCGGTTTAAACGCCTTTACCCCGTTGCTAATTGCCTCGATGCCGGTGAGTGCGGTACAGCCACCGGCAAAGGCCCGCAGCAGCAGCCAGATGTAGGCAAAGCCGACCAGCGAACTGGTAGCAGGTACGCTCTCCTCAAACGAGGGCAGCGGCGCTAACCCAAATAAACCCAGGTAACGCACCAGTCCCAGGCCAATGGTGAGCAAAACGCCGCCCACAAAGGCGTAGGTGGGAAATGCAAAAATGGTGCCGCTTTCCCGCACACCGCGCAAGTTAACCCAGGTGATAAGGGCAATGGCTACCAGGGCAATGAGCACGCGATAATCAAACAGTTCCGGCACGGCTGATGTGACAGCGCGCACCCCGGCCGAGACCGAGACAGATACCGTCAGGATGTAGTCGGTTAGCAGGGCAGCCCCGGCCAGCAGCGAGGGGTATCTGCCTAGATTGTCTTTGGCTACGGTGTAGGCGCCACCGCCATCGGGGTAATGTAAAATGGTTTGGATGTAGCTGAAGATCACCATCAGCACCAGGGCAGCGACGCCCATGGCCAGCGGCAAAGTTAGCCGCAGCGCGCCGCTGCCCAGCACAATAATCACGCTCATGATCGCTTCTGTAGCATAGGCATTACTACTGATGGGGTCAGAGGCAAACACGGCCAGGGCGCGAACCTTGTCTAGCCGTTCGTGAATTTCTTGACTGGTGGGAAATGGTTTGCCAATCAGCACACGTTTAATATCAGGTAAATCAATAGCCATTCGTTTAAAAACCACCTTTTCGTGAAAAAACACCCGATCTGGGTGTTTTACTTACACTTTACGATACATTTTTTTGAGTCAAGAAAGGGTCAAGATGTTTTCTGGGATGTCAAGAATGTGTCAAGATGGGGGAAACGGCCGTTTCTACCTTACAATAAGCGCCTATACTTTTGATTAGGTAAAACATATGGACCGTCATCCTGAACCGGTATCTGCGCCGGATAAACTGCCCGCTGAAAACGGACAGCCACGCGGCAAACTAAAAATCTTTCTGGGCTACGCCAGCGGCGTAGGCAAGACATATGCCATGCTGGAGGCAGCCCTGCAGCGCCAGGCGGCTGGGATGGATGTGGTAGTCGGGTTTGTGGAGACACACGACCGTTCCGAAACCGACACCCTTCTGGCCAACCTGGAGATCATCCCCCGCCGGGTGGTGACGGTGCGCGATGTTGTGCAGTTTGAACTGGACACCGACGCCGTGCTGGCCCGCCAGCCCCAGGTGGCGCTGGTAGACGACCTGGCCCACGCCAACTCGCCCGGCTCCCGCCACGCCCATCGCTACCAGGATGTGCAGGAGCTGCTGAGCGCAGGCATTGATGTGTATACGGCCGTCAACGTGCAGCATCTGGAAAGCCTGAAAGATATTGTGGCTCAAATTACCGGCATGACTGCTGGGGAAACGATCCCAGACAGTATCCTGGATGAATCTGATGAAATTGAACTGATCGATCTGCCAATCGACGAACTGCTGGATCGGTTTAGCGCGGGCAGGGTGCATCTGACAAACCACACAGAAAGCGCTGCCCAAAAGTTTTTTCGGCGCGGCAACCTGACGGCGCTGCGCGAGATTGCCCTGCGCCGGGCGGCAGACCGGATTGATGCCCAGATGCGTGCCTATATGCAAAGCCACGCCATTGCTGGGCCGTGGCCCGTGGCCGAACGACTCCTGGTATGCATCAGCAGCAGCCCCCTGAGTGAACGCCTGGTACGTACGACCCAGCGACTGGCAACCCGGCTGAATGCAGAATGGATTGCAGCGTATGTGGAAACACCAGGTCACCTGAATTTGTCACAGGCTGACCGGGATAGGGTGACGCGGACGCTGCAATTAGCTGAAACGCTGGGTGGGCAAACGATCCGCTTAAACGGCCGTTCCGTTGCCGAAACCGTGGTCAATTACGCACTCAGCCGTAACGTCACCCGCCTGGTAGCCGGAAAACCGCTGCGTCCTCGCTGGCAGGAGCTGCTGCGGGGCGGCTCTCTCATCGACCAGATTGTCCACCTGAGCCAGGATTTGGACATATACATTATTAGCGGCACGGTGACGCATAAGCCGCCTTACGCAGCCGCTGCCAAAACCCAAGCAGCCGCCATTAATTGGCGGGCCTATTGGCAAAGTGCGGGTTTGGTGGCCCTTGCGACCTTGATTAGTTTGCCGTTACGGCCGTTTATCACCCCTACCAATCTAGTCATGCCCTACCTGCTAGCCGTTATTCTGGCGGCCGTCTGGCTCAGCCGAGTACCAGCTATTTTGGCCTCCCTGCTCAGCCTTATCGCCTTCGACATCTTTTTTGTGCCGCCCTATTATGCCTTTGTGGTGGATGACGCCGAATATTTGCTTACTTTTGCCGGGCTGCTGACGGTTGGGCTGGTGATTAGCACGCTGACGGCTCGTGCACGCGAACAGGAGTTTGCCGCCCGCCGACGCGAGCATCAAACGGCCGCTCTCTACGAGCTCAGCCAAAAATTGGCGGTGGTAACGCATCTGAATGTGATTGCGCAAACGGCCGTTAACCATATGCAAGAAACCCTGAGCAACCCCGCCGCCCTCTTTTTGCCCGACGAAGCAGCCCAAACCTTGATGTTGCAGGCTAAAACCATCGAATTTCAGCTGGAAAAAGACAGCCTGGCCGTGGCCCAATGGGTCTTTCGCCACAAACAGGTGGCTGGCCGTTATACCAACACCCTCAGCAGTATGGACGGCACCTATTTTCCACTCATCAGTTCTGGCCAGGGTGTAGGTGTGCTCGCTGTTGAGTTTGCCCAGGGTGAGACCCCGCTCACCGGGGAACAAAACCGGCTGCTGCTTTCATTTGCTAATCAGGTTGCCCTGGCCCTGGAGCGTGCCCGATTGGCTGAACAGGCCCAGCGCGCTCACTTGCTGGCTGAAACGGAAAAACTACAAACCGCCCTGCTCAACGCCATCTCGCACGATCTGCGCACGCCGCTGGCCGCCATTACCGGCGTGTTGAGCAGCCTGCACGACGACGACTCCCTGCTGTCGGAAGCCGCTCGTCATGAAATGGTTAACACCGCCTGGGAAGAGGCCCGGCGGCTCAACCGGCTGGTAGGCAACCTGCTGGATATGACCCGGCTGGAGTCTGGCGCACTGAAAGTGGTGTGTCAACCGTCGGATATAGAAGATTTGGTCGGGACCGCGATTGCTCAGATGCACAACCAACTGCAAGGGCACACCCTGGAAATAGATGTGCCGGTTGGCCTGCCACTTATCAGCATCGACTTTACGCTGCTGGTACAGGTGTTGGTGAACTTGCTGGAGAATGCGGTGAAATATGCCCCACAACAGCATCCCATCACCATTCAGGCGATACAGGCACAGAACGAGGTGATTTTGCAAGTGAAAGATCGAGGACCGGGCTTGCCAGAGGCGGAGCTGGAAAATATCTTTGACCGATTTTTCCGGGTGAACGTGGCAGGGGTTAGCGGAACGGGGTTGGGGTTATCGATTGCGAAGGGAATTGTGGAGGCGCATAACGGCCGTATCTGGGCCGAAAATCGCCAAAATGGGGGGGCAGCGTTCTCCATTGCCCTGCCCATCGCTCAGCCAGAATAGCTCAAACGATGGCTAAACATCCATCACCAGACGATACCCCACGCCCGGCTCCGTCAAAATATATTGCGGATTGGTTGGGTCTTTCTCAATTTTGTGGCGCAAATTGCTCATGTGTACCCGCAGCAGGTGTGTTTCCGTCTGGTAGCCCACCCCGCGTACCTCCCGCAGCAGCTGCTGATGCGTCAGCACCCGACCAGAATAATGAACCAGTACCTTGAGCAAATCATATTCTGTTGGTGTTAGCTGCACCTCTTCCCCGCGACAGGTAACCACCCTTGCTGCCAAATCCACGCAAAGCGCACCTACCCGGTATACCGGCTCCGAATCCTCCTTGCGCATATGCCGCATCGCCACGCGCAGCCGGGCCGTTAACTCACCCACGCTAAACGGCTTCGTTAAATAATCATCCGCTCCCGCGTCAAGTGCCGCTATCTTTTCACTGTCCTGATTTTGCACAGAAAGAATAATGATCGGTGTATCGATCCATTCACGAATCCGGCGTGTCACCTCAATGCCACTAATGCCCGGCAGGCCCAAATCCAGAATGATTAAGTCCGGCTGAATATTCACTGCCTGAACCAGGGCGTCCTCACCGGTACCTGCTTCGTAAATGGTGTAACCATGCGCCTCTAAAGCAGTGCGTAAAAAACGACGAATGGCAGTTTCATCATCAATAACCAAAACCTTTATTTTCTCTTGCATAGCTCTCATTATAATTCGTTGTGGCAACTTGCGTTACTTTTCCACGTTATCTGAATCGCGCTCCTGCTTAACAGTTGCTATAATTTGGCACTCGCGTTTGCAAAACTTACTACTAAAAAAGGATGTGCCATGCTGGCAAAAGTTTTTAAACTCAAATCAGGTTGAGAACCATAGAATTTGATAAAATCTCACGTATCTTACAAAAATCGTGAGGTTGATAATCAATGTTACGTCCAGATTTCCGTAAATGGGGCCAAACGGCCGAAGATATCAGACAACTATCGCTCCATGCAGCCCATCCACGCAGTCGGGAACGATTTCAGGCCCTCTACCTTATCGGCGTAGGTCAGACCAATGCCACCCGTTGGGCCAGGCAAATCAATCGTGACGACCAGACGGTGATGGGCTGGATACACACCTACAATGCCGCTGGGCCGGATGCTGTGCTGTACAGACACACGGGCGGACACCCCCTTTTTTTAGCGCGGAACTGAAAGGGGAAGTGACGACCATGCTTCAGACCCAATCACCGCAGGATGTCGATTTGCCCGGCCATCGCTGGACGCTGAAGAAGCTGGTGGCCTGGATACAGAACAAATGCGAGCGACAGGTGAGCAAGAATACAATTGGTACCCTGTTGCGCCAATCGGGATTCAGTTGGAAAAAGTGCAAAAAACTGTTGGCCAAAGCCAAGCCAGAACAACGGCGGCAGTATATTGCCCAACTCAGCGAAATGTTCATGCAAATGTGTGAGGGTCAAGCCATTCTCGTCTACATTGACGAAGCCCATTTCCATCAGGACCTGGACCTCGGTTACAGTTGGTCGCTCAAAGGCGTGCCCCAGTGGGTCAAGAGCAGTTCGCCGGGGCTATCGGCCAAAATGAACTACTATGGCGCTTATGATTATGCCCGTGGTCAATGGTTGCGGTGAATCTCTCTGGTTACGTGCACGACTCCTCATTAGCCCGCAGGGGTCAGACGATACCCTGATAAATGCATTTTTCATCAGCATTGAGCATCAAACAAAGGTAAACAATTTTCTCGCTCTGGATTAGGTCAACTATGCTTGCATTCTTTTCATTATTCGGGTTCAGTACTGAAGACTTGCTCGATCACTTCTTCAATGGGTGGGTCCTGAATCGTGAGATCGGTGATGGTGAAATTTGTAAGAAGTTTGGCAGTGACAGCAGCGGTATCTGCCTTAGGCGCACGCAACATTGCCTGACCTTCTGTATAAGCAGTGACCTCGCCAAACGGCCGTAGCGCTTCAGCACCCTGTCCGTTTGTGGCTCCTGGAGCCAAGTCCACCACAATAATTTTGTAAGGCGAAAATTTTTGTACTAGCGCCGTTAAATCACCGTCGAAGAGAATGCGGCCATGATGAATGACAATCACTCGCTTGCACAGCGCTTCCACGTCAGCCATGTAGTGGCTGGTGAGCAGCACCGTAGCTCCGTAGCGTTGATTGTACTCGCGCACAAATGCCCGAATGCGCCGCTGCATCGTCACGTCCAGGCCAATCGTCGGCTCATCTAAAAAGAGCGCCTTGGGCTTGTGCAGCAGCGCGGCAGCAATCTCCACCTTCATCCGCTCACCCAAAGACAAATTGCGCACCGGCTTGGTGACAATATCTTGCATGTCCAGCAGCTCAATAAATTCATCGCGAGTGCGGCGAAATTCACCCTCTGGCAGGCGATAAATGGCCCGATTTAGCTCAAATGAATCCAGCGCCGGGATGTCCCAAATGAGCTGGTTCCGGTTACCCGCGATGAGCGTCATCTGACGTAAATAGCTTTTGTCGCGCTGTGAGGGCGTGTAGCCCAACACAGAAGCGGCGCCGCTGGTGGGATACAATAACCCTGCCAGCATCTTGAGCGTAGTTGTCTTGCCTGCGCCGTTTGGCCCCAAAAAGCCCACCACCTCACCGGATTCAATCGAAAAAGAAACGTTCTTAACCGCCTGCACTTCGCGCGTTTTACGATTCACCAGGCTTTTCAGCGCAGCCTTCAGACCCGCATCCCGCACCGGCACAAAAAATGATTTGCTTAAATTCGATACCTGGATTGCGGTCACACGGTTTCCTTTACGCTGATATCTAATCGATTTGGCAAAATTGACCAACAGCGAGGATTCTAGCATTCAAAATGTAATTACCCAATGGGCGGGGAAAATCACCACCATGCCATAATCTAACCAGCAATTCAAAATTTAAAAACCAAGTGACAGGGAAGTGAGAATGTGATAGGGTCAAGCCTTTGTTACAGGAGGCCCTGATGTCCAAACCACTGTCACTCAGCAAAATCATGGAACGATTCCAAACGAGCTGGCAAGACCTGCCAGACCATCATCAACCAAGTAATAACACGCGCTATCAAATAGCTGATGCGGCCAAAGCTGCCTTTTCCGTCTTTTTCATGCAATCGCCCTCGTTTTTGGCCCAACAACGAGATATGCACCAGCGCAAAGGGCGGGATAATGTCGCCACCTTGTTCGGGGCAGAGAAAATCCCGAGCGATGTCCAGTTACGAAACCTGCTAGACCCCATTTCCCCAGACCAGTTTCATCCCGACTTTGACTGGGTGATCGATGAATTAGACCAAAGCGGTCACTTGACCTCGTTCCAAACTTATGCCGGAACCTGCGCGATTACCTTTGATGGGGTCGTATTTCACTCATCTGAGAAAATCCACTGCGATCAATGCACCCATCGTCAAGACCGAAGCGGTGTCACCCATTACTATCACAGCGCCATTATTCCCGTGATTTCAAACCCAATTCACCCCATGTGCTTTCATTGCCACCTGAATGCATTGTGCCTCAAGATGGTCATAAGAAGCAAGATTGTGAACGAGCCGCCGTCAAACGCTGGTTAGCCCGCCATCAGCCACGGTATCGTCCGCAAACGATTACCTATTTGGGAGACGACCTCTATGCCAACCAGCCCTTGTGCCAGTTGATTGACCAAACCTATGAGCAGTTCTTCCTCTTTGTCTGCAAACCAGATTCCCATACAACACTCTATGAATGGCTGGCAGCGCTAGAGAAAGCCGGCGGGCTAGAAACCCGGCAAGTGCGCCATTGGAACGGCAAGCATGGTGAAATCTGGTCGTATCGTTTTGTCAACGGCGTGCCCCTGCGGGCTGGAGAGGATGCCCTAATGGTCAACTGGTTCGAGTTGACCATTACCCATGAAGAGACAGGTAAGGTGCTCTATCATAATGCCTGGGTCACCAATCACCCTCTATCCAGCCGCAATGTGGCTCAACTCGCCCAGTTGGGTCGTGCTCGTTGGAAGGTAGAAAACGAGAACATCAATGTCCTTAAGACCAAAGGATACAATCTCAATCACAATTTTGGTCACGGTGACAGCCATTTAGCCAATGTTTTCTTCACCCTCAATCTGCTGGCGTTCTTGATTCACACGGCACAACATTTGGTCAATGAAGCCTATCGTCTCCTGCGCGAAACGCTGTCGGTACGACGCACCTTTTTCAATGACTTGCAGGCGTTAACCCGATACATGGTGTTTGACAGTTGGGAATCTTTGTTTGCCTTCATGATTGAGGGCCTCGAATTAGATATACCGCCTCCCAAACTTAGCGGGCAATCTTGAATTTTGAATTGCTGCTATGAGGCTGTGACTTCCGGCATGGCCGCCTCTCAACTGGCAGCAGTCTGGCAAGAGGTGCAGCGGCTGCAAGCGCAATTAAACGCTTATGCCCTGTCAGCTTCAGTTGCCGGTGTTTCTGCACCTTCAGTAGAGTCCCTGCTGGCCCAAATTAAGGTAGCTGCGGCGCAAAACGATATGGCCTCTGCTAACCTGGCCGGAGCATTGAACGGAGCGCGGGTTGAAGAAATTGCCGCCGCGCAGGCCCGGTTGGACGCCGCTCAAGCTCAGCTAGACACACTGGATGCACAACTGAGTAAATTTACCATTGCTGCTCCCTTGGATGGGATCCTGCTTACCCGCAGTATTGAACCCGGTGAGACCGTGCTGCCCGGCACGACCCTGCTGCAAATTGGACGGCTGGATCGGCTGGAATTAAGAGTTTATTTGCCTGAAGATCGATTTGGCCTTGTCACACCTGGACAATTGGCTAACGTCACCGTGGATACTTACCCTAATCGTGAATTTGTGGGGACGGTTCTGCAAGTAGCGGACAAAGCGGAGTTTACGCCTTCAAATATCCAGACAAAGGAGGATCGGGTACGCCTGGTGTATGCGGTTGTTATCAGCCTGGATAACCCGGACCTGGCGCTTAAGCCTGGTATGATTGCCGACGCGGAATTTCTGCAGTAAAGTGAGGTGATGGTTGCGCTGATTTGAGGGTAGAGGCAATCTTGCTCTAGGTGTCACGCCCCGGCAATTGGCGTTCAATGTCATGGCGTACGGCGAAGGTGGCTGCTTCTATACGATTGCTTAGACCTAACTTGGACAAAATCGAACTGACGTGGTTGCGCACTGTCTTTCCCGACAGGCTTAAGACCTCGGCGATCTCCCCATTCGATTTGCCTTTGGCCACCTCGGCCAGCACTTCCATTTCGCGCTCCGACAGATCACGGAAAACCGCCGCCTGCCGTTCATGCTCCCCCTGCCGCACGCGGTTAATTACCTGCTGTGTCACCGTCGGGTCTAACAGGGCCTGCCCCTGGCGTACTGCGTCCAGAGCATCGATTAGCGGCTTGTTGCCCACCTGTTTGAGTACATATCCAGAGGCACCGGCTTGCAGTGCTTTGAAAATCAGATCGTCGTCGGTGAAAGAAGTAAGCATAATCACGCGCACGTCGGGAAACCGGTCGGTAATCTGGTGGCAGGCCACAATGCCACTCTCACCAGGCATGCGAATGTCCATCACCACGACGTCGGGCCGATGTTGCTGGACAACGCGGAGGGCGTCAACGGCCGTTCCTGCCTCTGCCACCACGTTCACCCAGGGCAAATCTTCCAGCAGCGTGCGCAGTCCCAACCGTACCACTTCGTGATCATCGACCAAAATGACCTTAACTTTTTTGGTTCTCTGAGGAATTCTGTGGTCAACCGCAGACCCACAGAATTCTCGCTCTGAAATGAGCAAAAGATGGCAAGCCAAAAGCAAGGCGCTTGATTAGCCGAATCTTGTTGTTCATTCCTTCAACAAAACCGC
>JBGTCV010000121.1:0-76359 GCA_041748655.1 Promineifilaceae bacterium (SeqCode) | reverse complement strand
CTTGAAAGGCTATAGGAACGCCAAGTTCAGATGAAGAACGGGCGACGCCAATTTGTGCAGCCGTCCAGAAAGGTGACAGATTATTGGCCAGGAAGGCAAATTTGGCCCCGGCAGGCGGACTTTGCCCTTCTGTTGCCGCCTCAAGAACTTCTACGGCCGCAAACAGTTCATTGGGCCGGTAGGGATTATCGGCTGAAGCATCTGTAGTTACTGCCGGGACTTCCACTGTTTCAATGACGGTCTCAATAATCGTCTCAACCACCGTCTCTGGCGCGGCCGGACTGTTACAGCTAGAGAGTACGAGAATCATCATCATCGTTGCTAGCAAGGTTACTTTAAGAATGTTGCTTGTATTTTTCACTTCAATCCTCCTGGCTTCTAAATAAGCGCGCCCTGCGGAGTGGCAGACTTAACACACCTGCTTCCTGCTTGGAGCCATTTAGAAAAATGTTTGTTATCAACGCTATAAATTTCCAATAGGTAAAGTTATTCAGATTTCATATTTTTGCCGCTGCACCTCCTTTATAAGGGTTTGCCCGTTTTCAACCTGGGTTTTGGTAAACGGACAAATCTTGCGGATGCGTTTTCTTATAAAAAGTCATTTGTAAACGCCTCCTAATTAAGACATCGCTGCCTTCACACACCTTGTGAATCAGGCTCAAAGGTGATAAAACTCAACTGTTGGATCAATAAAAATGGTCTGCCTTTCAGGCAGCAGAAAAGCTGCGGCGGGCTTCCACTTAAAATTGATCTGTCACCTGGTAAGAGGCTCGTCAATCTGGCAGGATGGGGCGAGCCTCTTACTTGTTTTTTCGGATTAGTTATTTTATCGTAACTATCCAGGTTCCCTGGCGAGACCCTAAGGGTTTACCGCTTGAAAACCCTTAGGGTCTGTACATAAAAATCCTGTTTGGTTTGGCTTGTCCTGGTTGGGATCTGTATCGTTACAAATCAGATAAGGAATGGTCATTGGACCTTCGGGCAATACAGCAACAGGGGAATCCGAACCCATATTTCTGCATTTTTCTTGCAGAAATAAATTCATATCTGAAATTGGTTTTATCCTGAGCCGAGACACATCGGCCGCATTTAGTTCACTGTAAAGGGCAACCTGCGCCTTGAGCTGAACCTGAGCCAGTTTCTGCGCCTGCCACATGTCCAACATATGGAACCCTGGGGTAAAAATCGTGTCTAATAATGCCTGGGGTGAATCATGTTCCACCAACAATTTGGTGAAGTTACCATGATCGGGAAAACCATCGTTACAGCGGGCGGCGACAATGATCAAGCCACCCTCCTGGACAATTTCAGCCGCGGCACACATGCCTTTGACGGTTTGATACAGGTTTTGGTCAAGTGGGTAGCCGCTATTGCTTGTTATGACAATGGGAAACGGCCGTTCACACCGCACCATCGCCGTTTCCCTGACAAAAGCACAGCCCAGCTTGTGAGCGGCCAGCGGATCACCGCAGAAGTACCGCGTAATCTGTCGTTTATGATTCAAGGTGACGTTGATGCAGAAGTCCAGCGGCACGGCCGATCCATATTGCTGAATTTGGGCCTGGGTTGGGTTGCCCTCCAGCACGCCCCAGGCGCTCTTGGGATGACCAATGGCTTCGGCCCGGTGATAATGCATGATCGCCCGTATACCCGCCACGGCCGGGAAAATCCCTTTGTAACCGCCAGAAAAGCCAGCCATAAAATGGGGTTCAATAAAACCAATGACAATGCGCCGGTCTGCGGCCACATAGGCTTTATTCAACTGGAGCGGCACCTGTCCATCCGCGATGAATCCGACTTGTTCCAGTTCATCATTATCATAGGCATTGTGATCGACAATACGGTAGGTGCTGGCGATGTTTTTGCCGACAAGCTGTTCGATTTCAGCGGATGTCGTAGCGCGATGGCTGCCTGTGCCAATGATGATGGTAAAGTTTTGCGCCGGGACGTGGGCCAGCTCGGCAAAAAGCCAGGGGAGGAGTCGGTCTGAGGGTAACGGCCGTGTCACATCGGCAATCACCACGGCCACGCTGTCGTCGGCACCGATTATTTCTGCCAGTGGTAGGCTGTTGGTGGGATGGCGAACGGCCGTTTCAAAGCCGGCTTGTTCATCGGCCAGTCCAGGCACAAACTGCGGGCGTAATTCCGTAACCTGCGTAAACGGCAGATGGATATCCAAGCCACTATGCCCATACTGTAAATGCGTGATCATCGCTTTTATCCCTCAGCAAACACCATTCCTGTCTTTTCAGATTGGACCAATCTTGAAGATTGGTCCAATCTTGGCAGCTAATTTCTGGACGCTTATTTATGCCGGTGCCTGCCAGATGGCCCCCTGGGGATACAGATAATCCCGGAGTGTTTCGGCCGTCATTTGAATGCTGTAGCCAGGTTGTTGGGGGGGCAGATAACGGCCGTTACGCAGGCGTACCGGATCAACAAAATGCTCGTGCAAATGATCGGCAAACTCAATCACCCGGTCCGTCATACTGGCGCTAATGCTCACATAATCAAACATCTGCAAATGCTGCACATATTCACACAGCCCCACGCCACCCGCATGGGGACAAACAGGAATGCCAAATTTAGCGGCCAGCAGGTAAACCACAATCACTTCATTGACACCCCCCATCCGGCAGCTGTCGATCTGGCAAAAATCAATCGCTTCGGCCTGCATTAACTGCTTAAACAAGACCCGGTTCATGCCGTGTTCCCCGGTGGCCACCTTAATAGGATGGACGGCACGGCGGATGGCGGCATGACCCAGTACATCATCGGGGCTGGTCGGTTCTTCGATCCACCAGGGATCAAAGGGGGCCAGGTGTTCCATCCAGGCAATGGCCTGGGGCACATCCCAAATCTGGTTGGCATCCACCATCAGCTTACATTCCGGCCCAATCTCCTCGCGCACGACACTACAACGGCGCACGTCGTCGGCCACGTCCTGCCCAACCTTGATTTTGAAGTGGGTCCATCCGGCGGCTAATGATTCGCGGCAAAGACGACGAATTTTCTCATCGCTGTAGCCCAGCCAGCCGGCTGAGGTGATGTAGGCGGGGTACCCATCGGCCTGTAATTCAGCTTCGCGTTCGGCTTTGCTGTCGGCAACGGCCGTTAACATCTGCACCGCTTCCTCCGGCGTCAGCACATCGGTCACATAGGTGAAATCAAGACAACGCACTAATTCTTCCGGCGTCATGTCGGCCAGCAGCTTCCATAACGGCTTACCTTCTACTTTGGCCCACAAATCCCACACGGCATTGACCAAAGCGGCCGTTGCCAGATGGATAACCCCTTTCTCTGGCCCCAGCCAGCGAAACTGGCTGTCACTCACCAGGGTGCGCCAGAATGCCCCCATATTGGCGGTAATATCTGCCAGCGATTGGCCCACAATCAGGGCGCCCAACGATTCAATCGCCGCCACGCACAACTCATTGCCCCGGCCAATGGTGAACGTCATGCCATGCCCTTCATACTCACTATCTGTGTGCAAAATCACATAGGCAGCTGAGTAATCCGGGTCTGTGTGCATGGCATCACTGCCATCCAGCGAACGGGATGTGGGAAAACGAATATCTTTGGCCGTAACGCGCACAATTTTCATTTATCTTGTCTCCTCATGTGGTTCCCACTGGCCTGATGACCAGGAAATGTTGGCAGCGGGTTCGATCATGGCCAAAACCAAAGTCAACAGCGCTGGATCTGGTGGCTGGCCAAGTAATTGAACACTTTCGTTTAATTCGGCCACGGTACGGGCGCCTAATAAGGTGACATCCACCGCCTCGTTTTGTAAGGCAAACTGGATGGCCAGATGGGCTATAGGTGTGCCCTGACGGCGGCAGAAGGCGGCCACGTCCCGGCCGATTTGCTTGACCGGGGTGGGGGCCGGATGCCAGGGTGGCGGCCCCTGGTCAGTAAGGATGCCCATATGGGTGACGGACCCGTTGATCAGCCCCATCTGTCTGGCCTTAACGGCCGGAACCAGCACATCGTTTAAGGTTGTGTTGAGCAGGTTATAGTGGCAGTAAGAAAGCATTACGTCTAATTGATGTGCCTCGATTATCTGGCGCAGCAGGGGGAGTGGATAGCCAGTGACGCCAATAAAACGCACCTTGCCTTCTTGCTTTAACTGCTGCAATGCGGGGATGGCTTCGTTGATAATCTGGTCGGGATCGCCAAATTCGATGTCATGCAGCTGGTAAACGTCCAGGTAATCGGTTTGCAGGCGGTGCAGGCTGGCGGCGCACATGTTCAAAATCCCATCGGTGGAGAAGTCAAATTCGTCCCGATCAATGCGCCCCCCTTTTGATGCCAGGATCACCTGCTGACGTTGGCCGACCAATGCCTGGCCGAGGCGGGTTTCCGCCAGGGTACGGCCGTAAAAAGCCGACGTATCAAAAAAAGTGATGCCCTGGTTAAGCGCCGCATGGACAGCCTGGATGGCCTCACTGTCTTGAACAGCGCCATACTGGTTGCCCAAAGCTGCACCGCCAAAGCCAAGGCGAGAGACGGTTAAGCCTGTTTTTCCCAGCTGTGTGTAAATCATCGCATCTTTCATCCAATAGACATGGTTGAAATTAACACTATGCCAAAAAATGATCCGCAGATTTCGCAGATTAGCGCAGATTAAAGGCAAAAAATCTGCGAAATCTGCGTTAATCTGTGGATTAATCTTTATTTCCGATATTGTCTAATCGATAAAATGTTTGGGCATTCTCAAAAAACACCCGCCGTCTGTCTGCTTCTGGTAAGGCCGCGAGCAGCGCATCGGCCGTTTCCACCCACTGCTGGTAGCTGGCTGCCAGTTCCGACACGGGCCAATCGCCGCCAAACATCAGCCGTTGCGGGCCAAAAGCATCCAGAGCTACTTCTAGATACGGCCGTAAATCCTCCACCGTCCAATTCTGATGATCCGCTTCCGTTACCAGGCCAGACAATTTGCACCAGATGTGAGGAAACTGCGCCAGCATGCGTAGTTGCGTCGCCCACGGCTCCAGCCGCCTGTCGGCGATGGCCGGTTTGCCAAAGTGATCCAAAACAAAAGCCACCTCCGGGCACTGGCCGACCAACTCGATGGCCTCAGTCATCTGGGTATGCATGATACAAATGTCAAAGCTGAAGCCAAATTGAGCCAGCTGCTGCACGCCATGAACAAATTCCGGCTGGCGGGCAAAACCGGGCGCTTCGGATTGAATGAGGCGGCGCACGCCTTTAACCAGGGGAAAGTCTTTCAATTTTTCCAGATAGGCGGCGCTGGCCATCCTGTTTTCCAGCGGGGCAAAGGCCACAATACCTTGAATACGCGGCTCAGTTTGGGCCAGCTGGGACACCCAGGCTACTTCAGCCAATCCGTCTTCCGGCACGCAGTCTGCCTGGACGAAGACGATTTTTTGCAGGTTAACGGCCGCAGCTGCCTGGGTCAACTGCGCTGGCAAAAAAGCACGGTTCAGGCGCGGTAAATCCTGTAACCAGGGGTAGTTTAACTGCCCAGGGTCCCAAAAATGAATATGACTATCGACAATAGGAATAGGAGGCATTCGTTATCCTGGGTGCGGCGTTACGCCTTTCTTGAGAATAATATTGGCGTACTTACGCGTATCACTGGTCATCACAACTGCAAAAGCCGCTGTCGCCCGTTCATAAAAAGCAAAACGCTCTACAAAGCTAATGTCCGGTGTGTCCGGGCTAAATTGTTTAATAGCTGCCCGGTAGCCATCGGCCACGGCCGTATCAACAGCATCACCGGGTACAGGGGCCATCATCACCACCGGGTCAGCTGCGTAACTATCCAGTTCAAAGAGGGGTAAAATGGCGGCCAGGAGCGGATCGATCCCGAGGCCGTCGGCCCGGATGACGCGCTTGTTTAGAGAGTGCCCCGGAAAGTGACCATCAGCCAGCACAATCTCATCACCGTGCCCCATGCGGTAGAGCGTGACCAGCAGTTCTGGACTTAGCAGAGGTGAGATACCTTTCAACATCAGATAACCCGGCACCTATTTTCTAGACGGCCGATTCCCTCAATTTCGACGACAATGACATCGCCATCCTGCATATAAATCTGAGGCTCGCGGCCCAACCCGACGCCGTGCGGTGTGCCCGTCAAAAGAACATCTCCTGGCTCTAAGGTAAAAGCCTGCGAACAGAAAGCAATCAGCCTGGCGACAGAAAAGATCATCTCGTTTGTATTGCTGTCTTGCATAATCTGGTCATTGAGAATCGCCCGAATCGCTAATTTTTGCGGATCAGGAATTTCGTCGGCAGTCACAAAGAGCGGACCAAGGGGGCAGAAAGTATCCAACCCCTTGCCCCGAATCCACTGACCGTCTCCCAACTGGATGTCCCGCGCACTCACGTCATTGGCGGCCGTATAACCAACCACAAAATCCAGGGCATGGTCTTCATTCACATTGCGGCAGTGCCTACCAATAATAACGGCCAATTCAGCTTCAAAATCGACTTCTCGCGTCAGCGTTTCAGACCAGATTATGTTCCCTGTAGGGTCATTGACACACGTTGTGAATTTTGAAAAAAGCAACGGCCGTTCCGGCGGCGGGGTGTTTGTCTCGCGGCAGTGGTCGAGATAATTCAATCCCACGCAGACGATTTTTCCGGGACGGCCGATAGGATTAAGCAAAGTCACTTCTTCCTGAGCAACCTCGCCTTCAAGATTGGCTGGTTTTCCCGCCAGAATATCTGACCATGCGTGGCCGGTAAGCTGGATTGTGGTGCCGTTCAAGAGGCCATATCGTGGCCGACCTTGATAGTTAAAGTGTGCCCACTTCATGCGTTTGTCTCCTGGGGTAAACGGCCGTCGGCCAGGGCCTGCTTGAAATGAGCCACCGTTCGCGCCACGCCTTCCTGAAGCGGCGTGTCGGGGAACGTTCCCAGCAGTTCTCGCAAGGCTGAATCTTCCTGTCCATCCGGGAGCATAAGCGGCTTCTCTTCGTAGGTAATGCGTCCCTTGATGCCAGGTTCGGCCGCTTCGATTGCGGCTACTACTTCACGCATGTGGGATACAGAACCTTCAATGTTAAAGACGCCTGCTCCCTGAAAGGATGTTCGGGCTGCCTGAATCAATATTCTGGCGACATCGTCAGCATATTGAAAGCCGTTGTAACCCCCGTAGGAGATGTGATAGCTCTCGCCCCTCGCCGCCGCCAGCATGGCCTGGGTTGGCGTGGAGGTCATGCCCTGGTCGCGGCCCGGACCGTAAATGGTATACGGCCGTAACCCAATGCTGGCAACAGCCTCATCTTGCCAGTAAATGCGAGCCGTCCCTTCGTTGGCCTGTTTAAAAACGCCATAGAGATTGTGGGGATGCAGCGGCGCATCGTCTGACAGCCGGGCTGCGGCATATTCGTCTTTATGGCCGAAGACGGCCACACTGCTGGCATAAACAACCTGGCGCAGCCCCGCTTTTTTGGCTGCTTCAAAGACATTCACCGTGCCAACCACGTTAACGGCCGCTCCCAACGGTGGGTTTACCTTGCAGAAAGGCACCTGTAACGCGGCCAGGTGAATAATATGAGTGGCTCTGGAATCGGCAACGGCCTGGGAAACGGCCGTTGTGTCAGTAATGTCACCGCGAATAAACTGAACACAGGCCAGCTCTTCCTCACTCATGATGAGCTTCAGCCGGTGGCCGTCGGCGCTCAAATCAAAGGCTGAAACCGGCAACCCGGCCTGGACCAGGTTACGGGTCACCCAGGCTCCGATACAGCCCATTCCTCCAGTAACAAAAAAGTGTTCTGCCGGCATTTATCCTCCTTCAAAGTCAACCTCCCGCAGGTTCCATCCGCAAGCACTATCTGGGAACAAGCCTGCGGGAGGTTGGGTGAGGTCTTACTTAATTGAACCGATCAACAGCCCCCGTGAAATATATCGCTCCAGGGCAATGGCCACGGCAATAACCGGGATAATCATAATTAAAATCAACACCGACATATACCACCACTGCGGGCCGCGAACGGCATTTTGAGCAGCGATAACGTAAGGTAAGGTCTGGGCTTTGGCGCTGGAAAGAAATAGGGCCAGTAGATACTCGTTCCAGGTGAAAACCAGAACAAACAAAAACGTTGCCACCAGGCCGGGGACTGAAAGCGGCAATACAATAGAAAAGAAGATGACATAACGTGACGCGCCATCAATAGCAGCACATTCTTCCAATTCAAGAGGAATCGTCAGAAAGTAATCGCGCATCAGCCAGATAACGATGGGCAGGTTGACCGTCACATAGGTGATGATCAGCGCCAGGCGGGTGTCGAGCAAATTTAACTGTTGAAACAAAATAAAGATAGGAATGACAATAGCGATGGGCGGCAAGATGCGCTGTGAAATCATCCAGAACGCAATGTCATCATTCTTCAAAGTACGTTTGAAGCGCCGCCCGATGGTAATTAGCAACAGCGCAAAAACGGCCAGGGCAGCCGCCACGGCAATCTGCCAGGGCGTCCCAAGCGCGATGGCTGCTGTGGCCAGCGCCAGGCAGCCGATAAAAAGCAGAATCGCGCCAGTTCGCGGCTGATAGGAGAAGCGGACCAGGGCATAGGCGCTGGCCGAGCCAATCACCAGGGCCAGCAGGGCGCTAATCGGCGCAATCGTAATCGTATTATAGTAAGTGCGTAAGGTATCATTACTCAAATCGCCCATCAAGATGTAATGCCAGGGTTCCAGGGTAGGCTCGAAGTCAACAAAGGGAATGTAAAAAGGACCCCCATGTACTTGAATCGGCGTTTTCAAAGAAGTGACCACCAGCCAGTAGAGGGGGAAAAGAACAACGGCCGTCCAGATAAACAATATCAGGTAAGAACCAAAACGACCGGCCGGTGATGGTTTGAAAAGCGTCTTGCGAATAAAGAAATCCCTCATGCGTAAAACCTCTTGGTCAGACCGCCATTCGCTGCCGGATCAGCTGGATGAAAGTGATGGCAAAGAAAGTAACCACCAAAAGGAGCATATAGGCCAGCGCGGCCGAATTGCCCAGGTCAAATGAACGCCAGGAGATAAAAGCGTGCAGGGTAAGCGATTCGGTCGCCGTCCCTGGCCCGCCGTTGGTCATAATATTGGGCAAGTCTATGATCTTAAACGCTTCGATTGACCGGATCAGGATAAGCGTTAAACTGATCGGCAGGATGGCTGGCCAGGTAATATGGCGGAAAATTTGCCAGGGATTAGCCCCATCCACGGTGGCCGCTTCCATCACGTCAACCTGTTGGCTTTCTAAAGCGGCCAGGAGGACGATGAACATAAAGGGAATCCACTGCCAGGTGTCGGCCAGAATAATAGCCAGCCGTGCTCCCCAGGGATCGCTCACCCAGGAAAAGTTAGCCAGTCCCATGCTAATCCACAAGGGCTTTAACGGCCCTTTGCCGGTATCGGTAATCATGCGGAACATGTAAGCCACGCCGACTGGTGTAATCATCATCGGCAGCAAAAAAACGACCCGGAAGAAGCGCCGACCCCGCAAATCCTGGGAAGTGAGCAGCGCCAGAACCAGCCCGAAGAAGAACTGGACAACAACGCCAACAAACACGTAAAGTAAGGTCACGAACAGGCTGCCTAAACGGCCGTTCGGCCCCAACGTCCGTATCCCAACCCAGACAAGCGCACTCATGCCAACCACAAAGAGAATCCGCCCGACGATGCCTGATGGGGAAACGGCCGTGCTCCGCAAATACCGCACCAGAAAAATAAACAGAACGGCCGTCACCAGGCCAAAGATGATCCAATGCATCGGGGTCATCGGGGCCATTTGCCCTAAAAAGCGGCTCTGTTCCCTGCCGGACAGCAGATTTCGGTAGTTCTCTAAACCAATAAACTCCAGTTCAAAGCCTCCCCTGGCAAACTTGAAGCGGCTCAGAGAAAGATAAAAGGAGGCGATCGTTGGAAAAATGGACAAGAAGAGCAGCGCCAGAACGGCCGGCATTAAAAACGTCATGGCCGACCACCGTTCCATGTGGCTACCCAGCCCTTGCTTCCAGTGTTGTAGGGTCGATTCTATCTCGACCGAGGTTTGGGATTTGCGTTCAACTTCCATAATAATAGTTTGAAATGAGGGATTGGCAGCCAATTGGCTGCCAATCCCTCATTTCTATTGAGAAGCGCCTATAGTTGCTAGATAAGTCTGGTGTTGCTCTTCGCGGCCTTGCTCGGCGCTAATTGCTTCCCAGGCATCGAAAATCGCCTGAGCAGCCTGATCCGTATCCAGCTCGCCTGCCAGATATTGGGCGATAATGCGGTCCAGTTCAACCTGTTGGTACTGTTGATTTCCCGGAATACGTAAATCGAGAACCATGTTAGGATTGTTTAAACTGTTTTCAATAGCTCCAAGATAGTTGGCAGCTCCTTCAGGGCTAAAACCGGCTTCAACCCAGAGTTGACGGTTTAGGAACTGAGAGAAACGGTAAGGGTTATAACCCGTTTTGCCCAGGGTAACGTCCTCATTGGCCTGGGCCGGTTGGGCCATGTAAGAGAAGAATGCATACGTCGCATCTTTCACCAGCGGGTCAACCCCGGCGTTCACCGCGCCAGCCCAGCCGCCAAACGACGCATAAGGCGCATAATTCACACCATCAATTGCATATGGGCAGGTCTCCTCATTGCAATCAACCAGCTCACCGGTTGTCCGGTCCAGCACCTGGCGAGAACCTGGCGTGATGCTGGAGCCGGTGATGCCCTGAACGGATGAGTTCACAGGGTCAAGGGCCAGAGTGCCGATGTCACCCCAATCTAGAGCCAGAGCGCAACGGCCGCTCAGGAAAAGCCCCCGGATGTCTCCCAAACCTAAATTCAATTCATCAGGGGGACCGTAGTCGGTGGTTTCTTTGTACACTTCCAACGCTCTCTTGAAAGCATCATTGTTGACCAGAGGATCAAACGTGTCCAGGTCAAAGAAAACACCCTCTGATGTACCCTGGCTTTGCACATAAGGACCGGCGATGGTGTAGATCCACCAGTAGGCTTGTTGAGCACGCGCTTTGCTGATGCAGGAACCGTAATCAGCTTCGCCATCCCCATTCAAATCCTGGCCGTGGAAGGTTGCAGCGATGGTCAGGTAATCGTCCCAGGTCTTGGGCGATTCTAATCCGGCCTCTTCCAGCAAGTCGAGACGATAGTACATCATGTGAAAATCGCCATCCAGGGGAATACTATAAACGCTGCCTTCGTAGGAGTTGAAATCTTGAAAGAAAGGTGCGACATCGTGCCACTGTAAAGCTTCATCAGCATCGACCCGTTCGGTCAGGTCTTCCAGGTAGCCGGTCGGAGCAAAATCTACAATCCACTGCGGGGCAAAAAGAAAGCCGTCATAACTGTTTGTTCCCGTGGCCAGATCGATTAGCGCTTTCTGGTACAACTCGCTGTTAGGAACCGTGACGACGTTGACAACCGCACCGGTCAGTTCGGCAAAGTCAGGGGCGCGGCGCTGCAGCGGTTCGGCAACCTGTGGGCCGACAAAGGTCAAAATATTAACTTCGACCCCTTCAAACGGGCGACCTTCTTGAGCGGGCAACTCAACAACACGGGTAACTTCAATCTGCTCGGTTATGATCTGCTCTTCCCCCTCGACCTCAACGACACGAGTTACCTCGATTTGTTCAGTGACTATTTCCGTCTCCGTGACGACGCGCGTTACTTCGACTTCCTGAGGGCTACAAGCAACTAAAATGGCGCTAAGTAAGAGCGCTCCGATAAATATAATTCTCATGCGGGTCATACCAAAATCCTCCTTCCTATTTGGATGTTGTGCACACAGAGCTGGCGCATAGATGCCCAGCATTTGTTTTCCCTCTGCATAAGTTGTTATCAATTTTGCGAATCTTCTTGCTTTTCTACCTCTCACCTCCTTCCGCCAGGGTCCTTAACTTTGTTTCCACGTTTCCCAGGTGAGCCAGCATCGCTTCCCGGGCTGCCTGTGGATCGCGTACCTTCAGGGCTTCGACGATGTGATGATGGTCGCTCATACTTTGCTCTGTCACGCCGCCAAGACGGCCGGTACGGCGGCGGCTGGCTAAACCAAGCTGGTGAATAGATTCAATGAAGCGAAGGAGAATAGGATTACGGGCAATCGTGGCAATCATGGTATGAAGTTGCAGGTCGGCATGCAGAAACAATTCGGGATCGTAGGCGGAGTCCACCGATTTTTGTAGACAGGCCTCAAGCAAGGCAATGTCTTCATCGGTAATGTGTCGGGCGGCTAGTTCAGCAATGCCAGCTTCCACAATTTTGCGGGCGTCAAAGAGATCCATGATGGCGGCGTCATTCAATGAGAAGACAAAATCCAGATGCTGCACCAGTTGGGCTGTGTCTAACTGGGTCACATAAGCACCGGTGCCTTGCCTGATTTCAATGATATTCATCAATGACAGGGCGCGCAGAGCCTCCCGCAAGGCAGGGCGGCCGACATTCATCATTACGGACAGATCCCTCTCCGGCGGCAGCTTATCACCCGGCCTTAGCTCCCGGTCTTTAATCATTTGCAAAATACGTTCGGCTATCTGGTCCGGCAGCGCCGACCGCTCGACGGTGCCAAAATCAGTTGTACTCATAATTTTTCACTGCACTGTTGGTAGCGTGGCAATATGGTAAGTTGGTAAAGTGGTAAGACCATTAGAGCTAAAGGATAGCATGGCTGTTTTTATCTGTCAACTAGTAGATGATCGAGGAATCAGTTGTTTTCAGGATGTCAGTTGTTTTCAGGATGTCAGAACGGTTCTTTTACTCTTGGCTTGATCGGCTTTCATCAGAATTAGCGATCGGCACCGTCCAGAATTGCTGATCGTTTTGGGCCGGAGCAGGCACCGGCCCTGTGCTTTGCCGCACAATTAAGTCGGGTGGAAGCAGGACCTGGCTGATTTCTATTGGTTCGTTATTAAGGAGATTTATCAACATTTTAGAAGCTTTGAACCCCATTTCGTATGTTGGGAAATTGGTCGCTGTTAGGGGTGGCGTAACGAGCTGGGCTGTTGTTTCGCTGGCGATGGCTATCACCGAAATATCATCAGGTATTTTTTTGCCAAGCTGGTGTAAGGCTCTGATAACACCAACTGTTTCTTCTATTTGCACCGTGACCAGCCCGGTGAGCTCAGGGTGTTTATCTAATAATTGGACTGTTGCGCCAGAGATATCGGGAACGGCCATATCTACTTCAACATAAACAGCCTCAAGCCCGTGCTTTTGCAGGGCCTTCCTGTATCCTGTCTGGGTCCGAACTGCCGGTCCAAATCCTGCCTGCTGTAGCTGCGTGGGAAAAGCCATAAAGGCAATGTGCTGGTGACCCAATTCAACAAGATGGTCAAATGCTTTAATAATGGCGTTTTCAAAATCAAAGTCAATAAAGTGGAGGCCGGTGTTGTTGGCGCAGTGCCCAATCATTACAAAAGGGTAATTATGCTGGCGCAGTAGTTCTACCCGCCAATCATTCATATAAACCTCCATTAAAATAACGCCATCTACCTGTGCGCTCCGGTACAGGCTTAAGAGATGGTCTTCAGAGACTGGCCTGGTAGCCAGGCTGAAAAAAAAGTTTTCTTCGGCGGCAGCGTTGGCGGCGCCAACAAAAAAACCCATCTCCAGATAGGTCATTACTTTAACCTGAAGTGGATTTAACAGCGCAATACTGCGGCTTTTTCCGGCGGCCAGCCGTTGAGCTTGAACGTGCGGGCTGAAACCCAAATTCTCAATCACTTGTTGTACACGCTGGCGCGTAGCGTCAGCTACGTCAGGGCGGTTATTAAGAATTCGGGAGACGGTAGAGATAGAAACCCCAGCCGCCTGGGCAACTTCGGCTATGGTAATATCGTGAGCTTCGGGCATAAGAAACGGGCCTTTTATTGTTTTTCCGGTAGCGATTCCGATACTGTAACAGAAATTATCACAATCAGGAACCTTTGTCAATATTCGGGGTACTGGCTTTATCTTCCCCAATCTCCTTCATTTTCTCTGGAGTTCTGCCGCAAAATGCCCATAAAAACATTTTTTCGGGCAACGATTGACAAAATTGAGCAATTTGTGTTATTGTTTTCGGAACCGCTACCGGAACCGCTACCGGAAACTTCAACAGGGGAACATCCAACTGAATAGTGTATTGCTTTTACCCTCATTATCAGGGTAAGGAGGTGGTTTATTGAAAATCAGAAGTGCCCGGCCTGCTGCTTCTTCCAAATGATTGATAGATTTAGATAAAACAACCTAATGATTAAAGGAGGAATGATGTTTACTAAAAAACTGGTTTTGTTACTTGCGGTTTTGGCTACAACTTTTGTGCTTTGGGGGTGCAGTTCTCCGCCGGAAACGGTGACCGTGGTTGAAGCGGGAGGAGCAATAGACACAGTTCAAGTAGGGGCCGAGTCTGCGGCGTCGGTACAGAATTCCACTGATGGCCAGTGGTGCTCTGACATGACAATCCGCTTCTTTAGCGGCGGCGCAGAAGGCGATTCTTTTGGCTCAGTTGTGCAACGCGGGGCGCAAGCAGCCGAGGCTGATTTAGGACCTAAAGTAGATTATATATTCTCCGGGTGGGACAGTGAGACGATGACGAATCAGCTTCGTGATGCCATTGCCGCTCGCCCCGATGGCATTGCTATGATGGGGCATCCCGGCAATGATGCGTTGGTGCCCCTGGCCGAAGAGGCTGCTGCTGCCGGCATACTGATGATGTACCAAAACGTGCCGGTTCATGAAGCCACAGCCCAATTTGGTGGCGGCTATGTTGGGGCAGATCAGGCCGCGCAAGGCTACGCCCTGGGCCAGGAAGCCTTAAGGACTTTAGACTTGAACCCCGGTGATCAGGTTATCGTTGTGGGCGATTTTGAAACTGAAGAACGGGGCGCCAGAGAGCGAGGCGTCGTACAAGCCTTTGAAGAAAGTGGATTAGAAGTTATCCAAATTGCTGTGCAGGCGGAATGGTCTGGCGACCCAAGTATGATGATTCCGCCGCTAACTTCGGCCGTGTTGAGCAATCCTGATGTTAAGCTTATTTCCCATGCGGGTGGACAACTACTTGGCGCCGCCGAAATTTACAATGAAGCATTGGGCAAAGGTCCCGGCGAAATTTATCACATAGGCTTTGATACCAGCGCCGCGATTATTGACGGCTTTAGAAAAGGCTACATTCAGCTCACTGCCGACCAACAACCCTTCTTACAAGGATACCTGCCCATTTTAAGCCTGTGCCTAACCGAAAAATATGGTTTTGCGCCGTTGAATGTTGAAACCGGGGCCGGCTTTGTTGATGTAAACAATTTTGAAGCCGTGGCTGCATTTGCTGAACAAGGCATTCGGTAATATTGGCTTGAAAACCGCTTACTCACAATACGTGCTGCGCTTCACGTTCTAAGGCGTGGAGCGCAGCACGCAGAGTATACCGACTACATGTCAGACGGAGCCGTCTTCGGCGAGGAATCCTGCTCTATGTGGTAACCAAGGATTCCTCGGAGGACCTCGGAATGACAACCATTTGTAAAGGTATCTTGCCAAGTTTGAACCATGCCAAAATTTGTAAAGCGATTTGTCAAATCGCTCTACATTTATGAAGGAGATAGTTCGTGACCAACCCACTATTAGAGCTAAAAAATATCACAAAATCGTTTGGCAAGGTGTCTGCGGTTGACAATGTGGATCTGACAATCAACAAGGGGGAGATTATTGGCCTGATTGGTGACAATGGGGCGGGTAAGTCTACTTTTGTAAAAATTATTTCCGGGGTACATACCCCAGACTCTGGAGAAATTTATGTACGGGGTGAAAAAGCGCAAAACTGGTCTGTACCTAAAGCCAGAGAGGCCGGCATTGAGACCGTGTACCAGGATAAGGCCCTGGCCGTGCAACAAACTATCATCCGCAACATCTTTATGGGGCGAGAAATAACAAATGCGTTTGGCTTTATAAAGACAAAAAAACAGTATGCCGAGGCCGAACGATTAATGAGAACCATTGGCTTTACCTCAAAAGTGTTTTCGCCGAATTCTGTAGTAGGTACGTTGTCCGGGGGTGAAATGCAAGGGGTGGCTATTGCCAGGGCGCTCTATTTTGAAGCCCAAATTATTATTTTGGATGAACCAACCACGGCCCTTTCACTGACCGAATCGGAAAAGGTGTTTAATTTTATTCGCAGAATAAAAGAGGATGGACGCTCGTGCATATTCATTAGCCATAATATTTACCATACCTACAATGCCGCCGATCGCTTTGTGGTGCTAGACAGAGGTCAGGTTATATTGAGGCTGAGAAAAGAAGATACAACGGCCGATCAGTTGGTAAAAGATTTGCAAGATATTGCTCGTACTGGACTTTACGCCGGTGGTAGAGCCGCCTCAAACCCAGGCCGGAACTAAGGAGACCTCACATATGTCAACAGAAAATGCAAAGCAGCTTGATTTAGCTTCACCTGTGGATAACGCCAGCTATGCCAGAAAAGGGATTGGCGCATTTATCAACAAAGACCAGCGCTCTCTCAGTTCGCTGGCGGTTTTGATTGTGCTGCTGCTTATCTTTATTGTGGCTAATCCACAAGTTTTTCTCAATCCCCTGGCTTACAGAGCTGTGTTCACCCCGCTGCCGATATCTATCATTCTGGCTGTGCCGTTGGTGTTTGTGGTGACTTCCGGTGAAATAGACCTGTCGTTTGGATCTGTTATGGGGCTGGCCGGTTATGCTTTTGCTGTATTCGTAGATGCGGGTAGTAACCCGTGGCTTGGGTTATTGTTGGCTTTAATTGTGGGAGGAGGTGCCGGGCTGTTAAATGGGGTCATTGTTACCCGTATTGGCCTGTCCTCGTTAGTCGCAACATTGGGTATGAGTTTCTTGCTGCGTGGTGTTGTTAATATGCTTACCGAGGGCATGAACATCTCATTGGTAGGGCAAAAGGGGACTCTTTTTTACAATATTCTGGTGGGAAACCTGGGTTTTTTGCCGGTCCAGATGATATGGGCGATTGTTTTTGGTGTCTTTAGCGCCTTTGTTTTCAATTATCACAAATTTGGGGCGCATGTGCATTGTGTGGGTGACAACGAGAATAGCGCCCGCGAAATGGGGATTAATGTACAAAAAACCAGAACACTAACTTTTGTTTACGTTGGGATTGCTGCGGGATTTGCCGGTGTTATGGCCTCGTTACTTAACAACACCTACTACCCCACCAGCGGCGAAGGGCTGCTTTTGCCTGTATTGGCGGCCGTATTTGTGGGAGGAACGCCAACCTGGGGCGGGGTTGGGACGGTAGTGGGCGCCATCATTGGCGCTTTTATTATTGGATTTATTGAAACCGGCGTGATTGCTGCCGGTCTGACCGGCTACTACACCCGCTTTTTCTATGGTTTGATTATCATTCTATCTTTGATTGGGCACAAGTTTAATCAGCCAAGATACCGCTAAATTAAATCGCAGGAACGGCCGTTACGGTCAAGTCATCCTAACGGCGAAGGCATTCACGTCTACAGCTTTGCATCGCCTTGCTCACTAAAAGGTAGAAATTATGTCCCCAACGATTGAATCGTTCACCATCACCCGCTTTTCTTATCCCCGCGACCGCATCATTGGCGATTCCCAGGTGCGAAGCGATTGGCAGCACATTGGTGCCTTGGAACTGCACGCCAGCAACGGCCGTATCGGCCTGGGCTTTTTCCTGTCACTGTTTATGCCTTTGCCTTCTGTAGCCGAGCTTGAACGGTTGTTTCGGGAAACGGCCGTGACCGATCTCATCGGCCAAAATACGTTTGCCCTGGTGAACCGGATCACCCGGCCACGTGGCGGCAACCAGCAGAGCAATATGTTTGCCGAGGCCATCAGCCAGGCACTGTGGGATATTAACGCCCAAACATTGGGTTTGCCGCTCTACCAACTGCTGGGTGGCCGGTGCGAGCGCGTCCGGGCCTATGCCAGCCCGCTGGCCTTCCATCTAAGCGATGGAGACTTTTGTGCCCTGCTCAAACGGGGTCAAAAGATGGGCTTCACCGCCTATAAAATCAAGGTGGGTCACCCTGATCTGGCCTGGGACATGGCTCGCTTGCAGTTGGCGCAGGAAACCGTGGGCAGTGACGCCATTTTGATGGCCGATGCCAACGAAGCCTGGACGCCCAAAGAAGCCATCCGCCGCCTGCACGCTTTCTGTGAGGCCGGCATCACGCTTTACTGGATTGAAGACCCGTGTTTGCGCGACGATTTCATCGGGCTGCGAGAGATACGCCAGGCGGTGCCCTTTACCCACGTCAACAGCGGCGAATACCTCGACCTGCACGGCAAGCAGCAGCTAATGGCTCAAGGTGGGGTGGACATTTTGAATATTCATGGCCACTTCAGCGACGGCCTGCGGGCCGGTTGGCTGGCGGCCGAATACGGCCTGCCGGTTAGCCTGGGCAACACGATGCTGGAATTGGGTATTCACCTGGCGGCCGCTCTGCCGGAGACGAACTGGATAGAGTACTCGTTTCTCAACTTCAACCATCTTGTTGAAGAACCCATCCAATTCATTGATGGTTATGCCGTTGCTCCTGATAGGCCAGGGCATGGGCTTGTTTTATCAAAGAAAGCCAAGCGGGAATTGGCCACCTAAGAGGTGCTGCGGAGCCGGCCCGAAGAGGTCCAGGCCTTCTTGCTGCAGACTTCGATCCTAGTTGAAGACATCCGCCGAATTACTATAGCAAGAAGTTGACGGGTTAGGCAGTGTAAAGGGGAATAGCAATGGTAAAGACGCTACCTTACTACTATGTTTTGAGATCGTACGCCAGCAGCAGCTGACCCAGACCGTTTAGCGCTTGAGGATCGTAGTAAAGGGTATGGAGTTGGGTGTCAACGGCCGTTTCCAACAAGTCCCCCTCCAAAATAGTTGAAAAGAGTGAGCCGCCCAACAGGCGATTGACCGTTGTGAGATAGAGCCGGTTGAGCACACCACCTGCCATGAACAGATGCAAAATCTTGGGGCCAGCGGTTGAATAGACCGTCTGGTAACCCAATTCCGCCAAAATTTGCACCATTTGTTCCCCGGAAACGGAATTTTCCCCCGCTGCATACAAATTACCCGCCTGGGACTCAACTTCAGCGGCACGAATCGGGTCCGGGTTGGCCGTGGTGAAGACGATAACACGACGGCCGTTTGCCGTGAGCACCTCCGGAATAGGAAAATCCAGACTGCCGCTAATAATGGCGATGTCTGGCTGTGGCTTGAGCCCCTGCGCCTGCCGCCAGTCGCGCAAATCGGCAAAAGCCGGGTCGTCCAACCGCAATATTTCCTGGGCTCGCCCATCGGCCCAGTCCCGCAAGTAACGCCCGCTGCTGATGAGGATGTCTGCCTGAGCTGCCAGCTCCTGAAACAGCCGCCAATCCCGCTCGTTGGCGATGTTGGGGGGCACTATCAGACCAGATTTGGTGGGGTGGTGGATGGCGATACGGCCGTCCAGACTTGCCACAAAATTGGCGTAGACAAACGGCCGTTTGTGACCATATTGGCGCAAATTGTGATCGAGGTAAAGGTTGTGTAACGGCCGTTTGCCGCTTGTGGGAAGGAGCTGCGTGACTGTCATTGATTATCCTTTGTACCGTTTTTGCACCTCTACGGCAGCGATGTAGCGAACGGCCGTTTGGGCGCTTGTCCAGCCAAACCAGGCCATCAGCTCGTCCACACCGTAACCCAATTGAGCCATTTGGGTGGCACAAAAGTGGCGGCAGTCGTGGGCCGACAGCTTGGGCAGGCCAATTTGCTTGCCCAGCCAGGCCACACGCTCGCTAATGCGCACCCGGTTCAGCCCTTTTTTGCCAAGCTGACCTCCTTCGCCATTCCGCTTTAGCCGCGAGGTGGCCAAAATGAGCGGTCCATTGGGCAAGAGGGTAGGGGGGTACTGGTTGCTAAGATATTCCTGGCACAATGTGTGCGCTGTGGCAGTTAATTTGTGCGTTGTCCACTCATGCGCCGTGCCTTTTACTTTGGGGCGATAAAAATGAATGGTGCCGCGCAGCAAATCGATGTCGCTGGCTTTCAGCAGGGCCAGCTCACTGGCCCGCAGCCCGTGGTCGAGCAGCAGGCACACTAACAGGGAATCCCGCACTGCCTGCGGGGATTCGTTACGAACCTGCCGCAATATTTCCGCATCGGCCCGGGTGAGGGGAACGGGACGCCGTTTTTTGGTGGAGCGGCGCGTAACAACCAGACTCTGCTTTTGGCCGTCTGGCTTATAGGCATAGGTCACTTCATCAATGCGGGTTTGCTCCCGCTGGGCATCCACATTGATGGCTCCGGCGCGCGAAAAACCTTTGACAGATTGAATCAGCATGCCTTCTTCGCGAGGGATGCAGCCCGCTTTAACCGCCATTTGCGCATAGACCTTAATTGTAGAGAGTCGGGCGTTCACCGTAGCCGTAGCGTACCCTTCGCGCAGCAGCCAGGCAATAAACCCTTCGACAATGCCCCAGGTGACACCGCGCCAGGCGATGGGATTCGTTTGGAAGTCTGCGCCATGCTCTGGCATGATGCCGATATCCAGCAGATATTCGGCGAACAGCTCCAGGTCGCGGCTGTGGCGTTTAAGGGTGTTGGCCGACTTTTGGCTGAGGTAACGGCTGAAGCTAGCGCTGCCAGCGGCCTGGTTGGCGATTTGCCCGGCGGTTTGCAAGGATGTGTTGGGAAACGGCCGTATCGCCCGCGTCTTCGCTGCATCATTGGCCAAACTAACCGAATTTTTGTCTGGGGACTCTGCTGATGTGCTCATGACAGGCAGTATACCTCAAACTATGCTTTTTGTACATATGCTTAAAATATGTACGCCAATTGAAAAGGCTGAAATTCGTATAGCGCTGTTTGCTTGATTCCTCAAACAAAAACTGGAAGAGCCATTTTATTGTTCCACATTTGCTGAGGGAAAATGAATCACAACCATTGATACGGGTACTGTAGAGGCTAACTCTTCCGGTATATTTCCCAGGCTGGAACGAAAGCGCTGCTGTGAGCCAGTTGCAGTGACTAAGACCAGATCTTGTAGATGAACCTGGTTAGCCACCGCACTTACGACGTTTGTATCCAATTCGCGAACCTGGAATTTGAATTTAGTCAGGCTTTGCTCTTTGGACACATCTTCCATGAACTGTGCGGCAGCCAAAACTTGCAGGGGCACGTTAATCGCCTGGGTGATAGTTATCGCTGTCTTCAAAACATCCTTGACCAGGGCATGGGTAATACTGTTAGCCGGTATCACAAGCAGTATGCGTTGTTTTGCCTTAATCGAAGATGTGAGTCGCCCTACAAATACAGGCATCCCGGAACGCCAAATAACTTGATCTAGCATTCTGCCAAACACTGTTTCATGAAAGCTTGATTGACCGCTCCAGCCCATAATGACTGAAGAAGCATTATGTTCCATGGCGGAGCTGAGAATCCCATCGGAAATGGACGTGTCAATGCGCTGAATGGGCCGAATATTGGTATCGGGGATATTGAGAGCCTCTGATGTCAGAAGCTGGTGTTGTTTAGATAGTCCTTCAACGCGGCCATTGCTCAAAAGCGCCACGTTAAGCGGCATCAATATACCGTCGCTTGAACGGGATAACATACTCGCCAGTTGGATCAGATACCCCTCTGTGCTGGGGTTGGCAACGGGAATCAGGATGCGGCTAAAAATAGGTGCTACCATTGCTTCATCCTGAAGGTTCCCATTCTCGTCTGCCTTTAATGAAGTCAGGCGTGGACCGTAACGCTCAATCAACAATGGAGAGAGTACACAGGTTACCAGGATCATTGTGATAATGCCGTTAAATATTGCTTCATCCAGCAAGCCCAGACGCATCCCGATCAATGTTGCAGCCAGGGTCGCGGCGGCCTGTGCCATTGACAACCCCCACATCACTTTCACCTCATCCGGTGAATAGCTAAAAAGCCAGGCAGTGAGACGGCTCGCCAAGTATTTGGTGATGAGCACTGTTAGCACCACCGCAATACTAACAGTAAGTGTTTGCGTATCTGTGAAAAAGGCGAGCGGATTAATAAGCAAGCCAATGCTGATGAGGAAAATCGGAATAAAAAAAGATTCGCCGATGAACAGCACCCGCCCCATGACGGCACTGCGATGAGGCACCGTTGAGTTAATGGCCAATCCTACCAGGAAGGCCCCAACAATAGCTTCCATGCCGATGAGTTCTGCGACAAACGCGGCGACGAAGATTACGACCAGCACAAATTGAAACTCAACTGCGCCTGCCCGGAAGCGCTTGAAGAAGAGCCGCCCCAGACGAGGCACGGCAAACAAAAGAACAAGGGTATAGATCAGGAGAAAGAGGAGCAGTCTGAGAAAAAATGCTGGAGTGACCTCGCTGTTGCTAACACCCACAACAGCCGCCAAAACCAAAAGTGCCGCAATATCAGTGATGATCGTCGCGCCTGTAGTCACCGAAACAACTTCTTTACGGGCGATCCCCAGCCGCGTGATGATAGGGAACGAAATCAATGTGTGTGAAGCAAATATTGAGCCGAGCAGAATGGCGCTTACCAATTCGTATTGGAGCAGCAATCCTAAGCCCGTTCCCACAGTTTGCGGGATAATGAAAGTCAGAGTGCCAAACGTTAAAGAGCGATTGCGAACTTTATTGAACTGTGTCAGATCGATTTCAGCTCCTGCGCTGAACATTAAATAAATCAGGCCGACAGTACCCAATAGTTCAATTGTTCCCTCACGTTCTAGCAAGCCCAGTCCGTATGGTCCAATCACCACACCACCCAGGATCAACCCAATAATATCAGGCAGCCGAACCAGGGTGGACAGCATGGGTGCAAGTAAAATCACAGCGACGATGATCAGGAATATGCCAACCGGCTCATCCAACAAATTTCCAAACATGCTGTTCTCCCGTAACTTCTAATGATCTCGCAAAATCGCACAGGAAAAAGAGAGGTTTTGGTGGCGGAATTTTCAACCTGCCAGTGTTTGAGCCAGCTCGACAAAAAATCGGATCGATTCTGGGTTGCGCATCGCGCCCAGGTTGGCCGCTTTTTCTACCGGATGCCCGAGCAAAATGCGCCGCACGGGAATTTCCAGTTTCTTGCCGCTGAGCGTGTATGGCAGTTCCTGCACCTGGTAGATGGCATCTGGCACGTGGCGCGGCGAGAGTTGCGTGCGCAGCGTCTGGCTGATTGTCTGGCGCAGCGCGTCGTCCAGGGTGCGTCCTTCGGCCAAAATGACAAAGAGCGGCATGAAGGAATCGCGGTCCAATAGTTCCAGATCGACCACCAGGCTGTCCAGCACGCCGTCGATGGCTTCGACGCAGGCGTAGATTTCGCTGGTGCCCATGCGAATGCCTTTGCGATTGATGGTGGCATCGGAACGGCCGTAAATCACACAGCCCCCCCGCTCATTAAACTGAATCCAATCCCCGTGCCGCCACGTGCCGGGAAACATCTCAAAATAGCTGTCGCGGTACCGCGCACCATCTGGATCATTCCAAAATTTTACCGGCATGGAAGGCATCGGCGCAGTAATCACCAACTCCCCCACCCCACCGACAATCGGCTCGCCGCTGCTGTTCCACGCCTCTACCCTGGCCCCCAGCGACGCCCCCTGAATTTCCCCCGCATACACCGGCTTCAGGCGGCAGCCGCCCACAAACGCGGTGCACAAATCGGTCCCACCGCTCAGCGATTCCAGGGCAAAATCGTCGTGAACATTCTCATAGAGCCATTGAAAAGCGGCTACGGGCAGCGGTGCACCGGTGGAGCCAATACCCCGCAGCCGGGTGAGATTGTGCTGTGCCTTGGGCGCAATGCCGGCATTCATGCAGCCAGCCACAAAGGCGGGTGAGAGGCCAAAATAGGTCATCTCGCTGCGCTCCGCCAGGTCCCACAGCCGGTCCAGCGTGGGGTACGACGGGCTGCCGTTATACAAAATGACGGTGCTGCCGGTCAGCATCGCCCCGACTAGATAGTTCCACATCATCCAGCCGGTGCTGGTGTACCAAAAAAAGCGGTCGCCCGGCCCGATGTCGTTATGCAGCATGATCGACTTTTTATGCTCCAGCAGGTTGCCGCCGTGCCCGTGCACAATCGGCTTGGGCAGCCCCGTCGTGCCGGAGGAGTACAAAATCCAGAGCGGATGGTCAAACGGCAGCTGGGCAAAGGTCAATTCCGGGGCTTCGTTCTGGCTGGTCAGCAGTTTGGGCCAGGAGAGGGTATTGGGCAGTGGGGTGTCGTCTAGCAGGGGAATGGCAATTGTGTTTTCTAGCGTTGGCAAACCGGTTTGCAGTTGGGCTACGATGTCGCGCCGGTCGAACGGCCGTCCGTTATATCGGTAGCCATCCACCGTGATGAGCAGCTTTGGTTCGATTTGGGCGAAGCGGTCCAGAACCGCCTTGCTGCCAAAATCGGGCGAAGCGCTGGACCAGATGGCGCCCAGGCTCACCGTTGCCAGGCAGGCGATGATCGCTTCTGGAATGTTGGGCAGGTAGGCCACGACCCGATCCCCTTGGGTGATGCCGAGCTGTTTGAAGGTGTGTTGGAGAACGGCCGTTTTCTCATAAAACTCCGCCCAACTCATCTCAATCAACGGCCCCTCCTCGTCTTCATACAGCAGCGCCGGACGCTCAGCCGTCATCTTAGCAAAGATATTTTCGGCATAGTTCAGTCGCGCTTCCGGGAACCAGACCGCGCCGGGCATCTGGGCGTCGGCCAGGGTCACCTCACCCCGCTGCGACGCCTTCACCCCGCAAAAATCCCAGATCGCCTGCCAAAACGCCGCCAGATCATCCACCGACCAGCGCCACAGCGCATTATAGTCGGCAAAATCCAGCCCCTTCTCCGACGCCAGCCAGCGCATAAAGCGTGTCAGATTGGCCTTCTCCACCACCTCTACCGATGGCCACCACAATATTTCACCGAAAGCTACTTCAATTGAAGACACAAACAACTTTTTCATATTAACTACTCAACTCCCGCATCAATTGAATTTCGGTTCCGTAACAATTCTTCCACATAATCCATTGTGGATTCAAACATCCCTTTTTGTTTGATATATCCCAAGTCAGATAATTCAATTATCTTTTCTTGAAATTCTAGAAGAAGATCACATGAATGTTTTTTATTCTCGTCCCAAACCAAAACCCAATCTTGAGTTTTAACAAGCCAACTAGGAAGTACCTCACCTCTGTCGCAATCTGGCAATATTTCAATAATCTTATCCAGCATTTCAATTGCTTCAGGATTTGTCTTATCGCTAGTTCTCATTGTATTCACAAGTGCAATCGACATTAAACTAACCGGAATTAATCCTCTCGCATGAGGTACTATGTCCTGAAATCTAGCTAAAACAACTTCGATATTTTTACCAACACTTTCCCTAGTTAGAGCTCTCAAAAACACACTTTCACAGACAAGATATAGCCAATCAAGAGGAGTTCCTTCATTTGGGTAAGGAGACATTAAACACTCTTCCCAAATCTCAAAATCAGATATTTTTATGGCAAAACACATCCACAACAAATCTCTCCATTTGCCTTTAGCATTAAAATAATCTGACCAAACAATAAGCCTGTCCTTAGTGGCTTTAAATATTAGATCACTGAATAAATTGATTGGTAAAAGACCGCGCAATTCAAAGCTCGGAACCCACAAGCGCTTTTCTGAAGGCTTTTCTGCATGAGAAACTGACCACCAGACGATATTAGGTGTTTCAACTAACCCGTCTTGATTAATAAATTCTGTCAATATTCTTCTGCGATAATCTACTGAAATTCTTTCGTATTGATCGTTAAGAATCCCAAACCCTAGTGCCCAATTCTTAGCTTCAAGACATCCCTCGATAAACGATTCAACATCAAGGGATGGAGCCATTCCTGCCCAAAGGAAAATTACGGTATTCCATCTGTCATCATCGCGATGCTCAAAGAGTCGAAAGCGATCAATCCTAACTCCAACAAAATCCCGCTGATCGCCTTGTAATATTGCCTCTGCAACAAAATATTCTGCAATGCTTTTGTGTGCAAAACTGTAGATTCCAGGCCCCAATATCAATCCTGATCTCTCTCGGAGTACGTCTAAAATTTCAGAGGCAGAAACTAATATCATCTCCTTGTGAAGAAAATCTTGTAACCACTCATATACTATAGACTCATCAAGTTGCTCATGTTCCTCAAAAAACAGCTTCAGGGCAAATCCTCTTATTATTTGGCGCTTTTGTTGAAGAGTAAGTTGGGCTGTAGTAACTGAAACTTTTCTGCGGTCATCCCATAATCCTAGCATTCCTTCTACATATCGCTTGTATAGCTCGGAGCGACCATTTGGCAATCTGCCATCGAGATGGTGTACCATGAGAAGGGTTGATAGTAGCAATGGATTGCTTGTAAGTGGTTCAATGGTGGGATCGTTTTGCCAGTCGAAAGCAAGACTTTCGGCATCAATATCTCGATTCTCATCAGGCAACAGTGGGGCATAAGAATACCATCTGCGAATATAGTCGATAATTCGCTGCTCATCAAACGGTTGAATTATCCAACCTTGCCAGTTATCTTCCTTCAAACGTTCCAGGTGATTAGTTGTCAACGGCCGAGAAGTTAAAATAAAGGAGCAACCTCTACTTGCCCTTGTCAACTCCAAAATCCAGTCTAGGAATTCATCTCGTTCATTTAAGGGGACTTCGTCAAAGCCATCAAGGATAAAAATGATATTTTTGGCCTTGAGCCAAGTACCTATACGCTCGGAGGAAATGTCTTCAGCGAAATGCTTGCCTGCGGCCTCGCGCACCATATCATGTAAAGGCGGCAATAACTGGTTTGTATAGCGTCGCAGTTCAATCCGAACGCTTATGCCAGTCCAACGGTCCGTAAGCGTTTCTCGTTGTAACCATTTTGCCAATGTTGATTTGCCAGCTCCGGCTGGCCCAACCACATAGGATTTTCGATTAGAAGCAGTAAACACGGTAAAGCTATTTTCTGGCGAACCGATAACTTGTATGGTTTTCTTATCATCTTTTACTATTTCTGGATGCACAAAAAAGTCATCAAAATTCCCAGCAAGAGGTCTATCCGCTCTCAAACCAGTCAAATCTAATTCAAGCCTAACCTTTTGTGCAAGTGAACGACGAACAATAGAAAGTACTTCGTCGGCTTCTTTCGATGCCGATGTAGCTAATTCATCAACAACACCAAATAATCTGTGCAATTCGGTAGTAATTTCATCAAGTCGCTTGTAGTTCTCAGACCAAGCCTCACTTTCCCAATCCTTTACAGCCATTGGTATCTTACAAAGCAAAGTTGCAATCCGAGGAAATAACAAAGTGTAAATATCCCTCAAGTCGTCCTCGATGATTACTCGTGGCAGAGCACGATTTTCATACATATCCTCAAATATCTTTTGTCCATTAAGCGAACCCTGAAACAATAGTTTTGAATCTTTGGTCAATGGGCTTAGCTCTTCTACACAAGTTACAATTAGCTTTCGTTGCTTTTCTTCAGAAATTTTCTCGTGAGTCAGAAAAGGTAACAATGGCTCAACAACATCAGCAACTGAATCTTCAATTCGCCTTTCTATCTTACGACGTTGAAAGAATGGAAGTGACGTAAAATTGACCCCATCATAAATTACACTGGCCAAAAGGTTAATTATCAAATTGAGAGCAAGCTGACCTAATTCCATAATTTCCCCTATATCTTATATTTATAAGTCAAAAGACTAACATAACGTTTCCAAAAGTCTACTTAACGATATGCCCGCCCGCTTCGGCTTCGTCCAGCACGGCTTCAATCGTGGTCACCAGGGCACGGGCGGCTTCTGCACTCAGCTCAACGGCGACACGTGCGCCTGGCCCCAGCGCTTCGTTCACAAAATCAATGTTCAGGGCATGTTCCAGCGGCGCGTTGAACGGGTGATCGTACGAGACGTTGGCCTGATTCACGTCAAACCAGCCGCTCGTTCCCTTGCCGCAGCCCTCAATTTTTACTTTTTCCACAATCATCGTACACATGAAATACCTCGTATATTGAATATGTCATGCTGAGAGCCTGTGCTGAGGCTGCCGAAGCATCCTCCGAAGCATCCCGCCTGCGTGATAACCAGTGATACTTTGGTTCTACCAAAGCACCTGCCATGTGATCCTTGCGGGATTCTTCGCTGTGCTCAGAATGACGTGCTTACGCCAAATGTTTTTCCAAGAAGGCGAAAATTTTGTTCCAGCCGTCTACGGCCTGGGCCTGGCGGTAGTTGGGACGATGATGGTAAAAGAAACCATGCCCGGCATCGGGGTACATGTGGAACTCGTACTGCTTGCCGTGCTTCTTCAATTCTGCTTCATGAACGGCCACCTGTGCTGGTGTGGGGCTGTGATCCTCTTCGCCAAAAATGCCCAGGAGGGGGATGTTTAAATCTTTGGTGTAATCCAGCGGGGCAACAGGAAAGGTCGGCGACAAATCTTTCTCTTCCATGACAACCCGCCCACCCCAGCAATCGACCACGGCCGAAAAGCCGGGCACGCGGCAGGCAGCCAGGTAGGCGTGTCGTCCGCCAGAGCAGGTACCCCAGATTCCTACTTTGTCGCTCACGTAAGGCAGCGACTGCAAGTAGCGCAGCGCTCCGGCCATATCGCCCACTGCCTGCTCATCGGGCAAACCACCAGCGGCGCGGACTTTAGCCGCCACGTCTTCCGGGGTGCCGTGCCCGGCGCGATAGTAAAGGTTGGGCGAAAGGGCGACGTAGCCGTGGTGGGCATATTTGCGCGTGGCTTCACGGTACCATTCATCCCAGCCGGGCATATGGTGGACGATCACCATCGCGGGAAAGGGGCCCGGGCCTAACGGCCGTGCCAGATACGCATTGATCAAATCACCATTGGCCCCCGGCAAAGTGACCGTTTCGGCGATTATGCCTTCGTACATATCAGTCTGGTACATAACATTTTCCTTTTTTGGCCACAGAGAGCACAGAGGTTTAAGAGATTTTTTTTATTCCCTCTGTATTTTCTTTTCTGTGGCAAATTAAACCTCGTCCCACATGTTGCAGGTGCATTGGCCTTCGATTGCTTCAACTTCAATAGTCAGGTCGTAGAGTTGGAATTCGTCGGGTTTCATATAAAGCCAGTGAAAAGTGATAAGTAAAAAGTAAAAAGTGGGCTTTACTTTATCACTTTTTACTTTTTACTTTTTACTCCAAATCGTCTTTTAAGATGGGCAGCACTTGTTCCCCCAACAGGCGCAGCCCATCTTGGCTTGTTATACCATGCGGTGTGCCAAATTCCACGCGATTCGCTCCGCCGGCGAACAGCGCCAGGGTTTGTTCGGCAATTTCGGCGGGGGTTCCGGCGAAGGCAAATTTTTTGAGCAGGTCGTCGGAGATGAGGGATACGGCCGTTTCCCAATCGTGCAGCTTTACGGCCGTTCCCAACCTTTCAACCAGTTCATCATCCAAATCCAGCGTGGGGTCCAGTTTGGCCACCACCGGCAGATAGAGCGCAACCTCCCGCCGGGCCAGCGCCACCGCCTCGGCCCGATCCTCGGCCACGACGGTGACTGCGCCGACGACAATACCGGGTGTCTCGGCGGCCAACTGCTGCCGCAGCCAGCGCACCATGCCGGGATTGGCCGTGCCGCCCAGCTTGATCTCGTCTACAAACGGCCGACAGGTGGCAATGGTTTTTGCGCCCCAACTGCCCAGCAAAAAAGGAATGTCGGGATTAACGGCCGTCCAACTAAAAATCTCGCCACCCGCCAGTGAAAAATAGTTACCGGGCAGCGGCTCTGTGCGCTTTTGCAGCAGATGGCGCACGCAGACCATCGCTTCGCGCAGCTGCTGCGGGGCGTTTGGGGGCTGCAAGCCAACAAAATCGAGCCACGCCCCCCGGGCAAGCCCAAGGTAGGAACGGCCGTTGCTCATCTCATCAATCAGGGCAATGTTGGCGGCAATGTTGATGGGATGGCAGGTGAACGGATTGACCGCCGCCGGGCCGAGCCGCACCCGGCTGGTAGCGCGGGCAATTTCCAGCAGCGGCAGCCAGGCGGGCTGGTAGAGCAAGTCGTTATACACCGTCACCCCATCAAAATGGTAAGATTCGGCGATTTGGGCGAGACGGCCGTATGCGTTCAGCGGCTTGTCGGTTTGGAAGGCAATGGAGAGGGTTGGGTTTGTCATTCGCTTTATTTTGGCAGAAGCCGCGCTAAAATGCACACCACAGTTAAGAGCAACCCCTAACTTTCGTCAGGCGACACGGATTGGGTTGGCCATTATGATGCTTCCATACCATTGGGCCGTGTGGTGCGTGGTGCGTGATTCCCCGATAACGCATCACGCATCACCTACCAAAATTTGTTATGTGGAGCGTATAGTCATGGACTTTTTTAATATGGATTCTGCGGTGATGCGCAGTTTTATACCGGATATCAAACAGGCTTTTGCCCCAACCGATATTGTCATCCGGCCTGGACGGCCAGATGATGTGGCGTTGATTCTGGAGATGCACCAACGCCTCTCGGAGGAGTCGCTGTATAAGCGATACCATACGCCGCGCCTGCCCAGCGAGGCAGAGGTTGTGAAGATGTGCGAGCTAGAAGGGGGAAACGGCCGTCTCCTCGTCGCCGTCATTCCAGGGCGCAGACCGCAAATTGTGGGCATGGCCTACTACATTTTGTCTGGCGAAGCAGCCGACACCGCTTTTTTGGTGGAAGACCTCTTTCAAGGGCAGGGCATTGGCAAACAGCTGGTGCAGGCCCTGGCGCAGCAGGCCGCAACCGAGGGCATCCACTATTTTGATGCCCACATCCTGCCTTCCAACCGCTCGATGATTCATCTGCTGCTGCAGGCCGGGCAGCTGGTCTACAGCAAATTGGATTGCGGCTCTCGCCAAGTGCGGGTTCAATTGGGTGGTTGATCTTCTTCTGAATTTGAAGGAGCCCCTGAATCCAGATTAGGGTTTGTACACCAAGCAGATAAGCCCATTTTTGCTATGGCTGCCAAAATCACACAAACCAGAGGAACACATAATGCAACTGCCATACCAGCATGTGAAGCAATCGCATTTGATGCCACATAAATTATTACGTTTGCAGCAGTAGTACCTTCACCTTTTAATCGTTCGCGAGTTGTATCGTATTTAGGATCATCCGTGCACAATAAAACGTGAATTTCATTTCCAATCCGCGAGAAAATATTGTGAGGCCATGTTTCTCCACCTTTTATAGCAAGTCCTTCGCCTGGCTCTTTGGACAGTTGGTTAGCAATCTGTAAAGGATCGGCATTTGCCTCAAACATAGAAATTGCGTATTCCCTTGAGGGAGAAGGTAACTCTTGATAAAAATCTATAGGTGACATGTTTTCAAAAAGTTGTTTCACTTATGTATCCCTCCGATTTTAAAGGCCTGCTCAATCAAGCCCGGGATTAAATGGGCACTTGTAGAATATGTGATATTAGAATCAGTTCCGAGAGGTAAATTACCAACAACTATCATGCCAGGGGGAGCTAAACATCCCCTTACAATTCCACAAACAGTACCATCCGTTTTTCTAATGACTGGCGATCCAGAACTACCCGGATAAGTCTGGTGTGATAGTATGAACTCATTACGAATTGTATCACCTATAATTCTGTGTCCAATTGCTGAAATATAGCAAGGCTCAACTGTCTCTAAGAAAGACCCTATGACAGCATACGGGTAACCCACTATTAATACTTCTTCCCCAACTCTGATTTCGGTAGGATTAGAAATAAATCGGGGAACTGGTGATTGCACTCCTTGAAGTAGAAAGATTGCAACATCTAGCAGTGGCTCAACCAAGACAAGTGCTGCTTGGCGAGCATCTATTCCTTGCAAAGGATAACGCTGGGGCCTTGAAACATCGCCTCCATGAGGGGGTAAACCAATAATGAATTCTTGTCCGTGTCCTAGAAGATGTAGAGCCGTGACAACCGCAAGTTGATCACCTTTAGCACCGGCTATAAAACCTGTACCAACTAATCTTCCTTCAACTCCAATAGGAACTGCAATTGCCATGTGGGTTTTCACTCCTCTTTTCAATTCCATCCTTTAATAAAGATCAATTTGGCCGCTTAGGAACTCATGGGGTTGACAAGCTGTGATGCGTGAAACGTGACCAGAGAGGCATCACGTTTCACAGCAAACCCCACAAAATCCCCAAAACCCATTAATACCTAACCTTTGGTGCTAGTTCATAAGCTGAACTCAGCAATTGACAAGTGAACGAATCCATCAGCAGCAGGGTGCAGACCATGCCATTGAACCAAAATGTTGAACAAGGCCATCGTGTACCCAACCCGGCTTTTGAAATAGTCCCAAACACGATGCCCCACTTTCTTGAACTGACACACCACCGTCAACATCGACAAGACCGTTTCAATCATCATGCGGTCATTCCAGGTACCCTTGGCACACACTTTCAAATTGGGTGGGTTCCAGCCCGATTTGGCAAAATGGGGGTCGGCAAAGACCAGCATCTGCTCGGCGACTGCCTCGACCAGATGTTGAAAAGCGCTGCCGTCGTAAACATTGGCTGTGTCTACATCCCAATCGACAATCAGGCCGAGATGATTCAAGAGCAAACAGAGCTTGCCACCGACAATCCAACGCTGGTTAGAGAGGCCTTTCTTGCCAATCTGCTTGGCGCTTCGGCCTTCACGTCGGGGATGAATCAGCTCGATACCGTAACTATCAATGACGCCTATCAGACTGGGGTCAGCCATGAAGTGTTCCACCCAGTGGCGATGGGAATTGAACAAGCGAAACAAGCGGGTCCGATGCGGCAAACTGGGAAAGAATTGCAGCCAGTTGTTTTCTAGCCAACGATAGAAGGCTCGATTACCGCGCCCTTTAAGGGCAAAGAGCAAGGCAAGGGTGACCACCTCACTAGGAAAAAGCGTGGCTTGAGGATGTTTGGGTGCATCAAGCATGGTGTCATCCACCTGGCAGAACAATTCAATGATAAAATCTTCGGTAGGCATTGGATTCTCCTTTCTGATATAGGTTTGTCACCCTCAGAATAGGAGAATCCGGTGCTCAACTCAAACTAGCACCATTGGTTTAATAAGCAGGACATTATTGATACTTGGAACAATGCAATCTCTGCTCTAAAAGATAGTATTGATTACTTTCGCACTACATATCGTATCCCAGTCTCACAACTACTACCGTATGATTCGCTATTAGTTCCTTTCGGGTATTACTTCTATCATAAACAAGATAAGCCAGAAGCAGAACATCGAAAATATTTAGAAGAATTCTTCTGGCGTATGTCGCTTTCATTTCGTTATTCTAGCTCTGCGGAATCCCGTCTAGCTCAAGATATTAGGCGTATCGATAAAATCCTTAATGATGAACGCCCAGATTATAATGACATCAAAGTTTATCTTGACTCACCGCAAGATAGACACTAATTTCAGTGCTGGAAACAGTTATTGCAAGGCCATTCTATGTTTATTGGCTTATCAAGAACCGAAAGATTTTCAAGATAATGGCAAAGTGATTTTAGATAATTCCTGGCTAAAAGCTGCCAACAGTAGAAATTATCATCACTTTTTCCCAAAAGCATATCTCAAAGGGAAAACTGTTATCGACAGCAACAGCCTGATGAATATTACTCTGGTTAGCGATCATCTAAACAAACGAAAAATCGGAGCTAAGGCACCCTCGGTCTATATTGGAGATTTCGCCGACCAGAATAGTGAAATTAATACGGCTCTCAATTCTCATTTTATCGACATAAAAGGACATGGAATCGAGTCGGATGATTATCAGCAGTTTTTAACTGCCCGGGCCGAAAAGGTTTTTGCTCATCTAAAGTCCCGAATTGAACTGACCCACAAAGGATCAGCAAATGAGGAGATTGAAGAACTGATTCTTGGTGGGGAAAGTGAATCAGTCGAATTTAAGTCCTCACTACGCTACGATCTGCGCCATAAAACGGTAAATAAGAAATTAGAATACGTGATTGCAAAAACCATTTCGGCCTTTTTAAACAGCAACGGTGGGAACCTGTTTATTGGTATTGATGATAGTCAGAATGCATTAGGTCTTGATGATGATATAAGCACCTTAAAAAAACAGGATATTGATGGATTTGAATTGCAATTAATTGAAGTTATCAAAAAGTATATTGGCAAAGAATTCAGCTCTCACATAAAAATTAATTTTCCTGAATATGGTGGGCAAAAAATTTGCCTAATCTCGGTATCACAAAGTAGTAAGCCCGTTTTTGTTAGCTTTGAAGGAAACGAGGATTTCTTTATCCGCTCAGGTTGTTCCTCTCAACCATTAAGCCGTGAAGAACAGAGTGCTTATGAAAAGGAGCGTTGGAGATGATAGAGCCAATTTTTGAATCGAGTGGCAACATTTTTGCGGATTTAGATTTGGAGCCTGCTGAGGCTGCAATTTTGCAGATGCGGGCCAAGCTGATGAATGATTTACGTGAATATGTGCAGTCCAGCAGCATGACCCAAACCGAAGCCGCTGAAGTTTTGGGCATAACGCAACCCCGCGTGTCTGATTTAATGCGGGGCAAATGGGAAAAATTCAGCCTGGAAATGTTGATTACCCTGGAAGCCCGCGCCGGACGGCAAGTCACGCTGGAGTTAGCCTCTTAAATGGATACCGAATCGTTTGAAGAGATGCTCACAGGCGGCCACCCGAATTCGCTGGGGCGGACGGTGGAGGTGGTGGCGATCGTTCTGGCAGACATGGCGCGGCTGGGGGAGCTGTATGCCTGCTACCAGAGCGACGACGCGGTGGTGCGGCTGCGCACGTCCAACGCGCTTAAGCGCATTTCCCGCGTGAAGCCGGAATGGCTGGTGCCGCTCATCGATGGTTTCCTGACGGAGATTGCCAACCTGGACCAGGCCTCGGCGCAGTGGACGCTGGCGGATTTGTTTGAAACGCTGGCCCCGCTGATGACGCCCACCCAGCGCCAGCAGGCGGAAGCGGTGCTGAAGCGCAACCTGGCCCACCACCACGACTGGATTGTGCTGAACCAGACGATGAAAACGCTGGGCGGCTGGGCCAAAGATGACCCGGAGCTACAGCATTGGCTGGTGCCTCACCTGGAGCGATTGAGTGGAGACGGCCGTAAATCCGTCGCCAAAACTGCCAGCAAAACCTTAGTCAGCCTCACCTCCTAACCACCCCCATGAGCCTCATCGCCGCAGCTTTAATCATCACCTCTGCTTTTATGCACGCGGGCTGGAACTTCATCAGCCAGCGGCGCAATCCTTCGCTGGCGTTTTTCTTTGTCACGGCCGTTTTTGCCGCCCTCACCATCTCTCCCATCCTGTTGATTCATCGCACGGTGCTGGGGTTGGTGCCAACGGCCGTTTGGGGACTCGTTTTGGCTACCGGCATTGCCCAGGCAATCTACTTCTTTGGCCTGGCCGGGGCGTACCGGCGGGGTGACATCTCCCTGGCTTACCCGCTGGCCCGCGCCCTGCCCGTGCTGCTCGTCGCCGCCATCAGCCTGCTGTTGGGCAACGGCGGGCAGATTAGTACGCTGGGATTGCTGGGCATGGGTCTGATCACTGCTGGCTGCATCATTTTGCCCCTGCCCCACTTTCAGCAGCTGCGCCCGCAAGCCTACCTGGATATGGTTGTCCTCATGGCGCTGGTGGCTGCCATCGGCACCACCGGCTATACCCTGATCGATGACCAGGCGCTGCGCCAGCTGCGCAGCGCCATCCCGCTGCCCAACAGCCAGATCACCCTCATCTTTATCGCCTTGCAAACCGGCAGTACGGCCGTTATGCTTGGTCTGGCTGCCCTGCTTTCCCCCACCGAGCGGGGCGAACTGCGGCAGATGGTACACAATCGCACCCTTCTTCTTACCAGCCTGGTAACGGGCGTGGTCATCATGGCCACCTACGGGTTGGTGCTGGCCTCGATGGCCTACGTCACCAACGTCAGCTACGTGGCCGCCTTCCGCCAACTTAGTATTCCCATCGGGGCCGTCCTGGGGCTAACGCTTCAGCAGGAGCCGCGCTATTTACCCAAATTAATAGGCATCGGCATCGTTTCAGTCGGGCTGGTGCTGGTAGGAGTCGGTTAAGATGAAACAAACCAAACAGTTCGTGCTATTTTTGGTCGATGGGCTGCGTCCTGATGGGCTAGTGCAGGCAGATACCCCTGTGCTGGATCGCCTGCTGGCCGCCGGGGCGCACACCCTAACCGCCGAGACCGTCATGCCCTCGATGACGCTGCCCTGCCATACCTCGCTCTTTTTGGGGGTACGGCCGTCTCGCCACGGCATCACCACCAACATCTGGACCCCCCAGGTTCGCCCCGTTCCCGGCCTGTTCGACGTGCTGCAAGATGCCCGGCTCAACACCGTCTTCTTCTACAACTGGGAAGAGCTGCGCGATTTGGGTCGCCCTGGTTCGCTCAACGCCTCGTTTATGGTGAAGGACATTACGGGGGATGGGTCGTCGGATACGACCGTTGCCCAACTCGCCGCCACCTGGTTACAAAATAACCCGTTTAACTTCGCCTTTGTTTACCTGGGCGGGACAGATACCGCCGGGCACGCCTGGGGCTGGATGAGTGATGGCTATCTGCAAGCCATTAGCCACGCCGACCGCTGCATCGGTGTCGTGCTGGCTGCCCTGCCACCCGGCTGCACCGTCATGGTCACCAGCGACCACGGCGGACATGATCAGCTCCACGGCACCGACAGCCCCGAAGATATGACCACCCCGCTCATCATGGCTGGTCCCGGCATCCCCGCCGCCACCCTCACCCAACCCGTCCAAATCACCGACATCGCCCCCACTATCGCCCACTTTTTTGGCGTTCCCGCTCCCAAGGAATGGATCGGGCAGCCCATTTTGTTGTAGAATGGCGTTGAGCCGTGCTGGCAAACGGCCGTTTCAGCCCCCCAGCCCCATATTTTTAACAGAGTGGTCGTTTCATAAAACAATCTGGCGAACGCTGTGGCACGAATTGGTTGTAAGGTCGGGTGAAATTAGTTCTTTAGGCAAACCAAACCGGTGACAGATGAGCGAACGATTTGATTGGCAAATTGGCGAGGATGAAGAGGGCCTGATTCCGCAGCCAAACACGGCCGTTTCCCCCCCATCTCGGCTTTGGTTGCTGCTAACGGCCGTTCTACTCATCCTCTTTTGGTGGCTCTGGCAAAGCGGGCAAGCAAAAATAGCCGACGCAGAACGAGCGGTGCAGCAAATGGCCCAAACCGCTCTCGATTTTGAGCGCGACGCCTACCTAGCTGGGGACGGCGATCTGTTTTACAGCTTCCAGGCCGACGACCCCGCCTGGTTTTCTGCGCAGCTGCGGCCGACAAACGGCCGTCTCTACCGCCACACCCCCATGATTACCGATGCCCAACAGCACAACACCTTCATCTGGGCCAACCTGCAATGGCTAGAAAGCGGCCGAACCTTGCAGCGCGTTGCCTTTTGGCGAATTCAGCCAGACGGCAGGCTGAGCCGCCAGCCAACCGCCCCAGGCTATTGGGGTAGTTTCACTTTTGCCGATTACGCCTGGGGTCAGCTGAACTACTTCCAAACCGATGCCAATCTGGCCGAACAAATTGGCCAGTACGTAACCACACAAATTGCGGCGCTGTGTACCGACAACTGCCCCACGGCCGAACGGCCGTTTACCCTCACCCTGGCCAATGATTTTCAGGAAACAGCCGCGCCCGACCAGCTGCGCATCCCTTCCCCCCGCCTGGTTGGGCTGGATGAAAACGGTGCGCCGTCTGACCTGTTTTGGGAATTGCTAGATGGCCGACTCGCCGACCGTTTTGGCAGCGTCACGCTCCGTTTTGGCGTTCCCGCCAGCGAATATCCCCTGGTTCATTACGAAATCGCCGCCGCTCAGTTTATGGCTCAAAACCCGCGCATCACCATCGAGCTGGTCTACCTGGACACCGCCCAGCCCACCCTGGCCGATTTGGCCGGGCTGGACGCCGTCGGTGCGCCCCCCACGGCCGAGCTGCTGACGGCTGGCGGCGTGCGTGAACTCACCGACATGATGCAGACAGACGGCCGTTTCGACCGCGCCGACTTTTACGAGCAGCTGTGGCAGGGTACCTGGTGGCGAGAACATATGTGGTTTATGCCCCTGGCGGGCCGCATGAACGTGCTCTACTACGACAAAAACGGCTACCGCGACGCCGACCGGCCCGAACCCACCCTGCGCTGGACCTGGCAGGAGATGGCGGCGGACATGACGGCCGTTGCACACGGCAGCGCGGCGCAAAATGGACTGCTGGCGTGGGGTTTTCTCGATGTGGGGCCAGACGCGCTTTTTTCTTACGCCTACAACTGGAACAACACCTGTGAAGAGGCCACCGTGCGCTGTGACCAGCCGCTGACGCCGGAAGGGATTGCTGCCGCGCTGGCCTGGTACCATTCCCTGGCGGGCCAGCCCGGCCAGATGCCCGACTTCACGCCGATGAGTGAAACGGAACGGGCCGGGGTGCTTTCCAACTGGCAGTCGGCCCACCGCCGGGCCGTCATCTGGGTCGAATCGCCGCTGCTGTACGAGCTGCGCTTCCAGCTCCAGCCGCTGGGCGTACTACCCTTTCCTGGTTCGGACCGGTTTGATGGCATTACGCCGCTGTGGGTGCAGGGCGCTTTTATCACGATGGGGTCGGAACGGCCGTATGCCGCCTGGGAATGGCTCAAATTTCTCACGTATCAGGCTCCCTCTGCCCGCTTCCGCACTGTGCCCGCCCGGCCTTCGGTGGCCAGCAGCAGCCAGTTTTGGAGCCGCCTGCCCCACGATTTAGGCAATGCCATGCGCACGGCATTCCCCTTTAGCCGCCCGGTTTTAATTGAGGAACAATATTTGTTTGGCTGGGAGATGTTAACGGCCGTACAAAACGGCATGACCCCCGAACAAGCGGCGCAGCTCCGTCCCCGCCTCGTTTGGTTTAGGCAGTAAAAAGCAAAAAGTAAAAAGTAGGCTCTTTTCACTTTTTACTTTTCACTCGCTTAATGATGCAAAATCTGCGACAAGAACAACTTCGTCCGGTCATTCTTCGGATTGGTGAAGAAATTCTCCGGTGTGTTGATTTCCACAATTTGCCCCGCATCCATAAAGATGACCCGGTCGGCCACCTCACGGGCAAAGCCCATCTCATGCGTTACTGCCAGAATTGTGTAACCAGACCGCGCCAGATCGCGCATCACGTCCAGCACTTCCTTAATCATTTCCGGGTCCAGGGCCGAAGTAGGCTCATCAAACAGCAAAATGTTTGGCTCCATCGCCAGGGTGCGGGCAATGGCAACGCGCTGCTGCTGCCCACCGGAGAGCTGTCCGGGATATTTGCCCGCCTGCTCCGGGATGCCCACGCGGTTCAGCCATTTCATCGCCACTTCTTCAGAGCGCTCTCGTGACCATTTGCGCACGTGAATGGGGGCCAGCGTCACGTTTTCCAGCACCGTCAGGTGAGGGAACAGGTTAAACTGCTGAAACACCATGCCCACGTCCCGCCGAATCTCGGCAATATTACGCACGTCATGGCTCAGCGTAATCCCATCGATAATGATGTCACCGCTCTGGTGCTCTTCCAGCCGGTTCAGCGTACGAATAAAGGTGGACTTGCCCGAGCCAGACGGCCCTAAAATCACAATAACCTCGCCAGACTTCACCGTAAGGCTTACATCCCGCAGGGCTTGAAAATCACCATACCATTTGTTGATATTGTGACAGATAATTACTTCTTCCATTTGCGTAAGCGTTGCTGCTGTTGTCATCTTGTTCTCCTGAAAATCATCCACAGATTTCGCAGATTACACAGATTTAATAATCTGCGTTCATCTGCGTAATCTGCGGATACTGTTTTATCGTTCGCCCAGGCCGGTGCGTTTTTCCAGGCGCCGGCTGTAGGCCGTCATCAGCGCTGAGCCGACGAAGTAGAGCGCGGCCAGGAAGATATATGGTTCGCGCCGCACGCCCAGCCAATCTTCCTGAGCAGCAATGGCGTTGGCCACATTCAATAAGTCAAAAATACCAACAAGGGCTACCAGAGAGGTGTCCTTAAACAAGGCAATAAACTGCCCCACAATGGCCGGAATCACCACACGCAGCGCCTGCGGCAAGATGATGAGCCGGTATTTTTGGTAGGCGTTAAAGCCCAGCGAATCGGCCGCTTCGTACTGTCCTTTGGGGATGGCTTGCAAACCACCGCGCACGTTTTCGGCGAGATAGGCGGCGGCAAAGAGGGCAAAGGCCCACAAAATGCGCCAGGTGCTAAGAATTTCCGTGCCGGGCGGTAACAAAATTGGGAAAAGAATGCTGCTGCCAAACAGCACGGTGATGAGCGGCACGCCGCGCACAAACTCAATGTAGAGCGTGCTAAAGGCGGCCAATACATTGCCGTTGAAGGTGCGTTGAAATGCGAAAGCGAGCAGGAGAGCCAGAATGGGCCAGTAAGCAAAAACCAGTTCTGCGTTGTTACGTGCCGCTTCTACAAGGAAAGGTGTGCTTTGCGTAAGCCCCCAAATGGCAATGACAAGCGCCGTGCCGTAGGTGAGCCAGGCGGGAATGCCGCGAATATTGCTGCGACGACCCAGCGCCAGCACCAGGCCAATGGGGAAGGAAACCACAATGGCGAAAATGGTGATGATCATGGTCAGCAGGAAACCACCCCAGTTCACGTCGGGGTCGATGCTGGAGAAGATGGGTTGGGTCACCTGCTGGGGCTGCCCCCTAATAACCAACTCTCGCGTGTAGCTAAAGGAGCCAATAATCATGCTGACCACTTGCAGCAGGGCGAGAAAGGCAAAAACGGCCGAAATAATCAGTAAAAATCGCAGCACTGCCCGACCTAATCTCAGCAGTTCACCTTCTCGCTCTTGCTGCGGGAAGCGCCAGTTGATAAACCAGGTAAGCCCGCCAAAAAGCAGCACCCCCAGCACGCCCAGCAGCTCCCGGTTGGCGCTAAAGCTGGCCGAGATACGCGCCCAGGTGTCGATGGGGCTAAGAACGCCATCATCACCACGCAGGAGGGGACGGCCGTTTACCACCGTAATTCGCCCATCATCCATCAAGGCTTGCAGGTAACCATCCCAGGCAAACGTTTCCTGCCAAATGCCAGAGACAACCGAGCCAGGCCCGTTCACTTCAAACGGCACCGGATTTACCCCACGCAAAAACAGGTAGATGAGGATAGGCGAAGCCAGCCAGAGATAAGTAAGCCCCTGGCGTATACGCTTGTTTTTGAAGCTGCCGCGGTAAACCACCATGGTCGGCAGCAGCAGCCCACCCAGCAAAATAATCACTGCCCAGATGCGCCACGTTTCGTTACGGTTAAAGCGAAAGATCATCAGCGTCGTCATATTGGCGCTGACGGCTCCCCAGTTTGCGCCGGTAAACTTTTGCTCAACCCTGAAGAAGTCAGGATTTTCGGCCGTGCTGCTGAAGCAGGTAATGCCATTATCTGGGTCGTTTGGCAGGCGGTCGAAACAAAAAGAGGCGGCTTCCTCACCCACAACAATCCCGCTCAGATCAGTGCTGAGCTGCGCGGTGGGGAAGCATTGATCGCTGGGCTTTCTAACAATGGTAGTGGGGGAACCGGCTCTATCGATGCCACCCATTGTAAAACAATATTCCTGGCTGCTTGCGCTTTGCAGCGCTGCCCGATAAGTGGCGGCAGGCACCGACACAAAGCTGGCATTGGTCCAGGCATAAGTATAAAAACCCATTGCCGCCGCAATTAGCCCCAACACAATCAGCAGGCTGATTTGGGTGTTGGTAATATTGTTATACATATTATTCTTGAGCCACAGCGACAGCGCGTTATGCTTATGCCGCAGCTCGCTCACGGCCACCAAAGCAACCGTCACAATCCAGATGATCAGCACCAAAATGGTGGAAATCGGCGCAGCCTGCACCCGGTTCACAACCACATTCAGTGTAAACAGCGTCAGAACGGCTAACCAGAGCGTAAAAATCCAGGAGCGCCGAACCTGTTCGGCGACAAATCGGTCAATCTGAACTCGAAAATCGGCTGGTAAGTTAAGGGGCATTTGTTTTTGGGGTAATATGGTCATAATTTATCTCTCCACCAGCGCAATTTTCTGGTTATACCAGTTCAGGAAAAATGAGATGAACAGGCTGATCGATAGATAGATAAGCGCCATTATCACAAACGGCTGAATAGCACGGCCAGACTGATTGATGATGGTGTTGATGGTGCGGTACAGGTCTGGGTACAAAACGGCCGCTGCCAAACTGGAATTCTTGGTCAGGTTCAAATATTGGCTGGTAAGCGGTGGAATAATGACCCGCAGCGCCTGAGGCATAACCACCAGGCGCAGCCGTTGTGTTTCTGACAGCCCCAAGGCACGAGCCGCTTCTGTTTGACCTTTAGAGACCGACAGGATGCCCGCCCGAACAATCTCCGCTACAAAAGCCGCAGTATACAGTACCAACCCTACCAAAATTGCCGAAAATTCCAGCGTCAGCCTGGAACCACCCACAAAGTTGAACCCTTCCAACTTAGGGGCAGACAGCCGTACTGGTGTCTCAGGCAGAGGCACAATCAGCTGAGCGGCGCTGTTTTCCAGCAAATCCCGCTCCGCCGCCAGCGTGGCCTGATTGGCCACAAAAATATCGCAGCCCCCCTCAGAATAAATGTCAATGGCCTGGTCAGGACGGGCGCTGCGCCTCACCGTAAACGGTACGTTGGCCCGGCGCAGCTGGGAGGTCAGGTTAATTTCAGAGGCAGAATCGGTAATGGCGCAGATAGTTAAAGACGCTTCATTAACCCGTTCCTGCGTCAGCCTGCCAGATGCCAGGGCTGTTTCAACATCCTCTAAATTTACTCCCAGCCTCCGTTCAACAAATGCCGGAATATCATTGAAGGTTCGCACCCGGTCGGCCCGTGCCACCAAAATGGCTTCGACGTTACTATTGTTGCCAGCCACAAACCAGCCAATCGTGATGACGACCAGAAAAGAGAAAAATGCCCAACGCCCCCGGCTGCTGGTTTGCCCGGTTTGTTCTTCGCGCCGCCCCAGGATGACCCACAACAGCTGCGCCTGTACAAGGCCCAGCACAATGAAGGCAAACCAGGTGGCAAACGAAGCCATCGGCACCAGCGATGGGTAGTTAAAACCCCGTTGGCTAATAAAGATGGGCAGCCCGAACAAAGGCTGCACCTGGTTCACGGATGGTAGACTGACTAAGAAAACAACAAAATAGAGGAAAAATAGCTGAAGCAGCAGCGGGGTGTTTCGCATCAGGTCGATGTACCATTTGGCGATGTTGCTCACCAACCAGTTGCTGGAAAGCCGGGCAATGCCGGTGAGCGTGCCCAAAATAGTAGTGAGGATGATGCCATAAATGGCCACCTTGCCGGTATTTAAGACACCAACCCCAATGGCCCGCCAAAACGAGTCATTATTGGGATCGTAATCTATAACGGATTCACCAATGGCAAACTGGGCATCAATGCTCAGGAAGTCGAAGGCACAGCGCAGGCTAGACCCGCCTCCTTTACAGCTGAATTGGCCTTCACCCAGGGTTGCCAGGTTGTTGTTGATGTTGGTAAGTAACCAGATGGCGCCAAATAAAAAGAGGACGACAAAGATAATTTGGAGCAGAATCCCAATGATACGGCCGTCTCGCCAGGGTGGGATCCTTTCATTGCCGCGCAAGGGAGGGTTTGGTATGTCCGACATAAGCGTTATCCCTGTTGCCTATCTGCCAGGGAATTCTTTGCAAGGACACATGGCAGATAGATTCTTTTGTTAACGGCCCATTACCAGGCACCGCTTAAATGGGCTAGAAGTCGCTAAAACGGGATGATATGACACAGTCCGCCTGGGGTGGCGGACTGTGCTTTTATATAAAATATCTGGGAGAATCGAGCGATTCTCCCAGATATAAACTCATTTCTAGCGGAATGGAATGGGGTAGATAACACCACCCTCGGTGTACAGTGCATTGCGGGCGCGAGCCAGGTTAAACGGCGTGTCTGGCCCCAGGTTGCGGTCATAAATGTCGGCATAGTTGCCAACCTGGCTGATTACCTGATAGCAGAAATCATTGGAAAGCCCGATAGCCTGGCCATGATCGCCAGATTCACCCAGCACATTTTGGATGGCCGGATCGTCGCTGCCCAGGAAACTGTCTACATTGCTCTGGTTGATACCCAGCAGTTCACCGTTAAAGGTACACTGCACAACCCAGCTTACAATGTCATTCCAGTTGTTGTCGCCGTGGCGGGTCAGCGGCCCCAGCGGTTCGCGAGACATATCCTCATCCAGAATGAGGTGGCCTGCCGGGTCAGACAGCAAAATCAGCTGGGAAACCAGACCGGATTTGTCGGTGGTGAAGCCATCACAAGCGCCAGAATCGTAGGCGTCGCGAGTGGCTACAGCGTCGTCACCAACCAGCGGGTTGTAGCTAATGCCCAGTGCGGTCATGTAGTCAGACAGATTCTTTTCGGTGGTGGTACCAGACTGCACACAAATGGTTGCACCATCTAGCTGGCTGATGGTGGAGATGCCGCTGTCGGCACGAACCATCATGCCCTGCCCATCAAAGAAGGTAACGGGGGCAAAGTCGAAGCCCAGCGCGGTGTCACGGCTGCTGGTCCAGGTGGTGTTGCGGATGAGTACATCGACCTCACCAGATTGCAGGACGGGGAAGCGAGATTGGCCGGTTGTTGGCGTTACTTCAACCGCTTCAGCATCGCCCAAAACGGCCGCTGCAATTGCTTTACAGAAATCAATATCAAAGCCGCTGAAACCACCGGTGTCGGGGTCCAGGTAGCCAAAGCCAGGTACATTGGCGTTACCGCCGCAGTTCAACACGCCGCGGTTCTGCACCTGGGCCAGGGTGTCGCCACCGCCAGCAAATTGAACAGCAACCTGCTCCGTCACGGTCTCGGTTACGGTTTCGACAACGGTCTCGGTCACGGTTTCCGTCATGGCATCACCCTGTACCTCAACGATACGGGTAACTTCCACAAATTCGGTTACCACTTGTGGGTCACCACCACCGCAGGCAGCCAGCCCAAAAGCCAGCAGCAACATAAGGGTAATAACAACATTTCTTTTCTGGTTCATATGGTTTCTCTCCTCAACAGTAAATGAAACTTAATAAATTACACAATTGGGTTAGGGAACTTTCCTGATTTTTTAGCGTGGCCACCTCCTTTCATCAATTCAAAGCACATTCAAAAAAGCCTGCAACTTTGGGGAGGGCCTGGATTGTGCCAGAACAAAGCTGGTTTGCTGAATTGATGTCAAGCAATAATTTACGACGCTTAGATAGACAAATACACCACCTGTAACGTTCATCAGGAGGTATACACTCTGCTATTGGCGCTTGCGGTTTAGCGTGTTTTTGACGTTTTTGTCATGAACTTGCCTGATTGAAGGAGTAACTTTGCTGCTGAATCGCTTTCTTCCCGAAAAATGCGGGGCATCTTAGTGACAAAACCCTAACATTTGACATTATTTAGTATAACGAGGCTGGGGAAATGGTCAAGTTTTGGTGTGAATAAAGCGGGAAACGGCCGTTACTGTGAAAATTGTCACGGTAACGGCCGTTAATTTAATGCAGTTTCGTAACTATTCAGGTCCCAGAGGTGCGACGCACTTTCGTTAGCAAGTTTTGCTGTGCTTTACACCAGAAGAAGTGCGTCACACCTGGTTAACGGGTCGGCTTGCTGTCAGATGATTCCTCGGCCTCTGTTTTGTTGCGAATAAAGGTAATCAGCTGTTCCACAGAGGCAAACCCTTCCTGTTCACCCGTGTGTGGATTTTGCAGGGTGGCACGCCAGGGCAGCCCCTCCTCCTCGCGCCAAAGGCGTAAAAGATAGGCATGATAATGTTGTAGATCTTTACTCATAAGCTTTGTCTCGTGCTATCTGGTTTACGTTTCACCTGATATGTATACTTTAGCAGAACTATGTCACTATAAACTAATCATTTACCTTTCGATCCCGTCAGAATGGGCAGAATTGTTGCAATTGCCCTCGCAGAAATTGCCGAGAACGCGCATTTCCCTCTTACTCAGAATCAGAGTGGGCTATAATGCAAAGAATTGGTGGTCAGCAGCGGCTAACAAATAAGGGCTGCTGCCCCAGTCTGATACCGTCTAGTACAGATTGGCAGAAATCCCTTCCACAATTTTAACGGTATGTGCCACTCTGTTTAAGTATTGCGCGTCGCATCACTTTAACGGAAAATGATTTAAGCCGTGCAATACTAGTTTACGCCGTAAGCGATCCGAAAACGATCCATTGAACCAAGAGATTGCACAGTCAATGATAGCAAAGTTAGAACTGACCCTGTTGGGTGAAACAACAATTCGGCTCAACGGTAAACCGGCAAGCGATCTGCCCTCTCGTAAGGCTGAAGCGCTGCTGCTCTATCTGGTTTGCACCCAACGGCCGTATTCCCGTGAACTGCTGGCAGACTTTTTCTGGGACGATCGCACCAGCGAGCAAGCGCTGGCCAACCTGCGTTCCTTGCTCTCTGGCCTGCGCCGCAGCTTCAAGCCGTTTCTGGAAATTACCCGGCAAACCGTTAGCTTTAAAGAAAATAGTCCGCACTGGATCGACGTCGTTGAGTTTCAAAGATTGGCCCAAACCGAAAACATTACCGATTGGGAAACGGCCGTTTCCCTCTACCAAGCAGACTTTTTAGCCGGTTTTGACATTCGTGACAGCCGGGGCTTTGAAGAATGGCTCACCCTGGAGCGAGAGCGCCATCAGCGCACGGTTATTCACCTGCTGCGGCGGCTGATACAGCACTTTCTGGATCGCCAACTGTACCAAAAGGGGATTCGCTGCGCTGCCCGGCTGCTGGCCATCTCGCCGCTCAGTGAATGGGCTCACCGGCAGATGATGCTGCTGCTGGCCCGCAACGACCAACGGGGCGAAGCGCTGCGCCAATACCAAACCTGCTGTGCCGTTTTAGTTAAAGAGCTGGGCATCGACCCTTCCCCGGAAACAACCGCGCTGTATGAACGCATCCGTGCCGCCACAGATACCCGACGCCATAATTTGCCAGTGGCCACAGCTCCTTTTGTGGGTCGGGTTCAGGAACTTGACCAGATTCAGGCGCAGTTGGTACGGCCGTCTTGCCGTCTGCTCACCCTGGTAGGGCCCGGGGGTATTGGTAAAACCCGCCTTGCCCTGCAAATGGCCCAAACGGCCGTAGGTACCTACCTCAACGGCGTCTTTTTTGTACCGCTGGCGGCCATCACTACCCCGGAATTTATTATTCCTGCCATTGCCGAAGCCCTGGATTTCACCTTTGCAGGCGCTGCCCCACCGAAAAGCCAACTGCTCAACTATTTGCAGGCCAAAGAGCTGCTGTTGGTGCTAGACAACTTTGAGCATCTGCTAGGTGGGGGTCAGCTGCTGGCCGAAATGAGCCAGACGCTGCCCGATGTCAAGCTGCTGGTCACTTCCCGCGAGCGGCTCAACCTGCAAACCGAGTGGACCGTTGAAGTGGGGCCGCTGCCGCTGCCAAATGGGCAATCTGAACAGCCTACCGACGCCCAAATTCTCTTTGTGCAAATGGCTCAGCGTGCCCAGGCAAATTTTGAACTCACGGCCGAATCCCAGCCAGAAATAGCCAAAATTTGTCACCTGGTAGCTGGTGTGCCGTTGGGGATCGAGCTGGCCTCTGCCTGGGTGCGCCAGCTCAGCTGCGCCGAAATTGCCGAGGAACTGGCCCAGGGCGTTGGCTTTTTGCAAACGCGCGCCGGGGATGTGCCCAACCGCCATCGCAGCTTGCAGGCCGTCTTCGACCATTCCTGGGCGCTGCTCAGCGCTGAAGAGCAGCAAGTTTTGGCCCAGCTGACGGTTTTCCGGGGCGGGTTTACTCGCGAGGCGGCGCGACAGGTAACTCAGGCATCGCTGTGGACGCTAACGGCATTGGTCGATAAATCGCTGCTGCAACGGGAGGCAAACGGCCGTTTCGAGATGCTGGAAATGGTGCGTCAATTTGCCGCCGAACGGCTGGTCACCATGCCAGATCGTGAAGCCAACACCCGCGCCCGCCACACCCACTACTATTTGCTGCTGCTGCACCACCAGGAAGATCATTGGCACGCAGATGAACGGCAGCAAGCGCTCAATTTATTGTCGCCAGAAATTGAGAACGTGCGGTCAGCGTGGCATTGGGCCGTGGCGGCGCTGGAGGATGTGGCGGCAGGCGGTGTGGCAAAAGCAGCGGTTGAGTGGCTGGACCAGGCCCTTGTCTCCCTCTACTTTTTGTACGAGTCGCGCGGTTGGTTTCAGGATGGCGCGGCGGCGTTTGGCTGGGCCATGGCGGCTCTGGAAGAGATAGCTCAACAGGAAGCAGAACATTTGCAAACCTACGGCCGTTTGTTGGTACGATACGGCCGTTTTGTTACCTACCTGGGTCAATATGAAAAGGCGCAGCAGGTGCTGGAAAAAGCGCTCGGCCATCTGCAAGCCACCGATAATGCTAAAGAAATCTCGCTTTGCCGCAGCTATCTGGCCATTGTAAACATTTTCCAGGGGAAGTATGAGCAGGCAGTTCAGGAAGCCGAAGCCAGTTTGCAACTAACGGAAAAACTCGGCCATTTGCCGGGGCAAGCCTTTGCCCAAAATTTACGCGGCACGCTGGCCCACCGGCTGGGTGATTACGCCAAAGCGCGAGAACATTATGAAGCCAGCTTGCAGCTGCGTCGCGAATTGGGAGATCAACATGGAACGGCCGTTGCCCTCAACAACCTGGGCAACCTGGCTAACGCCCAGCAAGATTTTGCCACCGCCCGGCAGCAGTATGAAGAAAGCCAGCTTATCTTCAAGAATATTAACCACAAGCCCGGTCGGGCGGCCACGTTGGGTAACGCGGGTGTGGTCGCCTTGCAAATGGGAGATCTGACCAAAGCGCGTCAGCTTCATGAAGAAAGCCTTATCCTGAAACAAGAATTGGGCAATCGACACAGCACCTGTATTTCGCTCATCAATCTGGGAGAAGTGACCTGCCTGTTGGGCCAGCTGGATGCTTCACGGCGGGCGTTTCGAGAGGCGCTGCGCCTGACGCTGGAGATTCAGGCCCAACCGCTAACGCTGGATGCTATGGCCGGGTTGGCGCTTTTACTGGCTCAGGATGGGCGGAAGAAACAGGCAGCTCGTCTGCTGCACACCGCCGTTAATCACCCCGCCAGCACCCGCGAGACGCGGGAGCGGGCTGTCCAGCGGTTGGCTGATTTAAGCGTATCGGTTGATGCGTCTGCTGAATTGGAAGATTTGGAAGATTTGGTGGTGGAGGTTTTACGGCCGTATACCTGAAAGATGATGCGAGATACGTAAACTTTAGGAACAGAAATTTAATAACTTACGGTTTTCCCCCTCCCTAGCCCGCCCCCACAGGGGGAGGGTAGATGTGCAAGTTATTTAATGTGCATTCCTTAACAGCCCGGCCAACTCGACATAATAACCCTCACAAGCCAGCCAGCGGATTGGCCCGATCCGGTCCCAGCGCCAGAAATCGATCGTAACGTACCTCGATGACCTTGCTCATCTGCCAGAACGCTTCCACGGAAAGGTGGGCACAGCCCTCTTTGTGGTACCAGCCCACATGGTTGGGCAGGCTGGTGATGAGCGCGGGGTCGTGCACGGGCACCACGGCGGGATTGAGGCAAAAGCCGGGCGAAAGTGGGTCGCGGATTTGCAGCAGGTAGCTGCCGCGAAAGCCTCTGGCGCGAGGCAGATGGTGGGTTTGGCCGTCGGTGAGGTCAATAAGGTTGGTGAGGGTAACGGCCGTATCCACTACCTCCGGCCACGCAGGATCATCCACCAACTCGGCAATCACCCGTCGCACGGAGATGTCCTGGTAATGGTTCATCGCCGTGTGGGGCTGCTCGTAGCTGTCATCGTACACGTTGGTGATGTTGTCATCGTAGACGTTGCCGCAAACGGCCGTTAAAAAACGCACCAGCGCAGGTTGGCTGCGCAAAAAGTGCCGGTACGCCGCTTCATACTCCAAAATCGCCTCAGCAAAGGGCACGATTTTGCCCCGAACCGCATACTGAATGCGCCAGTTTTGGGGGCCGAAACGGCCGTCCAGCACCTCCCGCCACTGCGCCTTGGCCACCCCCGCATACCCCGGCGCCCCCACCGGAATCCACACCTCACGCAGCGGCGCAGTTTGCTCAGGTTCCAGTTCTTGCCACCAGTTTGAGTAGTCAACCATGATTCTGCCAGTGAGCAGTAATCAGTATTCAGTGGTCAGTAATCACTTTATGCCGCCTGAATACTGACCACTGAATACTGATTTACCGAATACCGTTAATCCCCCGCCACGGACGAGCGCATCTCCCCCCGCGCCAGCTGCTGGCGGAAGCGGCGGCGGTTCAGCCACAGCTGGCTCTTCTCCCGCAGCGCCACCAAAATGAGCGCCGCCAGCGTGGCAAACTGGGGCAGCAGCTGCACCAGATTCGGCGGCAGATTGCTCACGTTTTGGATGCGCACGGCAAACGCCTCGGCAAAGCCAAAAAAGTAGCCCGTCAGCAGCACGCCAATGGGGTGCTGGAAGCCAAAAATTGCCGCTGTTACGCCTACCCAGCCACGGCCGTTTGTCATATTGCGCGTAAACAGCGTGAGGTGCCCCACTGAGAGGAACGCCCCACCCAGCGCACACAACATCCCGGCAATCACCAGCGCCGTAATCTGCACCCGCCGCACGTTGATGCCCACCGTTTCGGCCGCTTCCTTGTTTTCACCCACGGCCCGCAAATGGCGGCCAAACTTGGTGTGGAACATCACCACGTAGCCCGCAATGGCGGCAAACCAGGAGAAATAAACAATGAAATTGTAGCCGCTCAAGACATCCCCAATCACCGGGATATTGGCAATGATGGGCAGCTCAAAGTCGGGCAGCCGCTGGATGCTGGGGTCAGACCACGAACCCACATTGCCAAACAACACCCGCATGAAATAAACAGTCAGCTCCAAAATGAGCAGGTTCATCGCCAGGGCTAAAATGATGAGATTCACCTTGTACTTCAGGTAAAGCATGGCAAACATCAAGCCCAACATGCCGCCAAAAGCCACGGCAACCACGATACCCAGATAGGTGTTGCCCAGATAATAAGCCATCACAATAGCCACAAATGCACCCAACAGCATCTTGGCTTCCAGCGCCAGGTTCAAAACGCCAGCCCGTTGGCAAATCGCCCCACCCAGCGCTGCCAAAATGATGGGCGTGGCCAGCCGCAGCCCGCTGCTTAACAGGGCAATGGTAAAGACACCATCTTCCATTATTGATTCTCCTCAACTGCCAGCTCAACGGCCGTTTTATTCCCACGATACCGGTCAATACGCTCTCGCACTCCGGTAATGTTGTTCCGGTAAAACTGCTCAGCCGCCACAAACAAAATCATAAAGGCAATTACCGAGCCACCCAGCTCCCGCGGAATGCCCATGTTGATTTGCAAACCCAGCTGGGCTCCCAGACGCAGCCCGGCAAACAAAATCGCTACCAGTACCGCACCCAGCGGATGCACCTGCCCCAAAATTGCCACCGACAGGCCGTCGAAGCCCAGCCCCACCGAAAATTCCTGATTGATGCGAAAATGAACCCCTAGCACCTCAATGGCCCCGGCCAAACCAGCAATGCCCCCACTGATAAACATGCCGCGCAGCGCCGCCCGGTCGTTGCGAATGCCACCAAACAGGGCAAACAGCGACGACTGCCCGGCCATCCGCTGCTCATAACCCGCTGTAGAGCGCCACAAATACAAGTAGACCAATATCGCCGCTGCAATCGCAATCACAAAACCCCAACCCCACTTGGAACCAGGCATAAAGGTAGATAATCGGGCAGTCTGCGCAATGACCGGGGAAAAAGCCGTGGTGCCCCGGTCGGCTCGCAGCGGAAAGTTGACCATGTAAACCAGGATCAACAAAGCGATTTCGTTCATCACCAGCGTCGTAATGACTTCATTGATTTGCAGCTTTACCTTGAGAACGCCGGGAATCCAGCCATAAATGCCACCCACAATCATCGCCCCAGCCATAATAACCAGTGCGTGCAGGCCCGTGGGCAGCTCTATGGCAAACCCCAGCCAGGCCGCCACCAGGGCACCGAGAGCAAACTGCCCCTCCTGCCCAATGCTAAACATGCCAGAACGAAAGGCGACCACGGCCGAAAGCCCCGTCAAAATGAGCGGCGTGGCCCGCTCCAGGGTGGTGAAGAAGGCGCAGCGAGCAAGGGAACGACAGCCAAAGCCAGCCCGAAACAGTTCACCAAACGCCTCAATAGGGGATTCGCCCGTGAACAAAATGAGGACAGCTGCCACCAGCAGACCAGAAATGATGGCTAAAATAGGCACCAGGACGGTGCTGAATCGTTCTTGTCGTTGGTAATTGTTCATAATGTCAGTAATCGGTAATCAGTGAACGGTAATCAGTAATCAGTGAACAGTGAACAGTAATCGGTAATCCGATTACCGGTTCCGATTACCGGTTTACTCCTTCTAATCGGCTGCCGCCCATGAGTAACCCAATCTCTTCCTGCGTCACCGTTTGCGGATTCACTTCCCCGGCAATTTCACCACGATACAGCACAATCACCCGGTCACTTAAAGACATGATCTCGTCCAGCTCCACCGAAACCAGCAAAACGCCCGCCCCTTCGTCTCGCGCCGCAATCAGGGTGCGGTGGACAAACTCAATGCTGCCTACGTCCAAACCGCGTGTTGGCTGATTGGCAATGACAAATTTGGGATTGCCTGCCAGCTCGCGGGCCAGCACCACTTTTTGCATGTTGCCGCCAGACAGCGTGGCAATGCCGCCGCCGGGTCGGGCGGCTGAAATGGTAAATTGCTTGATGGACAGGGCTGCAAATCGGCTCATGGCGCTGCGAATGAGAAAGCCCAGCCTGTTGAATTCTGGCCATTTGTAGCGGCTCACGACCAGATTTTCATCCAGATCGGTCTGCAAGTTAAGCCCGATTTTGATCCGGTCTTCGGGAATGTGGGCCATGCCCCGGTTGCGCCGCTGGCCAACAGATTCATGGGAAATTGTTTGCCCGGCAAAGCAAAGCTCGCCGCCGTCGATGGGGCGCATGCCGCTGATTGCTTCCACCAGCTCGGTTTGGCCGTTGCCGCTAACGCCCGCAATGCCCAGCACTTCCCCTCGCCGCACCTCAAACGAGAGATGGCGCACGGCGGGGATGCCAATCGCGTCGGACACGGTCAAGTCTTCGCAGGAAAAAACGACCTCGCCGGGCTGGGCTGGCTTTTTGTCCAGGTCCAGCAGCACGGGCCGCCCAACCATCATGTTGGCCATTTCCGGAATGCTGGTTTGGGCCACTTCTTTGGTGCCAATCATCCGGCCACCGCGCATGACGCTGAGTCGGTCGGCCACGTCTTTCACCTCAACCAGCTTGTGGGTGATGAAGATGATGGTACGGCCGCGTTGGGCCAGGTTACGCACGACGATGAGCAGCTCTTTGACTTCTTGTGGGGTTAATACGGCCGTTGGCTCATCCAAAATCAAAATCTGGGCTTCTCGCTGGAGCGCCTTCAAAATCTCCACCCGCTGCTGCATCCCCACCGGCAAATCCCGAATCCGGGCATTAGGGTCCACCGGTAGACCAAACCGGTTCGCCAGGGCACGCACCTGCTCCGCCTCTTCCCGCTTGTGCAGCAGACCGTACCGGTTTGGCTCCATGCCCAGCATAATATTTTCGGCGATGGTAAAAGATTGAACCAGCTTAAAATGTTGATGCACCATGCCAATCCCCAGGCGAATCGCGTCATCTGGGTGGGTCACCTGCACCTCTTGCCCATTCACAAAAATCTGGCCACTATCCGGCGGATGCAGCCCGTAGAGAATGTTCATCAGCGTCGTCTTGCCCGCGCCATTTTCACCCACCAGCGCATGAACCTCACCCTCACGCACTTCCAGGCTCACGTTGTTATTCGCCAGTACGTTGGAAGAGGGGAAAAATTTGGTGATATTTCGTAGTTCGACGGCGTTTGTCATAGTTGGTAGCTTCGTTAGCAGGAATCAGCTGTAATTTGGTAATTTGGTAATTGAGTAATTGGGTAATTTACCGATTCAATTACCCAATTACTCAGTTACTCAGTTACTCAATTATTAATCAAAGGATCGCAAACCGGCGTGGGATTCAAAGCGTCACACACTTCGTAATCGCCGTCCAGAATGCGCTGACGGTACTCTGCTACGGTTTCCTTGACCGCTGGCAGTTTTTCTACCATGTTGGCCGGACCTTCCTCTTCAAAAGTGGTCGAGCCTTCATCCCAGGAAATACCAGCAGCGCCATCGGCCATACCCAGTTCGTTGAAGCCACCCTGGAAAGTACCTTCCATGGCCCATTCGATGAGGGTGTAGGTGGTTACATCCACCCGTTTGAGCATGGAAACGATTACAGAACCGGGCTGAATCCAATCCTGGTTGGAATCCACACCGATGGCAAAGTTACCGGTTTGCTTGGCGGCTTCCAGGACACCTTCACCGGAACGACCAGCCACTTGGTACACGATGTCCGCCCCTTGCTCATACTGCCCCAGGGCTGTTTCCAGACCCAGCGTGGGATTGTTGAAGTCGAAGCCGAGGTAGCCCACCAGCACCCGACAATCAGGGCATACTTCCAGCACGCCTTGCTTGTAGCCGTAGAAGAATTGGTTCAAAGCGGGTGCATCGCCACCAACCACCGCGCCAACCGTTTTGGTTTCGGTCATGCTGCCCGCGATGAGGCCAACCAGAAAGCTGGATTCATGCACATTGATCTGGAAGGCGGCGACGTTGTCGGGCAGGCTTTCAGCAAAAACGTCAGACGGTGCACCAAACTTTTGGTCGGGGAATTCCGCAGCCAGATCAAGCAGCAGTTGGGCATCCAGCGCCAGGGGCAAGACGATGTCGTTGCCCGCCTGAATGGCACCACGCATGGCAGCCTCGTGCTCGCTAATACCGGTCGTCTCGATGACGTTTCCTTTTACACCCAGCTCTTCAATGGCACGTTCTGCTCCACGATTAGACGAATCGGAAAACGAACGGTCGCCCAGGGTTCCCGGAAGTACCAGGGCAAAGCTAAATTCATCTTCCTCTTCAGCGCCGCCACAGGCCGCCAACAAGAGCGTCAGAGAAATGGCAGAGAACAACAAATAGATGGTACGTTTCATAGTTTCTTCCTCCTAACAGGTAAATAAAAAATAAGCAGATAACCGGTTTAACCGTATCTACTTTTTACAAAACAAAAAACGCTGGCAATAAACAGAATTTTTTATCCTGGGCTACAACGATATTGGTTTTGGGGGCGTTTGGTTTCATCAGCTATTTGAGGTGGTTCCGTTGACAAGCTGTTCTCTAAAACAAAGTCTGCCTTGGGGAAGGAATATCATCCCTTTGTGGGCGGAAAGTATATCAGGATTCAATATTTTGCCACAGGGAATTTTGCGCCGGTTTTTGCTGTAACCACCCAAGGAGGCGGGGCATTGCCAGGACCAGCATGGTGAGGGCGATGATAGCGCTGCCAAGTTCGCGAGGTACGGCCGTTCCCAACTGCAATCCCGTGAGTGTGCCCAACCGCAAGCCCCCCAACAGCAGCGCAGAGAGCGCAATCCCCAACGGATGCAGCTGCCCCATCAGGGCCACAATGATGCCGTCGAACTGATCGATGCTGGAAAAGTTGGAAACAAAGCGGTAATGCACCCCCAACACTTCCAGCCCACCCGCCAGGCCAGCCAGCGCCCCACTCAGCGCCATGCCCCAGACGATGGCTCGCCGGGGCTGCATCCCGGCATACCGGGCCACCAGCGCCGCCTGGCCAGACATCCGCAGCGAAAAACCCGCCCCGGTGCGCCACAGGTAGAGGTAAATCAGGCCAGCGGCCAGCAGGGCAATGAACAGGCTGCCGGTGAGCTTAGTGGTGGCCACCAGCGGCGTCAGCTGCATCTCGGTCGGAATGCGCTGCCAGCTAAATGGGCCTACGGCCGTTACCGCAATCGGATTCAAAATGAGGGTGGTAATCACCTCGTGGATGTTGAGGTAGGCGCGGAGGAAGCCAGGAATGGCGCTCCACAGCCCGCCTGTGATCATGCCGCCGAGTACGGCCGTAATCCCCCGAGCCAACGGCGGCCAATCGAGCGAACTGGCCAGAAAGGTGGTCACGCCCGCCCCCATAATCATCTGGCCAAACTGGCCGATGCTAAACAGCCCCAGACGAAAGGCGATCATCGCCGCCAGCCCGCTGAGCAGCAAGGGCGTGGCGTATTGTAGCGCGGTGAGGAGGGCACACTGGCTGCCCGGCCCCCGGCAGCTGAAGCCGGCTACAAACCATTTGCCGTACACCGCCAGCGGATTTTCCCCTGTGGGCAGAATGAACAGCATCCCCAGCATCAGGCTGATGGCTAAGGCGAGGAGAGGTTGTAGGAAACGGCCGTTCCCCACCAACCCTTTGTCTGCCAAATTTTCTGCGTTAATGGTCACATCGCCTCCAGGAGAGAGAGGAACACAGAGTTGCACAGAGAAGCCGCAGAGTTACACAGAGAAAAGAAAAATCTGCGAAAACTGTGGATTATTTGCTTTTAAAGCGGGCCAGTTCATAAATTTGTTGGGCCAGGTCGCTGATGGCACGGCCGTTTTGCCCCGGAATGTAGCTTTCGATGGTGTCATTCAGCGGCGCGGTCCAGTGCGCTGGAATATGATCTGCTCCCAGCATCACCCCCAGCACGGAGCCAACCGTCGCGCCGTTGCAGTCTGTGTCCCAACCGCCCGATACGGCCGTTGCCACACTCACCGAAAAATCCCCCGCGCCGTGCAGCAAGCCCAGCGCCACCAGGCAGGCGTTGGGGATGGTGTGGACCCAGTTTGCCCCCTCTTCGACGCGGTAAAGACAGCCCTGCTTTTGCCGAATTCGCTCGAAGGTTGCTTCCCACGGCTCCCCCGACTGGCACCAGCCGATCACGTCCGCCACCGCTTCATGCAGGCGGCTGCGCGGCGGAATTTGGGCCAGCCCCGCCCGCACAATCGCTTCCGGCTCGTCCAGGACAAAGGCGACGGCAATCATCGCCGCTACCCAGATTGCGCCGTAAAGGCCGTTGCCCGTGTGGGAAAGCGCCGCATCTTTGTATGCCAGCGCCGCTGCCCGGCGCGGGTCGCCGGGGCAGACGTAGCCGTACACGTCGGCCCGAATTTGCGCACCGATCCATTCGCGGTACGGATTTTGCAGCGAAGCGGCCGTTTCTGCCGGAACCCCATTCACCAAATGACGGTACACGACGCGCTCGGCGGTGAAAACACGGCCGTACGCAAAGTTATCCAGCCAAAACTGCCCTACATCGGCCGACGTAAAATCAAAGCCATGCTGTTGCAGGATGAGCAGCGCCGCCAGGGTGTACTCCACGTCGTCATCCTGCACCACCCGGCGGATGTGGCCCCGCGTGGTGTCGTGCCAGCGGCTCCATTCCGGCAGAGGGAAGCCAGCGGGGAACGGCTCCAGCAGCGGCACGTAGTCGCGCAGCGGGTACGCCCCCGCCATTTCCAGATAGCGCCAGATTTGGGCGGCAGGCCAGGTGCCTTCCAGCGGCTTGCCCAGCATCATTCCGGCAAAGCGGCCCAGCAGCCCACCGTGAATTTTGGGGAGAACGGCCGTTTCCGCCACAGCCGGCAGCGCAACCGACGCCCCTAAACTTTGCTGAATTGCCGTCCACGCATCTGGCTCATTATGCGGCCAGCTGGTGGGGGCAGGCAGGTTGGCAATTTGGTGCCAAAACAGGTCAGCGTTGAATTGGGTAGGTGGGGTGTGGGAAACGGCCGTGCGCAGTTCCAGCAGCAGCTCAGGGGCAAAACCTTGCTGTTCTCGTAAATCCAGCTCAGCCAGCAAAAGTTCGTGCGGTGTGTACATATTTGTTCGTTGGGCGGTGGGTGCCCGGCTCGATTCACTTTTCGTCAAATAAATTCTCTTGCCGCATAATAATATCCGAAAGTAGGCAGCGCCCCACTAAATCAAAAGCAAAAGGCGTCAGAGAGTCACGATCCCCTCTTAAAACCTCTGTGACCTCTGTGGCAAAAACAAAAAATGGCACAACCACCCAACATCCTCCTCTTTCTCACCGACGACCACGCCCAATGGGCCATGCACTGTGCCGGAAACAGCGAACTTCGCACCCCCACCTTTGATTATCTGGCCCAAAATGGCGTGCAGTTCTCCAACGCCTTCACCCCCACACCCGTCTGCTCCCCAGCGCGGGCCTGCCTCCTCACCGGGCGGCTGGCCTCCCAACACGGCATCCACGACTACCTCGCTTCCGACGACCCCGCCGTCAACAACATCCCCTGGCTGGCCCAGGAAATCACGCTGGCCCAACTGTTCCAGGCAGCGGGCTACCAGACCGGGCAGTTTGGCAAATGGCACCTGGGGCAGGATGAGCATCCCGCCGCCGGGTACGACGAATGGTTTTCTCTAGGGCGTGACTATCCCATTCCGCATGAGGGGCCGTTTCGCTATGGCGTAAACGGCCGTTTCCAAACCCTTCCCGGCCGCCTCAGCCACAACATTACCGAGCGGGCCGCACAATTTTTGCGGGAGCGGGATGAGGAACGGCCGTTTTTCCTCACCGTCGGCTACTACGCCACTCACAGCCCGTGGGAAAAGCAGTCGGAGCGATTAGTAGCGTCGTACCGGGATGCCACCTTTGCCGACGTGCCGCCGGACGAAACGTACCCCTTTGGCCGCCAGGCGCTGGAATCGGCCAATGCAACCCGCGATAATCCACGTGAGGCGCTGGCCCACTATTACGCGGCAGTGACGGAGATTGATACGGCCGTTGGCCGCCTCCTTGACGAGCTAGAAGGGCTGGGGCAGTTAGACAACACGGTGATTATCTACACATCGGATCACGGGCTGAACTGCGGCCATCACGGCATTTGGGGCAAGGGGAATGGCACCCTGCCGCTCAACATGGTGGAGGAGTCAATTCGCGTGCCGCTGCTCTGGTTCGACGGCCGTTCGCCCCAGGCACACAAACCCCGCCCCGAATTTGTCGATCACCTGGACACCTTCCAGACGATCCTGGACGTGGCGGGCATTGCCCCACCAAACAAAAATTACGTCGGGCACAGCTACCAACCGCTGCTGCACAACCAGACCCTGGCCGACTGGCGAGCCGTGCAGTTTGGCGAATACGGCAGCGTCCGCATGATTCGCACCTCGCGCCACAAGCTGGTTTACCGCCACCCAGACGGCCCACACGAGCTGTTCGATCTGGCCGCCGACCCGCGTGAGATGAATAACCTGTTCGATCGGGCCGACATGCAGCCCATGGTCCAGGCGCTGACGGGGCGATTGGAAGCGTTCTTCGCCAGATACGAAGACCCCGCCAAAAGTGGCCTGCGGGTGCTGGACCTGCCCCGCCACAACACCAGCGAAGCCTGGCGAACAGAAAAATCCACAGATTAACGCAGATTTCGCAGATTAACACCTTAAAAATCTGTGCGCACAATCTGTGCAAATCTGCGGGAAAAGTTTTGGAGGAAAAGATGGCAGTTGTTGTTCTTGGCAGTATCAACATGGATTTGACGACCTACGTGCCCCGCCTGCCCGCACCGGGCGAGACCCTGTTTGGCACCTCCTTCATCACCGTGCCGGGCGGCAAAGGGTTCAACCAGGCGGTTGCCGCCGGGCGGCTGGGCGCCCCCACGCAGTTCATCGGCCGTATCGGCGACGATGCCTTTGGCACGGGTGTGCTGGAGCTGGTCGCCGACGAGCCGGTGGACATCAGCGGCGTGCTGGTGGACCCGAAAAGCGGCACCGGGCTGGCCGTCATCAGCGTCGATGAGCGGGCAGAGAACGCCATCATCGTCATTTCCGGGGCGAACATGGCCCACGACGCCCGCGAGGTGGCCCGCTGCCGCGCCGCGTTGACGGCGACGAGCGTGCTGCTGCTGCAAATGGAAAGCCCGCTGGAAATATCGCTGGCGGCGGCCCAGGCGGCGCGGGAAATTGGCGCAACCGTCATTTTAGACCCCGCGCCCGCCAGACCGCTGCCCCCGGAAGCGTACCAGCTGTGCCACGTCATGACCCCCAACGAGCTGGAGACGGAGGTGTTGGTTGGTTTTCGGCCCACCAATCAAGATGAGGCGGCGCAGGCGGCCACTGTTTTGCTAGAGCGGGGGGTGGAAACGGCCGTCATCAAACTAGGCGCACAGGGGGTCTACTACCAATCCCGCAGCGAATCCGGCTTTGTGAAGCCATTTACCGTCAACGCCATCGACACCGTGGCGGCGGGGGATGCCTTTAACGGTGGTCTGGCGGTGGCGCTGTCGGAAGGACGTTCGCTCGCCGAAGCGATCCGCTGGGGCGCTGCCGCCGGAGCCCTGGCCACCACCAAACCCGGCGCCAGCTCCGCCATGCCCACCCGCGCGGAGTTGGAGACGCTTCTGAAAAAATAAATCCACAGATTAACGCAGATTACGCAGATTTAGAGCTAAAAAATCTGCGTCAATCTGCGAAATCTGCGGATAAATTCTTTTATCCCAATGAAAACATTGCTTAAAGCTGCCAAGATTGTTTGTCTGGATGCCCAGGATACGATTTTTGAACCGGGCTATTTGGTGGTGGCAGACGGCCGTATTCAAGCCATCACCCCCACCCCACCAGAAGATTTTGCGGGAACGGCCGTTGACCTGGGCAACCGCCTCATCATGCCAGGGCTGGTAAACGCCCATACCCACACCCCAATGGTCCTCTTTCGTGGGCTGGCCGAAGGGCATTCGCTCTTCGACTTCGACGGCTGGTACAACACCATCCGCGTCGTAGAAGAGGTGATGACGCCAGAGATGATCCCCGCCGCTGTCCTCGTCTCCTGCGCTGAGATGATACGCACCGGCACCACCACCTTTGCCGACCAATATTTCTGGATGGAGCAGATTGTGCCCGCCGTGCGCCAGAGCGGGCTGCGGGCGGCGCTGGGTTACGGCGTGGTAGAGCTGGGCGAAGCGGCAGCACGGCAGCGCGAACTGGACGCCGCCACCCAATTTTTACAATCCGTCGCCCACGATCCGCTCATCCAGGGCTGGGTGGGGCCGCACGCCTTTTTTGTGGACAACAGCGAAGCGGCGATGGCCATCGAGCTGGATTTGGCCATCGAGTTCAACACCGGGTTTCACATTCACCTCAGCACCAGCGGCGAGGAAGATCGGTACTGTTTGGCAAAGTACGGCCGTACCGCCCTCCAGCAGCTGCACGAAATGGGGATGCTGCAACGGCCGATTTTGGCCGCCCACTGCCTCACCGTTCCTCCCGAAGATTACCCGCTGCTGGCCAACGCCCCCTTCACCGCCGCCATCAACCCGTCTTCCGCCATGCGCAACGCAGCCGGAGTGGCCGACGCCTGTGGCATGTTAGCTGCGGGCATCAAACTGGCGCTGGGCACAGACAACGTGACCAACAACAACAGCTATGATATGTTTAAAGAGATGCAAATTTTGGGCAAGCTGATGGCCCTGCACCACCGCACCCCCAACAAGCTGCCCACCCGTACCATTTTGCACATGGCCACGCTGGGCGGGGCGCAGGCGCTGGGCCTGGCGGACCAGATCGGTTCGTTGGAACCGGGCAAGCAGGCGGATATAATCGCCCTCGATCTGGACGAAATCGGCTGGGTGCCATTTCAGGCGCAGGATGTGTACACGGCGCTCGTTTACGGCATTTCCGGGATGCACGTGCGGGATGTGATGGTGGCGGGGGAATGGCTGTATCGAGACGGCCGTTTCCAAACCATCAACTACCCCCAGGCCTGCCACGATTTAGAAACCAGCTATCAGGCCCTGGCCGAAAATCTAAACAAATAACTTTGGAACTCAACTTCCCTTTGTCCCTCTGCGCCTTTGCGTTAAAATTTTTCTCAGGAGAACCGCTCATGGAAAAACTCATCATAGACACAGACCCAGGTGTCGATGACGCTGAAGCCATTTTGATGGCCGCCGCCCATCCCAACGCCACTATCGCCGCCATCTTGGCCGTGGGGGGCAACGTGGGGCTGGCTCACACCGTGCGCAACGCCCTCACCATCGTCGAGGCAATCGGGCAGGACATTCCCGTCTATGCTGGCTGTGACAAACCGCTGGTCATCTTCCAGGAAGACGCCGCCTTTGTGCATGGGGAAGATGGCCTGGGCGACGTGGGCTACGTGCCCAAAACGCGCCGGGCGGAGACGGAACACGCCTCGCTGGCTTTGCTGCGACTGGCCAATGAATCCCCCGGCGAATACACCTTGGTGGCGATTGGCCCGCTGACGAATATCGCCGTGGCGCTGAAGCTGGACCCCACCCTGCCGGAAAAGCTGAAGCGGTTTGTGGTGATGGGGGGCGCGGTGACGGCCCACGGCAACACCAGCAACGTCTCGGCCGAGTTCAACATTTATCATGATCCAGAAGCGGCCCACGTGGTGTTTGAGGCGTGGGAGGCACACGGCGGGCTGATTGAGCTGGTCGATTGGGAGGCAACGCTGCGCCACGGCATTCCTGGGGAAGTGGTGGAAAGATGGCACGCCCTCAACACGCCAAAATCCCGCTTTTACCAGGCAATTTCCGCCAAAACGATGGCGTTCATCACCCAATATATGGGGCACTCGATGATGTTTGGCGCAGATCCGCTGGCGATGGCGGTAGCCCTGGAACCCGATATCGTGACCAAAGCAGAAGTGCGCCACGTCTCCGTCGAGCTGACGGGCATGTACACGCGGGGTCAAACAACGACAGATTGGGGCAAGCGAAACGGCCGTACCGCCAACACCAACATCATCCTGGAACTCGACATCGACCGCTTCTTCGCCCTCATGGAACAAGGGTTAAAATAATCCGCAGATTCACGCAGATTCACGCAGATTTTGGTTGAATTAAGCCAAAAAATCTGCGCGAATCTGCGTGCGCAATTTGCGCAAATCTGCGGATAAAAAATCATGAACGATTTGCGAAAACTGGTTGGAGCCTACGAGGCGCCGCTGCTGGCGTTTTTGCAGGATTTGGTGCGGTTGAAGTCGGTAAACGGCCGTCACAGCGAACAGGCCGTGGCGGAGCGCATTGTGGCCGAAGCGGAAAAGCTAGGACTGAACGGCCGTCTCATCGCCAAAGAACCGCTGCGGCCAAACGCCCTGGTGCGCTGGGGCCGTGGTCCGCGCGGTTTTGCCCTGCTGGGCCATCTGGATACCGTCGCCGCCGGGGACGCCAGCCAATGGACCTCACCGCCGTTTGCGCCTGTGGTGCGGAACGGCCGTCTCTACGGTCGCGGCACGGCAGACAACAAAGCCGGGCTGGCCATCGGCCTCTACACCCTGGCGCTGCTGCGTGATCAGGAGCAGCTCAATCCGGACGAGGTCACACTCATCCTGGCAGGCGTGGTGGATGAAGAATCTGGCGCGAGCAGTGAACTGGGGATGCGGTATTTGCTGGATGAAGGGCATCTGCCCGTGCACGGTGCAATTTACACCTACGCCAGCGACATTGTCTGCGTGGGACATCGCGGCCTGCTGCGGCTGGTGCTAGAGTCGAGGGGAACGGCCGTTCACTCCGGCAGCGACGAATGGAGCCGGGGCGAAGGCGGCGTCAATGCCGTTACCGGTTTGGCGGCCATTTTGTTGCAGTTGGAAGCGCTCAAGCTCCCCTACAACCCGCACCCGGCCTTCGACCATCTCGGCTTCACGATGACGCCCGGCACGCTGTTCAACGGCGGTGAGTTTGAGAGCATGGTGCCGGCAACGGCAACGGCCGTTCTCGACTGCCGCCTCATGCCCGGGCAAACTCCGGAGGCGGTGCTGGACGCGGTGCAGCGCATCATCGACGCCGAATGTGCCAACCGGCCCGGCCTGCGCGTGGCGGTGCAGGTGAAAAACCGGCTGCCCGCCGCAGCCATCCCGGCCGAGCATCCGCTGGCACAGCTGGCCCAGCGCCACGCCGAAGCAATTACCGGCCGAACATGGCCCATTCGCGGCGCAGGCCCAGCCAACGAAGGCTACATGCTCATCGGCGCAGGCATTCCCACCCTGCCCGGCTTCGGCCCCACCGGCGGCAGCGCCCATGCTCCGGATGAATGGGTGGAAGTGGCGAGTTTGGCGGAAACGGCCGTTCTCTACGCCACCATCATTCAAGATTATTTATCCACAGATTTGCGCAATTTGCGCGCAGATTAACACAGATTTTTCTCCATTGCTCTGTGTAACTCTGCGTTTTCTCTGCGAAACTCTGTGTTCCGCTTTTAACTTACAGGAGAAAACAATGAGTGATTTGCCCCGCGATCCCTGGCAAAACATGACCACCTTCAACGGCTACCCGGCCGACCACGTCATCTCCGCCCTGCAAAAGGAGATTCGGCGCGGCAACACGGAAAACGCCGCCCTGCTGGCCTACGAGATGGCGCTCACCAGCCCCGCCATGGAAGATTATCTCTGGCAGCGGCTGATGATCATTTCTGTGGAAGATATTGGCTTTGGCGATCCGCAAGCCCCCGTGCTGATCAACGCGATGGTGCAAATGCTGGCCATCCTCGACCGCAGCGTGGCCGAGCGCAAGCTGTTTGCTGTGCACGCCGTGCGCTATTTGTGCCGGGCCCAAAAAGATCGCTCCAGCGACGAGATGATCAACTGGATGAGCCAGGGCGTGGCGGCTGGCACGCTGCGTCCCACCATTCCCGACTACGCCCTGGACATGCACACCGGCGATGGCCAAAAGATGGGGCGCGGCCGCGCCCACTTCTGGGCTGAGGGGGCCAAAGTCGCCCCTGAGCTGCCCAATCGGGACAAAACGTACCATGAGCGCATCACGAAATTATTGGAAGAGGGTGCCTGGGACTGATCAAAGTAGAGGGGAGCGGCATCTTTGTAGAGCCGCTCCCCTATCTATTTGGGCTTACCGGCTAAAACGAACGATGTCGTACGCTACATCGGGACCGGGCGGGGTACCAAAGCGGGCGTTGACGGCGTACAGCCGGGTCCCTTTGTTATCCATCGTAGTTGGCACATCAAAATTATCATCGGTAATGATCTGCTGAAGATTGGCTGCGGAATAGTTGCGGTTCAGCTGAAGTTCAGCAACCTGGTTTAGCACGTTTTGCACCACAAAGAGGGTGCGCCCCAGTAACAGCAACCCATCCCCACTAGCCACGTTGTCACCACCCAGATCGATTAGCGAGGCTGCGCCCGTTTCTGGATCGACAAAGTACAGCTCGCCCCGGCTGGAATGCACGACGATGAGTCCGTTGCCGTTGGGCGTGGCCACAATGCCGTTGCTGTTAAAGCCACCGGGCACAAAGACAAAGTCACCGCTCAGCGGCAGCGAGCTGGCAGCTCCTGGCTCGCCTGCGGCGTCCAGCTCTACTTTGTACAGGTAGGGCATGAAGGAATCGGTGAAGTAGGCGGCACGGGACGTTACGATCACGTCGTTGACAAAGCCACCGCCGAAATCATAGGCTGTTACTAAATCGCCAGTGTGGGTGTTGTAGATACGGCCGTCTCCATTCGGCCCTCCAGAAACAAACAAATAACCAGACCGTCTGTCAAAATCCAGTCCTACAGCCGGTGTATCTGGCCCTTCTATCAGGATTTCACCTGCACCCGTTGCTAAATTCACCGTATAGATGTCACCGTTGGCCAGTGACCCCACATAAGCGCTGTTCCCTTCACCAATCACAATGCCTTCCGGCCGAAAGCCGTCGGGCAGCGGAATAACCTCAGGAAAAGGCTGCGCCGCCGCAGGGCTGGCGACAATGAGCATCAGCAAGGCGAACAGAATCAGACCAAAAACAGTTTGCTTGAACTTCTTCATCGGGTTGCTCCTTTACACTTATTGGCCACGACAGTGGATGGCGTATCATGGCAATAATATCAGGGGCAGGGGGTCAAGGGGGTTTGTTGGGAATATCGTTGAAGAGACACCCTGACAAGTCAGGACCATCCGCATGAGTGTAAACGATGGCAGCACGCCTGGAGCAGATTTTTAAGGAATATTAAACTAAGTAGGTGCCATCGGGCCAGCTTCTAAAATCGGTTCCCAAGGTGATAACCAACTTATATCCATGATTTAATCCCCTGTGTAAACAGGCAGCAGGCGAGCTACTAACTGCTCCCAACTAAAATTTTCGGCGATGTGGGCTTTGGCTCCGGCGGCGAGTTGGGCCCGCCACGTTGGGTCTTGCAGAATGTGGCTGAGTTCCTGGGTGATGCCCACCACGTCGCCCGTGGGGAAGGTGGTGCCGCTACGGCCGTTTACCACATACTCCCCTACCTGCCCCACCAACTCGGCCACAACCGGAACGCCCACCGCCAGCATATCGGCCAGCTTGACGGGGCATTTGGTGCGGTTGAGCAGCGTATCTTCCATCAAATAAACGCCCACGTGGGCCTGGGCCAGCAAAGCGGGTAGATGTTCCGGCTCCACCCAGCCCGCATCTTCAATCGCCTCCCAAATGCCCGCCGCCTCCGCCTGCTGCCGGAAGTTGGCGGCGTCTGACTCGTACAGCCCCGCCCCCACCATGAGAATGCGCAGGTTTGGAACGGCCGTTTGCACCCCCCGCAAAATCGCCACCAGCCGCCCCGTCTCAAACTCAAACAACCGGCTGTACACCAACACCATCGGCCGCCCCGCCAACTGATTACTGTTTACCGAATACTGACCACCGATCCCCGGCCCATTCGGCAGATACACCACCCGCTCCGGCGGCACTCCCATCCCCCAGGCCAACGTTTGCAGCGCCCGGCTGGCGACGGTGAGGGCGTGGCAGTGGCGCATCCCCCACTGCTCCTGCCAGGCAAAAAAGCGCTTTTGCAGCGGCGGGTACGGGGCCAGCTCGTTCCAGCCACCCCAGCCTTCCCAATCGTCCGTATCCATAACGAGGCGCAGCTTTGACCGGTGAAACTGCCACAGCCACCACGCCACCAGCCCGCTGTACGCCTTGGGCTTGAAGCAGTGCACCACATCTGGCTGCCAATCCAACACCTCCCCCACCAATCGTCGCGTGATGCCCAGCACGCCGCCGTTTAGCGGCACGTAGCGCAGCGCCACGCCATCCAGTTCCCAACTTTTGTCGGCTTCGTTGGGGGTTTGCCAGGGGGGCATGAAGATTTTGACGGCGTGACCTTGTTGGGAAAACGGCCGTGCCAATCCTAGCGCTCTACTCGCCATCGTCTTGTTGGGGTGCAGGCCGAACGGGCCAACCATTGCAATGCGCATTTGTGGGGGAGATTGGGGCGTGGAGATTGGAGATTGAAGCCTCTCGCAATCTCCAATCTCTAATCTCCAATCTCCTTTTCTAACTGGTTTGGCTCATTGGAAAGCAATTCTTTCAGCCGGGGATGCCCGGCATAAACACCCCGGTATTCTGGCGGCAGCAGGGCGGCAATGCGGCACATCATCTCATCGGTACTTTGCTGCAAAAATTCGTCCCGATTTTGGCGGGGCAGCGGCGGCAGCGCAAATGGTTCGCCGACGCGAATGGTAATCTCCAGCCGCCGGAACCGCTTCAACCGATGGTATACCTCGGCATCCAGCGTGCCGGTGATGGCCAGAGGGATGATCGGCACGCCGGTTTTGCTGGCCAGGTAGGCTGCCCCTGGCTTTCCAGGCTGCATCTGGCCGGTGGCGCTGCGGGTGCCTTCCGGGGCGACAGCGGCAATGCCGCCCGCCTTGAGCCGCTTTTGCACCTCGCGCAGCGTCCGAAAATCAGCGTTGTGCCGATCCAGCCAGAGCGCATCCAGATGGCGAGCGGTCCAGCGCCAGATCCAGTACACCTGGTATTTTTCGGCCACCATTAGGATGATGTCGTCCCGGTCGGATAAAATCATCGCCAGCATGGCGTCCAGCCGCCCCAAATGGTTGCCCACCGCCAGGTAAGCGCCGCTGGACGGAATGCGTTCCATCTCTTGCATTTCTATTCGGGCAATCAGCCGCAAAATAAAGCGGCACACGAGTCGGAGGATTTTTAGGAACATAGACCAAAATTATATACGCCTACCAGTTTGGCACAAGCTGAGCCATGGCAAATTGCAGCAAGGCGGGTAAACTACCCAAACTTTGAAGAGGTTACACAAAAATGAAGACCAAATTTGATTACATTGTGGTAGGTGGCGGTACGGCTGGGGCCGTCGTGGCGGCGCGGCTGGCGGAAAAGCCGGGCGTGCGCATCGCCCTTTTTGAGGCTGGGCCAAGCGATGAGGGAGACGAAGCGATTCTGACACTGCGCAACTGGCCCAATTTGCTGCAAACAGAACTCGATTTTGATTATTTGATTGAGCCGCAGGCGCGGGGCAACGGCCGTATCCGGCACGCACGCGGTAAAATGCTGGGCGGATGCAGCTCCCACAACTCGTGCATTGCTTTTTGGCCACCGGATGAGGATTTACGCATCTGGGAAGCGGCGGGGGCCGAGGGGTGGGGACCGGAAGTGGTACGGCCGTTTATCCACCGCGTCCAGGAAAAAGTGAGCCTGGAATTCCCCCCTCCCGCCAACGATTTGGGCCGCGCCTTTTTTGCGGCAGCGCAGGAAGCGGGCTACCCGACGCGCGACTTTGGCGGGAACATCAATCAGCCGGGCGTGGGCTGGTTTATGCTCAACAAAAAGGACGGCATGCGCCACTCCAGCTCGGTGGCCTATTTGCATCCGCTGGCGCAGTGGGGCCGCCGTATTACCTTCTTCACCCACTGTTTTGTGAGCCAGATTTTGCTAGACGGCCGTCGCGCCATCGGCGTGCAAACCCCGGACGGCCCCATTTTTGCCGAGCGGGAAATCATTCTGTGCTGCGGTGCGTTTGATACGCCCAAGCTGCTGCTGCTCTCTGGCATTGGCCCGGCCGACCATTTGCGCGAGGTAGGCGTGCCGGTGCAGCATCATCTGCCCGGCGTGGGCGAGAATTTGCTGGACCATCCCGAAGGGGTAATCAATTGGGCAGCCGCCTGCCCCGTGCCCCAGGAAACTACCCAGCTGTGGGAGCTGGGTCTGTTTGCCCACACCCAGCCCGGTCTGGACGCGCCCGATCTGATGTTCCACTTTGGCACCGAGCCGTTCGACATGAACACGGCGGCGCTGGGCTACCCGACCACCCACAACGGCTTTGCCCTGACGCCCAACGTAGCCCGCGCCAAGAGCCAGGGCACCGTCCGGCTGCGCTCCGCCAATCCGGCCGATCCGCCCCGCATCGATTTCCGCTACTTTACCGACCCGGAAGGGCACGATGAGCAGGTGATGGTGGCAGGCATCCGGCTGGCCCGCGAGCTGGCGGAACAGCCCGCGCTGAAGTCGTGGATCCAGCAAGAGCTGTCGCCCGGCCCAGCGGTGCAGTCTGACGCCGAAATTTCTGAATACGTGCGGCGCACGGCCAACACGGTGTATCATCCGGCCGGAACGTGCAAAATGGGCGCGGTGGGGGATGAAACGGCCGTTGTTGATTCCCATCTGCGCCTCATTGGCCTGGAAAATATCCGCATCGCCGACGCCTCCGTCTTCCCCACCATGATTGGCGTAAACCCAAATTTGACCTGTTTTGTGATTGGGGAGCGGTGTGCAGACTTTTTGAGTAATTGAGTAATTGGGTAACTGGGTAATTGAGTAATTGAGTAACTGGGTAATTACCCAATTACCTAATTACCTAATTACCCAATACGTTGAGACTATTTTATGACCAAACCACAACACACCATCTCCTGCCGTGGCGTTTGGAAGATTTTTGGGCCGAATCCGGGGGGGATACGGCCGTTAATCGATCAGGGTCTGTCGCGGAGTGAAATTTTGGCGCAGACGGGGCACGTCATCGCTGTGCGAGACGTCTCCTTTGACGTGCGGCCGGGGGAAATTTTTGTGGTAATGGGTCTCTCTGGCAGCGGCAAATCAACCCTCATTCGCTGCCTGTCGCGGCTGGTGGAGCCAACCGCCGGGGAAATTATCGTCGATGGGCAGGATGTGGTGGGGCTGGACGCCACGCAGCTGCGCGAGCTGCGCCGCCACAAGATGAGCATGGTGTTCCAACGTTTTGGCCTCTTCCCCCACCGCTCCATTTTAGACAACGTGAGCTACGGTCTGGAGGTGCAGGGCATCAAAAAAGAGCAGCGGCACGCGCAGGCGCGGCAGGTGCTGGAGATGGTCGGGCTGAAGGGGTGGGAGCAATATTTCCCGCACGAGCTCAGCGGCGGGATGCAGCAGCGGGTGGGGCTGGCCCGCGCCCTGGCCGTCGATCCGCAGATTTTGCTGTGCGACGAGCCGTTCAGCGCCCTGGACCCGCTCATCCGGCGAGAGATGCAGGATGAACTGCTGCGGCTGCAAAAAACGCTCAACAAGACGATCCTTTTCATTACCCACGACTTTTTAGAGGCGCTCAAGCTGGGGCACCACATCGCCATCATGAAGGATGGTGAAATTGTGCAGCTGGGCAGGCCAGAAGAAATCGTGGCCCATCCGGTAAACGATTACGTGCGCGAATTCACCCGCGACGTGCCACGCATCAAGATTCTCACCGCCAAAACGATCATGACGGTGGCGGCGACGGATGCGGGCAGCGACCACGTTTCCGTCCATGCAGACACCACGCTGGAGAAGCTCATTGGCATTACGGCCGTTTCCAATGACCCTCTGGTGGTGCTGGATGATGAGAATTGTATCATTGGCATGGTGGATAGAACGGCCGTTTTGCAGGCGCTTTTAGAGGGTAATTGAGTAATTGAGTAATTGAGTAATTGAGTAAGCGAATTACCCAATTACCCAATTGCCTAATTACCTAATTACCCAACACCATTTTGGGTAATTTTTCATGAGTCGAGCAGTTAAGGACAAACGGCCGTATCTCATCCTCGGCCTTGTTTTGCTGGTGGCGCTGCTGCTGGTGCATCATCTGGTGACAAACCTGAGCCTCTTCCCGGCGGCGTGGGATTTGCAGCTGCGCGAGCCAATCAACAACTTTCAGCGCTGGGCTATTCGCAACCAGACCACTCACCCCATTTTCCTCTACTTTTTCGGCCCCATCAGCGACGGCATTGACTTTGCCCTGCGCCGCGTCGAAACGTTTTTGCTCTGGCTGCCCTGGCCCATGCTGGCGGCGGGCGTCTTTTTGCTGGCCCAAAAAGCGGCCAACTTGCGGCTGGCGCTGTTGGCCACCTTTTGCCTGCTCTTTATGGGGCTGATGGGCTTGTGGCGCGAAAGTATGCAAACGCTGGCTCTCATGGTCGTCTCCGTGCTGATCGCGCTGCTGATTGGCATTCCGCTGGGGATTTGGGCCGCCCGGCATAAAAAGGTAGAGCAATGGTTACGGCCGTTGCTCGACGCCATGCAAACGATGCCCGCCTTCGTCTATCTGCTGCCAATGGGGCTCTTTTTCGGCATTGCCCGCGTCCCCAGCGCCATCGCCACCATCATCTACGCCCTGCCACCCGCCATCCGCCTCACCACGCTGGGCATCCGCGAAGTGGATAAGGAAATTGTGGAAGCGGCCCGCGCTTTTGGCGCAACGTCGCGCCAAATTTTGCTGAAGGTGCAGCTGCCGCTGGCCCTGCCCACCATCATGGCCGGGGTGAACCAGACCATCATGATGGCCCTGAGCATCGTGGTAATCGCCGCCCTGATTGGCGCGGGCGGTCTGGGCAAGGTGGTGCTAGACGCCTTGCGCAGCCAAAATGTGGGGCTGGCGCTGGAATCAGGGCTGGCGATTGTTTTCCTGGCGGTGCTGCTAGACCGGCTGAGCGAGGCGTTTTCGGAACGCAATCGAACGGGGGTGGTGGTGATGAACGGCCGTCTCTTCCCCAAAAGCTGGCAGACCAACCAGTTCATTATTCAGCTGGAAGCCGGGCTGGATTGGCTGTACGTGGCCAGCGGCAAAATTTTGGCGCGATTGGCCCAGTTGAGCCGCTCGCCGTTTGTGAGGCAGCACGTTTATTTGCTCACCAGCCTGCTGCTGCTGGGTACGCTGCTCTGGCTGGGGCGGGCGCTGGGCTGGATCACCTTTCCTCCCGGCTGGCGGCTGGGCATTCAGGGACCGGTGAATACGGCCGTTCTTTGGCTGCGCGACAATTTGTTTGAGTTTGAGGTGGGGCCGTTTTTGCTGGGTACACGGCCGTTGAGCAACTTCATTATCATTCGGCTGCTCAATCCGCTGGATAGATTACTGCAAGAGCAGCTCCCCTGGCCCGCAATCATTTTGATTGTCAGCCTGTTGGCCTTACGGGTTTCTGGCTGGCGGCTGGCGTTGGGGGGAACGGCCGTCCTGTTTGGCATCGGCCTGCTGGGCATGTGGCAGCTGGCGATGGTGACGCTGAGCCAGGTGATTGTGGCGGTTTTCTTCTCGCTGCTCATCGCCCTGCCGTTGGGAATTTGGGCGGCGCAGAGTGATCGGGTAACGGCCGTTTTGCGCCCCATCCTCGACTTTTTGCAAACCATTCCCACCTTCGTCTACCTGGTGCCGGTGGTGATGCTGTTCAACATCGGCCGCGTACCGGGCATCATGGCCTCGGTGCTGTACGCCCTGCCGCCCGCCATCCGCCTGACCAACCTGGGCATCCGCCAGGCCAGCCCGGAGGCGGTGGAAGCGGCCCAGGCGTTTGGCTCCACCAGCTGGCAGACGCTCGCCAAAGTACAGCTGCCGCTGGCCCTGCCCACCATCATGACCGGCATCAACCAGACGGTAATGATGGTCCTGGCGATGGTGGTCATTGCCGGTATGGTGGGCGGGGCGGGGCTGGGGCTGGAAGCGGTGAGAGGGTTGGCCCGCAATCAGGTGGGGCAAGGCATCGAGGCGGGACTGGCCATTGTCATTCTGGCTGTGGTCATTGATCGGCTGCTGCTCGCCTGGGCGGCGCGGACTTCAGTGAAAAGTAAAAAGTGAAAAGAAACCACTTCTCACTTTTTACTTTTCACGCCGCCAACGGTACTTTACGGCAGCCAGGTGCGCCAGATGCTTTCGTTGGCGTCGAGCCACGCCTGGGCGGCATCTTCAACCGGTTGGCCTTCAATTTCCACGGCGGCAATCATGTCGATTTGGGCTTCGGTGTTGTAGCTCATGTTAGAGAGCAGCGCATGGGCATCCGGGGCAGCTTCAGCCAGACCAGACCAGAAAATCTTAAACAGATCATCGCCAGGATAGTCGCAATCAACGCCGCCAGAATCGGCTTCAGCATAGCAGGCATCGCTGTAGGTAGGCAGCTCCACGCGGGTGAGATCATATTTGGCATGGATGGAATGGGGCGTCCAGAAGTAGAACAGCACCGGCTCTTCGCGGCTGTAGGCAGAGTCCAGCTGGGCCAGAATCGCCTCTTCAGAACCGGCAAAAACAACCTGGAACGGCATTCCCAAATTATTGATAATGTCCCCATCATACTGCACAAAGCTCGGGTCGCCGCCTACAAATTGGCCGCTGCTGCCCGTTTCGGCCGTGGCAAAAAGCGCCGCAGCTTCTGGTGAGGTGAACCCTTCCCAGGTTGCCAGGCTGGGGTCTTGCGCCAGCACGTAGCTGGGCATGTACCAGCCAATGCGGCCAACTGGGCCGAGCAGCCCGCCATTTTCCACGGTGCCCGCCCCGTCGATAAATTCGGCAACGTTGGCAGCATGGCCAGAAGGCCACACTTCCAGGCTGGCGTGAGCATCGCCGGAGGCCAGGGGGGCCCATTGGGCATTTTCATCCAGGGAAATGATCTCGACGGGGTAGCCCAGCTCATTTTCCAGCAGAATTTTAGCCACGGTGACGTTCAGCAGTGAGGCGGACCAGGCGTTTTCGACCAGAACGATCGTCATTTTATCGCTGCTGTCGGCCGTTTCCTCACCACCGGAGCCACAGGCTGCCAGCAGCAAAGCGGCCAGCAGCAAGAACAATGTTGCATACTTCCAATTGATTTTCATGGGTTTCTCCTTCCTCGAAAAGCTACTTATCAAATCATTGTGGAGTATAACAGTCAACAACTGTGATGGCGACAAGAAGAGGAAGGCAGCGGGAGGAACGGCCGTTACGAACGTTTGCTATGGTCCACCGCTTTCAGAATTTTCAAATTGAGAACAATAAAACGCCACAGCTGAAACAGCTTATTGTTCATCCAAAATCGATCTTTGTCTGTGAGTTCAAACGTTTCTTCGACTTCGTTTTTTTCTTCGTTCATGGTTGCTTTTTCTACCCCTTTATTCTGGAATCATTTTCCAGCCAAAACGTCCCTGGAGCTTATACATAAACGTGGTATGAATCATTCGCTTCATCCAGGCACCGCCTAAACCCATCTCCATGTGGGTCACAAATGAGTCACGTCCCTCTTCGTTAGGGTATCGGCGAAAATCTGGCACAACGGGGTAGATCATGATGGTGGCGGCAGAACCATCCCACAAGGAATCCCCCATAGAAGCAATACAAGCAGCGGCCATTTCCGTCATGCGTTCGCTGTGGGTCATGCGGCCCCGGTTCACCAAATCAACAATGTTTTTACCCACGATGCGGCCAATGATGCCTGAAACCATGCCCGTGCGGGGCGGTGCGGCCGTAATTTGGGTGCCGTTTTTTGTTTCATGCGGAATGGAAATTGGCCCAGGTGGGGCAAAGGCGATACCTGCGGCAAAAATGTTATTGTAGTAAGGATTTTGGTACAGCTCTGGCCAGGCGGTTGGGTTCATAACCAGACGGTCATAGGGTAAATCATAAATCCCATCAACCTTCACAAAGCCTGCCTTGTTAACCACCCGATCGGCCACATCTTCGCCATCTTTACCTACGTATTTGAGTGGAATGCCCATGAATTTGGGAATGAGCATGGAAAAGTCGTAGTCGGTTTCGCCGTAGCGGCCCTCGTAATCTTCCCAGTAGATGCGGTTCTCATCGATTTTATGCACGCCCTTTTGGAATTCCCAGGAGATGTTGTACTCTTTGAAAGCGGCCGTAATAAATGCCTCGCTCGATAACACCTTGCCTCTGTATTTGGCCTGGACGCCCCGCACGCCAAAATCACCCACAGCCCGCTCATTTGACAGCCAATGCAGCTTAGCTTTGTCCCTCACGCCGCGGCGAACCAAATCTTTGTGAATATTGGTGATGTATTCAAAAGCAGCCCCCTGGCAGGTAGAACCGGGATTGCCCGTGCCGATGACAAACTTTCGTTTTTCACCCTTCTTCATGCGCTCAATGTTTTCAAAATAGACATCCCGGCTTTGCACAGCATGAGGCGCAGTACAAATCGATTGGGCATAGTTCAGCTCCGGCCCTAAGCCTTCGGTGGCCTCATAGGCCAGTTTGGGACCCGTGGCGATAAGAAGGTAATCGTAAGGCACCTGCACCGTTTGCCCGCTGTCGGCTCGCTCCACAACCACAAACTGCGTGTCTGGGTGGACTTCTGTTGCTTTACCCTGAATGAAATGGACCCGCTTTTTGTCATAAACAGGTTTTAGAGAAAACCGCGTTTTTTCGACAGGCATCCGCCCAACACCAACCCAAACCCAGGAAGGGATGTAATAAAAATGCTCGTGACGGTTAATCATGGTGACTTCATGATCTTTGCCAATAGCGTCACCAAGGTATAATGCGGCCGTATGACCGGCAAAACCAGCGCCAATAATTACAATCTTTGCCATTCTGGACTCCTTTTCCGCTGAACTGTTTTTGGATAGCAGCATTGGTGGTAGATAAACCGATAGGTGCAGCTTATTTAAGCGTATCCTTACCCCTTTGAAAAACTGTTATGTCATTTGTTTCTTGTGAGGTTTGTCACCTTTCCTGGTGAAATAAATCACAAAGTTTTGGGCAACGGCCGTTCCCTTCACCAAAGCCCCGCCAGGCAACAGCATAACGGCGCCCCACTGGAACGCATCATTGGCTGTTTGCCGGAACTTCCGATTATAATTCGCCCATGAATCTTGTATTTGCAAGAAGACGACATGAGCGCAAGCTCAACACCATGAATGAAAATTCGTAGGACGATTTTGCAAATCGCCCTACATTTACGAAGGAGTGAGATAATGGCAGAAGATGACCCAGGCATAGACCTTGTCCTCAGGTTCAATGATGCCTTTAACCGCCATGACGTTGCCGGCATGATGGCGCTGATGAGCGACGACTGCATCTTTGAAAATACCTCGCCCGCTCCCGACGGCACGGTTTACGCCGGGCGGGAAGCCGTTACCCAATTCTGGCACGACTTCTTCCACCAATCGCCCCAGGCCCACATCGAGATTGAGGCGATTTGGGGTTTAAACGGCCGCTGCGTGATGCGCTGGCGCTACGATTGGGTGGATGCCGCAGGCCATCCGGGGCACGTGCGCGGTGTTGACATTTTCCAGGTTAAAAACGGCCGAATCTCAGAAAAGCTCTCCTACGTAAAGGGGTAACTCAACAAAGGACAACTTTGAATAATCAGAGCGTGTTTTAAAAGTTATGTTAACAAAAGAATCAAGCCCAAATGCGAGAATTGTTGCCTAATCGCCGAAGCATCAAATGAATCATGGCCAGGTAAATGAATGCTTCACTGCTTTCAGGCAAAACTTCATAGTC
>JBGTCV010000120.1:0-43284 GCA_041748655.1 Promineifilaceae bacterium (SeqCode) | reverse complement strand
AGGTCCATTAACCCCATCGCTTTGGTCAAAGCTTTATGGGCATGCACGTCTTCTAATGTCGCTTCTATACTCTTTGCCATTTTTCGTTTTTGGCCAATTTTACCACTTCACCACACAAAACCTCAGAGAACCACTTTTTTTTTCATTCCGTTTCCTTTATCGTCGGCTGCCAGGCAGTTTCTCTAGGCACGGCAAGCAAAATATGGGTGCCCTGGTTGGGAGTCGAGTCGATAGCTAAATGACCGCCTAACAGGCGGGCGCGATCGCGCATGTTGCGTAAGCCATAGCCGCTTTCGTCCTCCGGGAAGTTGAAGCCGATACCGTTGTCGGTGACACTGAGAAAAAAAGTGCCGTCACTCTCTTCAGCCTTCACGGTAACACGGTTGGCCTGAGCATGGCGGGCGGCATTAGACAGCGCTTCGCCGACGATAGCCAAGATGTGGGTCGTCTGGATAGGGGTGAACACGGCCGTTTCCGGCACTTCCCAGTGCAGCGAGACGTCCATCAGGGTGGTAAAGCGGGGATCGCTGGTTTCGCGCTGCAAGCCCTGGGCCAGGGAAACGGTTGTCGGTGCCGTTCGCAAATCGCTCATGTAAGTGCGCAGGCTGGCAATCGATTCATTCAGCGCCGTCATGGCCCGATCCAGCCGCTGCGCTACCACGTCATCATCAGCCAACTTGCGCCGAGCCGATTCGACGATCAGGCCCGCCGTGTACGCCATCTGGATGGCACCGTCGTGCAGTTCACGCCCAATGCGATCCCGCTCGGCCGCCACCCGCTGGGCGATCTCCATCTCCTCAATCATCTGGTCAATTTCCAGGTCGAACACTTCCATCGCCCTGGTGATCGCGATCAGGATGACCAGGCCGGTTAGGGAACGAAACACCGGGACCGGCACGCCTACCCAGCGGACAAGCAGTGATTGATTCAGCCAGTTGGGCGGGAAATAATCGGCGTAAGGAACAAACAGGCCAGCCAAAATAGCATAAGCGACAAAAGCCAGCCCGGCTGCGCGCAGCGTCTTGTAAATGGGGGTCAAATTGAGCGGTTTGATTTGTTTTTCTGCCTGATGGCGCAACCCGTATGCCGTCAATAGACCGCCGGGAACGGCCAGCAGATATCGGGCCCAAATGTCGGCGTGCTGCTGCCACAAACCGATGCCAATGTCGGTAAATAAACCAAGTCCCAGCAATCCAAAGAGCCAGCTGCCGGTAACGGCCGTTGGCAGCCATACCAGCAGCGACCATCGGTCCCGCAGCAAATCCACGCCAAATTGGAACAGCGCGCCAAACGACAGCCCCAACAGCAGCGTCTGGAAGAGTTGCAGCAGAGAGACACCAGCGTGATTCATGTATGTAGCCTGGAGCGGTACGAAGAGCAGCCCCCATTCGTGCAACCCGTGGGTAACACCAAACACCGACAGCCAGCCCAGGCTGCGCGCCAGCGCCAGCCGGCTGTGCCGGCGCGACTGCAAGCTGATGGCTAATCCCAATACAAAGAAGACCAGCCCGTAGAGAAACAGGACCAGCTCATTGTTCAGGTTAAAAAGGCTGCGTATCTCTGTGATCATCAGTTCAGGGCATAGGGGAACCAACGCCACCGCCGCCGCTGCACGCGCCGCCGCGCTCCGGTGTGGATGGCCCCAGCCGGTAACGCTGAATGAAAGTTTTTATCCGCCCATCGTCGGCAGAGTCAACTTCCAGTTGGGCGGCCCAGGCAGTGAGGACGACAGGGCTGCGCTGCTCAGGAAAGGGGCTGAGCAGCAGGTATGGTTCGCCGCGCACCAGGTTTTGTAACTGCTCAACTTGTTCCGCCGGCAAATCAGGCTGGTAGGTTATCCAGACAGCGCCATGTTCGAGGGAATGGATAGCATTTCCAGCGTCAATCGGCTCTGTGTAGATACCGCACTTCTGCCAGGCATCGTAGTGCACACCGCCGACAGGGGGCAAGTCGTCAGCAGGGAAGGTGATACTGTTATCATGCCCCCGCAGTTGACGGCCGTACAGCTGTAAACCTGCAATCGGGGCCGGTTCCCACATAATTAGAACAACCAATACACCCAGTCCAACCAAAGCGATAGCGGCTAAAGTCCAAATCGCTTTGGTTCGTATATTGTCCTGCGCCAGATTCGATTGTTCGTGGGAAGATTTTGTATCCATTGCTAACAATACCTGTTCAGTAGCGTTGACTATAGTGCCAAATACCCGAAATGACAAAACAGGGCGATGACTTAGTCATCGCCCTGTTCATGGTTATCTATATTTCTAAATTCAATCAGTCGCCACTTGGCACCAGTACTGATTCAGGGGCTCTTTCTGGTGTCTTTTCGTGACTCCACGGTGTTCCCAGCACCGGGAGCAAGAAGTAATCGACACCGATGTAACCGGCAATTTTCCAGGCCAGGATGAGACCAACAGCAACCACAAAGAGCATTGGATTGGTGCTGGCAGACCCGGCCATCATGAAGTTCCAGTTCATGAAACCACCGAAGAAAGCGGCGATGCCGGTGAAAATGCCCAGAATCAGAGCGATGCCAATGAGCAGTTCGCCGTAGGCTACCAGTTTGGCGAACCAGGTATAGGCTTCCGCATCTAACATCATTTGAATAAAGCTGCGATACCAGTCAAAGGCAATAGCTGGACGGCCAGCTTCTGGGACAGCCACACTGCCGGTCCAAAACCCTTTCAGCGCTTCACCGGTCTGAACCCAGGCCGGATTATCAATCTTGCCCAGTCCAGAGGTGAGCCATTTGTAGCCAATCCAAACGCGTAAGACCAACCACAGTACTGAAAAACGACGATCATTAAATAATGTGCGCATAAACGGCGCGTCTTCAATAACTTCCCCTTTGCGAGTCATAACTTGTTGCATTTTTTGCTCTCCTTTCTCATAAACTCCACAGAGTTCTATATTATGTTTGATGCTAAAAGGATACTATGGCTACGCTGCCAAGCGAAGGGTCACCTGTCCCAAATTGGTTAGGACAAGTGACCCTGGTACGATAGTTGGGCCCTACGCCGACAACTGTTGTTGAATGGCGCTTAAACATGAATAGGCATCGGTCGCCTCCTTTATGTCGTGCTATTCACGTTGGCATCTAAACGAAGAATGACAACGCGATAGGCTAAATGGCGCAGTTCCACTATAAGCAAACAAGGTACAATGTTTACTATGGCTTTTAAGATTCTTGTTGTAGATGATGAATTGACGCTGCTCAATACGGTGAAGGCTTATTTGGAACAGGAGGGATTCACTGTTCAAACAACCACAGACGGCCGTTCCGCCCTAACCCTTTTCCGCAATTTCCAACCCGATCTGGTCGTGCTGGACATTATGCTGCCAGAAATTGACGGGCTGGAGGTTTTGCGCCAACTGCGGCAGACTTCAAATGTTTACGTCATCATGCTGACCGCCAAGGCTGATGAAGCAGATAAAGTGATTGGCCTGGGAATGGGCGCAGACGACTACGTGACCAAACCCTTCAGTCCACGGGAATTAGTAGCCCGCATTAAGGCATCCCTGCGTCGGCTGGGCGGCGGCAGCGCCAAAAAAGAGCTGGTTTCGGCACATTTGCGTCTGGATGAAGAAGCCCGGTTGGCCTGGAGAAATGACCAACCGCTGGACCTCACCCCGATTGAGTTTGATCTCCTGTACACCCTGATGCGCCATCACGGTCGCGCCCTCAGCCGGGAACAGCTCATTGAACAGGTGTGGGGCTATGACTATTATGGTGATGACCGGGTGGTGGATGTGCACATCGGCCGTTTGCGTAAGAAAGTTGAGGCTGACGCGGCAAATCCAACTTTAATTGTCACGGCCTGGGGCGCTGGATATCGCTTTGAGGATGAGATGGCATGAAAACAATTCGGCAGCATTTGGGTTGGAAGCTGTTTATTTCCTACGTAATTATCATCATTGTAGGCGTGGTTTCACTGGCTGTAACGGCCGAACTGCACACCCCGACAGCGATTAACCGCCATATGGCCGAAATGGCTCCGATGATGGGCGGCAGCATGGGCATGATGACAGATCTGACGGAGAGCTTCACCCAAACCGTCAATGAAGTGCTACTGGTGGCAGCTTCGTTGGCCTTTGTTACGGCCGTACTCGTCAGCACTTTTGTCACCCGGCGTATCGTGAAGCCGGTGCAAGAGATGAAGGCGGCCAGCCAGCGCATCGCCAACGGCCGTTATGAGGAGCGGGTTCAGGTCAACGGTGAAGATGAACTGGCCGAGTTGGGTCGTTCCTTTAACCGCATGGCACATGAGCTGGCACAGACGGAAGAGCGCCGCCGCCAGCTCATCGGCGATGTGGCACATGAACTGCGCACCCCGCTGAGCAGCATCAAAAGTGTCATGGAGGGGCTGCAAGATGGCGTGCTGGCTTCGGATCCGGAAACCTTTGCCAATGTAGAGCGGGAAGTAAACCGTTTACAGCGGTTGGTTGGTGACCTGGAGGAATTGTCCAAAGCAGAAGCTGGGCAGATTCAACTGGAAAAAGAGCTAATTGATCCAAAAGAGCTGGTGGAAACGGCCGTTGCTCGTCTCCGTCCTCAATTTGCCGATAAGCAAGTATCCCTGAAAATGAATATTCCCTCTGACCTGCCAGTCATTGCCCTAGACCCGGCACGGATGACCCAGGTGCTGCTAAATCTGCTGGGCAATGCCCTGCAGTACACGCCGCCTGGCGGCCAGGTTACTGTTGAGTGTTCAGTAAGCAGTCATCAGTTATCAGTGATTGATGAACACCGTTTACCGAATACTGTACGCGAAGCGGTCGCACAGCGGCATCACCGTTTACTGACTACCGTGACGGACACCGGCATTGGCCTCATGGCCGATCAACTGCCCCACATCTTCGAGCGCTTTTACCGGGTTGATAAATCCCGGTCACGGGCTGGCGGCGGCAGCGGCATTGGGCTGACCATCAGTAAACATTTGGTAGAGGCGCATAACGGCCGTCTCATTGCCACCAGTCCCGGCCTTAACCAGGGCAGCACCTTCACCATCATTTTACCGGTAGCCTAAGCTGACCGGCTTAATCAGTTACTCTGAGATCCCAGAAAAATCCGGCACGGGTCTGGCAGCCGCTTCTTCTTGCGTCTCAGCTGCACCGTTAGCTCTGATATCCTCAATCAGCCATTCCATTTCCTTAATTTCCTTGCGTTGGGCCGCGATGATTCTTTCAGCCAGGTCACGCACGCGAACATCTTCAATACCGGCGCGCTCACTGGTTAATATGGCAATTGAGTGATGCGGAATCATCCCCTCCATATAGTCAACGCCATCAACCGTTATCTGGCTGCGAACCAACCAAACAGAAAGTAGCAGCATCAAGGCAGCCCCAAGAAATATGGCCATGTTCGCCTTTTTATTCTTGTACATCCCCAGCATAAAGGACAACATGATGGCCATCATAGAACCGCCCATGATTGTTGTCATGAACAGCCTTGTTTCGCTGAACCGGGCATGATCCAGGATTTGGTAAGAATTCACGTACATCAAAATGTACATGATGACCATTGACGTCCCGATCATGGCAAAAAATCTCAGGTAGCTTTGTTGGTTATGATTTTGCTCCATTCTAAAATCCCCTTATTTTTTCTCGTTAAGTTCAAGGCATAAATGTGCGTATAAGGCGTTAACTAATATCTACCATTCTCGACCTTAACGACCCTGCCTGAGATCGTCAATCTATCGCGATATAGACAAGCGGCACATCTTAAATGTGCTTTCGTGCTTCACTGCAAAACATCATGCCGATGTCAAAACTTTTGACACAAAATCGTCACATTTTTGTTGAAACTACGTCACACCTCTTTAGTAATCTATAAATATCGAAGTAGAACAATGGATACAGTGCAAATTGTCCACCGGCTAAAAAAGCAGTGGCATATGGACAATCAGGAGAGAACAGACATGATGACAGGATATGGTATGGGATTTGGCGGTTTTATTTGGATGATCTTCTTTTGGGTAATCGTCATTGGTGGCAGCATCGCGCTTCTGGCAGCGATCTTTCCCAAGATTACCACCTCCAAGAATAGATCTGAACCTGATGTGGACCCTCTGAAGATATTGAAACAACGCTATGCCCGAGGCGAGATATCCAAAGAAGAGTTTGAAACCATTCGCCACGATTTGGAACAAGCATAAAGAGTAAGACCTGTGTTTTCTACAACCACTTTCTTGAGAAGGAGCTAATTTACAATGAAAAAAACTTTACTAATAATCGCAGCTGTTTTGGCTGGTGTTGGTCTTTTTATCGGCGGTTTTTTCTTTAATCAGGCCAGCGCCCAATCCAATCAGCCCGGCTGGATGATGGGCCGTGGGAATGAGCAATCTGCTTCTAGCATGATGAGCAATGGCCAATTTGGTCCCGGTATGATGGGTGACGGCCAATCCAGGGGTATGATGGGCATGATGATGAATGGTGGCATGATGGGTGGTGGCCAGTACAGTGGCATGATGGGTAACTATGGCGGCTTAACTGACGTAGATCCGTTATCCATCGAGGAAGTGGAAACGGCCGTTACCAACTACCTCGCCACCCTCAATAACGACAATTTAAGCCTGGGTGAAATCATGATTTTTGATAACCACGCCTATGCCCAAATCATCGACGAAACCAGCGGAACCGGCGCGTTCGAGGTTCTGGTTGATCCCGTAACCCAAAACGTCTTTCCTGAACCCGGCCCCAACATGATGTGGAACACCGAGTACGGTATGATGAGCAGCAATAGCGGCTTTGGCATGATGGGCGGTATGATGAACGGTCAGTATGGCCCTGGCATGATGGGCGAGGGTCAATACGATGGCATGATGAGTGGCAATATGATGGAGAACTTTGGTTATGCGCCTGGTTCAGAGATCAACGTCACTGCTGAGGAAGCCATTGAAAACGCTCAAGAGTACCTGGATGTCTACCTGCCCGGCAAAACGGCCGAGACAACAGCCGACACTTTCCCCGGCTACTACACCATTCACGTCCTGGAAGATGGCGAAACGATTGGCATGTTAAGCGTCAATGCTTACAGCGGCAAGGTTTTTCTCCACCATTGGCATGGCGACTTCATCGAAATGGCCGATGAAGAGCGTGGTTAAAGGGAACGGAGCATTGACGGTACAATAAGCCAAATGGCGCTGGTCATATGTGGCAGGCAGAGATAAAAATGATTGGAGACCGGCATTCCCGCCCGTCTCCAATTTTGCCGTTAACCTGTGAGGTGTTCATGAATCGGAAAAGATCATTATTATTGCTAATCACCAGTACGGTAGTTGTCACGACCCTGGTCGTTATAGGTATTCTATATTTACCTGGTTTACGCCAACGCCCAGCCTCATCTGAGTCGCTGGTTCATCAGGAAGGAATGGCCCATACGGCCGATATGAATCATCAGACCAGCGTGGGTCAAGATGTCAATGCCCGGCAGGAAGAAGTTGCCGAACGCGGCGCTGAAGTGATGCCCTTCGATCTGGAGCGCACTACCCATCTATTTGAAAAAACAGTGTATGGTGGTTTGCAACAGGTACTCTCAGATGATGGCGATAGGGAGCAAATCGCGCTGATTCAGACACACCTACAAGAAGAGGCCTTACGGTTCCAACAAGGGGACTTTGAGGATCCGGCTCAGATTCACGGGGACGATATGCCCGGTTTGGCAGTGCTTCGCGCTGACTATAGACAAATAGAAGTCGTTTATACGCCCTTGGCGGACGGCGCTCAAATCGATTATAAAGCGGTGACACCTGAATTGATAGCCGCTATTCATGCCTGGTTTGATGCCCAGCTTTCTGATCACGGCCCACATGCCACCGACGGCCGTTAATCCGATCGTTTTAACCCCCTTCCTTCACAGCTATCCCGTCCGGCGCAATCAGGCTGTCGGCTGGTTCAGGCGCTTGTCTGTACCGCCAGCGAAAATCACACCGGGGCGCGCCGCTGGCGAGTGTGCCTGTGCGTTCCAACTTTGCACCCCATTGCTCGGCCAGTGGGAAATCCAGGTTGCAAAAGGTCTTCACACACAGTTCCGACAGATTGTGCGAGGCGAAATATTCAGCCACCGGGCAGCGCAGGCAGTCAAAGGCAACCACCCCTTCCCCCGCATCCACATCCTGCCACAGATAAGCTGGCGAGCCAAAGGGGAAAGAGCGAAAGGCATCTGTCGCCAGCTTGAGCCGCTTCAAGCCATCCTGGGTGAATGTGCCGCTGACAAACCAGGGTAAATCGCCCATCACAGTATAGACCTCCCAGGCGATCTGGTAGATTAGATCGGTCGCGCCGTCTTTGGTCTGGCCGATGGCCATCAGCCCTTCGTACAGGGCAATAATGGCAGCGGCGGCATGCACAGTGAAACGTGCTCCAAACGTTTTCTGGTGGGGGATAGACGGCTCCAAATCGAGATATCGCATCCAGGTGCGCTCCAGGATTTCTTTCACTTGCGCGTCCGGGTAATGACCCGTCAGCACCTGCCAGGCATAGGGGTTGGCAACGGCCTTCATCAGGCCCGCACCTTGTTCAAACTCGTTCAGTCTGGTAGACAGCACTTTGGCTGCCGTACTCCACAAGAAGTGGGTGGATATATCCTCGCCATAATTGTCCTGAGCTTCGGCTGGTGGCATCTCTCCAATCAAAATTAATTCGGGTAGGATTTGCTCAGCCCGCCGCTGTAGGCGACGGCCGTCCAAAGCACGCTGGCAAAGTTCACGGGCGATAATCGGCTTGATCGCTTCTGCAAAATTGAGGTCAGGCCCCAGGGTGAAAGCCAGCGCTTCGGCCGTGGTAATCGCCTTGGCATGGAGCAGCAAGTCGCTGGGGAAGATGAACCCAAATCGAGAACCATGCAAAATGATCCCCAGATAGACCTGTGCCAGACTTACCTGAGAAAGGGTGGCCGCATAAAACGCATCGGCCAGTTCTTTGAATTTTCGTTAGAAGCCTTCTTCGTCAGATCCGGGCAACACCTGGGTCTGTTTTACCAGGTGATGAAAGGCTCGCCGTGTCTGTTGCTGGGACACCGCCAGCATGTACAACATGAAGCGATCCTGCTGGCTGTCGGTCAACGCGCCGACCATACCCACATCCAGAATAACGATTTTACCGTCTTGCCCGAAGAAAATGTTACCGGGATGCAAATCGGCGTGAAAGAAACCATCCGCGATGAACATCTTCATCTCCAGTTCCATGATGCGCCGATTGAGCCGTTTCTGTTTCTCAGGCGAAAGCTCCTCCAGGACTTCACTCAGGCGCAAACCAGAAACGCGTAACATGGTAAGCACTTTCGGCGACGTGTAATCCCAGAAAACGGTCGGGAAAACGACATCCTCCCAGTTGTGAAAGTTTGCCCGGAACCGCTCTAAAGTGGCCGCTTCCAGGGAAAAGTCTAGCTCGTGCAGCGTATAGCGCCTGAATTCGTTAAGCCCTTCCACCAGATTAAGCCGCTTTACTCTCCGAGGAACCAACCACCGCAGCAGGCCTATGATCCAGGAGAGAACTATCATGTCCTGATTGATGATCTGACGAATTTGGGGCCGCTGCACTTTCACGGCAACTTCCGTGCCGTCGGGAAGTACGGCAAAATGCACTTGTGCCAGGGACGCTGCGGCTACCGGCTCTGCCGCAAAGGAGTGAAAGACCTGCTGAAGATCCTTACCGAAAGCCTGCTGGAGTGTGGTCTCAACGTCTACATAAGCGAAAGGCGGCACCCGTTCGTGGAGAATCCCTAAGGCCACGATGTATTCCCTGGGCAGCAAGTCAGGGCGCGTACTCAAAATCTGGCCCAATTTGATGAAGGTAGGCCCCAGGTCCAGGAGCGCCTCTACAAAGCGCTGGGGGATGTGCTGTCGGGCTGCCCGTTCTTCAGGAGGAAGCCTTATAAACCGGCGCAAGGCCCAAAACTCACGCAAGACAACCCGGATAATACGAATAAGTCGGAAGACGAGAGGGGCAAGATTGCGAAGCGACGCCGTCTCACGAATGTCATCCTTCGCAGAACCACTGTATCTACCCGGCGCTGTGCTGAACGCTTGCTGGCAGCCTGATGAGCAGAAATAATGTGTCTGTCCGGCAATCTCTATTTGGCCGATAGCTTGCGCCGGATCGATCTCCATGCCGCATACGGGGTCTTTTACTATTGTTTCGTCTCCTCTTTTCTTAAATGAGCTACTTTTGAATGCCCTGCCAGTTTTTCGATCAAAGGCATCCATCATTTGCATTGTACATCTGCGCCTATTCCAGTGTAAGCGCGGGTTGGCGGTGTGGGCATAGGCAAATTGGCGTGTAATATCTTTAGGTAGAACCACTTACTTTTGCCAATGGTCAAGGGAACCCTTGGGCCTTGAGCGGTGTAGCTATAATAGAGCTACTGCGCTTGATGGAGGCTTGATATGAGAAAACATGCTATCGCGATGATCGTAGGATTGTGGGTACTCGCCTGGTTAACGGTGGGCGTCACCTGGGCAAAAGGCAAAACGATGGCCGAGAGGATCACTATCACTGGCCCTGGAATGACCCGGACAATTGAGGTGACCGATCTGGTAACGGTACAAAAACTCTCCTCAATGCGCTTCGAAGACTTTGAACAACCCATAAACGCGCCCGAAGATGTTGGTCTAGGATACACCATCATCCGCTATTTTCGGGATGGGGACTATGTGGAACCGGCTGAACACCCAAACGCCCTTCTCGACCCTGCTGAAGAAATACAGTTTCAGCGAGAACAAGGGTTTCGGCCAATCGACAAGGTGCGCTACCATCCTGATCCGGCCGGTGGTCCTGGTTACATCTTCTACATACAACTTAACCTGAACATAATAGTACCTTACGAGGGAAACTGGTATCGGGCCACAGAAGTGGGCGATGCGACGATACGAGATGTCCTGGCCGAAAACAATGCCCTTCAACTGGCCAGGGAAACATCATTTCAACCGGGGCTTACTGAAAGTGAGAACAGGGGAGTTTGGATGTTAATCGTTGTCGTGTCCAGTGGTTTCCTCGTCTTGACCGGACTGTTCTGGAGGAGGTTGGCAAACTATGCAAAACTTCATTCGGGCATTACTTCACGTCCAGGTCAAAATCCTTGACCGCCCGCTGGGATGGTTGGTTGACTTGAACGGTATCTCGCCAACGGCCGTTCATGCCTAAATCGGCTGTGGCTCTATAACGACTACCTTCGCATAATCGCCCCCATTTTTTAAGTGGCATAAGTGAAAACATCCCTGGTAGGCATGATTTGCAGGATGTGGGCGCGGTACTCGTGACGGCCGTCATTGCCCGATTCGTAAACGGCCGTTACCAGCTCTGCTGTTGTCACCAGCTGGGGATCGTAGGCCACAGTAGCAACCCCACTTTGCAAATAGATATCGGCGTATAAGACACCCTTTAACCTAATTAACCCGTTCCGCACCCTTATAGCGCAGTTGGGACAACCCATACCGGAGATACCCAGGAAAGCGGCCTCAGCTTGCGCCAACGCATTTTTCTCTATTGGTTTTTCAATAGGGTCAACATGACAATTTTCGTGTTCAGACATGAGAATATCCTCCAGGATTTAGGTACACGCTACACCTCCATTTATTACCTACGGCCATAAAGCCGCTTGGTAAATTCATTCGCTTATGATCAAACTATAAGACTTTGAGCGGCCGTTCCCAAGCGCAAATCAGCCTGAGCTAATACACGTCAATTGGCCTATGCAGATCCAAGCCTTGACGGCAGCCTATAAAAAAAGCCAGATTTTTATCTGGCCTTTGTCGGGAGTTATTTGATAAGACGGTGATTAGTGGGTTAATCCAAATTAAATGAAGCCAGGTAATCAACTACGCTTGCAAAGGGTGTGGCACTGGTTCATGATGCAGCGTCAATTCATGGGCCGCCTCTGGCTCTTCCAGCCACGGATCGATGTGAATGATTGCTTCTGAAAGTGTAGGAACCTGATGGAACAATTCGTGCCGCACCTGTTCAGCAATGTGATGGCTCGCCAGCGTGGTCAGATGGGGATCAACGGCAATGGTCGCTTCTGCCTGAAGACGGTGCCCCATCCAGCGCATCCGCAGACGGCACAGTTCTTCGACACCTGGCTGGCGGGAAATAACTGCCTCAGCCTGTTCCATGTATTCCGGCTCAATGGCATCCATCAAGCGATACCACATCGTCACGATGGCATCTCGGGTGATGAATAGAATGGCAATGCCGATTAATATGCCGATGATCGGGTCTACGATGGGAAAGCCCAACCAACTACCACCGGCCGCCAACAGCACCGCCAGCGAGGTAAGCCCATCAGTGCGGGCATGGAGCCCATCGGCAACCAGAGCGGCCGAACCAATTTTACGTCCAGTGCGGATTTGCAGCAGAGCAACCGCTTCGTTGCCCAAAAAACCAATGATAGCAGCGGCCGTCACCCAACCCAGATTGTTCATCGGTTCTGGGTTGATTAACTTCTGTATGGATTCATAAAAAACTACTCCGGCGCTGACAGCGATAGATAGCACGATAAAAATCCCGGCCACATCTTCAGCCTTGCCAAACCCATAGGTGTAGCGGCGGGTAGCGGCCCATCGCGCCAGATAGAAGGCAATGAGCAGCGGCACTGAATTGAGACCATCGCCAATGTTGTGGATCGTGTCTGCCAGCAGCGCCACGCTGCTGCTTAAGGCCACAATGACAATTTGCAGCAGTGAGGTAGTGGTTAAAGCGGCCAGGGCCAGCCAGACGGTACGTATGCCCTCCTGGTTATCTACAAATGCCCGGTCAGAAACTAATTCTCTCTGTTGGTGGCTGTGTCCATGCAGGTGAAAGATGGTGCTGATCCAGCCCCAAAGATCGCCACCATGAGGGTGATGATGCCCATCGTCATGTTCATGATCATGCGGGTGAGGGTGTTCGTGGTCATGGACCTGATTGTGATCAGGGTCGTGATCATGGGGGTGTGGGTGGTCGTAATGTTTATCAGGATGGTCGTGTGTATGTGTTGACATAGGTTGCTCCCTTATTTTTGGGGTAAGATTTTCAGATAGTCGGGATAAGGGTGGTCAGGGAGATTCTGCCGCACATGGTCCAAATGGTAGAGTGCCTCGCGGAACAGCGCCGCCACGTGGCTGTCATCAATCGAGTAAAAGATTTGGTTACCCTCGCGTCGGGTGCGTACCAATCGGATGGCCCGCAGTTTAGCCAGGTGATGAGATACGGCCGAAGGAGTAACCGCTACACCTTCACTCAATTCGTTGACGCTGTACTCCTTTTCGGTCAATAGGTAAACCAGCTGAGCTCGCGTGGCATCGCTGAGCGCCTTAAACGTAGCGACAACATCGGCCAGAATATCTTCTGGTAAACCTTGGGGCTGATCTGTAATTTTATGCTGGTGTGGCATTAGCACCCTTCCTTATGAGTATCTGAGTATATATTCATATAGAAAGTTTATAACAGTAGCCCGCTTCAGGCAAGATAAAATTGCTTTGGATGGTTAGTGTAATAAGTATTGCAATTATTAGAAATAATAATTACAATAACCACCATGGAATGGATCGTTCTCTCCTACTCCCTCCCCTCAAGGGCCAACACCCCCAGAGTCACGCTCTGGCGTCGGCTGCGTCGGTTGGGATCTGTATCCCCGACAGGCAGCGTCTACATCTTGCCCGCCTATGATGAGTGTGTGGAATCTTTTCAATGGCTGGCTCAGGAAATTCAACAAGCAGAGGGGGAAGCTTTGGTAATGCGTGTGGCTCAGTTTGAAGGGTTGGATGATGGGCAGATGATGACCCTGTTTAATCAGGCAAGAGCGGAAGAATACGAGGAAATCTTGGAGGCTTTGGCCCAATTAGAACGCCAGGTTTTTGAGGACAATGCGGAGGAGGGAACAACGGCCGATTTCCATAGTACGCTCTACAAATTACAAAAGCAGCAGGGTGAAATAGCCCGTATTGATTACTTCCAATGTCCACAGGGAACGGCCATTACCGCAAAACTCAACCAAATAAAGCAGCTGTTAGCACCAAACGATACCCGCACGCCACAAATTGCAACGGCCGTTATCACTCAATACCAGGATAGACAATGGATGACCCGGCCGCGCCCCCACGTGGACCGGCTGGCCTGTGCCTGGCTCATTCGCCGCTATCTTAACTCTGAAGCCGTTATCCGATATGCGACCGAGCCCGAACCAGATGAAGTCGGTTTTGACATGGACGGGGCTGAATTCAGTCACCAGGGAAACCTTTGTACGTTTGAGGTGATGCTGCAAGCCTTTCAGCTGGATGAAGCGGCACACATTTTAATGGCCGAAATTGTGCATGAGATTGATTTGCGTGACGGCCGTTACCAGCGACCGGAAACAGCTGGTGTTGATGCCACCCTGCGCGGCTGGCTGCTGACCAACGTGCCCGATAGCGAACTGGAACAACACGGCATTGCCCTCTTTGAAGGCCTGTATGCCGCCTTATCCTCTACAAACCAGAGTTCATGAGGTGAAAATGGCAGAAACAACTGTAACACAGCCTGTGCCGGCAACACCCAGTCATAACATTACTTTCCTGGAGGCGTTTTGGGTGTGGGTGCGCGTGGCCATCTACAGCTTTGGTGGCCCCGCCGGTCAAATGGCGGTAATGCACCGCATTGTCGTCGAGGAAAAACGATGGGTAAGCGAAAACCGCTTCTTGCACGCCCTCAATTACACTATGCTCCTGCCCGGCCCGGAAGCGCAGCAGCTGGCCACCTATTTGGGCTGGCTGCTGCACGGCACGAAAGGGGGATTGGTAGCCGGTATTCTCTTTATCCTGCCCGGCTTTATTACTATCTTGGCGTTGAGCATCCTGTATGCCAGTTACCAGGAAGTGACGTTTGTCCAGGCCCTGTTTTACGGTTTGAAACCGGCGGTGATGGCCATTGTAGTGGAAGCCGTTATTCGCCTTGGCAAACGGGCTCTGAAAAACCACATCATGAAAGTGGTGGCACTACTCGCTTTTGTAGCCATTTTCTTTTTTAATGTCCCTTTCCCCCTCATTGTGCTGGCAGCAGGTTTGATCGGTGCGATAGGTGGGCACTTTTGGGAAAAACAGTTTTTCGTCATTAAAGGGCACGGTGTCGAAGATGAAGCACTTATCACCGACCAGATTGCCCCTCACACACGGCCGTCCACCCGCCGAGCTATCACAATCCTCATGGTTTGTCTGGTTCTCTGGTTTACGCCCCTGTTGATTCTCTGGCTGCGGTATGGTGATGGCAATGCTTTTACCCAAATCGGCCTCTTTTTCAGCCGGGCGGCCGTCGTTACCTTTGGTGGAGCGTATGCTGTGCTGGCCTACATTGCCCAGGAAGCGGTGCAAACCTACGGCTGGCTCCAGCCGGGTGAGATGCTAGATGGTTTGGGCATGGCCGAGACCACACCAGGGCCGCTCATTCAAGTGGTGCAATTTGTCGGATTTATGGGTGCCTACCGGCATCCGGGCAGCCTGTCACCCTTACTTGCCGGGGTATTGGGTGCCATTCTCACCACCTGGGTCACGTTTGTCCCTTGCTTTCTATGGATTTTTCTGGGAGCACCTTATATCGAAAAACTGCGCGGTCACAAATCGTTGAGTACGGTTTTGTCGGCAATTACGGCCGCAGTCGTAGGCGTGATCCTTAATTTGGCCGTATGGTTTTCATTAAATGTCATCTTTGGCACGGTCAATGAGACTTATTTGGGTCCCCTGCGCCTGTATGTGCCGGAGCTAATCACAATTGACTGGGCTGCGCTCCTCATTGCCATAGCCGCCTTCATTGCACTGTTCCGCTTCAAGTTAAGTATGTTGTGGACGCTGGCTGGCGCGGCCGCAGCCGGGCTTTTGTATTACCTGGTTTTTGTGGGATAAGAGTATGGTACCGATAACCGTTTTGTTCATGTGTCCGCACAATGCGGCCAAAAGCGTGATGGCAGCCGCCTACTGTCAGCAAATGGCTGCGGAACGGCAGCTTGGCTGGCGCATCCTAACGGCTGGCACAGAACCAGATGACGAGCCAGCAGCAGCCGTCGTGGCGCTGCTCCGGTCAGAAGGGCTGGCTGGCACAGCTCAAAAGCCGCATCGCGTCACAGAGGCGGAGCTGGCAGCAGCAGATTGGATCATTTCGATGGGGTGTGATTTGACGGGGCTCTTGCCGCCAGGAACGGCCGTTGTTCATTGGGACAACATACCACCGCCAAGTCAAGATTTGTTGGGTGCAAAACAGGCCATCATCGGGCATTTAGAACAATTTTTGTATCAGCTCACCTGAGTAGAAAAATGACCCAAACAACAATCGGCCGTTTTCGTGCCTTTTTAGGTCTAGAGCGCAACGTCCTGGTGCTGTTGGTCGCCATCGTGCTGCTGGGCTTGGGCGAGGAGCTGTGGGTTAGTTTTGTGCCCAAATACCTGGAAGCACTAGGCGCAGGCGTTTTTGTTTGGGCCGCTTACCGCACCTTGAAAGACGTACTGGACGCTATTTACCAATATCCCGGCGGTATTCTCACTGACCGCTTAGGACGGCGGCGTGCGCTGGTACTGTTTAATCTACTGGCCATCGCTGGGTACTTGATGTACCTGTTTAGCCGAAGCTGGCCTCTGGTGCTGCTTGGCACGCTCTTTGTCGCTGCCTGGAGCAGCATGAGTCTCCCGGCGACGTTTGCCGTGATTGGCGACAGCCTGGCCAAAAGCCGCCGTGCCGTCGGCTTTAGCGTGCAGTCCATTGTCAAACGGCTGCCCATTGTCATTGCCCCGGCAATGGGCGGCTGGCTGCTGCAACGATTCGGCATCATTCAAGGGTTCCACGTTGGGCTGATGGTTACCATTGCCCTAGCTCTTGGCGCGCTCTGGTTCCAGCGAAAGTTTTACATCGATAAGCCGGTGGAACAGCCGCCGCCACCTTCAGGCATTTTACCGACGTTTCGGGCCTTTGATCCCGGGCTGAAGCGGCTGCTGGTGAGCGACGTGCTAGCCCGTTTTGCTGAAGGAATGCCATCTGCCCTGATAGTTATTTATGCCACTACCAACCTGGGAGCGAGCGTTGCTTTTTACGGCACGTTGCGCGGCCTGCAAATGTTGACGGCCATTTTGCTTTACATTCCGGCCGGTAAACTGGCAGAAAGGTGGGGTCAACGGCCGTTTATCACCCTCACCTTCTGCTTTTTTACCCTGTTGCCGCTGGTTTTTGCCCTTTACGGACTAGGTCCTCAGAGACACGTTAGCACTTTCCTTATCCTGGCCTTTATCGTTGCCGGGCTGCGGGAAATTGGCGAACCGGCCCGCAAAGGGCTGATCACCGACCTGGCCGGGGAAGAACGGCGCGGTGAAGCCGTAGGCGTATATTACTTGATTCGTGGCTTTTGCGTGGCGGCCGCACCGCTGTTTGGCGCTTATTTATGGCGCATTTCACCAACGTTGACTTTTGCTGTGGCTGCTTTATTTGGGATTGCAGGTGTCATCTGGTATGTCTGGCGTGGGCCAGGCTGAATGGCCGCCAGCTAGAAAGAAAAAGGAGAGAATTTGCTATGTTATGGGTAACACGTTCACATGTTCACGTTGACCGGGTGGCCTGTCCCTGGCTCATCAGGCGTTTTATTGATTCAGAGGCCCAATTTCTCTTTGTGCCCAAGAGCCAGGTAGACAAGGTGACTGAAGATACCGGGGCCATTCCTTTTGATGCGCCGGGAGTAGAATTGGGGCACCATGAGGGCAACTGTTCTTTTGAGACCATCATCGAGAAGTACGAACTGACCGAGCCAGGTCTACTCCGGTTGGCACAAATTGTGCATGCAGCCGATATTGCGGCTGACTTGCACACAGATGAGATTGCGCCTGGGTTAGAAGCGATTGCCAGCGGGTTCAGTATTATTCTGCCGGATGATAGGGCCAATCTGGAAAAGCAGTTTGTTGTCTATGATGCCTTGTATGCCTGGTGTCGGTTGCAAGTGGCTAAGCTTTGATTGTTCATCTCTATTGCACAATTACAGACGAAAATTGGAGGCACCCTCTATAGGCCAAATGGCGTGTCCAAATATAGGTGAAACTACGGATTTACACCTGATCCCTTTGCTCATACAATAGCCACATACCCCCTCCCCGAGGGGGGAGGATAAAAATATGGACGAGAAAACACGACAAGCAGTTACCCAACGGCTGGCCAGCGCCGCCGGTCATATCAAAGGGATCGAGCGCATGGTCCAGGAAGATGCCTATTGCATCGACATGATCCGGCAAATTCAGGCCGTGCAGGCAGCCTTAAACAAGGTCACAGCCATGATGCTCGACACCCATCTGCAAACCTGCATGATGACGGCCGTTCGCGGCCCGGATATGGCGGAACGAGAGCGTATGTTGGACGAGGTAACGGCCGTGTTTGAAATGTCCAACAAATATTAACCACGCAAAGGATGAGGTGAAAACCATGACAAGCAAAACTTTTACTGTGCCCAACATTAGCTGCGGCCACTGCACCCACACCATTGAAACGGAACTGGGCGAACTGGCAGGCGTGACAAACGTTACGGCCGTGCAAGACAGCAAACAAGTCACCGTCGAGTGGCAAGAACCTGCCACATGGGAAAAAATTCAAGCCACCTTGCAGGAGATCAACTACCCTCCTGAGGGGCTTATTCAAATCAGCTAGATCGTGAAACGTGATACGTGCTGTAGGGTAAATTCATGCATCATGTTTCACGTATCACGGAGGACAACATGTCAGAATTACAGCAAATTACGCTCCCCGTTATCGGCATGACCTGTGCCAACTGCGTTGCCTCGGTGGAGCGCAGCAGCAAAAAAGGCGCGGGCGTTACCGATTCCGTGGTCAATTTTGCCAGTGAAAAAGTAACCCTAACCTACGATCCGGACGTTACCAACATCCAAGACGTCACAACGGATGTGATTAATCGCGTTAAAAAAGCAGGCTACCAGATTCCGACAGCCACAGTCGAACTTCCTTTAATTGGCATGACCTGCGCCAACTGCGCCAACACAATTGAGCGCAGTCTTAAAAAAGTGGAAGGTGTCATTGACGCCTCCGTGAACTTTGCCAGCGAACGGGCTACCGTATCCTATGCGCCCGGTGCTACCGATAAAAATATCCTTATCGCTGCCGTGCGCAAAGCCGGTTACGATGTGGTTAAGATCGAAATAGGAGAAGAATTGGAAGATGCTGAAGCAGCGGCGCGTGCCGCCGAGCTGCGGCACCAGTGGCAGCGCCTGATCATCGGCGCTATCTTCACCATTCCGCTGGTTGTTTGGACCATGCTGAGAGACTTTGGGGTGCTGGGCATGTGGTCACATGCAAACTGGGTAAACTGGATATTTCTCGCCCTGGCCACGCCTGTTCAGTTTTACGTGGGCTGGGATTACTACACCGGGTCTTACAAAGCGCTGCGCAACGGCAGCGCCAATATGGATGTGTTGGTGGCGATGGGCACAACGGTGGCTTATGTTTACAGCACCGTGGTCCTGGTTGCCACCACCTTTGGCAGTGAATTGTTCGGCACACATGTTTATTATGAAACGGCCGCTGCCATCATCACCCTCATTGTCCTGGGCAAGCTGCTGGAGGTACGGGCCAAAGGCCAGACCAGTGAAGCCATTAAGAAGCTGATGGGCTTGCAGGCAAAAACCGCCCGCATCGTCCGTGACGGCCAAGAAGTGGATGTACCGATTGCCGAAGTGGTCCAGGGCGACATTGTGATTGTGCGGCCTGGAGAAAAAGTTCCGGTAGACGGTGTGATCGTTGAAGGTCATTCCGCCATGGACGAGAGCATGATTACCGGTGAAAGCTTGCCGGTAGACAAAACTGTGGGCGATGAGGTGATTGGCGCCACCATTAACAAGCAGGGCCGCCTCAAGTTTGAGGCGACCAAGGTGGGCAAAGAAACGGCCTTATCGCAAATTATCAGGCTGGTAGAGCAGGCACAGGGTAGCAAAGCTCCCATCCAGCGTCTGGTTGACCAGATTTCGGCCTATTTTGTACCGGCGGTCATTCTTCTGGCGCTGCTGACACTGGGCATCTGGTGGGCGGTTGGTGGTGAATTTGTACCGGCGTTAATCCGGTTAACGGCAGTTCTCGTTATTGCCTGCCCGTGTGCCATGGGGCTGGCCACACCGACTTCCATTATGGTTGGCGTGGGCAAAGGAGCCGAAAATGGCATTCTGTTCAAAAACAGCGCAGCCCTGGAGCAGGCACATAAACTGACCGCTATCGTTCTGGATAAAACCGGCACCATTACCCGGGGTGAGCCATCTGTAACGGACGTGGTTGTCAGTGAACAGTATTCAGTATTCAGTTTTCAGTCAGAGGCAGGAAAACCGATTACTGATTACTCTCCTACTGATTACTTCTTGCGCCTGGCCGCTTCGGCTGAACGTGGTTCAGAACACCCGTTGGGTGAATCCATTGTCCGCTCTGCCCAGGAAAAGGGTCTGCAACTCAGCGAGCCGGTTGGTTTTGAAGGGATTGCCGGACACGGCATTGTGGCGGAGGTAGACGGCCGTCACGTACTCATCGGAAATTTGCGCCTGATGAAACAAGAGCAGGTCAACCTGAACGGCCTGGAAGCCAAAGCCGAACAGCTGCAAAACGAAGCCAAGACAGCTATGTGGCTGTCGGTTGACGGGCAGGCCAGCGCCGTCATTGGCGTGGCCGATACCATTAAAGAAGGCTCCAAAGAGGCAGTGGCGGCGCTGCACAAGCTGGGTTTAACCGTCATCATGATGACAGGGGACAACCAGGCAACGGCCGAAGCCATTGCCAAGGAAGTGGGCATCGACCGCGTTTTTGCCGAGGTGCTGCCCAGTGACAAAGCCAGCTACGTGGCCCGACTGCAAGAGGAGGGTTACAAAGTGGCTATGGTAGGCGACGGCATCAACGATGCTCCAGCTCTGGCCCAGGCCGACGTGGGCATTGCCATCGGCACAGGTACAGACGTAGCCATGGAAGCGGCCGACGTGACGCTGATGCGCGGCGACCTGCGCAGCGTGCCGCAGGCAATTGCCCTATCCAAATCAACGATGCGCAATATCAAGGAGAATCTGGCCTGGGCCTTTGGCTACAACATGGCCTTGATTCCCGTTGCCGCCGGTGTCCTGGCCCCCTTTGACTGGGCACCCGACTTCTTGCGGCAGCTGCACCCCATTTTGGCCGCAGGCGCGATGGCTTTTTCCAGCATCAGCGTGGTAACCAATTCGCTGCGGTTAAAGCGGGTGAAGTTGAATTAGAACGGCAGCAAGCCTTTTTCTTCCTCTTTTTTCAGAACGGCCGTATTGTGCACAATACGGCCGTTTCATTTTGGCGCTCGACGCCAGCTGAGGATTAGCCAGTAAGCTTGTCTATCATAGCCAGGAATTCATCTGCTTTGGTTTCACCCAAAACTGAACGCAGTTCGGCCAGAACCGGCGAGGCGACCTGTCCGTGGCGCACGGTTCGCAATCCTGCCGCCCCGTCTGGCCGAACACGGCAGATTTGCTGCAGGCAGCGGGCTAGCTGTTTGGCGTCAATTTCATGGCGGTGCAAGAATTCCACTACGCCTTTATCTTTCAAGATGCAGTTGATTAGCTTGCAGAACCGTTCATCTTGTGCAGACGGATCCGTTGCTGTGGTTGGCGGCGGGTTATCGCCGCCTCGCCAAACGGCCGCTGTGCGCAGCTCTTCGCGGGTAAAGGGACGGCCGTACCACGTTTCCCCATTAGCCCGGAATACCAACTGATAGATGCCAGGCAGTGCTGCCGTAAAGGCGGCCTCAAAAACGCCGGCTTCAATTTCTGCCAAAACGATAGTCGTCGCCGTCCCGTCAGGTCGTTCAACGGCCACTTTTACCCTGGCTCTCTGCTCCACCGGCTGTTCATACTCCTTCAGCAGCGCCCGCAAGGTAACGGCCGCTCCCGGTTCATAGCCGGACTGAATGACCTGTACCTGCATGGTCAAGTTCGACCGCGATTGCACATTGAGGCTGTACGGCACCCCATGGGCAATTGCCCGCCGAAGCTCCGTGGAATTTTCCCGCTGCCGGAATGTACTCAGATACTCTTTGAACTGCCCTTCATCTACTTTTAGAATGGCGTACCAGGTTCCAGCATGTTCACCGTCAGCTACTGGAACAGGCAGCGTCATCCGATAATAATGCACCTGAGTGCCGTTGACGAAGGTTATATTTGGAATGCTGGCGCTGTCTATGGCGTTAATCACCTTACCAGACGGCGTTTCCAACATAAACTCAATGGCCCAGGGAGCGGGGGACAGCAGAACCACATCTGCCCCAATATCCGCTTCGCTCAAGTGGAAGGGAATGCGATGTTCCTGACCGGGCCGGATGCTGCCTTCTGGGTCAACGACAACGGCCGTATTTGTCACACCGGCCAATACTTGCAGGAAATATTTGTGCAGCCGCAGTAAATCATCATTGCCGATCGCGCCGGTCATCATCAAAAAGCCGCCGGTACTGTTGGCGATGGCATCCAGCGCTGACGGATTCAGGTTGGCGGCCGTACCCAGGCCGATGGCAAACACCCGGTCATTAATCACCGCCTGCACGTCAGGGTCCGAGAGGTAGCGAGAACTGTTTTCGTGCCCGTCAGTAAAGACCACAATCGCCTTGTGATCAAAACCGCCGACCGGGGCCAGGGTATTGCTGGCCAGAAAGACACCATCACCAATCGACGTGGCTCCGGCCGGATTGGGTTCCAGGTTGCCGATTTCTGTGTTGGCTGTTGAGCGTCCCATGCCGATCACCGGAGGTCCCGCTGTCGTAACGCCCATCACCGGATAAGCATTGTGATCAAAACTGACAATGCCCAGCGCGTCGTTATTTGGCATCAGTTCAACAAAAATGGGGGCGGCATCGTGCAGCACGTCCATGCGCCGCTTGCCGGAAATGCCGGAGGCCCAATCCATGCTGCCTGATTTATCCAGCACCAACAGCGAAGCGACCGTTGGCCAGGGGATGGTGTTGGCCGTGATGGGAATGATCCACTCCTGCTCTGTCTCCTGGCAGCGAATGGTGACGCTGCTGTTGGCAACGTCGCCAGCGCTGCTGCCTGTGTAAGCGAACCAAACGCGGGCTTCGGCTTCCAGTTGGTCGGATGGTGTTGTCGGCGGCAGAGGCAGCGTACTGAAGATGCTGAAAGGCGCGGCCGGTCCGCTGGTGACAGTAAAAGTCAAGGAGCGGCATCCCTTAACCAGAAAGACAGCGGCGCGAACGGCCATTGCCCCTTCGGGTATATCGTTGAAAGTAATGGGCGCTCCAAGGGTTGCTGGTGTGGTCAACTCAACCGAAAAGGGCAGCGTATCATAACAGGGCGGTTTCACAACGGTGGGATGGCGGGAGTTTTTGATAACTTGCTGGTTTTCCGGGGGTGCCCAGGGACGTAAACCAGACCCACCCGCCCACGGCTCCAGGTTTTCCAGAATGACCGGATCGCTGGTCTCGTCAGCGTAGGTTTGATCCGGGTCTAACCGCCATTCATTACCGGGAACAGTTTGCCACATCGCCCATAAGCGATCAGCATTGGCATGAAGCAAAAACACAAAAGGGTCTTCAAATGCAGAGTGAGCGCTGCCGATTGTTCCACCAATATAAGGATGTATGGAATTGTGATTCGGGGACTGCTCGATGACCTGACGGAGTTGCGTCCACTGCTGGGCCTGCGGTAGCATATCGGCCGAGGTGATAATAGCATTATCAGATTGCGCCGGGGGATTTCCGGGAGATACATTGCGCGTAATTTCCTGTGGTGGATCGGCCGGATCGCCCGTTTGATCCCGGCTGCCGGCAAATACCCCAGCATTGTCCAGGGAGTCAAAGGGAACGTCAGCCCGTCCTGAACTGCTGCCAAAATTGGAGCTGGTAAACAGATCGACAAATCCGCCCTGGCCATCCGGGCTGTTGCGCGGATCTGTTGTCCAGTCCCAATAATGAAGGGCTACGGTGGAATCCACTTCTTGCAGCAAAGCCTCAAACCGGTTGACTAACTCCCGGTGCCAGGACAAAAAAGAAGGTCCGCCGTGAACATGCGTGGCCTGATGGATTTGGTCTTGTTTATCCCAATAAGAAACGCCGTCCGGGAACAGTTTGGTCATATCTGCCTGGACAATAGCGTTGATTAATTTGTCGCGTTCGGCCTGAGAGACGTGGGCGACATTTCTACGGATTAGAGTTGACATGGCAACTGCCTCCTTCTAACCAAGAACACTCACTGTGACCGCTCTTTGGTTAGCGATTGAAAGAATAACGCTATGACCGCCACCCCTTTAGGTAATAATGAACGTTAGTCGAAGCAGTTTTCCGTCATTCAATTGGCAATGTGATAGCCAGATAACCGTACAGGAGGGAAACGCTAAAGGCCATTACCAACCCCGCCTGCTTCAGCTTCTGTAAATGCCGCGAGGTATTGTTTGTTTCTGTCTTCATCATGGCCATCCGCATCCAGTAAAGCAGGCGCTTGACTTTCCAGTAACTGGAAGGTATATCATCTAATCAGTGAGGTCTCCCTATGCAAATCAAAGAACTTTCTCAACAGACAAGCTTATCGGCCAAGACGATTCGCTATTACGAGGAAATCGGCTTACTTTCGCCGCCAGAGCGTCTACCTAATGGCTACCGAAATTATGAGGAAACAGCCATATCTCGTGTCAAGTTTGTCGCCGGTGCACGCACACTTGGCCTTTCTCTTGATGACATCGGCGAACTCCTGGCCCTGCGCGACCGACGTGAACCCCCCTGCCGGGTTTTGCTGCAAATGCTCAATGAAAAAGCCACCGAAATCCGCCAGTGCATCGCCGACTTGCAGCGGCTAGAGGTGGAACTGCGGGAATTACACGCTCTGGGCCTTACCTTTCCTACCGATGACGTGGATGGCAAGAACTGCGTTTGCCACCTCGTGAGCGAACGGGCTGAACCGTAATGTCGCCAGGCGACCGCTTCGTGAACGGTTATCGGTAATCGGTGTGCTGTCCAACAGGAGATGAATGATGGAAATTGTAACTCGAACGAATTTGACTTGTCCGAAATGTGACTTTATCGAAGAACTGGACATTCCACCGGACTATTGACTGATTTCCCATACGTGTACCGGTTGCGGTACGAGGTTTCGGCCGTTACCCGGCGACTGCTGCGTTTTTTGCTCTTATGCCGAGGATCAGTGCGTCCCCAAACAGCACGAGGCGATGGCCAAAGGAGACGAGCCATGATAGCGCCGTCGTTTCCATTGTGACGCCGAAACTCGACGCGTTGGCGGATATTAGACAGCTTGTATGCAGTGGCCAGTTGTTTGATTTCCGCCAGGCCCTTGACCTGTACATGTTCAGGCAGATGGTGCATCATCAGGCTGGAGGTAACAGCGTCGAAAGATCCATCAGCGAAGGGCAGGGATTCAATCACGTTTGATCTGTTGGCTCATCAGTGTTGCGGTATTCTATGAGAGCTCAACAAAGTCTCTATAATGCCTGGAGCATAGATGATGGCCAACGCAACCAGCACCACCACAACAATCACAATGGTTACGGTCATCACTTTCTTGTTCATTTTTCTGATCCTGGTGTGAATCCACATTTATAGGTATGCCAGCGCATCGCGGACGGTCAGCCGAGATGCCTGGGATGCGGGTGTCAGGGTCGCCAGCACCGCCCCAAAAACGGCCACGAAAATCCAGATTGCTATTCCCTGTACCGACACCACAAATGGTATGGGCGTGCTGAGGAATAAACTACCAAGACCTGCACCCATAGCCCACGTAAGGACGATGGCCGGAACGGCCGCAACCACACAACTTACCGTCGCGATAAAAACACCCTCAAATACCACCAGGCGCTGGATTGTCGCGCCAGACGCGCCGAGGGCTTTCATCACGCCGAGCTCGCGCGTACGTTCCAGGACGTTGGTGCTCATAGTTGATCCCAGGCCGATTAAGCCAACGAGGCCAATCGTCGAGGCAATGAGCAAAATCACGCCTACCAATATGCCCGAATGTCCCTCGGTTGAAGCGACGACGGCATCAATCGCGCGCGGCTCCTGAGAGCTTATGCCAGCATCGGCGAGCGCCTGGGCGGCGGCCCGCCCGATGGCCACGCGTGCGTCCGTGTCATGCTGATCGGTGATGATCCGCACGACATTTGCCTGATCCTGTTGGCCGCTGGCGCGTTCAAAGCCCTGCTGGGTAACACAAGGGCAACTACCGCCCATCCCACCGGCTATCCCGATGACCCGCCAGGTCGTTGGACGATCCGCTACCGACAGCTGAACAGTGTCGCCAACCTGAGCCTCCGGCATTGTCTGGCGGACGGATGCCGGCAGAACAACGGCGTCTGTGTCGTCCGGCTTGAGCCAACGACCCTCAATTATCGGCGGTGGAATGAGCATGGCAGTCGATGGCGGAATGGCGCTGAGACCCAGTGAGCCATGCCCTTGATCTGGATAGGTGCGCGTCACGTTAATTTCTCCCGTGTTCTCAATGCTCGTCGCACTGATATTCCAGGTTTCAACGCGGTTAACGCCGGAAACCTTTTCGACGATGGCGGTAAGCTCAGTGGAGGGTGCCGGTTCACCAAGCCGTATTTCCACGTCCCAGCGCTGCTCGTCGTAAATAGTATGGGGAAGCGCCTGGAAGCCGGCCATCACGTTCAAGCCGCTGACGAATATCGCGCCACCAGTCGCCAATAATCCAACCGACAGGAACAATCGCGTCTGGCGGCGAAATAAATTGCGGAACGCAACCATGAGGGTACGATCGACGCGGCGCAGGTGGCCTAGCCAGCTAAACAATGCGGTCGTGATGCGACCCTGCTGTTCGGCAACGCCATGCTCGTCCAGCGCCTGGCGTACCGTCCGGCGGCTGGCTTGCAGCAGCGGCAGGAGCGCGATAAGAGGCGGCACGAATACCCCGACAAGGATGACTGTACCCGATATCCACCAGGGAATGCTCAAGCTGACGACGTCGATGTTGAGGGCGCTGCTGAGGACTATCTGGGCCAGGGTACGGCCCAAGAACAGCCCAGGCACGAAGGCCAAAACCGTGGCTAAGATCGACACCAGAAGCACCATGATCAAATACAACTGCAAAATCCGGCCGGAACGGGCGCCGATGGCTTTCATCACGCCAATCTGGGGGATATGCTGTGTGAGCAGGCCATTGAGCATGGTAGCGATCAGGATTGAACTCAAGATGAGCGACAAAAGGCCGAACGCTGACAAAGCGCTGAGGACCGTGGCAGATATTGCCTGGTGCGGGTGTTCATACGGCGTTGGCACAGCCACCTGCTCAATAGTGATGCCGGGCGTGGCTTTGAGCCGGTCAACGAGACGGAGCGCGGTACGCACAATCGTATCGCGATCACGGCCTGGGACTTCCAGCCCAGGCCTGTCCTGAGCTTGCGAAGGATGGTCCGCAACGGTGATGACCAACTGGTCTAGCGCCGGCGGTTTGCCCAGCAGTGGCAGCGTGTCCACCTGGATATAGCCCACGCCCGCTGTTTGACCGGCCAGGGCCAGGCTTTGATCATGCACCGAACCCGTAACAGTCAACTTGGCTGGCCGGCCGTCGAAACCGATAATCGCCACCTGATCGCCCACATTTAGCTCCAGGAATTCAAGCGTGGATCGCTCAAGCAGAATGCCTTCCGCTGGGGGCGGCCAACCTGTGCCTTGTTCAATTTTGAACGTGGCAATTTGCATTGGATCAGCCGCCGCCGCCACGAAGAGCTGCAGCGATTTCAAACCGCCGCTCTCTTTTTGCAGCCCGACGTTTGTTACCTGGCGCATGGTGGCGTCGATCACGCCGGGTTCGGCTTTGGCCGCGGCAATGAACGCCGCGGTCTTATCAGGCATGACCCCTGGTTCCAGCGTAATCCGGGCGGAGGCGGGATTCGTGCTGAGGTAGCCACTGGCTGTGTTGGATAACACCAGGGTCCGAGCATACAACATGCCGCTAAAGACGATCAGGCTGACGCTAATGGCGATAACCATCATCACCATGCGCTCCCAGGCTGTTTGCATATCGCGTAAAAGTTTAATAAATAGCAGTCGAGTCATGGGGTCTCACTTTTCTGGCAAACGCTTTTCCGTTTGCGTGTCATCGGCAACACGGCCGTCTACCAGCGTCACCTGCCGGTCAGTGTAGCGGCTGATATCGCGCTCGTGGGTTACTACAATAATCGTGCGCCCGCCGGCGTTCAGTCTGGCGAACAGCTCCAGGACAGAGGTTCTGGTCGCCTCGTCCAGATTACCGGTTGGCTCGTCGGCCATCAGGATTGGCGGATCGTTGGCCAACGCGCGGGCAATGGCCGCGCGCTGCTGCTGCCCACCGGATAGGCTGGCGGGGAGCTTATCGGCCTGATCGCGAATGCCAACGCTGTCCAAAAGCTGCAACGCCCTGGAGCGGCGTTCAGCTGCCGGAACAATCTTCATGAAGTCCATCGGCAGCATTACGTTTTCAACAATGGTTAAGGTGGGCAGCAGCTGGAAAAACTGAAAGACTAGGCCAATGGTACGGCCGCGCCATTCGGCGAGCTGTGACTCCGAAAGTGCATCCACCTGCGTTCCATTCACCCTGATTGTGCCGTTGGTCGGCCGATCGATGCCTGCCAGGACGTTTAGCAGCGTCGTCTTCCCGCTGCCCGACTTACCAACCACAGCCACAAAGTCGCCTGCCCGGACGTGCAGATTAATATCTTGAAGGGCGTTGAAAGGTCCGGACGGAGATTCGTAGGTCTTAGAAACCTGGTACAGGTCAATCGGCGATCCTTTGTCTGTGGCCTGACCGGTGTGTTTTGTCGTTGTATCTTTTACCTTAATCATATGTTGGCCTCCTTAAGTACCCGTAATCGGTAATCGGTGATCGGTTTACGGCTTACGGACTTCGGTTTACCGATCACCGATTACCGATCACCGATGCCAGGGTAAGAGAAAACCAGATTTAGATGTAGTCTCTGGGGTAACAGACTGATATGACCCGTGTCATCACCATCATATGACTGCGGTCATAGCGGCAAATGGCTGTTGTCAATTTATAAGCAAAACCGGCTCATGTTATAATCGAGCCATGAAATCCACTGGAGAGCTAGACCCTGGTGTCTTACCAACCTTTCGCCGGTTCATTGGCTTGCAACTGGCTATCACTGCCCTCGGCATTGCGCATTGGCTTGTTGTGCCTTTTCCGCTACAGGCCCCAGTAATCACGCTGGCCGTGTTTAGCCTATTGGAGCCTTTATCGTTACTCCTGTACTTGTCGCTTCCTGGCTGGCAGCGTGCGTTCAAATCCTGGTATCTGCCCATTGGGATTGCCGGGGCTATGGTCGGACCGATTCTCGATCCTTACATCAACCTTTACGCCGCCGGGAGCGTGGCCGGGCCGATCCTCATTCCATTTATCAACCTGCACGCCACTGGGGGCGATGCGCCGGAAGTATTCGCTCAAATCGTCCTCTGGCGGCAGATTGTTTTATTGTTGATTCCCCTGGTCATTGTGAGCTGGCAATATTCGATCCACAAGGTGATTTTGTTTTGTGGGGTAACGGCCGTACTGAACCTCACTCTGTTATCCCAAACAGTGACGTTTCAGGAAATGATTTCCAGTTCTCTTCTGGGTATCATCGCCGCGCAGCTGGTTATTTACCTCCTTGTCGGACATATGCTCGTAGACATGATGAAAGCTCAGCGGGCGCAGCGGCAGCACCTGACCGCGGCCAACACACGCCTGGCCCAGTACACCGCCACGCTGGAACAACTGACAGTCAGCCGGGAACGCAACCGCCTGGCGCGCGAGCTGCACGACATCCTGGCCCACACCTTGAGCGGCGTGGCCGTTGAGCTGGAAGGTGTGCGGTCGATGCTGCGTCTGGACCTGGAGCGGGCCAACACGTTGCTCAACCACTCACTGCAGGACATCCGTGCCGGATTGAGCGAAACCCGCCGGGCGCTAAAAGATCTGCGCGCCAAGCCTCTCGAAGATTTGGGCCTGGCCCTGGCGGTGCAGGCCCTGGCCGAATCCTACGCCGACCGGTATGATTTTCACATTGACCTGAGCATCGATCATGATTTGAACGACACGCCGGTTGATGTCCAGCAATGTGTGTACCGGATTGCCCAGGAAGCGTTGGCCAACGTCGCCAATCATGCCCAGGCGCAAAATGCTAAGGTGGTTTTGAACTGGGAGCAAGATCAATTGCGACTGATCATCTGCGACGATGGCTGTGGATTTGATTCGACTATTCCCGGCGAAGAACGCCATTACGGCTTATTGGGCATGCGCGAGCGTGCCGAAATGGTTGGTGGGAACTTATCAATAGAAAGCCAGGTCAGGACGGGAACAAAGGTTCTCTTCTCGTATGGAGGCAGCCGATGACCGACCAGGCAGAGGGAACCATTCGCCTCCTGATTTGCGACGATCAGGCGATTGTCCGCGAGGGGTTGCGTGCCATTCTGGAACCTGTGCCCCAAATAAAAGTTGTTGCGGTGGCCAATAACGGAATTGAGGCCGTCGAGCTGGCCCGAACCATGCAGCCAGACCTGGTGCTGATGGATCTAAAAATGCCCCGGATGAACGGAATACGGGCAACGAAGGAGATTTGTGAACAATTTCCAGATGTGCGCGTGTTGGTTTTGACGACTTACGATGACGATGAATGGGTGATTGATGCCATTCGCTATGGTGCCGCCGGCTATTTGTTAAAAGACACACCCCAAGAAGAGCTGGTCAAGGCCATCGTGGGCACGGCGAGGGGTTGGAGCCATATCGATCCGCAGGTGGCGGGGAAACTACTCAAACGCGTCACTCAACAACCGACCCAGGCGTCGCCGGACCGCACCCTGATCAACGAACTAAGCGACCGTGAACGGGAAGTCCTACGGCTGCTGGCTACCGGTTTGAGCAACGCCGAAATTGCCCAAGCTTTATTTCTCACAGACGGCACCGTGAAGAACTACGTCAGCACCATTTTTTCAAAACTGGACGTGGCCGACCGTACCCAGGCAGCGATTCTGGCCATTCGCGCCGGGTTGGTCAGGCTGTAAGGGAACCGACCCCAAACACCTACCCCTGACAAAGTCCATCCCGGTGTTTCTCCATGACAATTGTCACGGGTGAACGCATCACATTTGTTGCGATCAGAATCACGACAGGCTTCACTTCCTGACCATCCCCCTCTTACCTATACTTCATGGTATGAATCCCTACACCCTGGCCCTATTCTTTCACGTTGCCGGTGACATCGGCATTTTTATTGGTCTAGGCGTGCAGCTGCTTTGTCTGCTGCCGCTGCGGCAGGCACAGCGTATCGAGCAGGTGCGTCTACTCGCCGGGCTAATCCGAACGGCCGAAATTATCTCCACAACTGGTGCTCTGCTCACAATTGCCACCGGCCTGTACATGGCACTGACCGCCTGGCGTTTGCAACTTGGCTGGATTGCCGTCGCCCTGGGCAGTCTCGTGGTGCTCATCCTGCCGCTCATTGTCGGCGTCATTGAACCCCGGACGAAGGCGATCATCAAGCTGGCCGGAGAGGCAGAAGCCGGCCCGATTCCCGCAGCGCTTGGCAACCATATTCACGACCCGATCTTAGCCACTGGGCTGCAAACGGCCGCTGCCATTGTGCTTGGCATTGTCTTCTTGATGACCACCAAGCCCGCACTTGCCGGCTCGATCATCACAATGGCCGCTGCCCTGGTTCTTGGGCTGGCCTCCGGCCTGCCGCTCTGGATCAAACACAAGCAAAAGGTTTAGAATAATAAGCCTGTGAAACGGGTGAGACTGAAGTTGAGGACGGCAAAACAATGGCTGTGAAATGGGTACACAAGATTCAAAATCGGGAGTGGCTGCGCCATCATCCCCTTCTCAGTTTGCGTGGACTGCCAGAGATGGTGGCTGCCAGCGGTATCTCTGTGCGTCTTTGGCATGCCTATGCGCAGGCATGGCTGGTGTGCCTCCTGTTTCCCATTCTCTTTCTGGTGCAGACGCCGCTGACGGCCGTTCACCTTTCCATCACGCTTGCCGGATTGACCACGTTTGTGATCTGCTATACCTGGTTCATGTGGCCGCACCCGTTGACGCATGAAACACACCGGCCAATTGGGCTGCACCCGTCATTGCTGGTGCTCGCCGGCCTCACAGCGCTGGCGCTCACCCTGAGCCTGGTCTACAGCAGTGCCTTTCTCTGGCTTTTTGTCGGCATCAGCGCTATGGTCGGCATTGCCCTCCCGGCGGGCGGTGCCTTCATCATCGTTGTGGTTCTGACGCTGCTCGCGCTGGGGGTGAGCGTGGGGATGAGTGGCGGCATTGCCGGGAGCGATTGGTTGCACATCGTGCCGCTGGTGCTTTTGGTCCGTGGTTTAGGCGTGGACATGATTGGTGTGGCGCACTTAGCCGATGCCCTGCGTGAATTACACACGGCACGGGGGGAGCTGGCTCGCCAGGCGGTCATGGAGGAGCGGCTGCGGCTGGCCCGCGATCTACACGATTTGCTAGGGCATACCCTGTCCATGATTACCCTGAAGAGCGAACTGGCCGGGCGGTTGATTGAGAAAGACGCAACCCGTGCAGCGCAGGAAATACACGACGTGGAACGTGTCGCCCGCCAGGCACTGCGTGAAGTACGTACGGCCGTTGCCGGATACCGCCAGCCAACCCTGGCCAGCGAAATAGACGGTGCCCGTGAAATACTGCAAGCAGCCGGAATTGCCTGCACAATCTATCAGGCTGTAGGCATTCTGCCTGCAGAAACAAATGCAGCACTGGCCTGGGCTGTGCGTGAAGGTGTGACCAACGTAATCCGCCACAGCCGTGCCCGCCAATGTCAAATTCGCATTAGCCATACCAATGAAACCATTCAGGCTGAAGTACATAATGATGGCTACACGGGCCAGAACAGCAATCCTGTTCACATGGGCAGCGGCCTGATGGGACTGGCCGAGCGTTTCAGGACGCTTGGTGGCTCTGTCCGGTCAGGTCCGGCTCCGTTGGCAGGTACCCCAGGTTTTCGCCTTGTCGTTGTGTGTCCGCTGCCGCCAACTGAGACCAGACAGGAGTGGGCAGCATGATTCGAGTGTTGTTGGCAGAGGATCAGGGCATGGTGCGCGGCGCGCTGGCGGCGCTGCTGCAATTGGAAGAGGACATCGAAGTTGTGGCCGAGGTTGCTCGTGGCGATGAGGTGCTGGCTGCCGCGCTGGAATGCCAGCCTGACGTGGCCCTCCTCGATATTGAAATGCCCGGGAACAGCGGGCTGGAGGCAGCACAGGCATTAAGCCAGCAGCTGCCGTCTTGCCGGATTGCTATTCTCACCACATTCGGCCGAAGCGGCTATCTGCGCCGGGCGATGGAAAGCGGGGCCGCCGCCTTCTTGCTGAAGGATGCACCAGCAGCAGACCTGGCGGTGGCTATTCGCCGCGTGATGGCCGGTGAGCGCGTGGTCGATCCAGAACTGGCCCTTTCGGCCTTAAGCGATGGCGGTAATCCACTCACCAACCGGGAGCGTGATGTATTAAAAGCTTCGCTGACCGGTGCCAGCATTGCCGAGATTGCCGCCCAACTATATGTGACAGAGGGCACTGTGCGCAACCATCTTTCCACAGCCATTCAAAAGATGGAGGCGCAGAACCGGATAGAAGCAGCACGAATAGCCGAAAAAAAGGGATGGCTGTGAGAACCGGTTTTAATTATTTGAGGGGTGTGCAGCCTCCTAAGAAAACGCGGCCTTGATGGTCGAGATTTCCCGGAGAGGCAGCCCCAAAATACTGTTCATTATCATCGAAATCTGTACAGTCAGGGTGCCTAAGGCCAAGACTGTTCGTACATTTACAAGTTTTTGCACCGGCAACTGCTTTTGTTGATTGGTTGCCCCAATGACTTTGGCAATGTCGCATGGCGACCCTTCGGTACAAGTCAAACAATGGCTCGACACTCGTTTTACGCTTTTTGAAGCGCTCCTGAACATCCGCTTCGGCCAAGAAGCGATGGTAGGCCTGGGCGTAGCGACCTTTGACCCAGCGCAACGCGGGGGTAATGAGCAGGGTTCCGTGCCAAATCCAGTGGCGAATGCGCAGCGCTTTGGTGTAGCGGTCATCGACTGTCAGACTGGCTGGGCGCAACTGGTTCAGGATGAAAGCCGCTTTTTGGTCTAGAACTTCGCTGTCAGCCACAGCAGCCGTTTCCACCTGAACCATCTTGGGGAAGGCCGCTTCGGTACAGGTGAGGTGAAGGCCATAGCCATAGACCCAGCCCTGGTAGCCGCTTTTACTCCAGGTAGCCTCGGTATCGAGGCGACGCAGCTTCTGCGGAATGCGCCCTTCACGGCGGTCGGACTGGTGCCACACTGGACCATCAGCCTTGAACAGGCTTTTGTCTTCAGCCAGGTGACGATTGGCAAAGGCTTCATCCAAATCGGCAACCTCGTCACCCACGAAAGCCGTGAACTCTGTGACGACCGGACCGAGTTTCTTATATTGTCGGGAGAATATCGTCCGGTCAGGCACCGTTTCGAAGTGCAACAGGGCTTGGATTTCTGGATGCGCCTGTAACCAGCGGTTCTGCGCTTTGAATTCGTAGGTACGCCGAAATTGCATGCGCATAAAAAAGATAATCATTTCCCGGTATTTGTAGGTGCACAGGTTTTGATATCTGAGCACAACCGGAAGCATAGTCGATTAGAGTTGGTTGATCCATTGGGTTCTCCTGTAACAGATTGGTCTCTATTACAGTTAAACCCGTTCTGGTCGACTATGCCAACTCTCTTCTCAAATCTATGCACACCCCTCAATTATTTGCTCTGCAAAAGGTCAACAACGGTCTGATGGCCATTTTCCTTGGCATGGTTAAGGGCGATTTTGCCGTCAGAGTCGGGAAGGGCCTTGTTGGCTCCTTTGCTCAGCAAGTATTCCACAACAGCCAGATGTCCGGCAGCGGCCGCGTGGCGCAGGGGAGCTCCCTTGCCATCTGGCCCATTGACCAATTCGGAATCCGCTTCAACCAACGCTTTGACCCCTTGTAAACGGCCGTACAAAGCCGCATCCTCAAGGCTGAGGGGGGCATGTTCCAACAGATAGTCGCGCAATTGGTGGTGGCCCATATGATTGGCCCAGCCAACAGGGGAACTGCCGTAACGCGGTTCGTGGTAGGTGGCCTCCGCGCCGTATTCCAACAGCACTTTGGCCAGCTCCAAGTGCCCACCCCAGGCAGCAATGTGCAGCGCGGTGATATTTTTCTCGCCGCCAAAGCTGGCGATGTGGGGAACATCAGCTCCGCGATCCAGCAGCCAGCGTACCGTTTGCACCTGCTCGCAAGAGATGGCCCAGAAGAGGGCCGTGCCGTTGTAAGGTTCGCCGTCAATGTTGGCTCCCTGGTCGAGGAGATAGGCCAGGACGAGGGTGCGGCCGTTCTTAGCCGCATAGACCAGTGCCTCATCCAAAATCTCTTGCCGGTCATCGCGCGGCATCCACGGGGGAAAGCCAGAGTGCGGCCGGTGAAAGGCTCGTTTTTGCCCGGCCTCGGGCTTGAGTGAGCCATCCGGGTGAAAGAAGTCCGGCATGAGGTCAAGACGGCCCAGACCGGCAGCGGCACGCAGGTTGTAAGGATAAATGCCTTCCTGGGCCAGCCGTTCAGCCTGCGGACGATGGCCCCAAAAGAGGGCCTGCATCAGCGGCGTACCGCCAGCACCGTGTGCTTCGGCGGTGGCATCAGCTCCGGCCGCCAGGAGTGAATCAATAAAAGTGATAAGCATTCCCAGCCCGCCGGAAAGCCCATCGGCCGAAGCATAAGTGACACAATGGAGCAAGGTCCAGCCCTTGTTATTAGCCATGTTGATGTCGGCCCCGGCCTCAAGCAGCAGCCTGACCATCTCTACGCGGCCAAAGTCGGCTGCCAGGTGCAGCAGTCCATTGCCGTTGGTTCCTGGTGTAGTAGCCAGTTCAGGCTGGTCGGTCAGGGCATGTTTGAATGTATCCAGATCATTTTCTTTGATAGCTTGAAAAGCGATGCGGAACGGCTCAACAACCTTCCCTTGAGCCAGGCGCGCAACATGCGCGGCCAGGGCTGGCCAATCGGCAAAGCCATGTTCACGCGCTAATACCAGGCGGGCATCATCCAGCGTGAAGTCGGCCTGTTGGATGGCCTCATCACTGGCCGTGGCAAAGTTGGGGTGGGACTGGCGAATCAGGTTTAAGGCGCGCGGCTGCCCGGTCTGATAAACGCTGTACAGACCATAGGCGCGCCCTTCGTAATAATCAAGGTCTGTTTCAAAAGCTCGATGAAGGGGACGGCCGTGCACACCTTCAACAAAGTACTTGAGCCTGGGCCAACTGGCAAAGCCATGTTCGCGGGCAATGATCAGCTGGGCATCGCTTAATTTTTGTGTAGTGAGGTTCGCCCCTTGTGGGTGAGACTGTTGGCAGCGAACGGCCGCAGCCGGCTCACCGGCCTGCATTTGCTTATGCAAAGCCTTCGCCTGCTTCTTCAAATAGATAAGATTGGGGTTAGGTGGGAGTTGATTTGACATACTGATCTCCTTTTGGCTATGGTCCTGGTGTCCGCTAAACAGGTCAAAAGAAAATCATCTGAATTGGTTATGAGGTTGTTAGCCGGTGGGATATTCCCTTTCCGCAGACAGGTTGCGCCCTTCACGCAACAGGATTGTAACGAATCATTTGTTCCAGGGCAACAGAAATTTCCACATTATCAAGCTTCTTTAGCAATAGCAGCTAACCGATCTCTTCATAAGTTACGGCGATGAAACAATAGCATCCAAAGCCCATTGAGCTGGGTAGAAGTTCTTGTTGAGGCGCAAAGCTTGTTCATAAGCCGCAACGGCACCCGGCCCATCCCCTAACAAGGCCAGGGCATGTCCTTTGTAAAGATAGGTTTCCTCAACGTTTTGCCCACCCTGCGTTTCTAACACGGCGTCGGCTAAATCGATCATCTCCTGAAAACGGCCGACCCTCATATAAGCAATATACGGCCGAAATTGATACCAGACAATGCGCGGCGGCACCCCCACCAGTCGCGCCTGATCAAACGCAGCAGCGCCATTTTCATAAAAAGCAGCGTCGCCTGTCATTTCGCCCAGGCGGGTAAGGCTGGTACCCAGATTAAACCAGGCAAATCCGTTTTCGGGATCGGCGTTAATTTCTGCCTGGGAGCGTTCGGCCGCTTTGCGCCACATGGCCTCTCGTTCCACCATTTCCGGTCCTAGCAGCGACTGAACAAATGCTTCTTTTTCCGGCGGATAAACCACAAAGAAGGTGTAGTTGAACTGCTGCCAGTAATGGTTCACTGCCTCATATGAATCTACCCGACCGCTGCCGTCCCAGGGACCAAGGTTTGTGTCCAGACTCAAAAACTCTTGCTTGTCGTCGTCGTAAGCAAACATGGTTAGGTAATGTCCCAGCCACCCTTCAGTGGGCAACTCATATCCCTTCTCAATGACAATGGGCAGGCCGTTGGCCAGGAAGCGCTTAATCAGATCCAGTTCACCGCCGCTGCCCACAAAGGCCCGCAGGTTGGTTTGCTCATTGACGTAATCGACCATTTGCCAGGGGCTGACGTTGCGATCTTCCCGATTGGGCTTCAGGAATGCGGCGGCTTCAGCCTGGGTAGTGGGGTTGCCGTAAAAGTTCAGATTGATGGTCAGGTTGGCGGGTCCGCAGTTGTTAAAACCCTGCGGCATTATCTTTAAACCCTCGATGCGGGCTTGACGGGGCAAGGGAACGGCCGTGGGCACAGGCGTTGGCATGTTGGTCGGTACCCAGGTAGGTTGTGAGATAAAGGCCGCATTCGCATCCGGGGTAGACACGGCCGTAGGGACAGCGGTTGCCGTTGTGGTGGACAGGCCAACAGTTGGAATCACAATTGTGGAGCGAGCAACCACATTGGCCGGCGCTGCCAGTGCCGTAGGTAAAGGGGTCACACCAATATCCAGCAGCGCTTCACCCAGCGGAATTCGAGCCAAGCGTACCCGCACTTCACCGGGCAGGGCTCGCACGAGTGGCGGCGCGATGAGCAAAAAAAGAATGGCGGCAATTTGCACCAGGGCAACTGCCAGAATAATATGCTTGATTCCTTTACTCACACGGTGATTTCTCAAAATAAGCAGCACCTATTGGCTGTCGTGCCAACGATGGATTTGCTGCCGCAGCGCGTCCGGTCGGAAATTATCTACCGGACGCTCTCGCACCACACCAGCTCTGTAGGCCAGCCCGGCTCCGGCGCGCTGTAAATCGACTTCCTGACGGCCGTTCAGAACTTCTGGCAAGGCATGGAGCGCCACCACTTCAGCCACAAACAGGCTGTGCGACGGCAGGCGCAGTGTGTGGCGCACCTGGCATTCAAGATTAACCGGGCAGGCATCGAGCAGTGGTGATGCGACAACGGTCGCAGGTTGAGCGGTAAGCCCTGTTTCTTGCCATTTATCTATTTCCCGGCCGGAGGTTGTGCCCACAAAGTCGCTCACAAATTCCAGATCAGGCCAGGGAATATTGACCACAAACTCGCCGGTTTGGTCAATCAAGTCATGGCTGGCGCGTGACGGCCGTACCGAAATAGAGAACATCGGTGGTTCAGCGTTACAGCTGGCAATGCGGTTCAAGGTAAAAAGATTGGCGCCCTTGCCTGCGCCACAGGTCACCAGTACCACGGGCACAGGATACAGCGTTGTGTTAGGCTTTAATTGCACTTTACTCATATGTATTTACTCAACGTTTGGATACGGCTCCGCATCTGTCATGGCTATTCAAGCTGCTTCAGATGGGTAAATGGATCTGAAGTATGCACCCAAACCCACAAATCGTTCGGGGCGTCGGCTGACCAGTTAAAGGTCCATTCAGCATCCTTAATCGGCATGTTAACGCAGCCGTGGCTGTGTTTGAAGCCAAAACGGTCGTGCCAATAGGTGCCGTGCAGCGCCGCACCAATAGTCACATCAAAATACATGATGTAGGGAATATCTTCCAGGAAGTAATAATCTACCTGTCCTTCGGCACCAGACATTTTGTACTCGTAGAAGCGGTCCCACACCAGGAACAGTCCTTCCCGTGTTGGCCAACGATTGAGCCCAGAAGAGATAAGGGTGGCATAAACCATGCGATCACCTTCATAAGCGGCAAAGGTTTGCTCATACAGATCCACTTCTGTCCAGAATTCATTTTCGCCAACGCCTTCGGGCCGGGGATTGACGTCCACAATGCTAAAGTAGGTCTGGCGCACCCAACGGCCGTTGCCAATGTCGTACCACAGCCAATCCTCATCGCCCACCGTCATATCATAAATTTGCACAAAAGTGTACCGCGGTAGTTCCGCAAAGAAGTCATCTGGTTCGCCATCCGGTTCGCGGCTGGGCGTTACTGCCTGCACCACCCAGCCAAACGGCCGTTGCGTCTGCTGCAACACTTCTACTCCCTGGAACGCGGCTGGCTCCACCAGCGTGAGATCATCTGCGTGAACATACTCATTGTGGTTGATCTCGTACCATTTTTCACCCGCGTCGTTATCAAACCAGCGCTTAACGGTGGCAAAGAGGTAGCCATCGCCCACGTTCCGCACCACAGTTGAGGCACGGGTCGGTTCGCTGTAGACGTTGGTATTGTCGGCCAGACGACCGTACCAGCGGCGGCCAAACAAGGTATCCTCCGGCGTCACCGACGTGACAAAGGGAGAAGCAGCCGCCGGTTTTGCTTCGCTGTCGCAAATATACTCACCGATCCCTTCCCAAAAGTAGCAGTTTGCCGCCAGAACAGGCGACACTGCTGCCGGAAAAAGAGCAAAGATGCCAACTGCAAAAAGGAGTCGAAGATTACGATGCAGGATGAGCAAAACGCCAACGACTTGGCAACGAGCATTTTTCTTTTTGCAGAGTGTGTAATCAGGCTGATACATATCTTCGTTGAATTGAAGCCAAAAGAAAACAGCCATTCTCAGTTGCAAACGGCCGTTTCTCTAGAAATTGTTGTATTAAAGTTTAAGGCGCTTGAACCACCAAAGTCCCAACCATCCCGGCTTCTTTGTGCCCAGCCACAGCGCAGAAGTATTCGTATTCGCCAGGCGTTGTGGGTGTGAACACCACACTGAGACTCTCCCCCATTGGCGGAGCCACGTGAACCTCCGGCTCTATGGCTATATTGCTCATATCATGACCGCCTATGCCATGATCTGCTTCTTCAGCCATCACTTCGCCCGTATGAGGCATTTCCATAATACTGAAATCGTGTTCCAACGCGCCTTCATTCCGCAGCGTCACCTTCACTGGCTGCCCGGCCATCACCTCAAAACGATTGACGTCATAGGCAATATCTGTCGCCGTCAATGAAATTTCCGCCGCCGGGGCAGGCGTCGGTTCAGCCGAGCCGCAGGCTGCCAGCACCCCCAACAGCATTATCATCAATAAAACAATAGCCAATCTTTGCACAGGTTTCATTCTCCTTGTAATAAGTAATTTTTTCGCTCGAATTGCTTGCCGCTTATTCTAATGCAGGTTGGTCAGTAATGCGCCCCGCCATATAGCGGAGCAGCGATACGCCAAATGGCCTATGGCGCAGGCGGCGGCAAGATATTGGCCGCCAACTCTACAACAATTTCCGGCTGCTGCGGATCGTTGCTGGCAATAAACACCTGTCGGATGAGCTGCCCCATTAATTCTGGCCCGTGAGCGCCTGAATCAAAGCGGATTGTCAGAGTGCCGCTGCCGTCGCTGGGAATGCGCATGGGGGCAACGGCCGCTTCCGTACAGCCGCAGGAGGTCGTCACCGCTTCAATGATCAGGTCAGACTCACCCACGTTTTGTACCGTCACTTCACGAGTAATGATCTCCCCATTCACCACATCCCCTAAAGCCAAACTACCTTCAGGCACTGAAATTTGGGGCGGTCCGCCACAGGCCGCCAATCCCACAGCTAAAAACATTAAGGCCATCAAGCTCAACCATTTTTTCATTTATGATTCTCCGTTTTCGGCTTTTTCCGTCGGTGGGCCAAAACGAGCGTAGTCTACTTCGATTTGGGCAAAGATTTCTGAGGTGCTTTTACCTTCATCCAGCATTTGCATCGTGTCCAGCGTAATATCATTGCAAATAGAACAGTATTCGGCGTGATTATCAAACAAGGTCCCGCCTGTTTCATCCACACCAGAGATGTAACAGTCGTAAAGGGAAGTATGCCCCAGGCCCACGCAGCCACAATAGCAGGGGATGGCATCGGTCAGCTCCAGGTTGGCCGTGGCAAATTGATAGCTTTCACGAATTTTCCAGCCAGAATCCTGCACCTGGTCGGGCATCTCTTCCAGAGGGGCCATGGGGTGGGCGTGGTCAACGGCCGTATCCTTACCACCACAGCCAGTCAGCCCAGGTCCCGCTAAGAGCAAAAATATAATCATTACGGAAATTGCGCGCTGCTTTTTCATATCACTTTATCCAAAAATCGTTTCCATGTATTTAATTTATGCGCCGCAAGAACTGCCACTGCCTGGGGGCTGGCCCAGGCGGTCGTTTGCAGCCAACCACTGCTGAACCCGCCCGTAGCCACTGCCAGAAAAAACCTCACGGCCGGTAGCCAGGCGGGGATCAACGTCAGCATAGTCAAGATTCATAGTGGCTTTGAAGAAGACGGCCGTTTCCACCGTCTGCTGCGGGAACCAAAAACCGTTCACCGCCTTGGCCGCGGCAAACATTTCATCCACCGTGGCATCCTGGCTGGCCAGCAGCTCCAGCAGGCCCAACATGGCCATGCCGTGGTTGCAATCGGCAAAAGCTGTGTGGTTGTTACAGCAGGGCCGATAAACGTTAAAGGCTACCTCTTCCAGCCGTGCCTGCTGCTCCGATGTAAGCGTGATCAGCGGCGCGCTGGCATACAGCTCTGTAGCCGGGTGATGGCCCAACGTCCAGCCACCCGTAGAAGCAAACCGGCCGATGTCCCCTTCACTTTGCTGCATCATTGGACCTTCTGTAAGAATGGGATTCTGGTTCACCAGCCCCAAAGCCCAGAAAAAGTTAAGCACAAACCGGGCATTTTGGTAGTCAATCACAATAGGTTCGTTGCTGGCTGTGTAGAGCAGCTCCTTTTGGGCCGTAGTTAACGGCCGTCCCCCATCGGCATAAAGTTGAATGAAGCGGTCAGCGTCAATCGCTCCAGCAGCCACCAGCTGCGAACCCAAGTCCCCCCAGCTAACGGGCAGTTGGTGCTGCTCTGGCAGATTAATTTTGATGGGCATACCTGCCGCCGAGGTAGGCTGAACCGGGCCGACATCTCTGTCAGCTAACGACTTGGTTTTGGCCGGTGCCCAGACTAGGATGAGCGTCAAAGTTAAAGCAAATGAACCGGCCAACAAAAGAAAATGCCACCAGCCACCTTGCCGGGAAACGGCCGTTGCCAACGAGAACCGACGAGGCGAATCTTTTTCTGCCAGAGTTTCCTCGTCAACCAGCGGTTCTGAAATCTTGTCAGTCATCATGAACCCCGGGATTTGTATGCATGTGCCCACCGTGATCGCGCAGCATCAGTAAATGAAGCACCGGGCACAAGAGCACCAGGCCAAAGAGCAAGACGCTGCTTAACTGCAAATTGAAGAGGTAGACGGCCGTTAACCCCAGCAAAGGCAAACCACAGCCCAAAATCATCCATAGCCAATGTTTACGCTTCATTGCGCTCTCCTTACCGCACCGATGCCTGGACCCAGATTTCTGACTGGGACTGATGCGGGTCGTTGTTCTCAATAATCAAGCCACGGCGCACGGTTTGACCAGACGCGTCGTGGAAACCGGCATCAAAGACGAGCTTGATGGTGGCTACTTTGCCTGGGGGAATGACGGTGGCCGAAAATTCGGCCGTGGTGCAGCCACAGGTCGTGTAGGCCCGGCTAATCGTTAGCGAGGCATCGCCCACATTGCGAATGATGAATTCTCGTTCCACTATGTCCTTTCGACCAATCATCCCGAAGTTAAAGCTCTTTTCTGGTATCTGGATTTTTGGTTGAGCCTGATTAGCGGGCAAAAAGGAAATGGCTGGTCCCTCACCCATATCATGAATAGCCAGAACGGGCTGATCATTCACAACATCAGCCGGATCATAATCTGATGAAGCATTGGCCGATGGCGGAGCGGTGAGGTAAGAGACCAGGCCCACACCCAGCAGCACAACACCAACAACCAACAGGGTTAGTATCATCCAACTATTATCTTGGCTTTTTTCCCGAGAAGATTTTTTGGTTCTCTGAGGAATTCTGTGGTCAACCGCAGACCCACAGAATTCTCGCTCTGAAATGAGCAAAAGATGGCAAGCCAAAAGCAAGGCGCTTGATTAGCCGAATCTTGTTGTTCATTCCTTCAACAAAACCGCTGGTG
>JBGTCV010000119.1:0-110726 GCA_041748655.1 Promineifilaceae bacterium (SeqCode) | reverse complement strand
TCCGGCCTATCGACGTGGTGGTCTTCCACGGCCCTCAGGGAGACCTGGTTTTGAGGGGGGCTTCCCGCTTAGATGCCTTCAGCGGTTATCCCTTCCGCACATAGCTACCCAGCTGTGCCCTTGGCAGGACAACTGGTCCACCAGTGGTGCGTCCACCCCGGTCCTCTCGTACTAGGGGCAGCTCCTCTCAAATCCCTTGCGCCCACAGCGGATAGAGACCGACCTGTCTCACGACGGTCTGAACCCAGCTCACGTACCGCTTTAATGGGCGAACAGCCCAACCCTTGGGACCTTATCCAGCCCCAGGATGCGATGAGCCGACATCGAGGTGCCGAGCCTGGTCGTCGATGTGAACTCTTGGACCAGACTAGCCTGTTATCCCCGGAGTAGCTTTTATCCGGTAAGCCACGACCCTTCCACTCGGAATCGTGGGATCACTAAGCCCGACTTTCGTCCCTGCGCGACTCGTATGTCTTGCAGTCAAGCTCGCTTGTGCCTTTACACTCTACGGCTGGTTTCCATTCAGCCTGAGCGAACCTTTGGGCGCCTCTGTTACTCTTTCGGAGGCGACCGCCCCAGTCAAACTACCCACCAGGCACTGTTCCCACACCGGGTAACGGTTGCAGGTTAGAGCCAAAACTTAGTCAGGGTGGTATTTCAACGGTGGCTCCACCGAGACTAGCGTCCCAGCTTCAAAGCCTCCCACCTATCCTACACAAACTAAGCCCTAACTCAATGCCAAGCTGTAGTAAAGCTTCACGGGGTCTTTTTGTCCAGCTGCGGGTAACGCGCATCTTTACACGTACTTCAATGTTCGCCGAGTCCCTCGTTGAGACAGTGCTTCTCTCATTACGCCATTCGTGCGGGTCGGAACTTACCCGACAAGGAATTTCGCTACCTTAGGACCGTTATAGTTACGGCCGCCGTTCACTGGGGCTTCGGTTCAAAGCTTCGCTTGCGCTAACCTCTCCCCTTAACCTTCCAGCACTGGGCAGGCGTCAGCCCCTATACATCGTCTTTCGACTTAGCAGAGACCTGTGTTTTTGTTAAACAGTTGAAGAAGCCATTTCTCTGCGGCCTCCGCCAGCTTCGCTTAATTGCTAACCAGCAGAGGCCCCCCTTCTCCCGAAGTTACGGGGGTATTTTGCCGAATTCCTTAACGAAGGTTCTCTCGATCCCCTTGGTATACTCTACCCACCTACCAGTGTCGGTTTGCGGTACGGTCACTTAAATATCAACGCTTAGAAGATTTTCTTGGCAGCTTGGCTCAATCACTTCTGGCTCTATAGGCACCGCCATCACGCTTCAGATTCAAGGTACGGATTTTCCTATACCCATCATTATCCTAGACGTTTAGCACCCCAATCCAATAAGGGGCTGACCTACCAAACTGCGTCCCTCCATCACTCCAAATAAGTGGTTCCGGAATATTAACCGGATATCCATCACCTACGCCTTTCGGCCTCGGCTAAGGACCGACTAACCCGACGCGGATTAACCTTCCGTCGGAAACCTTAGGTTTACGGGGAACATGTTTCTCACATGTTTTACGCTACTCATGCCAGCATTCTCACTTCTGTAGGCCGCAGATATCCTCACGGTTATCCTTGTATCTCCTACAGAACGCTCTCCTACCATCAGTAATTCAAAGAATTACCAATCCGTGGCTTCGGTACTATGCTTTAGCCCCGTTACATTTTCCGCGCAAAAGCGTTTGACCAGTGAGCTATTACGCACTCTTTAAAGGGTGGCTGCTTCTAAGCCAACCTCCTGGCTGTCTAAACACTCTCACATCGTTTCCCACTTAGCATAGATTTGAGGACCTTAGCCGTCGGTCTGGGTTGTTTCCCTCTCGACTATGAAACTCATCTCACATAGTCCGACTGCCGCGCTTGGAATATAGGTATTCGGAGTTTGGTTGAGGTCGGTAAGCTTGCGCCCCCTAGCTCATCCAGTGCTCTACCCCCTATACTAAACACGCGACGCTAGCCCTAAAGCTATTTCGGAGAGAACAAGCTATCTCCAGGTTCGTTTGGCATATCACCCCTACCCACACGTCATCCCCTAATTTTGCAACATTAGTGAGTTCGGCCCTCCACGAGAGATTAATCTCGCTTCAGCCTGCACATGGGTAGCTCACCTGGTTTCGTGTCTAATTCCAGCGACTCTATTGCCCTATTCAGACTCGCTTTCGCTGCGGCTCCGTCTGTTTCTGACTTAACCTTGCCACTGAAATTAACTCGCTGGCTCATTCTCCAAAAGGCACGCCGTCACACATTGCCATCGACATAAATGTCGCGGCCATAGTGCTCCGACCGGTTGTAAGCACACGGTTTCAGGTTCTATTTCACTCCCCTTACCGGGGGTCTTTTCACCTTTCCTTCACAGTACTTGTTCACTATCGGTTGTCAAATGTATTTAGCCTTGGGAGGTGGGCCTCCCAGATTCCGACAGGGTTAGCGTGCCCCGCCGTACTCAGGAACATTGCGAAAGTTTATTTGGTTTCGTATACAGGACTGTCACCTTCTATGGTCTAACTTTCCAGAAAGGTTTTACTGCCAAATAAATTTATCACTTTCATATGCAAGTCCTACAACCCCGCTGCCATAAAGACAACGGTTTGGGCTGATCCCCTTTCGCTCGCCACTACTCAGGGAATAATCTCTTTTCCTAGGGTTACTAAGATGTTTCAGTTCACCCCGTTCCCTCTGTTATCCTATGTGTTCAGATAACAGTACCAGGGCATAAACCCCTGGTGGGTTTCCCCATTCGGAAATCCTCGGATATAGCGTCTGCACACGACTCCCCGAGGCTTATCGCAGTGTACCACGTCCTTCATCGGCATTTGACACCAAGGCATCCACCGTGCGCTCTTAGTAGCTTACACACATGATACGGAGAATTCGACTTTCTCACGTACGTTTTTCTTGTTTAATGCACATTTTGCAGAAATTTTGCGATTACTATTTAGTTATTAACGAGCAATAGCTTAAAGCAAGCTATCCAGTTACCAATCTAAGTAACTAGTTTTTGGGAACAACAGGAGTTATTCCCAAAAACTAACTGCTTAAATACATTTAATTTATAAAGAAAAAGTCCAGCATTTAGCCGGACTCCATAATAAGTAAGAAGACGACCAAATATCTATTTGAAGCCCAGTAATTGTAATTGTTTAATCAAGAGTATTAAAAAAAACCTTTTTATTTATTGCTAACATATCCATGGAGATGAGGAGGCTCGAACTCCTGACCTCCGCCGTGCAAAGGCGGCGCTCTCCCAACTGAGCTACATCCCCTAAAAAGGTGGGCCTGGTTGGACTCGAACCAACGACCTCTCCCTTATCAGAGGAACGCTCTAACCAGCTGAGCTACAGGCCCTTAGTTATTAATCAACATAGTCACAAGCTGACGCTGTAATTAGCAGTAATAGTGTTAAATAACCTTAAAAACTGAAGAGTGATGAAAACAATTTAGAAAAGATTGGGTCACCACAATTTTCATCATGGTGTTTGACCTGGAGTGTGTAAATCCTTTCGGGCTTACAATTACTCCTTAAAAGGAGGTGATCCAGCCGCAGCTTCCGCTACAGCTACCTTGTTACGACTTCGTCCCAGTTACCGACCCCGCCTTAGGCGGCTGCCTCCCTTGCGGGTTAGCCCACCGACTTTAGGCGTTGCCAACTTCCATGACGTGACGGGCGGTGTGTACAAGACCCGGGAACGTATTCACCGCACTGTTGCTGACGCGCGGTTACTAGCAACTCCGACTTCATGCAGGCGAGTTGCAGCCTACAATCCGAACTGAGACCGGCTTTGGGGGATTGGCTCCGCCTCGCGGCTTGGCAACCCATTGTACCGGCCATTGTAGCGTGTGTGTAGCCCAGGACATAAAGGCCATGCTGACTTGACGTCATCCCCACCTTCCTCCGGCTTATCACCGGCAGTCTCGTTAGACACGTATAACTAACGACGAGGGTTGCGCTCGTTACAGGACTTACCCTAACCCCTCACGGCACGAGCTGACGACCGCCATGCAGCACCTGTATAGCCTCCCCGAAGGGTCGTTCATCTTTCGACTCACTACCAGCTATATGTCAAGCCCTGGTAAGGTTCTTCGCGTAGCCTCGAATTAAACCACACGCTCCGCTGCTTGTGCGGGTCCCCGTCAATTCCTTTGAGTTTTAGCCTTGCGGCCGTAGTCCCCAGGCGGTCAACTTATTGCGTTAGCTACAGCACAGAAGGGGTCAATAACCTCCTACGCCTAGTTGACATCGTTTACGGCTAGGACTACCGGGGTTTCTACTCCCGTTCTCTCCCCTAGCTTTCGCATCTGAGCGTCAGGAATGGCCCAGAGAGCCGCCTTCGCCACTGGTGTTCCTCCCGATATCTACGCATTTCACCACTACACCGGGAATTCCACTCTCCTCTACCATCCTCAAGTTTCCCAGTTTCGAACGGCCTCTCCCAGTTGGGCCGGGAGCTTTCACGTCCGACTTAGAAAACCGCCTGCATGCGCTTTACGCCCAGTAAATCCGGATAACGCTCGCCTCCTACGTTTTACCGCGGCTGCTGGCACGTAGTTAGCCGAGACTTATTCCTGGGGTACCGTCCTTTCTCTTCCCCCAGAAAAGGAGTTTACAACCCGAAGGCCTTCATCCTCCACGCGGTGTTGCTGCCTCAGACTTTCGTCCATTGGGCAATATTCCTTGCTGCTGCTACCCGCAGGTATCTGGTCCGTGTCTCAGTACCAGTGTGGGGGATCACGCTCTCACGCCCCCTACCCGTCTTAGCCTTGGTAAGCCATTACCTTACCAACAAGCTGATGGGCCGCAGGCCCCTCCCGGAGCGCCGGAACTTTAGTTATTGCTTTCTAAGCGCAATAACATCTGGGGTATTAGCCACCGTTTCCAGTGGTTGTCCCCCTCTCCGGGGTAGGTCACCTACGTGTTACTCACCCGTTCGCCACTCTCACCTCAGACGAATCCAAGGATCCCGTTCGACTTGCATGCATTAGGCACACCGCTAGCGTTCATCCTGAGCCAGGATCAAACTCTCCATAAAGAGAATTTATATCCGTGGTGTTACCACGAAACTACTTTTGTTTTGACTCGAGAACCCAAGCTTTACTGTCTTGTTTTCATCACTCTTCAATTGTCAAGGTTCTTTTAAACAAGTATTCAGTATTTTTGAAGTAGGGAACAAAAAACGACTCTAAGTGAGCCGCCTTGCTTTAGTGCTACTTCTCTTATGCTGGATTTAAACTTGTTATGGATGGTCTGCTCTTCCGCAACGACACCCTTTATCTTCAACAGCGATGTAATATACTACATTATTTTTCCGCTGTCAAGAACAATTTTTTGTTGTTTTGATGTTCACTTTTGATGTTTCTGTGTGCCGCATCAACAAGACGGGATTATAGCGATGGCCTTGGGGCATGTCAAGGAATTTTCTGGAAGATTCTGATATTGCTCTGCCTTTTGCGTATGTGGTCTACAGGTGGTTATGCTGTTGCTAAAAATTCTATACCTTATTATATAAAACGATTTTGGATGATCTTTTTTGATTTTATGATTTTAACTATCTTTTGCATATATTGCGGCGATTTTCCTGGCGTATTGCTAATAGAAAGGCTCTTCTGGTATTTGTTTTCATAAGCCCAAGGCTTTCTCGGGCTTTTATCAAGGCGTCGGCAGGCAGAGATATGCAGTTGATAAGCGGGGACAGCTATTGCGAATACAAATCGATTATGCGCTTGCGGAGCTCTTCTGCACTGGTGTATTGTTGAATCAGTGGGTGATCTTCGATGAGTTGTTCTAGGAGGGAGAGGGCCAGGCTAAATATTTGGCTGCGATTTGCACCAAATACGGCATTTAGCGTACCGTGCGCGCGCCCTAACTCAATTACTTGTTGGGGTGAAACACGGATTGATGTCCAGCTGGGCTCTTTTTCTGCGCTGGTAGGTAGGGGTAGATCCCAAAGTAGATAGAGCGATTCGAGGTCGGTGATACCTTCGGGCATTTCGCGGTTACGGTCGGCAACGGCGCGCCGGAGTGCTTCCAGGCGAGCGGACAGGACGGAGATACCCAAATCAGGAATATCGGCACGGTTTATTCCTTCAGCTAGCAAGTCGGCCAGCTGCTTCATTTGTTTTTTTTGGGAGTTAGCCAGGGCAACATAGACGTTTTGACGGCTAACGTTGCGAGACGGCCGTCCCGGTTTTGGCTTGTCTTTGAGCAGCGCAGCCAAAGTGCTGGCTCGCTGTGTTGCCTCGTTGTCCAGTTTATCTTTTTTTTTGCTCATGCAACCTGCTTATTCTGACGCCCGACGATAATCATCATGTTTTTCTAGAAAGAGCTTAACAAACTGGTCATCGATTTGTGTCAGATTATCATGGGTTAAGAATTCCAGGCACAGATGCAAACACAAAAGGCAAATACTGCGCGGATAGCCACGGGTTTCCCGCCAAATCGGTAGAATCGCGTCGTCTGTGAAGAGTACGCTTTGTTTGGAGTCGCGGCCGGCAGCCAGCAAGCGGTATTCTATGAGCGACTTTGTGTCGTCGGGGGTCAGGGGGTCTAGCGAGGAACGTGTGGCGACCCGGTCGTTGAAATCGGGTGAATCACGCAGATTAATGTCCAGCTCTGGACGCCCCAACAAAACCAGTTGGTACGCTTTGCCGCCACGGGGGTCTCTGAAGTTTAACAGGCGGCGCAGTTCAACAAATTGTTCATGGCTGAGTTCGTGGGCTTCATCAACGATGATGAGGGGTAAAACGCCACGCTCAACTTCCTCAATTAGAAAAGCACGAAATTCGTTGAGTTGGTCTTCGGTGGCCCGGCGAGTGCGCAGGCCAAATTCGGCGGCAATCCGCCGTAAGAGGAGCAGGCCGCTCTTTTTGGGAGCCTCATCGATTTTGGCAACCGTGAAATCCGGCCGTCGATCGTAGCGGCTGTGGAACCAGGAAGCGAGGGTTGTTTTTCCCGTGCCGATTTCACCAACGATGACAGATGCTCCCTGGCCAGCTTCCACCATGTAGCTCACTTTGGAAAGTGCACGTCTGGTTTCTGTGGATAAATACATAAATCTGGGATCTGCTTCGATAGTGAATGGGGGAACTACAACACCTAACCTATCCCAATCCGGTGAATATTGGTTGAAATCAAGGTTAAAAGGCGTCGTTTCGTTCATTGCAATATGGTATATAAGTCGCAAATGGTTGTCAAGAGGGGAATAAACGGCATTCTTTGGCGCTTTTGGCGTTATAAAGTTACTGAATTTGCAATCTATAGCATATAGATCAGTTGACATAGGACATTTATTCTGATAGACTGGCCGCGATTGCAGGTTATGTATATCAAAAGCGCAAATATTCGCCAATAGTTGTTCAAGTTGGGCAGTTATGCGATCTTATAGGTCTTACTTTGCTAATCTGGGGATGTTTCAGGCTGGTAAATACGGCCGTTCTGCGCTACCAGCACGTTTTGTGAGGAATGTTCGTCCGCCAGATGGCTGATGAACACATAAAAAAAAGGCCAAGCGTTTAAACGCCTGGCCTTGATTTGTATAAGCAAGCTACCAGTTCAACCTGTTTTGGTGCCGCCAACACCTTTTAAGACAGTGCCCCTTTAATGGGGAGGGGGATTTTTTGTCCCCAGGTAGCTCACTAATGCTAGGTAGAAGCATAGCATAGGGCTGTCCACCTGTCAATGGATCAGATGTGCTGATCCGGCTTTGACGAGTGTAATTTGTGCTGCCTCTACTTGCAAAGCTGAGCCGTTTGTGGGCAAGTTGGGCCACGCTATTTCTGAAGAGCTGCAGGCTGCGCAACAGCGATTGCTGCGCTTGCGCTCGCAACTTCACGCTTCGCGAATGGGGGAGGATGCTGGACCTGAGCAGCCGGGCCTATTTGAGGAAGCGGGGGTTGTAGAACGGCCGTTTCCCACTCCCATCATTGCCCAACTGCCAGCCCATCTTGGCTGGGAAAGCGCGGCCTTTACCCAAACCCTGCGGCAGATACAGCCAACCGCGAACCCAGCGATTGATACGGCCGTTTCCCCCCAAGACGATTCAGCTCCCCCTTCCCCATCATTTCCTGAAACGATCAAAATGTACCCGGACATTGCCATTGGGCTGCTGCGGCAGAACCGGGTGGCAGCGGGACGGCTGTGGCTGCTGCTGCAAGCGATGGATACAGCGGGACGGGGCTGGCTTGATGAAACGGCCGCACGTGAGCTGTTGACGAGCAAGCGGGGGGCGTGGCGCTTTTGTGGCGTGCGGCAGCTGCGTAATTTACTGGCTGAGGGTGAGACCCTTTTTTGGGAGCGGCAGGACGGCCGTATCTGGCTGCGGTCGGTGGGGAAGGTGGCGTTTGCGTTGGGGATTCCTCGACTGAACATGCGGCCGGTGGCCGTACCGGTGTCTGTTTTGCGGCAAAAGATTGGCACGGTGCGGGCACATCTATACGCTACATTTCACAGCAGCCGGAAGCGACGTGATCGAACCAGCAGCCCGATTGCCAGGGAGACGGTGGCCCGCCTGACAGAGGTAATGCCACGGACGCAGCGCCGGTATGAGCGCAAGGCGCGGGTGAAGCGGCAGGCGCAGTTTGCCATTGGCAGCCAGGCGAGCGTGGCAAATTTACAGGCGCGCAGCTGGCAGCAGGGGCATGCGACGTTTGAGTTTAAGGATTTTAATGGGAACCAGGGGCAGCCGGGCGGCAGTTATGTGGCCTGGCAGCTGCCAAACAGCTACGTTGGGCCCCATGCCCAACAGCCGAAAGGACGCCAAAAGCGGATCAATCGGGCATTGACAGACCTGTTTATGCAAGGGATGACGGGGAACGGTCAATGCTCAAAGGTAACGCGGCGCTTTTTTGACAACGGCCGTTTGGCTGCCAAATCGTACCTGCGAAATCCAGCGCATGATCATTACTGGCGGGGGCGGGGAAACGGCCGCTACCAACTGTGGCAAGTGATGGAAAGTGACGCGACCCAATAAAGCAATATTTTTTTAGCTGCATGCGGAAAAAATGATCCGCCTTTCTAGGGATAAACTGATATTATTAGCAAATGATGACACAACCAGAAATCCACGTTCTTGACCTGAATTTTCAGGGAATTCCAGAAACAACGGCCGTTTACCTGGTCGTTGGGCCAGAGGGGCCGATTTTGATTGAAACTGGCCCTGGCTCGACATTAGCCACCTTGATTGAGCAGATTCGGCAGCATGGCTTTGAGCCAGAACAGATAAAACAGGTGCTGGTGACCCACATTCACCTGGACCATGCAGGTGCAGCCGGTTGGTGGGCACAGCAAGGCGCCCAGGTATATGTTCACAGCTTTGGGGCACGGCATCTCATTGAGCCAGAGAAGTTGATGGCCAGCGCCCAGCGCATTTATGGGGATAAAATGGAGATGTTATGGGGCGAAATGGTGCCTGCTCCCGCCGAAAAAGTGACTGAAGTTTTTGACAATGACGTGCTGCATGTAGCTGGATTATCGATCCGAGCGTTGGAAACGCCGGGCCATGCCAGACATCATCATGTGTTTGTGGTCGGGGATGTGGCGTTTACGGGGGATGCGGCCGGGGTTCGATTACCGGGGTTTGGTCTGGCAGATTTACCTGCGCCTCCACCGGAATTTGAGATGGAGGTGTGGGAAGAGACGCTGGATCGGCTGCTGGCGCAGAAGTTTCGGCGGATTTACCCAACCCATTTTGGGCCAATTAACGAGGTGGCAGACCATTTGCAGACGGTGACGGGGTTGGTGCGGGAAACGGCCGTTTTCATCCAATCCCAAATGGAAGCAGGTCTCAGCCGGGATGAAATTATTGTGGTTTACGAAAACTGGTTTGCCAGGCGTGCTCGCGCTGCTGGATTGAATGAAGCGGCGATTGCCCAATATGCAACGGCGAATCCACTTTATATGAGTGTAGACGGCATTATGCGGTATTGGCATAAGCGGGCGCGTTGATGGGCACGGTGAGGGTGACGCGGGTGAATTGATGTGCGGCCGTATCAACTAGCACTGAGCCACCGATGACGGCCATCATGGTGCTGTGCAGGGAGAGTCCCTGGCCAGCGCTGGCTGTTTCACTGTTGCCCAGGCCCACGCCGTCGTCTGAGATGATGATAGTTAGCTGGTCTGTGTATTGCATGGTGACGGTGAGGGATAACGGCCGTTCCGCTTTGCCCCCACGCCCATGTTTGGCCGCATTCCGAACCACTTCACGAGCGGCGTAGAACACAACTTCGGCCGTTAGCGTGGGCAGATTGGCGGCGGCGGCCACTGCTTCTGGCGAAATTTCCCACTCAATCGTATCAAAAACGGTGGTGTAATCGTTCTGGACGATGCGTTGGAAGGCGGTGATGAAGCCTAAACGGGCTACTTCCGGGGCGGTTGTCGTGGGCATGTCGTGCAGCAGATCGGAAATTTGCTTGTGGGCATCGGTCATCAAGGTGAGGGCACGGCTGGTTTTTTCACTGGCAGCGCTGCCATCAGCTGGTTCACCACTTAAGGCAATTAAGGCCGCCTGGATGTCTGGCAAGATGTCGTCGTGGAGGACGCGGCGGGTCTTTTGGTCAATGATTTGGGACTGGGCCAGCCGCTGCCGCTGGATTTCCATCAGGCGGCGGGACATCTCGGCGCTGGCGTGGGTGTCGATGAGCCGTTCGCTGATGACGCGGGCAATCTCAATTTCTTCTTGTGTGTATAATCCCTGATCATTCTTTTCCCCTAGCAGCAGCACCCCAGACAGGCCGCGCTGGCTCCAGAGCGGGATGGCCCAGATAGCCGGGTCAAACTCATCTGTGTCCAGGGAAATCATTTCGTTTTCGGCACCCGTGAAGCGGTGGATGATGTCGGTCAGGGTAGGAAGTGGGCTGGCTGAAGCCGGATAGCTCAAAGGGGGGCCGACCAGCGGGGCCATTGGCCCCAGGGCAGCCAGATAAGCCACCTGAGCATCCAGGACATCGGTGCAGAGGGCATAAAAGGGGGTAATGAAATCGACTTCTTGCGGGTCGGTTTGGGCGATAAGCTGCTCGACAAGGCGGTTGCTGGAGACAAACGGCCGTAAATGGGCAATATACCGTTCGCGTTCGGTGAAGGTGCGCCAGCTGACCATGGCAAAGAAGAAGGTCATGAGCATGGTGGTGAGGAGGAGGGAGTATAACGGCCGTAACTGAATCGCTATCGACCCGCCAATAAGCACACCATACCCCACCGCCAGCAGCACCGCTTGCCGCCACTGCCGCAGCAGACCCCGCCGCGGCAGCGTCTTGCCTGTGAACACCTCATACGACACCACCGCTCGCCCCAACAGCACAATCACGACGCCGATGATGCTGGCAATGAGCAAATCGAGGATAGCAATGGTGAGCTGGGCCTCCAGATAAATCTCTAAAAAGCTGCGCTGGCGGGAATCCTGCACAATCCAGAGCATGACGCCGGTGACGAGCAGACTCACGACCATCAGCGCCAGGGAGGCAGACGAAAGCCACGGTTGAGCGCGGCGGCGGGCGACCAGTCCCATGACCCGGCGGGAGGCAGCTGGCTGACGCAGCGCATCCAGCGAGAGGCCAATGCAGAGCAGCACATAAATGGAGTACCCCACGGCCAAAAAGGGAATCCCGGCGATGGAGTAGCGAATGAAGCCGCGCAGCATATCCAGACTGCGGGAAGGGATGGCCAGCAGCAGGACGCCTGTGATGAGGGCTGCCAGGCCAAAAAAGAGCATCCCGGTGATGAGGCTCAACCATATTTTTTGCCGCTGGCGCAGGCGATTATGAGGCGCGTTCCAAAAACCTGCGTACCACAGCATGATGATGTACCAGGCATAGGGCAGCATAATGGCGGGAACCAGCCCGGCTGTCCACCAAAAGATCATGTTGCGCCAGGTAAGGTTGGTGAGACCCAAACCGACGATGGCGGTGTGGCTAACGAAGAAGAGCGCCCCCAGCAGCAGCCCCACGGTGGCAATCCAAACGCCCCAATCTCGCCGGTCGGCGTTGAACAAGACCGTCAGCCCCAACCAGGTGAGCAGGATCGTGTTAAAGAGGGAGACGGCCATGATGGCCCAGTTGAGGAGGAGGATATCGCTCATTTTTTTAGGATTTAGTGGGTCAGTAGGTCAGTATTCAGTGGTCAGTGGTCAGTGGATCAGTATTCAGTAGGTCAGTAGGTCAGTAGGTCAGTGAAAAGACTTGAATGTTGCTTACTGAATACTGCTACTCCCACGGTGTCCAGTCACCATGCTCATTCAGAATGTGGGGCACGCCGTCTTCATTCCATTGGATAAACTGCCCGGCGTTGAGGATGATGGCGACGCGGGTGCGGGCGACTTTTTCGTCGGTGGTGGTGTCGTTGAGGCCCCAGGCGGTGTAGATTTGGCCGTTGATGCGGCTGATGGTGCGCTTGTCACGAAAGCCCATGCGGGCGGCGATTTGTTCGTTGCTCATGCCCTGGGCGACCATGCGGGCGACAGCTTGTTCGTTCGGCTCCAGGATGTCCATGGGGGCGTTTTCGTCTTTGCGGCGCACTTCCTGTACGCGGGATTCGATGTCTGGGTCGATGAAGGAACGGCCGTTCACTGCATCTTCCAACAAAGGCACAATCATCGTGGGCAGGAGGTAGTTGGATTTGCGCACGTAGGCGTAATGGCTGAGGATGCCACTGCGGCGAAAGGCGCGGTAATAGTCGTCGTCGTCCTGGATGGAGTAAAAGACCACCGGAAGCCTGGGGAATTCGCGCCGGATGGCAACGGCCGTTTCGATCCCGTTCATCACCCCTGCCAGCTGCACATCCATCAATATGACCTGCGGTGCCTGGTGCAGGCAAATTTCTAGCGCCTCTTCACCCGTGGGGCAGTCGTGCACCACCTGAACTGTGCCCAGCTCTTCCAAACCAGCCTTGAGCGCCGGTCGTAATTTTTCATTGTCTTCCACAAGGAGTAGTTTCAACATGGGGCGTAACATCCTTCATTTGGCTGTGGTTGGTCAAGCACTTAAGTGCAAGGTATTGGGCAATTGAAGCGTCGTTGTTCGGTGGGGCTTCGTTTAAGCTGTAGGCTAACCTTCACTGAACAGGGAGCTTTCGACGATGGTAAATCTAAAACAACGCGAACAAAAAAGCAATATGGTGATTGCTTTTTACTTTTTGAAGCGGCGAGAACGTGAAACGTGGCTAGAGAGGCATCACGTTTCACGTTTCACGCCAAATCCCATGAAATCTTAAAGACCCATTTCTTTCTTGGAGCCAACATGCAAACCACACACGAAGAACTGATTGCTAAACCGATTGAATCCCCCAAACCATTACCGCTGCGTGCGCCGGTTCGGCTGTTGCAAACGGCCGTATTCCTCAGCATTGCGGCGGATTGGCTGTTTTACGGCAAGCCGCTGGGCGTTTCGCTGCTGCTGTTTGTGGCGTTGGTGGTGGCTGGGCTGTGGTGGAACGGCCGTCGCGAAGCCATCCCCCCTGCCAAACACAACCTATGGCTGATGCTGCCCCTCTTCTTTTTTGCCAGCATGGCAATGCTGCGCAGCAACAGTACCCTGACCGCGCTGAACGTAACGGCCGTTTTGTGCCTGCTGGCCCATCTGGCTTTCTTTTACGCCGCCGGGCGGGTAGAAAATATGAATTTGCTCGGCTTTGCTCTGCTGCCGCTGCGAGTGTTTGGGCACAGCCTGGGGCTGGTCTCGCCCGTGGTACGGCCTGGTTTGAAGGGGATGCGCGTGACGGAAAACGGCCGTCGCGGCCTCTTCCCGCTGCTGCGCGGGCTGCTGCTGGCGCTGCCTATTCTGCTGGTGTTTACCGTTTTGCTCACCTCAGCCGATCTCATCTTTGCCGATTACGTGGCAGAGCTGTTCTCGCTGGACATTTTTAACCGGATTGGTGAATGGCTGTGGCGGGGCACGCTCATTTTGCTGCTGGCGGGCCTGCTGGCGGGCGGCCTGGCCCTTGCCCTCACCCGCCGCGCCGAGGATGAGGAGCAGAGCGAGCTGGAGCGTGGGCTGGCCACGCTGCCCCGTTACCTCTCCATCGGGTTTATTGAAACCAGCACCATTTTGGTCCTGGTCAACATGCTGTTTGCCGCTTTTGTGAGCATTCAATTTACCTACCTGTTTGGCGGCACGGCCAATGTCACCGAAGCGGGCTACACCTTTGCCGACTACGCCCGGCGCGGCTTTTTTGAGCTGTTGACGGTGGCTGTTTTGACGATGCTGCTGATTCTGGGGCTGAATTGGTTGACACGGCGAGAAAACAAGGGGCAAATTCGGCTGTTTAATGGGTTGGGCAGCGTGCTGCTGGCGCTGGTTTTAGTACTGCTGGTCTCGGCCTGGCGGCGCATGGCGCTGTACGAGGCGGCCTTCGGCTACACCGAGCTGCGGCTGATCGTGTACGTCTGCATGGTGTGGCTGGCGCTGGCGCTGAGCTGGTTTTTGCTGACGCTCTGGCTGCGGCCAGACCGGTTTGCCATTGGCGCATTGCTGGCGGTGATGGGCCTTGTGGCCACGCTCAACCTCATCAACCCGGATGCCTTTATTGCCCGGCAAAACCTGGACCGCTACGTGCAAACGGGCGATCTGGACGTGGTGTATCTGACCAGCCTGTCTGACGATGCTGTGCCACAGTTGGTGCGCGGCCTGAATTTAACGGTGAGTGATGAGGCAGAGCAGCTCACGCGCGCCTGTTTTCGTGGTTGGATGATGGATTATGAGGCGGAGAGCTGTTACGCCACGCCGCATGAAATTTTGTTGACGGAGCTAAACGGCCGTTACCAATCCCTCAGCACAGACACCGCCTGGCAGCGCTGGACATCGTTTAATCTGCCGCGCTGGCAGGCGTTTGGGCTGCTGGGATTTTTAGCTGATTAATTTTAAGTAAAAAGTGAAAAGTAAAAAGTGCAACAACTTATCACTTTTTACTTTTCACTTATCACTTTTTACTAGTTTTAGGAGAAGGTACGTGCAGTTAACATCGAAACAAACAAGATTATCAACTTTTTCGTTAAGGGGGCCGCGCTGGTGGCTGGTTTTGGCAATTTTTCTGCTGCTGTTGGTAGCGGGAGGGCTGGTTTTTTGGCGGTTAACGGCCGTTCAGATGGGCCAATCATCCGTGGGCTTGACGCCGCTGACCGAGCTGGGAGGCCAGAAATACCACGGCAGCCAGGGTGGTTTGTATCTGGGTGGCAGCAATGAACGACCGTCTGCCCATGAAGCCGCCGGGGTTGAGATTGCGCAGGGGATACGGCCGTTGGCCAGCAATGGCACCGTCGATGAACAAGATGGCAAAATTGGCTTTTTGGCCATCGGCATGTCCAACACCTCGATGGAATTTGGGGCCTTTGCCGAGCAGGCAGACGAAATCCCCCGGCTGAATCCGGCCGTGGTTTTTGTCGATGGGGCGCAGTACAGCAAAGCGTCTCAATTTGTGGCGAATCCTAACGACAGCTACTGGCCGGTGCTGGATGAACGGCTGGCAGAGGCCAATCTGAGCGATGAACAGGTGCAAATTGTGTGGCTGAAGCAGGCACGGGCACGGGCCAATCTACCCTTTCCGCTGGACGCCATGCTGCTAAAGTCGGATTTGCGCGAGATTGTGAATCTGCTGTACCAGCGTTTCCCGAACCTGAAGATATTGTATATGTCCAGCCGCACCTACGGCGGCTATGCCACTATCGATCTCAACCCGGAGCCTCACGCCTACCAATCCGCTTTTGCCGTCAAATGGCTCATCGAAGATCAGCTAGATGGCGCGGTGGGGCTGAATTATGATCCAGAGCAGGGCACGGTCTATGCGCCGTGGCTGAGCTGGGGTCCGTATTTATGGGCCGACGGCATCGCGGCTGAAGGGGAAGGGCTTATTTGGGAGCAGTCGGATTTTTCTTACGACGGCACACATCCCTCGCCGTCTGGCCAGGCTAAGGTGGCGGGCTTGCTGTACCACTTTTTGCGGACGGATGAAACGGCCGTTCCCTGGTTCTTTTCCTCTGGGATAATTGAGGTGGCGCCATGAACCACCTGCCTTCTCGACACACTCTGCTGCTGTTAGCCGCGCTGCTGTTTACCTCTGGCCTAGCAACTGCCATCTGGTTTGTCCGCTTTGTTTATACCGAAAGCGTCGTTTTTGTTTTTTTGTTGTGGAACCTGTTTCTGGCCTGGCTGCCGGTGCTGTTTGCCCTGCTGGCGCGGCGCAGTTCAGCCACTCTGCTGGGGCGATGGCTGTGGGGCGGGCTGTGGCTGCTCTTTTTCCCCAACGCCCCGTATTTACTCACCGATTTGCTCCATTTGGGGCGAATTGGGCGGGTTCCCATCTGGTACGACCTGATTATGCTGCTGACGTTTGCTCTGGCGGGCCTCTTTTTGGGGCTGGCTTCGCTGTTTTGGCTGCACGATCTGGTTGCCAAATCGTGGAATTGGCTGACCGGGTGGCTGTTTGTCGTAGCGGCTTTAAGTTTGAGCAGCTTTGGCGTCTACATCGGCCGTTTTTTGCGTTGGAACAGCTGGGACATTTTTCTGAATCCAACTGCGTTGCTGCGCGATTTGGGTTCTCATTTGCTGGTGCGGAGCCAGTTTTTGGAAACGGCCGTGGTGACAATGTTGTTAACGGCCGTTTTCATTGTGACCTACTTCATCATTTTTGCGCTGCCGCCGCAGCTGGCGCCGGTGGAAATAGGAAGTGGCGAGTGAAAAGCAAACCGCTTTTTACCCATTCCCCAGGAGCAAGATTATGAGCCAGACTTTGTTATCCGATGAAATGTCTACACCCGATTTCCCTTCGCTGGGGCTGTTTTCTACCTGGTTTGGCGTGGGTTTGATTGGGTTAACGGCCGTTTTGCAAGCGGGCCAATCGAGCCGGAATGGGTATTGGGCGCGGCCGCTGGTTGAGGGGCTGCAATTTGTGCTGGTGGCGCTCATTCTGGCTTCGCTGTTTTACCTGCCGTTTCGAGCGGATCGGGGGGTGAAGTGGGCGGCGCTGCCGCTGGCAATCAACGTGGGGACGCTTATTATCGTGCAGCTGGTGCCTTTCCCTGACCTCTGGGAAACGATGCGCTTTCGCTGGCGCATGGGGCACTATGAGGTGGTGGTGCAGCAGGTGGAAGCGGGTGAACTGCTGCCCAACGAGAGCGGTATGATAGCCTTGCCAGAAATGTATCGCTATTTATCGGCGGACAACGGCCGTATCCGGGTGCAAACCGAAGGGGAAGCTACCGCCATCTTCTTCTTTAATGAGCGCAACGCGCCGCGCAATTTTTCTGGCTACCTCTACCGCAGCGACAACAACCCACCGCAGCAGGGTGAATTTTTAGGTCGTTGGCAATATGTGGCCCAGAAACGGCCGCATTGGTACTTTTGCATCTCGGAATAAAGAAAAAAGCGGGAAGGCAGCCCTGCTTTCCCGCTTTTGAACCTTTATTAGCCAGTTTCGATGGTTACGCCTGGTGGAACCACCAAAACAACCGTATTGGCCTCGTTGGAAACGGCCGTTACCAGCTTCATACCGGGGGGGACCTTGATGGAAACGGCCGTTGTCATCACTGCCATCTCTCCCGTTTCTTTATCCTCGTCTGGAATCATGATGGGATCAGGTAAGATGATTGGTTTTGCTGGCTCTGCCGTCAGCGTTATGCCGTCGATGAAGAAATCTTTCTTGCGCGGCCATTTGCTTTTGACCCGAATTTCCACAATGGCGGTGCCGTTGTCCGGTACCGTAAAAATCACCTTATGCCGGTGCCATTTGCGATTGCCCATTTGGCCGCCATTCACCCACCGCCCCTGCCCGTTTACCCAGACACCGGATTCTGCGCCATAGGGATCTGGCTCATCGTATAAGACGGCCAAAATTGGCACAATCAGGGTGGCCTGGCTGCCTGGTTTTAACCCCGTCACAACCTGCTTCAGCTCCACGCCAAAAGCGCTGCCGCCGTGGAATATTTTATAGGTGGCATTCCCGGCCAAAATGAGCGCATCCTTGCCCCCCAACTGCTCGTTTGCAGGCAGCTGATTGGCCAATTTATGTACACACTCTGGCACGCCACTCGCCTTATCTCCCGCCCCAAACAGCGAATTCCCAGGCGCGACCCAGCGCAGCACCCAGCCGTTTGGCTGCTGGTTGATCAGGCTGCCATAAGGGGGCATATCCATCCATCCTTCGGTAAACGTTCCATTTTTTAGCATCAAGAGACTCCTTTAAAGTTTTAGCAGTTACGATTTTTGCAGCTGACCCTGTTGATTATAAAGGGGCAAAAACAGGTTTTGCAAGGGGTATTGACAAAGTGTAATTGTAACACTATACTGTTTTCTTAAGTGTAACTAATACACTAATAATGCAAAGGAGCACGCTGATGTTTAAATTATTTGTTGTTTTAACGGCAAGCATGGTAAGCGCCGCATTGGTTTGGAGTGGGCTGATTTTGTGGGCAACGGCCGTTTCGCTCTGCCTTCTCCTCATTTTTTGGGCCTACACCCGGTATGGCTTTATCCAGATTCCAGAAATGGAAGTGGGCGTTGTTTTCGACAAGCGGCGGCAGGCGTTTGCCCACTTTGTTCCCAGCGGGCGACATTCGTTTAATCCTTTCACCGAGCAATTGTCGCACACCATTCCAACTGGGTCTGGTTCGGCAAACGGCCGTTGCCAGGCCATTCAAACCAGCGGCGGCATTTCGCTTGATGTGGAATGGAGCGTCAATTACGACCTCGATCCGTTCCAGATAAAACCGGCGGCACGGCCTAAACTGGCACGAAACCTGCCTCAAAAAGCCAACAGTATCGTGACCAAGCATCTCAACAACTGCCTGCGCCACGTCATCGGCGAGATGACCATCGATCAGCTGTGTGAACCAGGCAGCACCCGGCGTCTGGAGCGAGACGTACGACAGCAGCTGACCGCCCGATTAGCTGAAGCTGGCTTCTCTTTTTCCCGAGTGATGGTTGGCGCTATCGACATGCCTCGCCACGTGAAGGCGGCTTTGGAAGCGGTGCAGGAGCGTGCTGTACAAACCGAAAACGAGGCGCGTTCGCTGGCGCGCTTGCAGCAGGTAGTGAGCCAATTCTCAGAAGCTGATATGCAGCGGCTAATGGAACTTGAGCGAATTCACACTTTAGGGCAAAATGGGGTGACTTTGGTGCTCCCGTCTGGTGCAGCGCAAAGTGGGCAGGTCGGACGGCCGTCTTTCGCCAAACTCAATCGTAAATATGCCGCCGCGCAGTCCACAATATCCTGAAATTTGTTTCTAGTTGATTTCGCAGTCGAGTAGCTGATCGAATAAATTATGAGTTACTCATAAAAAATTGATTTATGAAAATTGCTATTGGTTCCGACGAAAAATGTCATGTAACAGATCGCGTGGTCTCTTGGGTTGAAGAAAGTGGTCATGCCGTTGCCCTGTTTGGTCCGCTGCAAGGCGAGGCCAAAGATTGGCCAGAAGTCGCCCGGCAGGTGGCTGAAGCCGTTGCCAGCGGGGTGGCAGATGAAGGGATTTTGTTTTGCTGGACGGGGACGGGGGTAAGTTTGGCGGCAAATAAGGTGCCAGGGATTCGGGCGGCGTTGTGCGACGATGCCGAGACCGCGCGCGGCGCTCGCTTGTGGAACAAGGCCAATATTCTATGCCTTTCAATTCGGCGTACCTCTGAAGTAGAAGCCAGGGAAATTTTGGAAACGTGGTTTAGCACGTCGTATCTGCCCAATGAGGGCGATGATCGCTGCTTGCGTCAGGTTGACGAGTTGGAGGCCGCGTACCGATCTACAAAACGATCTGCTTAAACGCTGTGGCTGGAAAACGGCCGTTTTCCGCCAACATCCCCCACGACGACACCCCCCACAAAATAATCGCTACTTGGTGAAATGCCGGCTGGTGCAGCTTTGCCACCTGAATGGCGTGCAGCAATCGCCAAAAATCAGCTGCCAGCGGCGCTTTTATGAGCTGATCGGCCTCATCAAACGAAAGCAAAATTGAGTGGTTTCCCCGTGTAACAACATGTTCCCCTAAAAAGTTTATAAAACAATCAATCGGATCTGCTTCACTGTGGGCGGCCCACCAGCTTGCCGTGGGCAAGGGCACATTCAGCTGAATGGCCAGCAGGCGCAGGCTGTTGTGTACCCAGTTGGCCAGGTTATGCTGGTAAGCCAGATCAGACAAATCAAAATAGGCCGCCGGTTGACCAAGTTCTGCCAGGCGCAAAGCCGTGTCGGTGAGCAGCCGGTAGCGCAACGGGGCATCTTCTCCCTGAACATAGCTGCTTTTCTGGGCCAAAACGGCCGTTATCAACCGCGCTTTCGCTTCAATCAACCGATCCTGAAATGGCCCGGTGGCTGCCCGTGATATTGGCTGTGGACGGCCGTTTATGTCATTTTGTGCACGCATCATCATTTTTTCACCTTTACCGGCTTGACTCCCTCGTCCCCGGCGCAAAATTTTGACAGTAATGTACCCGGATTTTGAGAGACCCTGTGTATTCTCATTTACAGCGCGTAGGCTCAATTAATCAAACAGTCATAAAAATAAACACCTTCTTCATACCCATACAGTGTCAGATTCTTTCCAGAAGTAACGGCCTAACTGGCCGGTTGTTCGTTGACCCATACGCAGCAGCTTCTTGTGGGATTAGAACGAATGTTCTATAATAGAGCCTGTTATGGATGCGCTAATTAAACTGCAAGATATTGCTCTCAACATGCACCTGGAACCGGCCGAGGAAACTAATCTAAATCCGGCGCCAGAGGTGGCTCCCTGTGGCCAGGTGGTAACACCACGCAGTTCGACACCGCCTGTGCGGGGGAATGCCGCTGCCAAGCAAGCGGCGTTGGGCATTAGCCACGCCGTCATGCCCGGCGGCAAAACGATACCGATGCTGAAAACGCTGCTCACCTCGGCCTGCGAACGGAATTGCTACTATTGCCCGTTCCGAGCGGGACGAAACTATCGCCGCCACACGTTTCAGCCGGAAGAGCTGGCCAAATCGTTTATGCAGCTTTACCGGGCAGGGCTGGTGCAGGGGCTGTTTCTCAGCTCTGGCATTATCAAGGGGAGCGTGGCCACGCAGGATCGTCTGCTGGAAACGGCCGAAATTCTGCGCCAAAAGTATCAGTTCAAAGGATATGTGCATCTGAAAGTGATGCCCGGTGCGGAAAAAGCGCAGCTGCGGCACGCCATGACGCTGGCCAACCGGCTGTCGGTCAATCTGGAAGCGCCAAACGACAAACGGCTGGCGCTGTTGGCCCCCAAGAAGGTTTTCTTTGAGGAATTGGTACGGCCGTTGCAGCTCATTGAGCAAATTCGGCAGGAAGAACCGGCGCATCTGGGCTGGAACGGCCGTTGGCCCTCCACCGTGACCCAGTTTGTGGTGGGCGCGGTGGGTGAAACGGATGTGGAAATTTTGGCCACCACCGAATACCTGACCAAACAGCTGCGCCTGCAGCGCGCCTACTTTTCCGCCTTTAGCCCCATTCACGATACGCCGCTGGAAAATCAGCCAGCGGAAAACCCGCTGCGCAAGGTGCGCCTCTACCAAACCTCCTTCTTGTTCCGCGATTATGGCTATGGGCTGGAAGAGATGCCGTTTGACCAGCAGGGCAACCTGCCGCTGAATATCGATCCCAAGCTGGCCTGGGCGCAGGCAAACTTGCAGCACGAACCGGTCGAGCTGAACCGGGCGGCGCCAGATGAACTGCTGCGCGTGCCGGGAATTGGACCCAAAAGCAGCCGCACCATCCTCAGCGCCCGGCGGCAGGGGCGGCTGAGCGAGCTGAATCATCTGCGCCAGCTGGGGATTGCTACCAAACGCCTGGCTCCTTATGTGCTGCTGGATGGGAAACGGCCGTCTTTCCAGCTCCCCCTTAAAATTGACGATTCACGATAGCTCCTGTGAAAATAAAAAACGGAACACAGAGTTACACAGAGAAGACACAGAGTTACACAGAGAAATTAGGAGAAATCTGTTGAATCTGCGAAATCTTTGATTATTTTCTTGCTCACTGCACAAGAATTTCGTTGGTGACGGATTAAAACCGAGTACAATTGCCCCATGAAACTTGTGAGAATGCTGCTTTGGGTTAGCTTGATTTTGCTGTTGGGCAGCTGTGGGGAGGGAACGGCCGTTTCTAGCCAAAACAGCTCACCAGACGACCCAACCGGTTCACTTTACTACATTTTGCAAGAACCCCGCCGCCAGGCGCTGCTGCGCTACGATTTTGCCACGGGTAGCAGCCTGACCCTGTTTGAAGTACCCACAAATGCCTGGCTCAGCCACATGGCGGCCTCGCCAGATGGCAGCCAGATCGCCCTCAGCTATGCTCCTTCACCCGGCGAAAACCAGATTCAGTTTGGCTATAGCAGCCTCTACCTGCTGCTGGCCGATGGCCGCAGCGAGCCGCGCCTGCTCATCGAGCGCAGCTCAGAACAGGAGGTTTTCTTTAATCCCACCTGGTCGCCCGACGGGCAGCAGCTGTATTACAGCCACGTCACGCCGCTGGATGAGGCGACGTTTACCTTCACCACCAGCCTGAAGCGGTTTGATCTGGCCACGGGCGAGGTGACGGTTTTGGCCGACAACGCCATCTGGCCACGCCTTTCGCCAGACGGCCGTTCCCTGGCCTACATCCACATCGACCGGGATTCATTGGCGGCAGAGCTGGTGCTGGCAGACAAGGATGGCCAAAACCCCACTATTTTTGTACCGCGTGACCGCTTTATCACCCTGGACACCCCCTTTTTCTCGGTAGATGGGCAGTGGCTTTACTTTTCGGCCGTCGTGGAGCAGACAAGTTCGATCAGCTGGTGGGAGCGGCTGTTGGGGATTGAGGTTGCCTCGGCGCACAACTTGCCTTCCCTTTGGTGGCGGCTGCCGGTGACGGGCGGTGTGCCAGAGCCGGTGACAACCGAGGCGCGGATAGGGCAGTATGGGGTGGTGTCGCCAGACGGCCGTTTCCTGGCCTTTAGCGCTCAATCCGGCATCTACCTCATGCAGCCAGAAGGCAGCGACGTGCGCCATCTGCTCGCGCTATCCGCATCCGATTCGTTGAGCTGGAGCCCTTGATGACCCCAACACGCTTCATCGGTGAGCCGATTGCGGTGGAATTTGAGCATCCGCCCCTGTTTGCCAAGCAGCCATCCTGCCCGGCACGTTTTGTCTGGAACGAGGAAACGTTTGAGATTGTGACCAATTTGCAGGAGTGGCGCGATTACGGCCGTCGCGGCCGAATGGCCAACAATATGCGGCCAGAAAATTTGCTCAAGGCGGCGAAGCGAGGCTCGTGGGGTGTGGGGCGCTATTACTTTCGGGTGCAGGTGGGAAACGGCCGTATCTTTGAAATTTACTACGACCGGGCTCCCAAAGGGCAGGCGCAGCGGCTGGGGAGCTGGTTTTTGAACCGGGAGATCTTGCCGGACAGTGAACAGTGAGCGGTGAAAAGTGAGCAGTGAAAAGTGAAGTTAGCCAACTTTTCACTTTTTACATTTCACTTATCACTCTCTTCTTACTTTTTCCCAAACAAGTTATCCAGCAGGCCAGCAGCCTGGTTGGCTGCAGCGGGATTGTCCAGCAGTTTGTCCAGCTGACCGGCCAACGGGGCGGGTAATTTTTCTTTCAGAAATTCCAGAACAGCTTCAGCCGCCTGTTTGGCCTGTGCTTCGGGTAACCCTGTTTTTTCAGACACTTTTTTCACTAATTCGTCCATGGTAAAGCTCCTTTTTGTGTGTTGCTTTTTCTCTTTGACAACCGCTTGATTATACGGTCACATCTGTGCCACCAGCCACCAACCACTTTTCACTTTTCACTCCTCCCCTTCATCTTCCACCACGCTTCAGCCCGATCTTTTACCACAACCGGGTTAATCAATTCGGCCAGCATGTCCAGGACGTAGCGCTGCTGCCGCATACCCACGAGAACGCTGCTGACGCCAGCGCTGCTGCGCAGGGCGCGTACGGCCGTCTGGCTCAACGTCTCTGCCTGCCAATCGGGATCGGCGGCAACGGCCGTTTCCTTGATGCGCCGGGTTCGTTTAGACGCCTGCTCCTGGTAAAACGCGCTCAGAGCCGCCAGGGCGATGTTGGCCGCCTCAACATACCCATCAAGCCACAACGCGGTCTCTGGGGGCAAATCTGGCCGGTTTGCCAGAAACTGTGCGGCCGTTTGTGTCCGGGGTAAGATAAAACGGGTCTTCACGTCTTGCCAGTTCTGAAAGGTGCCAAAGCCACCCCAGCTCCCTTCCAGCATTCGCCCAATGGAGAGGTAATCAAGCAGCTGGCGATTCGTTTCGTCATCCAGATTTAGCTGGGCCAGATGCTGGCTGGCAAACTGAGCTTCCAGCTGGACACAACTGTCAACTGCGGTTGACACATCTTCTGATGTGGCGGGGTAGCTGGGGGGCAGCACGTCCGCCAGCCGGGTTAGCGACGCTTGCGTGATGGCATTGAGCGGGCGGTTCGCCAGCACGGCCAGATGATGTGCGGAGGCGAATTGCAAGGCGGTTTGGCCGTTGGGCTGGTTGGCCTCGGTGGCCGCGCCCGTTTCCAGCAGATTCATGGGCAGCTGCACCCAGCGGAAATGATGGTCTGGGCTAATTTCCTGGGCAATTTGCCAGACGCGGGCCAGCTCCGTGAAGGTGTAGCTGCGGGCCGGGTCGGGGAAACTATTGGAACTAATGCCGTAGCTTTGGATACGGCCGTCGCTCACCGCCTGCTCTAAAAATTCAAAAGCCAGCCGAATGCGCTGGTAGTAGGTGCGGCGGGTTTCATCCAGCGGCAGGGGGCGACGGCTGGCCCAGCTGAGGTAATATTCCGGATTGTGCAGCAGGAAGACATCCAGCGTTTCCAGATTAAGCCGCTCCAGGCTGCGCGTCAGCTGGTCGTCCAGGAAATCTGGATGGATGCAGTGATCCAGCCCTTCGGCATATTTCACCAGGTTGGGAAACGGCCGTCCCTCTTTTTTGCGCTGCTGGGCCAGGGTGTAGTTGAATCCCTGCAAGTAGCCTGCCTTGGAAACCACCACCACCTGTTCTCGATGCAATTCACCTGCGTCAATCAGCTCCGCCAGGACGCGGCCAATCAGCCGTTCTGCGCCGCCATCACCGTAGTTACTGCTGGTATCGATGAGGTTGATGCCGCTTTGCAGCGCTTGCCGCAGCGCCTGCTCCTGGGTTTTATCGTCCAGGGACACGCGGTAGCTGCCAAAGCCTGCTTGGCTTATCTGCCAGCCCATGCCAGCCACGGTGGTGGTACTGATGGTGGGATATTGTTGGAAATAGGTTTTGGTGGAAACGGCCGTTGCCCTGCCGGAAATTGTCATACACACTCCATTGAAGATGGTTCACTCCACCAATCGTAAATCTAAAAACGCAAATCGGCAATTGCCTCATTTACATAAATGTTTCCCGTGAAACGTCAACCACGGTTGACAGTTCTGCCCCCACCCCGATGAAGTCAGGCAAAAAAGTTCGTTTTGGGGTACACAGGTGGACTTTTGGGCTTGCCTGACTAAATAGTACATCTTATAGTAAAATAAACTCGAATGATTTTGGCGGCTTGCTCTGAACCTGGGAGATGAAACAATGGCGCACAAAGAAAAGATACTGGTAATTGATGATAGCCGGGAAATGCTGTTAGTGATGAAGCATTTGCTGCTGAGCAACAATTACCAGCCGCTGCTGGCAGAAAATGGCCTGATCGGACTCGAAATGGTTCAAGAGCATAATCCAGACCTGATAGTGCTGGATTTGAACATGCCTGTGGTGGATGGGTGGCAAGTTTGCGAGCAGATTCGGGAGAATTCGGCCGTTCCCATTATCATTCTTACGGCTGCGCACGTTAGTGAAGAGGATATGGTGCGCGGGTTAGAAATGGGGGCGAACGATTACGTTACGAAGCCGTTTAACCAGCAAGTAATGATTGCCCGTATTCGCTCCGCTTTACGCTGGTCGGCCAGCTCACCCAATGGCAAGCCAGGCAAGCTATATGAAGATGACATCTTGTCGATTGATGTACGCAAGCGAGAAGTGATCAAGGATGGGGCACCGCTAAAGCTGACAAAAAAAGAGTTTGCCCTTCTGACGGCGCTGGTTATGGCATCCCCGTCCGTGGTGGATCACGAAGCGTTGTTTGCCAAGGTGTGGGACAGCTCTTATACCTTTGACGTGAACTATGTGCGGATTTTTGTGGGCCATTTGCGCAAAAAACTGGAAATAGATCCGGCAAAACCACGCTTTATCCACAATGAGCGGGGGGTGGGTTATCGCTTCGAGCGGCTGGATTGTGCCCTTTCTGCGAATCGTTCCGATCCAACCAACGATTAAATTTTTACCCCAATTTGGGTTGATTAAGGCTTTTTCGGAATTTAAATGATCCAATTCGTCCCGAAAAAGCCTCTAGCCAATTCCAGAAATACGCTCGATCTTTGGATCATTATTTTCTGGAATTGGCCTAAACCGATTCTTCATCTTCGCCAAGGGCTATGAGCAAGCTGTTGACATGCTGCCGCACAATTTGCAGTCGTCGCAGCACCTCCGCTTTTTCTCCCGGTGGCAATCCCTGTGCTTTAATGCGAGATAAATGCTGCATGATGTAGCCCAGCCGGGTGATGTTGTCCACGCGCAGGGTGCCGGGGGTCAAATCGGGCAGGGTGTCTATTTCGCGCAGGAGGGCAGATTTGCTGGTTCCGGTTATCAGGAGTTCTTCTTCTTCGGGAAGGTCGTCTGGCAGGTCGAGAAGGGGGTTATACGGCCGTTCCCGTTCCCGCTCTTCCTCTATCTCCTGCAACTCCCGAATTGTCTGGTACACCGTTTTGTCTGGATTGGCCTTCAAATAAGCGGCCACATCTTTCACTTCAGCTGGCGTTAAATCGCTCGCCAGCCGGGCTTTATGCAGCGCCCGCTGCTGTGATGGCTTGAGCCCCTGGTAGATGCGCGTATCTCGTTCGCTCAATACCCCATCCCGGACATCTTCTTTAATCTCGTCGGGCAAATCCAGCAGCTTGATCAGCTGATGGATGCGCTGGCGCGAGTAGCCTAGCCGCTTGCCCACCTTGGCCCAGGAAACCTTGTTGCCCCACGGCTCATCACTGGTGACCCCCTCATCACGAGCGGCGTCAAGCTCGCTTTGCATCAAATCGCGCAGGCGAAGCAAGCCTGCGGCGCGGTCTACGTCGTTCAAGTCCTCGCGCTGGATATTTTCTACCAGCTGCCGCACAAAGCGGGTGACATTGTCATAGTTGCGCCGCTGGACGACGGCCGGAATCGTTTCCAGACCAGCCAATAGGGCGGCTCGCCAGCGCCGCTCACCATGTACGATCAGGTAGTTGTTGGGGGCAATCTCGGTCACTTCGATGGGCTGAATGACGCCATCCTGGCGAATGCTTTCGCTCAGCTCTTCCAGGCTTTCCTGTGGAAAGGTTTGGCGAGGTTGGGCCGGGTCTGGCTTGATGGCGTCCAGGCGCAGCGCCAGAAGCACCAGTCCAGACGCCTGCTCGACGTCGTCGCTGGCGGTGAACAGCTTTTCCAAATCCCCGGCATGGGGTTTGCTGGGCTGGGATAGCGTGATTTTGCCTCGTTTTTTCCGTCCCATGCTATGCTCCCTTGACGATTTGTTTGGCAATCTGGCGGTAGGCAGCCGCCCCCTGGCTGTTGCCGTCGTAGGCGATGATGCTTTGCCCGGCGACGGCGCTTTCGGCAAAGCGGACGGAGCGTTTGACGATAGGCTCAAAGATGCGGATGCCGTCGCCATACTGGTTGTCGATGGCAGCGAGAATGTCGCGGGTGAGGGTGGTGCGGGTATCGGCCATGGTGAGCAAAATACCGTCGATGATGAGGCCGGGGTTGAGCTTTTTGCGGCGCACGGTTTCGATGCTGGAAAGGATCATCAGCGCGCCACGGGCGGCGAGGTATTCGGTTTGGATGGGGATGATGACGCTGGAAGCGGCCGTTAGCGCATTGACCACCAGCAGCCCCAGGGAGGGATTGCAGTCGATCAAAATATAGTCGTACTGGCTGGCTATGCTGCTCAAAATGGTGGTCAGCACCCGCTCCCGGCTCAGCGTGTTGATGAGCGACAGTTCGATGAGGCTCAGTTCTGCCTGAGCAGGCAGCAGGTGGAATTTTTCGTCTGTTTCGTAAATGGAGCCTTGCACATCACTTTCGTAGCCGTCAATTTCTGCCTTGAAAGCGTCGTAGATGGTGGGGCTGAGGTTGTCGGGATCGAAACCGGCGTGTTGGGTGAGGTTGCACTGGGGGTCAAGGTCTACCGCCAGGACGCGGTGGCCCATCTCACCCAGAGCAGCCGCTAGATTGATAGCGGTGGTGGTTTTGCCAACCCCGCCTTTTTGCATAGCAACGGCAATAATTTTGGTCATTGCTTCTCCTAAATTTTAGTAACTCGTAACTCGGTTAACTGCCAACGCCTGATTATTTTGCTGGTAAACAATAGCACGAAGGGAAAGGTGCGTCAAAGAAGTGTCAACCGTGGTTGACATCTTTTTCTTGAGAATTTTGGGATAGGATGGATGGTCGCCAAATTGGTTAATTTGGCTGATTTTGGCCCAGTTTTGTTGATCAGGGTGTACAAATTGGCGCAAATTGCATACAATATAACGCACCGTGTTATATTTGATAACGCATTGTGTTATAGGCGATTAGCTAGGATTAGATGGCAAGGTTTTGGTGTGATACGGCCGTCTTAATCAAATCGAGTTAAAAATGACCCACACTCTCTCTCATTCTACCTCACCTGTTGTGGCTGACGTATACGATTATGTCATTATTGGTTCTGGCTTTGGCGGCAGCGTTTCTGCCATGCGCCTGACCGAAAAAGGGTACCGCGTGCTTGTGCTAGAGCGCGGCAAACGGTATCGTGCCGAAGATTTCCCCAAAACAAACTGGAACATTTTTAAATATCTCTGGCTGCCAGCAGCACGCTGTTTTGGCATCATGGGTATCAATTTTTTGGATGATTTGATGATTCTGAACGGCAGCGGCGTGGGCGGCGGCAGCCTGGTGTATGCCAGCACCCACATCGAGCCGGGCGAAAAATTTTATGAAGCGCCAGAATGGGTCAATTTGGCCGACTGGCGTTCTGAGCTGATGCCTCACTTTAGAATGGCTAACCGAATGCTGGGCGTGCGGGAAAATCCGCTCTTTTGGCCTGCCGATTACCGGCTGCAAGAGATTGCCAATGAGCTTGGCCAGGGGCATACCTTTAAGCCGACGCCCGTAGCTATCTTTTTTGGCGATCCGGGTGAGACGGTGCCGGATCCGTTTTTTGGGGGTGAAGGGCCGGAGCGAGCGGGCTGTATGCATTGCGGCGGCTGTATGGTGGGCTGCCGGCACAACGCCAAGAATACGCTGGACAAAAATTACCTCTATTTTGCCGAGAAGCGCGGAGCGGAGGTGCGACCAGAGGCGAATGTGTTGGGGATACGGCCGTTATACGGCCCCCAACCTGGCGCAGCACGGTACGAACTTGAATATGAAAAAGTCACCGATTGGGTGTTCAAGCGCAAGCAGCAGGTGCAGGCACGGAACGTGATTCTCTCGGCCGGGGTGCTGGGGACGGTGAATTTGCTGCTGAAATGCCGCGACGAGGCCAAGACCTTACCGCTCCTGTCGGATAGGCTGGGCTGGATGGTGCGCAGCAACAGCGAGGCGTTGATGGGCGTGACGGCTCGTGATGGTGAGGTGGATTATTCCAAGGGTGTGGCCATCACTTCCCACTTCTGGCTGGACGAGGTGACGAGCGTGGAGCCGGTGCGCTACCCGCGCGGCTCGTCGCTGATGCGTAACCTGGCGGTGCCGCTGGTGAGTTTGCGTGGGGGCGGCTGGCGGCGGTTTGGTCGTTTTATGGTGGAGGGGGTGAAACGGCCGTATGATTTCCTCAAAGCCCGCTTTTTGCCCGATTGGGCCAGAGATTCCACCATTTTGCTCATCATGCAAACGGCCGAAAACCGGATGCGGCTCAAGCGGGGGCGCAGCCCGTTTACCCTGTTTCGCCAGGGGTTGGTGAGCGAGCGGGACGACAGCCTGCCGATTCCAGCCGTGGTCGATGCGGGGCGGGCGGTGGTGAACCGTTTTGCCGAGAAGATCAACGGCATTCCCCAATCAACCGTAAACGAAGTGCTGCTGGAAACGCCCTCTACGGCCCACATTTTGGGCGGCTGCGGCATTGGCGCGGACGAGTCTCAGGGGGTGATCGACGCCCGGCATGAGGTGTTCAACTATCCAGGGCTGTTTGTGGCGGATGGCTCGGTGATTCCGGCGAATTTGGGCGTCAACCCCAGCCTGACGATTACGGCGATGGCGGAGCGGGCGATGAGCCTGGTGCCTCCGGTGGAGCAGGCGGCGTTGATACGGCCGTTAACCGCCCCAGCTTATTCGCCCCAACCTGCGGCGGGAAACGGCCGTCTTCGGGTGTTGGCCTGGGCTGGATTGGCTGCTTTGGGTGGCATGGTACTGTTTGGTTTGTGGAAAAAACGATAGCAAATATTATTTTGCCATTTGTGGCAAGGTTTAAGGAGCGCAACGCATGGGGACAAAAACAGTTGAGATTATGAAAGGACAACCGCTGAATGGCAAGGCAGAGCTGCTGCCTTTTGTCAATCCAGCAACGGGGGAGCAGTTTGGTTCTGTGCCCATGACAACCGCTGCCGATGTAAAAAATGCCCGGCGCGAGATGGAAACGGCCGCTAAAACCTGGGCGGCCAAGCCGGTGAAAGAGCGGGTACGCATTGTGCGCAAGCTGCAAGCGGCATTGATTGATGAGATTGATGAGATTACGGCCGTTATGAACCAGGACAATGGCAAAAGCCGTCAGGATGGCATGGCCGAATTATTCATGACGGTGGATTTGATCAATCAGTATTGTAATCGAGCCTCGCACTGGCTGCGACGACGGCGCATTCCGTCGGGGATGCAAATCTTCAAGCGGTGCTACATTGAGCAGCATCCGCATGGCGTGGTGGGCGTTATTGGGCCGTGGAATTACCCGCTGGTGCTGATTGTGCCGCCGGTGGTTTCGGCGCTGCTGGCGGGCAATACGGTGCTGGTGAAGCCGTCTGAAGTAACGGCCGCTACCGGGGCGCTGATTGAGCAGCTGTTCCAGAAAGTGCCGGAACTGGCTCCCTTTGTGCGCTTTTTGCATGGAGACGGCCGTGTGGGTGCTGCCCTCGTTCAAGCCAAACCAGATCTCATCTTCTTGACCGGCTCTACCAAAACCGGGCGTTTGGTCATGAAAGCCGCCGCCGAAACAATGACGCCTGTGATTTGCGAATTGGGCGGCAAAGACCCGATGATTGTGCTGGAAGACGCCGACATTGAAGCCGCCGCCCGTTGGGGCGTGTGGGGTGCATTTTACAATACCGGGCAAACCTGCATGGCCGTAGAGCGCGTCTACGTGGTGGAATCTGTCTATGATCGCTTTTTGGAAGCCGCTCTGGAAGAAGTGCGCCAGCTCAAGCAGGGGTACAGCGTGGAAATTGATAATCCCAACGACCTGGGGCCGCTGACCTTTCAGCGACAGATAGACATCATCGAAGATCATCTGGAGGATGCACTGGCCAAAGGTGCGGTCACTGTTTACGGCGGGCAGCGGCAGGGGATGTATATGGAGCCAACGGTGCTGGTGAACGTGGACCACAGCATGAAAATCATGCGGGAAGAGACGTTTGGTCCGATTATGCCGGTGATGATGGTGGATGATGAAGTACATGCGATTCAGCTGGCCAATGATTCCGATTTGGGGCTGAGCGCTTCGGTGTGGAGCCGGGATTTGGCTCGTGCTGAGCGTGTGGCACACCAACTGTACGTGGGTTCGGTCAATATCAACGACACGATGTCTCATTTTGCCATTCCGCGCCTGCCGTTTGGCGGGGTGAAGGAGTCTGGCATTGGCCGCACGCACGGCAAGAAGGATTTGCTGCAATTTACCCAGACGCGGGCGTTTGTGGTGGGCAATCCGCCGCTGCCGTTTGATATTGCCACGATTTTGCGGCAGCCGGGCAATTACCGGTTAGGTTCGGGGATTATTCACCTGGTATTTGGCACGACGCCGAAGCAAAAGCTGAAGCCGGTGGTGGAGCTGCTGGAGGAGAAGGGCCTTAAGCCGAAAGTTGGGAAGGTGGGAACGGCCGTTGGCGTTACGGCCGTTCTGGGAGCCATCTTTTTAACCTTTCTGCGCATCCGCAAGTAAATTGCGCTTGAAAGAAGCCAGGCTTTTCTGTAGGGCAATCCTTGCCAACGTACAGGAAAAAGCCTGGCTTCTGGCTTAGCTGGAACCGGGTCGCGCCAAGAGCGTGACGTTTACTGCCTGCTGTTGACCATTCCTCAAGATTTGCAGCTCAATGGTTTGTCCTACTACCGTTTGCTGCACCAAATAACCCAACAAATCATCAAATGCTGTAATGGGCCGATCATCTACGCCGATGATAATATCTGGTGTGTTGCCGCCGCGCAGGCCAGCGATGGCGGCTGACCCGCCATTAATCACCTCGTTGATGAGAATGCCGGTTTGATTGGCTGGCAGGCCCAACGCAACGGCCGTTTCCTCCGTCAAAACCCCACCCGTAATGCCCAGCCAGGGAGTTTCTACACGGCCGTTGGCAATAATCTGCGGCACAATGTTGCTGACGATGTTGGCCGGAACGGCGTAGCCAATGCCGGAAGAGCCGCGCACGGGGGATTCGATGGCGGTGTTGACGCCAATTACCTCGCCGTGCAGGTTGAGCAGCGGCCCGCCGGAGTTACCCGGATTAATCGCCGCGTCTGTCTGGATGATGTCGGGAATCTGGAAAGAGGTGCCGTTAGGGCCAACTGCGCCGGGAAAGAGCCGGTTCAGCGCGGAGATGATGCCTGTGGTCATGCTGCTTTGCAGGCCAAACGGGCTGCCGATGGCGATTACAATTTGCCCCACCTTCAGCGCGTCGGAATCGGCCAGGGTAACCGGGGTGATGTCGCTAATTGCATTGGCATCCACCTGAATCACCGCCAGATCAGATGAGGGATCGGTGCCGACAAGGCGGGCTGGCAGCCGTTGGCCGTTATCAAAAGTGACCACGATTTGGCCGCCGCTCTCGACGACATGGTTGTTAGTAACGATGTGGCCATTACGATCAATCAAAAAGCCGGAGCCTTGCCCGCTGCCGATGCCGATGTGGACCACGGCAGGGTTGACCTGTTCATAGACGGACACAAACGCCTGTTCCTGGGCAAACAGGTTGGCCAGCGGGTCGTTGGCAGCGTTTAGGGCGGGTGGGGTGTTAGCGGCCGTTTCCGCCACGGGCAGCTCTTGGGTTGTTACGGCCGTTTCCGGCTCTGCTTCTTCCACAAGGGTGTAGCTGGTTTGGGTGAGGGGGTTGGTGGATACGGCCGTTTCGGCCCCGCCACACGCCGCCAGCATTAGGATTAGCGCCACAAAAAACGGCAGCCACAGCCACTTTACACGGGATTGATGATTCATTTTGCCTCCATAGCTAAATTTAGTTGTTGACGATATGGCGGACAGTTTGCCGGGGAATTGCAAAAAAAGTGTAACGTGTGGCTGAGTGGGGGGTGAGAAGCAAGGAGTGAAAAATGAGAAGTGGTTGGTGGGATTGGTTCTTGGGAAATCTAGCAGCCCGTGAAACATGAAACGTGATGCCTTTCTTGTCACGTTTCACGTTTCACGCCAAAGGGCCAGGTTGTTTACTCATCAAAGCGCAGGGAACGAATGCGGGCTGGTGGGGCGTTAAACGGCACAATGCGCCTTTTAATTTCATACGCCTTTACATAGCCGCGCACCACGCGGTCTACCCCTTTGAGCCGTTTTCTGGCATCTTTGCGTGAAAAAACACGGAGAATGGCTCGCCCGAAAATAAACTCAATATAGGTCAGCACACCATCTGGTTTTAGGATGGTGCGATACGTTTCAAAAAAGAGCCGGACGGCATCCGGGGGCAAATTGGTGAAGGGGACGGCCGAAATAATGATGTCATACTGCGCGTGTGGTGCAATTGCCTCAATGCCGTCTGTGTGAATGGTAACTTGATGGGCCACACGTTGAAAGTTTGGTTCTTTGGCAAACCGCTCGGCCAAAAAGGTGGTGAATTTCGGATCAATCTCGTAAATATCCAGATGATCCCCCGGTTTCATCTCCCGCACGATGCGGGCGGTGATGGGGCCAGTGCCCGCGCCCACTTCCAAAATGCGGCGTGGCGCGGGTCGCTGACGCATCATTTGCGTCATGGTGTGGGCAACGGCTTGCGAACTCGGCAAAATAGAGCCTACCTGATGGATATTTTTGACAGCTCCTCGCAAGAACAGCATCCGTTCCTGTAATCCTTTGCCCGATTTGCGAGATTTGCTCAGCCCTTTAAATTGAAGCTTTTTTCTTGGCATGTTTTATGTCCCTTTTCCTTTCCTTCTTTTGATTCTATAACCTGCGGGGAAGCGGCGATTAGCATTTAGCGATTGAACGGAATGGCTAACCTTTTCGCTCAGCTGCGTTGGTGGGCGTGTACTGCTTGTAACTGTGGTGCATTATAGCGAAATCATTCAATACCCGCTAACCAGCCCTTCACCGTCTTAATGATCTCAGATAAAATTCTGTGCAGGCTTATAGTGAGTGCAGCCGAACGATGAGCCACGCTCATGATGCAACCTGTTCCAATGCGGGACACCTGTTCCTTGGGTATACTTGGTAAATCTTGCACTGGATTGTGACGTGCAGCAAACGGATGGGCGGCGCGGGGAATTGGGAGATTACGGCCGTTCAGGAACTAATTGTGAGTAGCTCATAATTAATTATATAATTTGTAGATTTCGTGTAGTATTTGGTTAAAACGGCCGTTTTGGCCCCCAAATCGACCCATTATCGGGGAAAAGCTATTGAAAACAACCACGCAAGCCGCCAAACCAAACTGGCTCAAGGCCATTTTGCAGCTAAAGTGCGCCAACTGTCGGCAGGGAAATGTGTTCCGCAAGCCGCTGCGTATGTACGAAGAGTGCCCCCACTGCGGCATCCATTTTGAGCGGGAAGACGGCTACTTTATGATGGCTGTTTTTGTGGGATACGTGATGAGCTTTTTTATTGTGGTGCCTGCGCTGGCGGTGCTTTACTGGACGATACGGCCGTCTATCTGGGGCTATCTCATTGGGGCCACCGTGGCGCTGCTGCTGGCTGCGCCGCTGATTTTCCATTACGCCCGCGTGGTGTGGATGTACATTGACCAACTGCTTGATCCACGCCGGGAAGATGAATTGTGAATCGTGAATTGAGAATGGTGAATGGTTAACAGTCGTTTGCCGCAATTAAGTTGGCTTAACGGCGCCGAAGGCGGCAAAGACGCTGTTTTTGTGCAAAATCTCGGCCTGGACAAAGCCAACTTCGCGTAACAGATCAATTTGGAAGAGCAGGGGGCGGGGGGTGTCTTCGGCGGCGATGTAGGCGAAGACGTGGTCGCGGTACGCTTCGTCTTTGAGGGTGGTCAGGTAATCGCCGTATCGCGCCACCATCATCTGCTCAATCGCCTCAGCCGTGTGCGTCACCAAATCAGAAATCCACAAGGAGCCACCGGGCTTCAGTGCCCGGAAGAACTGTTGGAAAACGGCCGTCCACTCCGCCTCCTCCCGCAAATGGTGCAGCACCGCCGCCGCCATGATGATGTCAAACTGACCTTCCCCTAAACTGAGTTCGCGAATATCGGATTGGTGGGTGTGGATACGGCCGTTTGTCACCGCCTGCACCCGCGTTTTGGCCCGCGCCAACATCGGCTGGCTCAGGTCGATGAGGGTGACATCCCGATGGGGCAGCTTTTCCAGCAGTTTCAGGCTGTAGTTACCCGCACCGCAGCCCACATCCAAAAAGTGGCTGGCGTTTGGGTTCGTTATCGCCGCCGCGCTGGTGATCAGTTCTAGCGCCAGCGGCGCATCAACTGTGGACGATTGACCCGTTTCCAGGTTAGAAAATCGCTCTACGTCATCGTCGAACCGCTGCCGAATTTGGGCGACGGTTGATTTGGCGGTGAAAGTTGGCTTGGTCATGGGGGGAGTGTAGAGTGAAAAGTGAAACGTGAAACGTGAGCAGTGAAAAGCTCACTGCTCACTGATTGCTGATTGCTGATGACTGACTCTTTTGCAGTAAAATGAAGTTATGAACGGCTGTTCAGCAGCGCACTAATCCCGACCAGAATCAAGGCGATGGGCCAGAACAGGTTCCAACTCAGGTTGAGCAGGAAGAAGGCGGCAATCAGGCTGAGGAAGATACCGCCCATGAGTGAGCGGCTGGTTTGGCCATGTAAACGGCCGTTTGCCTGGTACCCTTGCCACGCTTCATTCAGGTTGTGGAAGGCGGGAATCAAAATAAACAGCGCCCACCAGTTGTGAAGGTGGAATCCAGTTAGCTGGCTTAACAAAAAGAAAACGCCAAGGCCGATCAGAATCAAGCCGCCGGTGGTGTTGCCGCTTTGCCGCACCCGTCGGGGTCGATGTTCTTCACGCGGCTGATGGCCGTTGCCCATTGTTTCTTTTTCTGCTTCTTTCAAACTATCAATTGTGTCGCTCATTTGCTGATACCTCCGAATAAAGCGCTATACGGGGCAGCAAGGGCAAAGTTTCAGATTAACCGTTTGGTTCCCAACCTGGAAAGGCCAGAACCAAAAAAGGCTCACGCAAAGATTGCGGCTTTGCGTGCCCAATTTTTAAGACCTGTCATTCTGAACGCAGAGAAGAATCCCGTAAGGAACCGATGACAAGAACCTTACCTGAACGAGGTTTCCAACCGCCAAGCGGATGGGATGCTTCGGGGGACCTCAGCATGACAAATTTTCTAGACTTGTCGTTGCTTCGGCAGCCTCAGCACAGGCTCTCAACATGACAAGCTGAGGTCCATTTGTCATCAAGCGGGTTGGATGGTGTTGGGGAGAATGAAATCGGCCGTCTGGATGGTGGGGTGTTCGGCCAGGAGCTGGTGGATTTCCTGTAGATGTACTGCGGTGAGGCGGTTTTGGCCGTCTTGTTTGAGGTTTTGGCGGGCCAGGCTGGAGCCTTGCTGGGAATCTCGCTCAAACGCCTTCACGCCCAGGGCGAGGTACTCTGGCGTGGTGGGTAAGTCGCAGTATGCAAACAGCGTTCGTACAATTTGTGCGGGCTGGGCGATCATATCTTCGTAGCGGACGGCGCACATGGGCACCCCGGCTGCGTGCTGCTCCAGATAGCTTTGCATGCCAGAAAGCCAGGCCAACATACTGAACGCCACTTTGGAGAGGCTGCCGCTGGTGGCGCGGTCGGCATATAGGCTGAGCAGCGGCACAAATTTGGAGCGTACCCGCAGATTGGCGGCGTCCATCGCCTCATTTTCCGCCTCGACGGTTTTGAAGGCGCGGGCGATGGAGCGGGCCCGGTCTTCGGCGTTGCGGTAAAGGAAGATATGTTTGGCGTGGGGCGCTACCCGGTGCAGCAGATCGATCATCACCGTGGAGAAGCTGCGGAATTTGATGGCGTACATTTTGGGGGCGATCTGGCTGCTGGGGCGACACTGCACCTGAATGACGGCATCTAATAGACGGGCCATTTCGTTTTCGTTACGGCCGTTTGGCTCCCGCCGCCGCACAATTTCGGTGAACGCTTCTGGCTCAGACAGGCTGAGTACGTCTGGCAGGTTGTTGAAGACGGCGTTGAGCAGGGTGGAGCCACAGCGCCCCACGGAGTGGATGAGAATGAGCTGCTTATCTGGCTGGCGCATCATCTCTGCCAGCTTGAAGAAGCTTTTGTAGCTGAGGCTGTAGAGGCGGATGGCGTGGTCGTATTGAGCCTGGTAGAGAAACGGCCGTTCCGACAAATCAACTTCAGGCGGCGTCTCTACAAAAATGGCTTCCTGGTTTGGATGGTCCAGCGCGTACAGGGTGATGTTGGGATTTTTGGCAATCGTTTGCAGCGAAACGGTGCCGCCTGGGGTTACATCAAAGTCGCGCAGGCTGACAAAAGAGGTGGGATTGCTGCGCACTTTTTCATTGATAGTAAGTACCTGGGCATTGGTAATAAATTTGCGTAAGATTTTTTGCATCGGGTTCCATTAACTACCTGACAGGCCGCCAAAGAGCCGCCACGTTTGCTTGATATTGGATAAGGTTGCCCCCATTATTCCACTAAAAGCTAACGGCTGGCCTTAAAACGGGAAGCGGTCAGGCCGCCCAGCGCTTGTGCTCCACCAGGAGGCAGGCGTCTTGCACCACATCCAGCCCGGCGGCGCTGGCTTTTTCGGCGGCGGCCTGGTGGGCAATGCCCAGCTGCATCCAGACCGCTTTGGCCCCAATTTCAATCGCTTGATCGACAAATGGGGGGACGTTTTCGCTGCGCTGGAAAAGCAAAACCAGGTCTACTGGTTCGGTGATGTCGGTTAGGGCGGAAACGGCCGTTTCCCCCAGCCCTTCACGCAAATTCGGATTCACCGGAATGATGCGGTACCCTTGTTTCTGTAAATAGGCGGGCACGTAGTAACCCGCTCTGGTGGGTTTGGATGAAAAACCAACGACGGCGATGGTTTTGGCTTCGGCCATGATCTTTTCCATAGGTTGTGTATACATCTAATCCTCAACTTGTATCTGTTTGTTTCTACCCCAACCGGGCGTCTCGTGGCATAATGGTGCCTGATTACGGCTTGATTTTATCGCAATCACACCCAATGTGGCGATCATTACCTGGAGAATGGCTGAATGGAAGCAGCTGTACCCCCTGATTTAAGCGACTACACCTTTACCCCCGATCTGGCTCAGGCTGGCACCTTGCCTGCTCGTTGGTACACCGATACCGCCTTTTTAACCGTGGAAACTGAAAAAATCTTTGCCAAAACGTGGCAGCCCGTTGGTCGCGCCGAAATGGTGCTGCGCCCTGGCGATTTTTTTACCTGCGAGCTGGCTGGGGAACCGCTGGTTATCACGCGGGGTAAAGCGGGGGAGCTGCGTGGCTTTTACAACGTCTGTCGGCATCGGGCTGGGCCGGTGGCCAGCGGTAAAGGGAACCGCAAAAGTTTGCAGTGTCGCTATCATGGCTGGACGTATGGGCTAGACGGCCGTTTACTCAATGCCCCCGAATTTGAAGGTGTGGCCAATTGGCGCAGGGAGGATGTGTGTTTAACGGCCGTTCGCGTGGCCGAATGGGGACCGTTTATCATGGCCTGCCTGGATGAGAATGCGCCCCCGTTGGATACTGTTCTGGGCGCGATCGAGCGGGAAGTGGCCGCCAAAAAGATTCCGATGGCCCGCATGAGCCTCATCGAGCGGCGAGATTACCTCATTAACTGCAACTGGAAGGTGTACATCGACAATTATTTGGAAGGATATCACATTCCCATCGCCCATCCTGGCCTGTTTCGCGAGATTGATTACGATCAGTACCGTGTGGAAACCTTTCCTACCTATTCTAAGCAGCACGCCCCCATGCGCCCCGCCAGCGATGTAGACGCGCTGGACCAGGATCGCCGGTTTTTGCGCACCGAAGCGGAGGAAGAAGCGCTTTACTACTGGGTCTTCCCCAACTTCATGCTCAATTTCTACCCGGATAATTTGCAAATCAACATTATTTTGCCGCTAGGGCCCGACCGTACACTGACTATTTTTGAGTGGTATTTTGAGCAGCCAGGCAGTGGTGGCGGCTGGCAAAGCATGCAGAATTCGATTGCCTTCAGCGATGAGGTGCAGCAGGAAGACATTGTGATTTGCGAAACGGTACAGAAAGGTTTACGGTCGAGGTCCTATGATGTCGGCCGTTTTTCTGTGCAGCGTGAAAACGGTGTCCATCATTTCCACTCGCTGGTTTATCACTATCTGACACAATCCAATACAAGGAGGTGAGGCCCGACCATCAACCTGAAACGGTAATCGGTATTCAGTAATCAGTGAAAAGTTTACCGCTAACCATTTACCATTATTTCCCCCTTTTCAATCAAATAATTTCTTGGAGGAGAAACTCATGAAAAAGCTTTTTTTGATCTCTCTGATTCTTGCGATGCTTACCTTGTTTTTAGCGGCTTGTGGTGGCAGCGATGCCGATGATTTACTTGGTGAAATTGAAGAGCGCGGCACCATTCGCGTTTCCACCGATGCTAACTACGCCCCCCAATCCTACCTGGATGAAAGCGGTAACTTTGTTGGTTTCGATGTGGATGTGGCCACCGAAATTGCCGAGCGACTGGGCGTGGAAGTGGAATTTGTAACGCCGGACTGGGATTTGATCACCGCCGGGAACTGGGGCGGGCAGTGGGATATGAGCGTTGGGTCGATGACCGTAACCACCGACCGTCAGCGGGTCCTTGATTTTGCTGAACCAGCTTACTACTACACCCCCGCCCAGTTTGCCGCCGCCGACGGCTCTGGCATTGAAACCCTGGCTGATATTGAAGGACAGGCCGTTTGTGTGGGGCTTTCTACCACCTACGAAACCTGGTTGAGCGGCGATATTGAAGCTTTGGGTTTGCCAGCCAATAACTTCTATGCTGATCCACCAACCAATGTCACCATCATTCCCCTGCAAACAGACAACGATTGTTTCCAGTCGATTCAGGCCGGGCGGGATGAGTTTAGCGTTTTCCTGACCTCAAATACCGTGGTGCAGGCGGCGATTGATGGCAACGTGCCGGTTTCGCGCATTGGCTCCCCGGTATACTCGGAAAATCTGGCCGTCGCCTTTGACAAGAGCAGTGGGTTGAGCAGCGAGACGTTGGTCGCCCGCGTGAGTGAACTCATTGCCGAAATGCATGCCGATGGCACGCTGTCTGCACTGTCGATGAAATGGTTTAGCGAAGATTTAACAACTGATCCGACCCAGTAGATTTTTTTGCCACAGAGGACACAGAGATTTTAGAGGGTTTGTAACTATTCAGGTTCCCTGGCGAGACCCTTAATAACTTACGGTTTCCCCCCTCCCTTTTGCAGTTTAAGAAAATAATCAGGTAGTTGTCATTACTTCGGCAGCCTCAGCACAGGCTCTCAGGATGACAACTTTATTACCCGAAGGGTCTCTGTGTAGTGGTTTTCCTCTTTTCCCTCTGTGTCCTCTGTGGCTTTTCTAGGAGAAACGCGATGCGAACAACGGCCGATTTTCCAGACACGACCAATCAAGCCCGCATTATTCAGGAACTGCGACGGCAGAAGCAGCTGCGCTTTAGTTTAGGAGTGAATGCCTCCTACATTGCGCTGATGGCCGTGCTGATTTTGGCCTTTAGCGGGTTGGAATTTACCTTTTTGGGGATTGAGTTTTCTGCGATTTCCCTGGATTGGGATTTTATTTGGGAGCGGATGCCATTTATTTTTGGAGGGGTAGGGTTAACGATCCTTCTCTCAATTTTGTCGATTTCGCTGGCGTCGGTATTGGCGCTGCTGGGTGGGTTGGGGCGGCTGTCCAAATATCCCCCAGCCTATGCGTTGGCCACGTTTTATATTTCGCTCATTCGCGGTACGCCGCTGCTGCTGCAAATTATCTTTTTCTTTTTGGCGCTGCCACAGTTGGGCATTACCCTCACCGGCATTTGGGCGGGTGTGCTGGCGCTGGGGCTGAACTATGGCGCGTACATGACGGAAATTATGCGGGCGGGCATTCAATCAGTTGGGGTGGGGCAGCGTGAAGCGGCGCTGGCTATCGGGATGACGCAGCGGCAAATTATGCAGCGTATTGTGCTGCCCCAGGCGTTTAAGCTGGTGATTCCGCCGATTGGCAACCAGTTTATTGCCATGCTCAAGGATACATCGCTCATCTCGGTGACCGGGTTTGTCTGGGAGATTTTGTGGCGAGCGCAGAAGGTGGGTCGGGCTAATTTCCGCAGTTTAGAGGCGCTGTTGATTGCGGCCGTTTTCTACTGGATCATTACCATTATTTTTTCGGCCGTACAATCCCGGCTAGAGATATACATGGCGCGTGGAGACCGAACTTTATGAGCCACATTGTACGCGTCACCAAGCTGAACAAACATTTTGACCACATTCACGTGCTGAAAGACGTCTCGTTTGAGGTAGCTCCGGCGGAGGTGATCTGCATTATCGGGCGGAGCGGGTCGGGGAAGAGCACGCTGCTGCGCTGCCTGAACTTTTTGGAGCAGCCGGAGTTTGGCACCATCGAGGTGGATGGTGTGCAGGTGGAGGTGGGCGGCAAGGGGCGTGTCCATCAGCAGCAGATCCACGCCCTGCGCCTGAAAACGGGCATGGTGTTCCAATCGTTTAACCTGTTTGCCCACATGACGGCGCTGGAAAACGTCATTGAAGGGCCGGTGACGGTGAAGGGAATGGCTAAAAAGACCGCGATTGAGCTGGGGATGCACAATTTGGAGAAGGTGGGGCTGGCCGAAAAGCGGGATCAATATCCGTCCCGGCTGTCTGGCGGGCAGCAGCAACGGGTGGCGATTGCCCGCGCCCTGGCAATGGAGCCACGGGTGATGCTGTTCGACGAGCCAACCTCGGCGCTGGACCCGGAGCTGATCGGCGAGGTGTTGGCGGTGATGCAAAAGCTGGTGGAAGAGGGGATGACGATGCTGACGGTGACGCATGAGATGGGCTTTGCCCGCAAGTTTGCCCACCGCATTTTGTACATGCACGACGGCCGTTTCCTGGAAGAAGGCTCCCCCGAAAAACTGTTCAACGCCCCAGAAGACGAGCGTACGCGTGCCTTTTTGAGCCACTTGTTGACATAAATGTAATTGAGTAGCTGGGTAATTGGGTAATTTCAATTACTCAGTTACTCAATTACCCAATTACTCTCCCAACGAGGTGAATCTTGACGAAAAACTACGGCAGCCAGAGCATGATTGCCCCTTTGCAGACGGTGTTGGTGAAACGGCCGTCTACCGCTTTCGGTAATGCGGACCCGGAGAAGTGGCATTATACGGAACGGCCGTCTTTACCCGAAGCCCAAAACGAACATGATGCCTTTGTCAATTTACTGCGTGGGGCAGGGGTGGAGGTGGTTTACCACGATGTGGAGCTGCCCGACCACGCCGACGCCATTTTTGTGCATGATCCCAGCATTGTGACCAACGATGGGGCGATTATTTTGCAGATGGGCAAGCAGCTGCGAGGGGGAGAGGAGGGGGCGTGTACGGCCGTTTACCACAAGCTCGGCGTCCCCATCCATTACCAGCTGCACGGAACCGCGCGGGCTGAGGGGGGCGATTTACTCTGGCTGGACGAAAAGACGCTGGCGGTGGGGCAGGGATTTCGCACAAACGCCGCCGGGCTGGCCCAACTGGGCGAAGCCGTACCCGCCGACGTCGAAATCATTCCCGTGCCGCTGCCGTATTACCAGGGCGAAGCCGCCTGCCTGCACTTGATGTCGTTCATCAGCGTGGTGGATGTGGACGTGGCGGTGGTCTACCTGCCGTTGATGCCGGTGCCGTTTTACCAGCTGCTTAAGGCGCGTGGCTTACGTCTGGTGGAAGTGCCCGAAGAGGAGTTTGGCACGATGGGACCGAACGTGCTGGCGCTGTCGCCGGGGAACTGCGTGATGTTGGAACGCAACCCGATCACCCGGCAGCGGCTGGAAGCGGCGGGCTGCCGCGTACAGACCTATCGCGGCGACGAAATCTCGCTGAAGGCGGAAGGCGGAGCCACCTGCCTGACCCGGCCGATTTTAAGAGTTTAGCCACAGAGGGCACAGAGGGACAAGAGAAATTAGTAGACTTCGTCGTGATGGCCCACATTTACCAGGATGATTTCGTGTTCGTTCATGAAAAATTCCAGGGTGATGCGGTAGGAGACGTTGATGGAAACGGCCGATAAATCTTTGAGCTTGCCTTTTAACTGATGCAGGCGCAGAGAAGGATGAAATGGATCAAGTTCCAACAGCTTCAACGTTTTCTCGTATTGTCCTATTAACTCGGGATGCTTTTTTAGGAATTTGATGGCACATTTATTGTAAGACGGGGTGTAGATGAGTCTATAGTTCATTCTTCAATCGCTGGATGTGATCATCTACACTTTCAACCACATAGTCCCCGGCTTTATAATCTGCTCGGGCCTCATGCAGTGCCGTTTCCAGTTCGCATTCTCGCAAATACGCATAATGCTCCAGAGCCATCACCACATATTTCTCTTCACCGCGCACGGTGATCACGATTTCTGGATTGTCAGCTAAGTACTGCTCAAGGATCGACACACCCTTTGTTTTTAGTTCATTGGCCGTAATTTTGTTCATCACAAACTCCTAAAAGTTATAAAACAGTGCGATTAATCGCACTATCTTAAACCCTTTTTAGAATCTTTTCAAGAGGTAAATTTTCCCGGAAACTGCTTCTGTGCTGCGCTTACCAAACAGTTTCCGGGAAAATAAACCAAAGTTCACTTCAACCGCTCAAACCATCTGGGCGCTTCCACTGCCTGACCGCTCTGCCACAGCTGCGCGGTAATTTGCATGTGGCCCAAATGCAGTGCCGTGTGATCGATGACGTGCAAAATGGCCCAGCGGGTGGTCACTTCCCGGTCGCGGGCTTGGCGGGTGCCGTCTAAATCTGCCTGCGTCAGGTTTTGCAGGATGGTCCGTGTTTGTTGGCGGACTGTTTGCAGGGTTTGCTGGAGAACGGCCGTATCTCCCACTACCGTCTCAAACTCCGCCACCCGATCCCGTGTGGCTGGCAGCTTGCCCACCACTTCGCCAATCCAGAAATGCTCTGCCCCCGCCACATGGGTTGCCATGACTGCCAGCGAATTCATGGCGTGGTCTGCGCTCCCCTCATCGGGTCGCCAGTTGAGCGCCTCCTGCGGCACCGTCTGCAAAATCTGGCCAATTTGGGCCCGTAAATCTTCAATTCGTTCCAAATAAGCTGCTGCTTCCATCAACATATCTGCCTCCTTTGTGAATAGTGGCTGGTGGTTAGTGGTTTGTACGAGCAACCAGCCACTAACACCATTTTCAGCCATCCTGACAACTTTGGCAAAAAACGTTATACTTCTGCGGCCTTAAAAAATGAAATCGCATTTCACATTGTGAAACGCAAGAGGAGCAACTCCAATGGCTGTAACAGAAGCAAAACCGAATGCTGCGCAAGCAGCAAAACCGATTACTGAACAAATTTACACTCGTGCCCCGTACTGGCACGACGTGCCGGATGAAAAATGGATGGATTGGCGTTGGCAGATGAGCCATCGGCTCAACACGGTGGAAGAGTTAAGCAAAGTGATCAATCTCACCGACTCCGAGCGTAAAGCGTTGAGCACCGACGGGCTGTTCCGCGTGGACATCACCCCCTACTTTGCCAGCCTCATCGACCCGGACGACCCCAACTGCCCCGTGCGCAAGCAGGTGATTCCCACCGCTTCAGAAATGGTACCGTTCCAATCGATGATGGAAGATTCCCTGGCGGAGGATAAACATTCCCCCGTGCCTGGCCTGGTACACCGCTACCCGGACCGGGTGCTGATGCTGATTACCACCCAATGCGCCAGCTACTGCCGCTACTGCACCCGCAGCCGCATCGTAGGCGACCCCACCCAAACGTTCAGCCGCGCCGAGTTCGACGCGCAGATTGAGTATATTGAAAACAATCCCCAAATTCGGGACGTGCTGCTCTCTGGCGGCGACCCGATGGTGCTGGCGCCCAAGCTGGTAGACATGATTTTGGGCCGCCTGCGGGCGATTCCCCACCTGGAGATTATTCGCATCGGCTCCCGTGTGCCCGTCTTTTTGCCCATGCGCGTCGATGCCCAGTTCTGCGAGATGGTGAGCAAGTACCATCCGTTCTGGCTGAACATCCACGTGAACCATCCCAAAGAAATTACGCCAGAACTGGCCGCCGCCTGCGACCGGTTGAGCCGGGCGGGCGTGCCACTGGGCAACCAGAGCGTGCTGCTGGCGGGCATCAACGATTCGGTGCACATCCAGCGCAAGCTGGTGCATGATTTGGTGAAGATTCGGGTACGGCCGTATTACCTCTACCAATGCGACCTCGTTGAGGGCTCTGGTCATCTGCGCACCACCATCAGCAAAGGGATCGAAATTATCGAAGGGCTGCGGGGCCATACCTCCGGCTATTCTGTGCCTACCTACGTGGTCGATGCCCCCGGCGGTGGCGGCAAGATTCCGGTACAGCCCAATTACATCATCTCACAATCCCCCGGCAAGGTGGTACTGCGCAACTTTGAAGGGTTCATTACCACCTACCAGGAGCCGCTCGATTACGATCCCGACGCCATCAAGGCGCAGGAAGCGCTCATCGCCCCTCGCCCAGAGCCAGGCCAGGAAGGGATTCACGGCCTGCTGCAAGGGCAGCGCATGAGCATCGAGCCGGAAGGGTTCGCCAGCACCCATGCGCGGGGTGGGGCGGAACACCGCCTGCGCAGCGGCGAGATTGCCCAAAAGTGGACGCCGCTGGGCGTGGGCAGCATCGACGCCAACAACATTCCCGTTGCGCCACAGCTGAAAGAAGGGGATGGGGTGGTGGAAGAAGAGGCAAGTGAAAAGTAAAAAGTGAAAAGTAGGGGCGAGGCAGGTGGGGAGAGCGTTTGTTAGATTGAACAGCTGGGCTCCACCTGCCTCGCCCAGTGAAAAGTAAGAAGTAAAAAGTGGCAGGCGGTTATAGAGGTGGGGGGAAGTCATTCTCTTTTACCTCTGTGATCTCTGTGGCAAATAATGATGAAAACAAAAACCCAGCCATATCCCGGCACCCAATCTGTCCTCCGCGCCGTTTCGCTGCTGAAGGCGTTTGACGATGAGCGGCGCGAGTGGGGGCTGGCGGATCTGGCCCAGGAAGTGGGGCTGAACAAAACAACCACGTTTCGCCTGCTGACCGCGCTGGAAAGTGAGGGGATGGTGGCGCGACGGCCGTACGCCGAAACATACATCCTGGGGCCAGAAATTGTGGTGCTGGGTGGGTGTGCCCTGCGCAGCAACGATTTGCGGGCGTTGGCCAGGCCAGAACTGGCGCGGATGGCCGCCACCTCTGGTGAAACGGCCACCCTGGAAATTATCTCCGGTGACGATTCGGTGCTGATTATCGACGAGGTCATTGGTAACCATCTGGTGGGCAGTTCGCAGTCGTTAGGCACGCGCTGGCCGATGTTTGCCACCTCCACCGGCATTGCCATGCTGGCCCACCTGCCGGAAGAGCGGGTGGCTGCGGTGTTGCAACGGCCGTTATCCCCCCTTACCCCCAAAACCATCACCGATCCCGCTGACCTGCGCCAGGAACTGGCCCGCACCCGCCAGCGCGGTTACTCATTTGTGGAAGAGTGGCTGGAGGAAGGGCTGATCGTTGTGGGCGCGCCGTTGTTCAACCACGATGGCCAGGTGGTGGCCGCCATCAGCCTGGGTGCGCCCGCCATTCGCTTCACTGCCGACCGCGTACCGGAATGGGGCGAACTGGTGCAGCAAACGGCGCAGCGCATTTCGCTGAAGTTGGGCTGGAAACGGCCGTAACCCATTGCCCCACACTTTCCCCTGTGCTAGATTATCCACCAGGAGGAAAAACCAATGACCCCAACAGACCCTCAACAAACCAACGATGGCAGCAAAAAAACGATGCAGGTGCTCATAGAAGCGTTTACCAACTTCCGTGGCCCTCATCGACATTAAAGAAGCGGGATTTGGCTACGAAAAACTGGGTTACGTGACAAGACGGGGGTGAAAGGAAGGAAGGAATTGATGAAATATGGCTTTATTTCAAATGGTTTACAATTCAAGTGTGTCCGCAATTTTTATGATTTCTCTGGCGATATTCTCAGGTGAAAGAATGAAATCAATGTCTCCGCTGTCGATTGCGGTCTCCGGCATATCTGGCACTTTGGCTGTATCCGGCTTTTGTGCGATCGTAATGCCACACAATTCTTTAATGCCGCGCAGACCTGCTGCCCCATCACCATCGTAACCAGAGACAATAACAGCGATAAGTTTGCCATCCCAGTTTTCCGCAAGGGATCGCAGAAATACGGTAATTACGTCGGGCCATCCTCTAGGCTTAGATATTGGCTTCAGGCGGAACTCGCCATCTAGAACATGCAAATCACGCTTTTCCGGGATAATGAATACATGATTTTTTTCAATGACTAGTTTATTTGTGATAAGTTCAACCGGCATCACGGTATACCGAGGGAGAATCTCGTGAAGCATGGTAGGCACGGTTCTATGGTGATTGACAATAACAATGGCAACACCCATATCGCCTGGCAGATTGCGTAGTAATCGAATATAGGCATCTAAACCTCCAGCCGAACCACCTACGCAAACGATAGGGAACCCTTTTGAGCTACACTTAACTTTCATTGACAATCACTCCATAATTCCAAGTTTAAGCAGCATAACGCGCTGTTCAACGGGTGTGAGAGACAAGCGCTATAGCAGTCTGCTGGAGAACCTGTTCTTGTAGCCACGGTATCCTTACTGAACGTGCTCATGTAAGCGCGACGGGGATGTCGCGGCTACTTTTCCGACAGGATGCTACTGTTCTTATAAAATGAACCCGTCTTGACATAGTAGCAAATTGCAGGTTTCGTGACAATGGCGTCGCCCAGGAGCGAAAACCCCGGTCTGTTATGGCGTTCCCTATTTGCATCCTGGCCTGAATGGCTTATGATCAAGGTGCATTTTTTTGATTATCTTTAAAGGAACAGACCATGACCAAAATTGTTGATCCCATGCCAGGGACAGAAGAACAGGACACGCCCAGCGATTTCCTGCGCACCATGATTGCTGAGGATGTGGCAAACGGCCGTTTCGGCGGCAAAGTCCACACTCGCTTCCCACCCGAACCCAATGGCTACCTCCACATCGGCCACGCCAATGCCATCCATACCGACTTCAAAATTGCGGCTGAGTTTGGCGGCAAGTGCAACCTGCGCTTCGACGACACCAACCCCACCAAGGAAGAAACCGAATACGTCGAAGGGATCATGCACGACATTCGCTGGCTGGGCTACGATTGGGAAGACCGCCTCTACTACGCCTCCGACTACTTCGACCAGCTGTACGACTGGGCCGTCCAGCTCATCAAGGAAGGCAAAGCGTATGTGGATGATCTCAGCCAGGAAGAGATACGCGCCCATCGCGGTACACTCACCGAGCCGGGCACAAACAGCCCGTACCGTGACCGCCCCATCGAAGAAAACCTGGACCTGTTTGAACGAATGAAAAATGGCGAATTCGACGAAGGCTCCCGCGTGCTGCGGGCTAAAATCGACATGAGTTCGCCCATCATCAACATGCGCGACCCGGTGATGTACCGTATCCTCAAAGCGCCGCACTGGCGCACCGGCGACAAATGGTGCATCTACCCCATGTACGACTGGGCGCATGGCCAGTCCGACGCGCTGGAAGGGATCACCCATTCGTTCTGCTCGCTGGAATATGTGAACCACCGGCCGCTGTACGACTGGTTCCTGGATCAGATCGACATCGCCCACCATCCGCAGCAGATTGAATTCGGCCGTCTGAACGTCAGCCACACCATCACCAGCAAGCGCAAGCTGATCCGGCTGGTGCAGGAAGGGCACGTGCGCGGCTGGGACGATCCCCGTATGCCCACCCTGGCCGGGATGCGCCGCCGGGGTTATCCGCCTGCCGCCATTCGCAACTTCCAGGATATGGTGGGCATGGCTCGCTACAATCGCACGGTGGATATGGCAATGCTGGAAGCGGCCGTTCGCGACGAGCTGAATGCCCATGCCCCCAGAGCGATGGCGGTGTTACGGCCGTTGCGCGTCATCGTCACCAATTATCCAGAAGATAAAGTGGAATGGTTCGACATTCCGGTTTATCCGCAGGACAAAGAGAACATCACCACCCGGCAGGTGCCGTTCAGCCGGGAACTGTTCATTGAGCAGGATGATTACATGCCCAACGCCCCCAGCAAATTCTTCCGCCTGACGGAAGGGCGCGAGGTGCGCTTTTTAGGCGCGTACCTGCTCACCTGCACCGAAGCGGTGAAGGACGACGACGGCAATGTGGTGACCCTGCACTGTACGTATGATCCGGAAACCAGCGGGGGGAATGTGCCAGACGGCCGTAAAGTCAAAGGCACCATCCACTGGGTCTCTGCCGCGCACGCCCTTACCGCCGAGCTGCGCCAGTACGACGTGCTGTTTAACCGCGCCGAACCGGAAGAGGTGGACGAAGAAGGGCAGGATTTCACCGACAACCTCAACCCGCACAATCTGGAAATTCTGGACAACGCCAAGCTGGAACCCAGCCTCGCCTTTGCCGAAGACGGCCAAAGCTACCAGTTCATGCGCCAGGGCTACTACGCCAAAGACCCAGACAGCAGCGACGACCATCCCGTCTTCAACCTCACCGTTGCCCTGCGCGACTCCTGGGCCAAGGTGAAATAGAACACGTCATTTCCCCGGAAACTCCAGGTTTCCGGGGAAATCTACGAGGTATACCTGTGGAAGATTATCTAATTCGCGCCCTGGCTAGAGATGCTGGCGTGCGCGTCATTGTCTCGGCCAATACCGACCTGGCCTGGGAAGCGGCCGACCGGCACGGCACGCTGCCCACCGCCACCATCGCCCTGGCCCACGGCCTCACCGGTGCAGCGCTGATGGGCGCTTTGCTCAAGGTGCGGCAGCGCATCGCCATGAAGTTTGAGGGCAGCGGCCCATTGCAAAAAATATTGGTGGAGTCAGACAGCAACGGCCGTATCCGAGGCTACGTCTCCCAACCAATGATCGATTTGCCCGACCTGACCCCCGAACAGATTGCCGCCGCGCTGGGCGACACCGGCCTGCTCACCGTGGTGAAAGATACCCTGCTGCCGGAACTGTCTGAAAGCACCGTGCCGCTGGGCAGCGGCAACATCGCCGCCGAGCTCACCTTTTTTATGAACCAGTCGGAGCAAATCCCCTCGCTCATCGACATCAGCCACAAGGTAGATGACGACGGCGTGCTGCAAACCGTGGGCGGCCTGCTCATTCAGGCGCTGCCGCCGTATGAGTCCGACATCGTGCAGCAGCTGCGCGACAATATTCAGGAGCTGCCTCCCGTGGCTGATCTGCTCGGCAGCGGCAAAACGCCGGAGGAGATTGCCGAACTTATTTTTGGCCCGATGCCGTATAAGCTGCTGGAGAAACGGCCGTTGCAGTTCCAGTGTGGTTGCAGCCGTTCCCGCAGCGAACAGGCCCTCATCTCCCTCGGCGCAGCGGAGATCGAACAGATTCTTGCCACCGAAGGAGAAGCTGTCGTCGATTGCCACTTTTGCCATGAACAGTACCTCTTCAGCCGCGAAGCGCTGGAAGCGCTGCTAGACAACCTTTAAGCGATGAGCCAGCCCAACGAGATCGACATCCATTCCCCCGAGACTGTTGTCAACAGCCAGATTGAAGCCAATGACCGCTTTACCGGCATCGGCGTGAATGTGGTGGTGGTCACCTTAGCGGTGGTCGCCCTGCTGCCGCTGCTCTTGTCCACCCGCTTTTGGGCGCTGCCCACCTGGCAAATCAGCCTGATTCTGCTCTGCTGGATCATTTACGTCGTTAACGGCACGGTGGGCATGATGCTGCACGAGCGTTACCTGCATCTCGCCTTTTCTCGGTATCTCTTTTTTGGGGTGCAGCTGAGTACGATGGCCGGTTTATTATTCCTGACCAACGGCCTCACTGGCATGATCTGGGTCTTGATCTTGCCGATTGCTGCCCAAAGCTTGGCCTATTCCTGGCAATTTACGGCCGTTATCAGTCTCATCCTGTTCGCCCTCATCTGGCTCATTTACTTTATTGACGAGCCCTGGCAAGTAATCGTGCCGAATCTGCTTTCCATTAGCGCATCGATGCTGTTCACCCTCATCTTCACCAGCATTGCCGTGCGTGAAAGCAGCGCCCGCAGCGAAATCCAGCGGCTGGCCACCGACTTGCGCCAGGCCAACCACCGGCTGGCAGAGTACGCCGCCCAGGTGGAAGAGCTGGCCACCATGCGCGAGCGCAACCGGGTCGCCCGCGAAATCCACGACAATTTAGGCCATTACCTTACCGTGGTGAATGTGCAGCTGGAAGCGGCCAAAATCGTGATGCACAGCCAGCCAGCCAAAGCGCAAGACGCCCTGGACAAAGCCCAGGCCCTCACCCAGGAAGGGCTGACCGCTGTGCGCCATTCCGTCAGCGCCCTGCGCGAATCGCCGCTGGAAAACCAGACCCTGGCCGAAGCGATAGCCAGCCTGGCGGCCGAATTGCGTGAATCTGGTCTGGTGACGGAACTGACCATCGAGGGAGAACCGGCGATACGCGAGCCCAAAATTGAGCTGACGCTGTACCGCGCCGTGCAGGAGGGGTTGACCAACGTGCGTAAACATGCCCGCGCCTCCCGGGTGGACATCTGCCTGCGCTACCTGCCACAAGAAACCAGCCTTACGGTGCAAGATAATGGCGTGGGCACCCATTTGTCTGAAGAAAGCAACGGCCGTTTTGGCCTGATTGGTATTCAAGAACGGGTACAGCTGCTAAACGGCCGTATGACCATCACCACCGCCCCCCAGCAAGGCTTCCAGTTCACCATCACCCTCCCCCGAACCTGATCACGCTTCACGTTTCACGCTTCACGCCAAACCCCAAAGACCCCCATTTACCCCGATTGCTGCCATTTTTCGGTGCAGAGCAGCAAGGCCAGCGCCGTATTCCCGTCGCGGATCTGGCCACTGCGGGCCATTTGCAGCACTTCTGCGGCTGGCTTCACATGAATTTCCATCACCTCGGCCGCTTCATGCTCTGGTTCCCCTAGCATAACGCTGCTGGCCAGGTAATAAACCCCCAGCTCGTTGCAGATGCCGTTTGCGGTATAAAAACGGCCGATTTCCAGCAGCGGCTCTTCTGTAACCCCACCCACTTCTTCTTTTAGTTCGCAAACGGCCGCTTCTAGCTCCGTTTGCTCAGGCTTGACACTGCCCGCAGGCACCTCCCAACACCACTCATCGATCGTATAGCGGTAATTGCGGATGAGCACAATCTCACCCGCCGGGGTGATTGGCACAATCCAGACAGAGGTGGGGCTTTCGATAATGTTGTAGACACCGGGACGGCCGTTTGGCGTCATAATTTCATCCTGGCGAACCCGGTACCAGGGGCACGACCAGGCAATTTTTGAGGAGAGCGTTTTGAAGGGACGTTTCATAAGTTCGGGACCATTCTAGCATAAGATAGTTAAGATTCCCCATATACTTGCTTGCAAGATTAACTATCCTTCACAAATGGTAACTACTCAGGTGCAAGGCACTGGCCGGAGGCGTTTCAATTGGTTGGAACCGTTTGGCCTGTGCCTTGCACCACTCAGGCTTCAAAAATGTAACATTTTTAAGATTCATCCGTCTTTACCTATTCAGAGAGTCTATGGCCATCGAACAAGATGATTCCAGGTTAACTACCCGCATTTGCAAGGGTGATAAAAAAGCGTTCGGGGAGTTGTATGAACGTTACCTGGATGATATTTATCGTTACGTTTATTACCGCGTAAGCAATCACCAGGATGCAGAAGATCTGACAGAACAGATATTTCTGAAAGTCTGGGAAGGTATATCTGGCTACCGGGGTCAGGTTCCCTTTAAGGCCTGGATTTATCGGATCGCACATAATGCGATTATCGATCATTATCGCACGCGCAAGGAAGCACTGCCGCTGACAGAGCAAATTATTCTCGTTGATAACACCCCCGATCTGGAGAAGCGCCTTGTGACGAAGGAAAATGCAGAGCAATTGGTCAACATCATGAGCCAATTATCACCACTGCACCAACATGTCCTTACCCTGCGTTTTATCAACGGGTTGAGCATGAAAGAAGTGGCCCAGATATTAGATCGCAACATTGGTGCGGTCAGGGTATTGCAGCATCGCGCACTCAAAGCGGCCCAGGCGTTTTTGACGGCAGAGGAGATCACCAATGTCTAGCCCACACATGGATTTCACGGATGTGTTAGCCGACTGTATTGAGGCAATTGAGCAGGGTGAATCAACGATTGAAGCGTGCCTGGCTCAATACCCGGAACATGCCGACAGTTTACAAGAACTTTTTTCCGTAATGGCGATGTTTCGCAGCGCGCCAGCCATAGAGCCGGCACCAACCTTCCGCCTGCACGCACGCCAGCGTTTGTTGAGCCAGCTGCAGCCCTTGCCAAACGAAAATGTAACATTTTTCGACAATCTTCGTCATAGATGGCAACGTATCGGATCATTCCATTTGACAAGGAGATTGAATATGACCTGGATTTTGCTTATTGTTACAGCTGTTTCATTGGTAGCTGGAGGTGGCGTTGTTTATGCGTCAGATTCGGCCGTACCGGGTGACGCCCTGTATACGCTTGACCTTTCTCTGGAGGAGCTGCGGCTTAACCTGGCTTCGACCTCCGAAGCGAAAGCCACTTTGCAGCTAGCGTTCGCTGAAGAGCGCCTGCAAGAGGCTCAGGAATTAATTGACCGAGGCGACACCGACCGTTATCCGGAAGCTCTGGAGGGTTACGGTGTAAGCATGTCGGCTATCGCCCAGACCATTGGTAAAACCGAAGGTGCCGAGCGGGAATCCGTGGGCCATCTGCTTGAAGAGGCGCTGTCGATACACGATGCCAAATTGAGTGGTTTGTTCACCAGAATGGGGGATGGTGAGATTGACGATGAGGATGCTGCTGCTGATGCCGAGCGTTGTACCGTCATCACTGAAAATCCCATGGCTCAACGAATTGCGGAACAGTATGACGTATCGGTTGAAGAAGTAATGGATTTGTTCTGTAATGGAGCCGGTTTTGGCGAAATTATGCTGGCCTACAATATTAGTGAGCAAACAGGCACGCCGGTAAGCGAACTGTTTGCCTTACGGGAAGAAGGCTTTGGCTGGGGTCAGATTATGCTGGGTGCCGATCTGATTGGCCCGCCGGATAACGCTGGTCCGCCCGATGGTGCTGGTGCCCCGAGCGACAAGCCACAAGGCCCGCCAGATAACGCTGGCCCGCCCGATGGGGCCGGTGCCCCGGACGACAAGCCACAAGGCCCGCCAGATAACGCTGGCCCGCCCGATGGTGTCGGTGCCCCGGGCGATGAGCCACAAGGCCCGCCGGATAACGCTGGTCCGCCCGATGGTGCTGGTGCCCCGGACGACAAGCCACAAGGTCCGCCGGATAACGCTGGTCCTCCCGATGGTGCTGGTGCCCCGAGCGACAAGCCACAAGGCCCGCCAGATCATGCTGGCCCACCTGCGGGTACACCTGGTGGGGGACGGCCGTAACCGATTCTAACTTTATCATCTAATAAAAATGACCGGGGGAAACCCGGTCATTTTTATTTTGAACAACGTTCCCTTTATCTGTGATGTTGTTACGCAGGGCGGGGCTGGCGTAAAGCACAGGCAGGGAACGGCAGGCGCATAATCTAGATTGAAAATTCTTATTTCAGCGCCTGTAGCTTTTTTTCAAGCAAGGTTATATTCTCTTTTTTCAAGTCGTTTCGCAGCATTTGGGCAACGGCCGTAAAGTAGGTGTGGTTTCTTAAAAAAGCAAGCTGCCCTTCATACCAGGGCTTGATCGCAATTTCCTGGCTAAAGTTGGCCCATTCCTGGCGCAAACAGGCATTGCGAGACAAGAAATCGCGACGTCCCAATACGTCAAGGTCGGCATCAGCCAATATTTCTTCCAACAAATTGCGGGGGGATTGCGGTAAGCGCGTGGCAATAATCATCCCCATAATCGCTTCGATTTCAGCGGCAGAGAACCCATATTCAGGCAAAACCTGGACAACAATTCTGGCTGCCACCATTTCATGATTGGCAGGATTTTCAGTAAAGCCAATATCGTGGAAGGCGGCGGCAACTGTTAGCAGGCGTAGGTCTGCTTCTGAAACGCCAACGTGCCGCGCGATCTGGATGCTGGCGGGTATCACGTCTTCCTGGGTATGCCACAAATTGTGGTACGTCAGCTTTGGCGACAGCTCTTTCTCTAACCGCGCCAGTGCATACGCAATGGCACCTGGCTGATTCGGTTCATTCATAAAGCCCTGCTTTGGTCGTTGATGACGCCATTATACCTGAGGTTGGCACGAGACAGATCAGGCAGCAAAGGTCAATTGTCTATCGATTTGGCGTTTTGGATGAAAGCGCGGACCAGATCGGGGTCTTTTTTGCCAGGACTTGCTTCCACGCCGCTGGCGACATCAACGGCAAACGGCCGTACCAACCGCACCGCCTCGGCCACATTTTCGGCCGTTAAACCGCCCGCCAGCATCAACCCCGGAACCGTTTGCGCCAGCTGGGCGCTCATCTCCCAGTTGCCCGTCTCCCCCGTGCCGCCGCGCAAAGTGGGGTGGTAGGTGTCAATCAAGAGGCTAGGAGACTGCTCACCGATTACTGAATACTGATTACCGTTTACTGACAACTGATTACCGTCCACCGCATACCATTCGGCATCCGCTTCGGCTTCAGCCAGGCTGGTGGGGCGCAGGGCTTTGTAGGAACGGCCGTAAATCGGCGACTGCTCATCCCCCACCAAAAACGGCACTTCTTCGCCGCTCAGCTGGGCCAGGTCCAGGCCGACCTCGTCTAATATTTCGGCCATGCGCGGGCCGGTCTCGTTGACAAAAACGCCCACCAGCACCGGGCAGTTTGGCGCGGCACGCAGCGCCTGCACGACGGTTTTGGCGGTGTTGATGTCAATTGAGCGTTTGCTGGGTGGGTAAAAGATAAAGCCCAGGTAGTCGGCGCCGGCGGATACGGCCGTTTGGGCATCGTTCAGGTTGGTGAGGCCACAAATTTTTACGTTCATGCCCGTATTATGCCGCGCCAGGGCAGGCAAGCCAAAGGTTAAGAAGAAATGGGACACAGATAAACACAGATTCACGCAGATAGAAGAATTAAATCTGTGTTCATCTGTGAAAATCTGTGTCCTATCCTATTCGACAATCCCAAAAATCTGGGCAACATGGGGCAAGGTCACAACGGAGCGCACGCCGGTAACGGCGTCGTATTGCTGGAGCTGACCGTTGAAGTTCTCGTCGTAGTCGATGAACAGGAGCAGATGGTCATTAACCCACAAGGATTCGCCGCCGTTTTGGGCGATAAACACCGGTTCTTGCCCATCCTGGGTGTAAAGCCACAAACCCTGTAAGTCTGGATCAGGCGTTAGCTGCCGCAGGGCAATCCAGTTAGCATCAGGGCTGATCACGGGGTTGGGATAAGGACCGCCAAAACCGACTCCCTGGTAAGAAGGCAGGTTGGCTACCGAGCCCGATTCCAGATCGAAGAGTGCCAGATGGTTTACATTTTCTCCGGTAAACGCGAGCCAGGCCAGAAAACGGCCGTCTGCCGACCAGGCCGGGGAGATGTAACCAGCATTTTCAATGGCGTTTACAAAATCGCCTGCCTCAAACGTCATCGTCTCCATTCCTGGTTGATAAATCCAGTTAAAATCCTGGTCATCGGCACTGCGTCCTACGGTGTCGAACGCTACAGCTCCTGAACTGGAAACAGCCGGTATGCTGCGCATCAAGAGTTGGAAAGGCTCGTCAATCAGCGTCAAATTCCCGCTGGCAATATCAAGCAAAGCGGGATGGCCCCAGTTTGGCCCACCTTCGGCTGCCAAATCGAGCCAGATGCCCACTAGAATCGTTTCGTTATCAGCCCATTGGGGTCGCCCATTTGCCAGGTATTCCCCCTCTTCCATACTGGTGAGTTGGGTACGCTTATCACTCGCCAGATCGATCAGCCACAAATTGTCATCGGCCACATAGAAGGCATGCTGTCCATCAGGCGAGGGTACCGCCTCTGGCTGTTCAGTGAGCTGCTGCGGCTGGCCGTCGGCACCAATCTGCCAGATGCCACCCTCAACCGGGCTGTAAAGCAGCCCCACAGGTGCTGGCTGTTCGCCTTGCACGGGCAGATCGTTGAACAATGGTTTGCTGTCTTCAGCAACGGCCGTTTCGGTGGGCACGGCCGTTACTGCAACTTCTTCCACGACAGTCGCTGTCGGCTCCAGCGTGGCTACGGTTTCTGTGGTGGGTGTGGGTTCGGTGGTGGCTGCGGCCGTTGTGGTTTCGCCAGCAACGGTGGGTTCAGATTCGGCCGTGCAGGCAGGAGCCAACAGCCACAGGGATAAAAGAGAAAACAGGGTGAAAACTTTACGGGTTGTCATTGGTTCATACTCCCGGTACAGCCCCCTAACAAAATTGGCTCTTTGGGAATTCGCGGGATCGAGCCTGACGTGATGTGATGCGTGACCAGAGAAAATCACGCATCACGTTTCACGTTTCACGTTTGAGCTATTGCAGCATGGGAAACAGTTCCATCAGCGCCAATGAGAGGTAGAGCAGAATGGCCGCCGCGCTGTTGGTGGTAACATGCACCACGATGGGAATGAAGAGGGAGCGCGTGCGCTCGTAGGCGATGGCGTTGACCACGCCAATGACTGAGCTGGCGGCAATGACGCTGACGCTGTCGGCATGGGCCAGGGCAAAAAGGGCGCTGCTGGCCAGCACCCGCAGCCAGACGCGCTCCGTTTTACCCCAAAACCAGGTGTGCAGCAGCCCACGAAAATAAAGTTCCTCAGAAATGGGCACCAGCAGCCCCACGCCAATGAAGGTGCTAAAAAAGCCCAGCCAGCTGAATTCCAGCGCCCCGCCCATGATAATGTCGCTGCGGGCTTGCAGGCTGTCCAGATTGCCTTCAACGAGCATTTGCACCAACAGCCCCAGCACGGCCCGCCCCGGCAGCAGCAATATCGCTGCCCCGACACCAATTGCCAGCCAGCGCCAACGCCAGCGAAACGGCCGTAAACCCAACCCCGCCCAGCTAATCTTGCCCCGTCGAATGCCCAGCAGATACGTCGTGCCCCCCAGACAGACAAAATTGGCCAAAAAGAGCAAAAAAGATACCCCCAGGCTCAGCTCCTCAAACAGCAGCCCTACCAGGCCAGATAGTAATATGAAGGAGCCCACGCCAATGAACAAATACAGCAGCAAATCGAGCCAGCTTTGCGGCGATGGGGCGAAATCTGTTTGGACTTCAGGAATCGGCTGCTCAACTTTCGCCATCAATCACGCTCTCCGGCTGAAATTGTGTCTCGGCTTGCCGCCGCAGCAAAACCGCGTAAAAAATAATGGCCATCACCCAAAACGCGGCCAGGGCGTAAACGGCGTCCAGCTCTGTTACCAGAAAGATCGATTCGGTTTGCAGCGCGGAGTTGGTGTAGTTGGCAAACAGGGCGGCGTACAAATTATTGGCGGCGTGTGCCCCAATCGCCAGCTCGGCAGAATTGTCTCGCAGGGTGATGAAGGCGAAAAAAGCGCCTATGCTCAGGTAAAACAGGGGCAGCAAAATGGCGCTGGCGGCCAGCTCCGGGTTGCCCAGGTGGGGCACCATGAAGATGAAGCCGTTTACCAGCGCCAGCAGCCAAAAGTTGCGCCCCCCATGGCCGGTGGCTTGCAGCAGGTAGCCGCGAAAGAGCAGTTCTTCGGCGGTAGTTTGCATGGGGGTGAGCAGCAAAACAAACAGGGCGAAGATGAAAAAGCGGCCAGGGTTAAAGACAATGGTGTAAATATCGGGGTTGAGCAGATATTCTACAACGCTGGCCAGGGTAACGAGCAGCAGCCAGAGACCAAACCCCTGCCCCAGCCGCCGCCAGTTAATCTGCCTGGCGGGGGTGATGATGGAGCGAAACGGCCGTCCATGGACAAACCTCACCACGACAAACAGTCCCACAATCAACATGCCAAAGCTCAAGTTCAGGGCGATGTAGGTAAGCAGTGGGTCTAGGCCGGTGATGAGGCCGGTGGTGTTTACGGCCGTTTCCGGGTTGCCATCCACCATCACCCAAAAACCCAACGCCGCAATAAACAACGAACCCAAAATAAACCAGAAAAACAGGCTCAAAACCAGGCCAAAAAAATAGCGATACCACTCCGTCTGACCCAGCTTCACCTGATCCAAAAAGGAATCATTCATGCCCTAATCCTTGCTTTGAACTAATCGAATAGTTTTCATCTACCTTAACCACGCTGCCCAATCAATATTCCCACCTGCCCTAAAAACAAGCAAGCCAGACGCAAGGCACTTACCGCAAACGCTCCAATTATGAACTAACGATAAGTCGAGGGCATATCTTTAGGCATAAACTCGATCTATTTAGCCAAATGTTGACTATCCTACCCCAGATTACAAATTTTGCAGCAGAAAGACAAACCAGCCTTCAAGCCGGTGCAGTCCTTCAGGCCGGTACAGTCAAATTTTCGTTTTCAGAAGATTGGAGAAAAAAATATGAACCGCAACAAAAGAAAGCTCATGCTATGGGCCGCTTTTTTTATCTTTGGTTTAGGCGCGTTGGTGCTGATGCTGGCCAAAGGAGGCACAAGCACAACCTTTGCCCAGCGGACAGGTTCAAGCAATCAAACGTTTTACCTGCCGATAGTTTTTAAAGCGGTTAGCTGTGATTTACTCAATGCAAACTACACCTCGATCCCGATAATTTCTGCGCCCACGGGCATTCCCGCCGCCCAACACCCCGATATCAACCTGGCGATCCGTGGCTATGAACTGACCAGCGCTGCCCTGACATTGGTGGATTATGCGGGCAACACCGATTCTAATGCGCCACAGCTAGACACTTTGTTTACCATACCTCGCCTACCCAATTTCACCAACGCTTACCAAATTTACCGGTGGGATTGGGCCTGCGGCTGTCGCGGCGAGCTGATAAGCAGTTGGGACACGACCCTACTTGGAATGAAAACCACGCCCAACGAAACGATTCATGTACCAGATTCCGGCTACGACATCGGTGGAGGGTACGAGGTGATGGTATTGTACGCGGCCGAGAACCGCATCACGCTGAAATACACTCGGGAAGATAACGTGATAGGCGGCTACACGATTCATATTGAGGATGTTTGCGTTGATCCCAAATTGATCTCTTTCTATAACGCATTGAATGCAGCTGGTCGCAGCGAGTTACCCGCTCTGAACGGTGCCGAGGCCTTTGGCCGGGCGATTGGCAGCGAGATCAAAGTGTCGGTACGCGATGCGGGCAGCTTCTTGGATGCACGGTCACGCAAGGATTGGTGGCAGGATTATTAATCGGGGGCGGGCAAGTCGCCAGCGATTTTGCGCTGGAGGCGGGCCAAGCGATGCTCCAGCTCGGCCCGGACGGGATGCAGCTGACCGCGCCGTCCCCAGCTTTGCAGTAGAGCCAGCGCCTGCTCCGTCCACTGCACCGCCTGAGTTAGCTCCTGCGTTTGCCATTCGTAATATTTGGCCAGCTCTACGTGGGCGCTCACATCCTCGAAGCTGGTGGCGGCAATTTGCTGCCAGAGGGTGAGCGCTTCGGTGGAACGGCCGTTTCGCTTCAACAATGAGCCCAGCTGGTGCAAATTTTGGTGGTACAGTTCCAGGGGCAAATCCCCCTGCGCCGCCAGCCGTAAATTTTGCTCTGCCGCCTCGCTGAGGCCCAAATCTGCCTGCCATTTGCCCAGGCTAAACAGGTCGATGGGATGATCGGCCGGGTCTGGCTGGCTGAGCAGGCGAGACACTCGCGCCGCCAGCGTCACCATCGACACCATATCGATCTGGTTGTGGTAGAAGACGCGCACCAGCTCACGCGCATCGCCGCTGCGCAAATAGTTGTTGTACAGGCTGGGAATGAGCCAGCCGGGCACGTCGTCCTGGCTGCGGCGCAGCCCCAGCAGGCTGCCCTCCAGCGAGCCGAGGGCGCAAGAGCCAAACCGGTTGCGCCACAGCCGCCGCGCCGGATGTAGCAGGTCCAGGTGGGGCCGGTCGCGCAGGTCGGTGGGCATCCGGTTCATCACAAAGCGCCCTTCCAGCAGAGGGATGTCGAAGGAACGGCCGTTAAACGTCACCAGCCCCGCCTTTTTCGCCAGCAGCTCATCTAGCAGCAGCAGCAACGCCGGCTCATCCCCATGATCGCGCAAAAAATATTGCCGCACCACAAACCGGTCTTCCCCCTGCCGCCCCGGCTCAAAAAAGCCAACCCCCACCATGAAGGCCAGCGTGCCCGCGCCGGCCAACCCAGTTGTTTCCGTATCTAGAAAGAGAAAATCGCGGAAGTCGTGCTGGGCCAGCCGCTCATCCTGCAAAAAAGGAGCCGTGATGGCCGGACTAAAGTTGAGCAAATCGGCCAGCCGGTCGTCACCGTGCTGGTGATCCAGCGTGTAGACGTGGTCCAGCACAAAGCATTCGCCGTCGGCGGTGGAGATGATTTGGCCACCGGGCAGCAAGGTTTCAAGAAGCTGGATGTCGTCGTCATCGGGGAAGTTGGTGTGAGAGGGGGGGAGGAACGGCCGTAACAATTCATCATCCACTGGCGGGGCAGGCTTGAGCTGCCCTGGCTGCTTTAGCTGCCGCGACTGCTTTAGCTGTCCCGTTCCCTTCACCACACCCAGGCGGCGTAGTTTTTTCTGAAGATCCTCTTTCCGGTCGGCCATATGTTCTAATTGTAAGCGGCACCGGGAGGAATCGCAACTTGCATCTACCTGTCCCATTTACATTTTGGCTGCAAAGGGTGAAAAGGCACGGCGAAGGCTTCCTTCCTGATTGCGCCATCTAAACGATTTTTCCGTATAATGAGCGTATGTCTGATTCCCTGCTGCGCACAAAGCTTTATGCTCCCCAAAAACGGCCGAACCTCGTTCCTCGACTGCGCCTGATTGAACGGCTCAACGAGAGTTTCCAGCTTGGTCACAAATTAACCCTTATCTCCGCCCCGGCTGGATTTGGCAAAACGACATTGGTTAGCGAATGGGTTCATCAAAATGTAGAAGTCAGAAGGAAGAAGGAAGAGGGAAAAAAGAGCTTTCCTTCCCAAATTGCCTGGCTGTCGCTGGATGAAGGGGATAACGACCCCACGCGCTTTCTGGCCTACTTCATCGCGGCTTTGCAGACGATTGCGCCAAAGCTTGGCGAAGGGGTGTTAGCCGGGCTGCAATCCCCCCAGCCACCGCCAATCGAATCAATCCTGACAAACCTGCTCAATGAAATCGCCACCATTCCCGACAAATTCATCCTTGTGCTGGATGACTACCATCTGATTGAAGCCACCCCAATCGACAACGCGCTCGTCTTCTTGCTACAACACCTGCCGCCGCAGAAACATCTGGTCATCACCACTCGCGAGGACCCAAACCTGCCCCTGGCCCGATACCGCGCTCGCAGCCAGCTCACCGAACTGCGCGCCGCTGACCTGCGTTTTACGCCGTCTGAAGCGGCCGTATTTCTCAATCAGGTGATGGGCCTGAACCTCTCAGCAGAAGACGTCGCCGCTCTGGAAAGCCGCACCGAAGGCTGGATTGCCGGTTTGCAGCTGGCCGCCCTGGCCATTCAGGGGCACCTGGCCTTGCAAGATGACAAAGACAGTGCCAGCTTCATCAAATCTTTCACCGGCAGCCACCGTTTTGTGATGGATTACCTGGTTGAAGAAGTTCTGCACCAGCTGCCCGCAGACGTCCAGACGTTTTTACTTCGCACCTCCATCCTGGAGCGTATGTGTGGCCCGCTTTGTGATGTGGTTGTGGGGAGAGAAAGCCAGGAAATCCTGGAATATTTGGAACAGGCGAACCTGTTCATCGTTCCCCTGGATAACGAGCGGCGCTGGTACCGCTACCACCATCTGTTTGCCGACTTGCTGCGGCAGCGATTGCAACAAAGCGGGGACATGGACGAATTGCACAAACGGGCCAGCCAATGGTATGAGGATACTAACCTGGAGATTGAGGCGTTTCATCATGCAACGGCTGCGAATGACATTGAACGGGCCGAACGCCTGATTGAAGGCAAAGGGATGCCGCTTCATTTTCGTGGTGCAGTGAGGCCTGTTCTCAATTGGTTGGGATCGCTGCCTAAATCGGTATTGGACGCCTGGCCCTCGTTGTGGACCTCTTATGCCTCGGTGCTCCTGGTGACTGGGCAGGTGGCCAGCGTCGAAGAGAAGCTGCAAGCGGCGGAAGCGGCTCTGCAAGGCGTCACCCCAGACGCTAAGATCAGGGACCTGATCGGCCGTATTGCCGCTATCCGGGCCACAGCGGCGGCCAATCGGAATGAGGTCGAAACCATCATCAGCCAATCACGCCGCGCTCTGGATTATTTGCACCCCGACAACCTGGCCTTCCGCACGTCTACTGTCTGGAAGCTGGGGTTTGCCTATCACCTCCGGGGAGACCGGGTGGCCGCCAAAAAATCTTATGCCGAGGTTATCTCTATTGGCCAGGCGTCTGGGAATAGGGTCTTTACCCTGTTGGCCACCGTTAGTCTGGGCATGTTACAAGAAGCAGACAACCAGCTCCATCCGGCGGCCGAGACTTACCGGCGCGTTTTGCAACACCTGGGGGATCAGCCGCTGCCGTTTGCCTGTGAAGCCCATCTTGGCCTGGCCCGGGTGAATTATGAATGGAACAATCTGACGACTGCTCAACAGCACGCCGAGCGGAGCGTTGAACTGGCACGGCAGGTAGAAAACAATGACCGATTCATTGCCAGCGAGATATTTCTGGCCCGTGTAAAACTGGCTCAGGGAGACGTGGCTGAAGCAACCACAATCTTGACCGAAGCTGAACAAGCCGCACGCCGGCATAACTTTGAGCAGCAGCTGGCGGAGATTACGGCCGTAAAAATCCTCGCCCTGCTGCAACAAGGCAATCTGGCAGCAGCGGCTAATCTTGCCCAAGAACATGAACTTCCCCTCAGCCAGGCGCGAGTACACCTGGCTCAAGACAATTCGGCTGCGGCTCTGGAAGTGCTGGAGCCAGTGCGCCAGCAGGCAGAGGCCAGGGAATGGCAGGATGAACGGCTCAAAGTAATGGTGCTGCAAGCAGTGGCCCAGCAGGCGCAGGGCGAAACGGCGCAGGCCATGCAGTTATTTGGTGAGGCGCTGGCAATGGCCCAGCCGGGTGGCTTTATTCGCCTTTTTGTGGATGAGGGACGGCCGTTGGCACAACTTTTAGCCGCAGCAGCTGCACGAGGGATCATGCCAAACTATGTTGGTAAACTGCGAGCAGCTTTTGCAGACGAGCAGAAGAGTGGGGATGGTTTGCCCTCTGCCCCACCTGACCAGCAACTTATCGAGCCTTTGAGCGAACGGGAGTTAGAAGTTCTGGAACTCGTTGCCGAAGGGCTTACCAATCGTGAAATTGGTGAACAGCTTTTCCTCGCTTTAGACACCGTTAAAGGTCACAATCGGCGCATCTTTGCCAAGCTGCAAGTGCAGCGGCGCACAGAGGCCGTGGTCCGTGCGCGTGAGTTGGGGTTGCTCTTGAGGTAACGGCCGTTTGCCCCGCCAACCTATCCCGACTCATTTTTCCATCACAGATGACACCGAGTTTTCTCCTTTACACACATTCCCTCCGCGCTCTCTGCGGTTAAATAAAAACGCAACAACACCGCAAACAACACTTTCGTGTCTACACGTTAACACCCTGTTGCCGTTATGCTATTTACGTGGCCTGGAGTTTGTAAACGGCCGTAACAGGGACGGGGACATGGCAAACAAACGCAACCCAAAAACTGATCCGGATAAGCCAATGGTTTATCAAATCAGGATCAGAGGCCATCTGAATCGCCAATGGACTGACTGGTTTGAGGGTCTGACAATTACTTTAGAAGACAACGGCACCACGCTTTTATCTGGCCCGGTGGTCGATCAGGCTGCACTGCATGGCCTGCTGAAAAAGGTGCGCAATTTAGGCATGCCGTTGCTCTCGGTCGTTTGCGTTGAACCGGACCAATTAGATGCACCCGAAGTTTAAACACTGAAACATATCAACAACAGGAGAAAAAAATGAATTCAATTAACAAGACCGCAAGAATTACCGGAGCCCTGTATCTACTTTTACTCCCATTAGGCATCCTCGGCATTTTATACGTTCCCGCCGCTCTTATTGTTCCCGGAGATGCGCCAGCAACAGCCAACAATATTATGGCCAATGAAGCGCTGTTCCGTCTCAGCATTGTGAGCGCTTTACTTGTCCAGGTCGTTAATATCTTTGTCGTTCTATTTTTATACAAAGTACTCAAACCGGTTAACAAAAATATGGCTCGGCTTATGGTCATATTCATTCTACTCGGCGCGCCTATCGCCATGCTCAATGAGCTTAACCGGGGTGCTGTTCTGCTGCTATTGCACAGCGCAGATCAGTCGTATGCTTTGATGACGTTATTTTTTGAGTTACATGAATACGGAATTACTATCGCCGGAATATTTTGGGGCCTCTGGCTATTTCCTATGGGTTATCTGGTTTTCAAGTCGAATTACATTCCCAAAATTATTGGTATCTTGTTGATGATTGGCTGTTTTGGCTATCTGATAGATTCTTTTACGTTTTTACTTTTCCCCAATTGGGGGGTGACGATCAGCCAGTTTACCTTTATTGGTGAATTGTTACTGCCCTTATGGCTTTTAGTTAAAGGTGTAAACGTCAAACAGTGGGAAAAACGCACGCTCCAACCTGCTTAAACCAATTTAATGAATCCTTACGAAGCGAGAATGATATGACGACTCTTATTGTAGGTGCAAGCGGAGCAACTGGCCGCTTGCTTGTAGAACAACTGCTGAATCGTGGTGAGTTGGTTAAAATAATTGTACGAGCAGAGAGCAATTTACCCGAAACAGTTCGCAATCATAAAAATTTGTCCATAATCCAGGCTGCTGTCCTTGAGCTGAGTGATGCGGAGATGGCTCAACATGTCAAAGGATGTACGGCCGTTGCTTCTTGCCTGGGACACAACATGAGTTTGAAGGGTATCTATGGTCATCCCCGGAGACTTGTCACAGATGCTACGCATCGATTGTGCAGAGCTATCAAGTCAAATGAGCCTCAAACGCCAGTTAAGTTTGTATTAATGAACACCGCCGGTAATCGTAACCGCGATCTCCCTGAACCACTTTTGTTTGCTCAAAAGTTTGTGACCTGGTTAATACGACTATTATTGCCACCGCACGTGGATAATGAGAAGGCCGCAGATTTTCTGCGCACTGAAATAGGTCAGGACGAGAGTGAAATTGAGTGGGTAGCGGTACGCCCAGACACTTTAACCAATGAGGGAAGAGTAACTGAGTATGAGGTACATCCTTCACCCATTCGCAGCGCAATATTTAATCCAGGCAACACCAGTCGAATTAATGTCAGTCACTTCATGGCTGAGCTTATTACAGACCAGGAAATTTGGATTAAGTGGAAAGGGCAAATGCCGGTGATCTACGATATGGAATAGAAGTGGATAAACTGATAATCCACAAAACGCATAACAATAGACAATATCGGAAATAAGAATTGATCCACAGATTAACGCAGATTTCGCAGATTTTTTGCCTTTAATCTGCGTCAATCTGCGAAATCTGCGGATTATTTTTTGACATAACGTTAATTCCAATAATGTCTAATCATCTTGGAGAAATAGATATGAAAGCAATTTTATTCAATGAATATGGTTCACCCGATGTGCTTAAACTTGAGGAAGTAGCAAAACCATCGCCTCAGGACAATCAGGTTCTGATAAAAGTAATGGCAGCGGCGGCAAATCCACTGGACTGGCACCGCATGAGAGCGGACCCGTTCCTGGTGCGCCTGGGGGATGGGCTGCTCAGGCCTAAAAACCCGAAGCTTGGCGCCGACTTTGCCGGGCGGGTTGAGGCAGTCGGTAAAGACGTCACGGAGTTTCAGCCGGGCGATGAGGTATTTGGCGAGGGTGTCGGTGCATTTGCCGAATATATCTGTGTGGCTGAAAGCACCCCGGTACATAAACCGGCCAACTTATCATTTGAGGAAGCAGCGGCCGTTCCCGTCGTGGGCTTTACCGCTCTGCAAGGTTTGCGCCATGCCGGGGAAATTCAGCCAGGGCAAACAGTTTTGGTCAACGGTGCGTCGGGCGGTGTGGGCACGTTTGCCGTGCAGCTTGCCAAATCGTTCGGGGCCGAGGTTACGGGCGTGTGCAGCACGCGGAATTTGGAGATGGTGCGCTCGATTGGAGCAGACCATGTGATTGATTACACAAAGGAAGATTTCACCAGGAACGGGCAGCAGTATGATGTGATTTACGATGCAATCGGCAATCGTTCGGTTGCCGATTACAAGCGTGCCCTGAAACCCCGGGGAAGCTGTGTCATTGCCGGATTCACCACCCTGCCGCGCTTGTTCGAACATATTCTCGTCGGAGCCTGGGTATCAAGAACCGGAAAGCAAAAAATTGGTCTGATGAGGGTGGCGCAGCCAAATAAAAAAGATTTGCTTTTTATCAGCGAGCTGCTTGAAGCGGGCAAAGTCGTGCCTGTTATCGATAGACGTTACCCTTTGAGTGAAACGGCCGCAGCGATCCGCTATCTGGAAACAGGGCGTGCCCGCGGCAAAGTCATCATCGTGAACCATCCCTGAAACGGCACAATTTTTTCCGTTTTGTCTTCGTTGGCATATACTTGGATCATGAAGATATATCTCGCCCGGCATGGACAATCCCGTTGGCAAGTGCAGCGGGATGATGGCGATTGGAACAGTCCGCTTACCGATTTGGGGCAGCAGCAGGCGCAGCTGCTGGGCAGCTGGCTGAGTACCGATGCCAGGTTGGACAATGGTTCACGGCTAGAGATTGGTTGTGTGCGTGCCAGTCCGTTGCAGCGTGCCCACGAAACGGCCGTTCCCATTGCCAAAATGCTCGCCTGCCCACTCTACACCGACGCCTACCTGCGCGAAGCCGATTTCTACGTTTCCAAACATCTGCCCTCGGCCGATTCACCCTATCAGGCGATGTATAATTACAAACCGTCTATCATCTACACAGCCTTCAAGCAGCAAGCCCTGGCCGCCCTGTACGGCCTGACAGCCGATGCGGAGGCCAGCGGCAAGCCCGTGTTGGGCATTACCCACGGTGGACTCATCTCCACCGTGCTGCGGCTGGCAACCGGCAGCGATTCCGTTTCATTCTGGATTTACAATACCAGCCTGAACCTGATCGAATGGAAACGAGGCCGTTGGCATTTGGTGCATCTCAACTTGTGGGATCATTTACCACCAGCCTGGCGAACTTACTGAAGGGAACAGAGAGTGGGCCAATTTCCAATCTCTACTCTCCTATTCTGGACAAGGCAGAACCTAAAAGGATTTTTATCAACAGCTTACGCAGATTCATCAGATTTTTTATCTTTATAATCTGCGTAATCTTTGATTGTTTTCTTGTTTTTTGTGCAAGAATGTCACTGGTAACGGACTAAAGATGTTTTCGAGTACGATTTATGGGAATTTTTGAAATTTTGCTGGTGCTTGGCCTGATTGTGCTGGCCAATTTGGTGAAACAGCAGGAAACGGAAACGTTTCATAAATTGTTTGATTTGCTGTTGATTGCTCTCAACGCACCACTTTTCTTTTTGGGGGTGCTGTTTGTGTTTCAGGCCAATGAGCTGCGCAGCATTGTTCAGCTAAACCTGGACAGCCCCACGGCTTTTGGCATTTTCTTGCAGGCAACGGCCGTTTGGGGGGTCATTGTCAGCTTTCGTTCAACCCGGCACAGTCTGGAACGCTGGCTGCCCATCGATCCGCATTCACCGGTACACACCCTGGCGCTGGTACTCAGCGGCTACTTTGCCGGCAGCGTTATTTTGCAGGTGGCAGGTGGGCTAAACAGCCTGTCTGAAAACCTGCCCTCCGTCTCAATTTGGCTGTTTCTGGTGCAGCAGTTCACCTTTGTTCTGGTTTCGTTCCTGGGTGTGGGGGCCCTGACGCGGCGAGATTGGACGGCCGTTTACCAGCGGCTCGGTCTAGGCTCAATCAGCGGGCGGCAGTTCCTTGAATCGCTGGCCTGGATTGCCCTGCTGGTTTTGCTGCAAGCCATTGGCGGCGCTGTCTGGAACGCCATCAACCCGGAGGATGTGGCACTGGTTGAAGAAATCAGCCAAATTCTCTATCAGGATTTTGGTTTTTGGCATTGGCTGGCGCTGGCATTGGGCGCCGGCATTGGAGAAGAAATCTTGTTTCGCGGGGCGCTGCAGCCCGTTTTTGGCATCTGGTTTACGTCGCTGCTCTTTGCTATTGTCCATGTGCAATATGGTTTATTAACGCCCGCCACGGTCATCCTCTTCCTGCTATCTTTCATTCTGGGCTTCATTCGGCAGCGGCATAATACTTCCGTGGCCATTCTGGTGCATATTGGCTACGATCTGACGCTGGGGATCATTACGCTGCTATCAAGAGCAGCCTGATTTGCTTGCCCTATGGCGATTTGCTATAATGCGCACGCTGTCGGGGCATGGCGCAGCTTGGTAGCGCGCTTCAATGGGGTTGAAGAGGTCGTGGGTTCGAATCCCGCTGCCCCGACCAGAAGAATAACAATAGAAACGCCGCGTATGGTTACGTGGCGTTTTCTGTTTCTGGTTAAATGTTCATTTGGGAAGATGGAGAACATCATGAGCAGTGAGAAAAACGGCAAAATCGCCAGATTGCGGCGTAATATAACCTTGGGGCTGTTTGGTATTGGCCTCATTTTAATAACCCTGTCATTGGGTGCAGAGTTTTTTGGGCTCGATTTAACCCCAGGATTCGGCATGGTGCAAATGTTCCAACTGCTGGTGGGCATTACGGCCCTGACGCTGGCTCTCTTTTTACACATAAACACGCTGCGACAGGAGACAACCCACTCACTCCAGGCTGATATTGGGGTGCGTATGGCAGCTACCGGACTGGTTTTTGCCTATGTCACGGGGCTGTCTGACTTGATACGGATTGGGACGCATGTGGAGCCGCAGTTTGAACGGCCGTATGTCGGCCCTTTACAGCTGGGCGGGTTGGCGCTGGCTATTTTGATCATCATCATTGGCCTGGCGCTCTACTACACCAGCCGGGGTAGCCGCCAAAAATCATCAATGGAATTTATTGTGAACGGGAATGGGGATCATTAGACACTATCGGAAATAAGAATTGGTCCACAAATTAACGCAGATTTCGCAGATTTTTTGTAACTATTCAGATCTCAGAGGTGCGACGCACTTTCGTTAGTAGGAGAAGTGCGTCGCACCTGTATAAAATCTGCGGATTGTTTTGACATAACGTTAATTCCAATAATGTCTGTTCATCATTTTGCCTCAGCGCAGGTTGGTTAGCTGGAACCCCTGGTTGAGCACGCGAAAAACGGCCGTATCAACCGGCGGCAGCTGGTAAGTCAGGAAAAATTGCAGCGTTTGCCCTGGTGGCACCGTCCAGGGGAAAGGCGGATTGGTAGAGAGCAGCAGGTAAATCGCGCCATCCTGGGTTTGCAATGCCACATCGGATTCCGTAATGACAATTGGCTGCGTGCTCAAATTTGTTACCTGACCCCCTAAAATAAGGCTGACTAAATCAGTCGATACATCTACCCGCACCAGGGAAATGGCAGAGCCAGCCGCCGCAGCCGCCCCGCCGGTAAACGGCAGCGTCACGTACACCTGCGCCCCAGAACGGCTGTTTGTTACCACCCAGCTGAGCGTATTGCTGGATAAACCCAGCGGAATCTGGTAGCCAGCGCTGGCCTGCGTTATCTGGTTGGCGTTCAAAAAGCCAGACAGCGGAGGGAGGTTGCCCAACTGAGTGGCCAGCGGGCTGAGAACATATTGGTTGCCCAAATTATCAACCAGAGCCAGCTGCAAATTACCGCTGTCTATGGCGGTGAGGCCCACGTTTTGAATCTGAAAATCGACTACAAACAGGGCAAAGCCGGGTGGGATTTCGGCCCGATCGGCAATGTAGGTGGTGCTGTTGACGGTGAGCTGCACGTTTTCCAGCTGCGCCGTTTCGCCAAGGTTGACCACGTTGCCCGCCTGGTTGTCTGCTTCGGTAACGACGTAACGGCCGTTTACCACCAACCGTTCTGTGCCTTCAGACCCTAGCAAAACCAGGGTAATGCCCGGGGTTGTTTGGGCAAAAATATCTCGATTGGTTACGGGTACGGTGGTGCGGCTGTTGAATGAGAAGGTGTAGCGAGCGCCGCCGCGTGTAGCCAGCGTCATCTCATCGCCAGGGTTCAACCCTTCCAGCAAGGCGCGATTTTCTGCCGAGTTGGGGATGCCCACGACGTAATTGACAATGCTGCCGTAGATCCAAACGGCCGTTCCCATCTCACTCGTCGCGGGGGTCCAGGTGCCATCCGCGCCAATCACCTGGGTTTGCACGTTAAACTGCCGCCCCGGCAGGCTCAGCGTGGTTGGGGAATCCAGCGTCACGGAAATAGTGGCCGAGTCGCTCATGCCGACCACAAGCGGTTCGCCGCCCTGGAAGCTGTCGCTGCTGCCAAAAGGGGTGGGCGTGCCGGAAACGGCCGTTTCCAACCCATCATCCCCTCTGCCCTGAATTAAAATGACCGATAACACAACAACGGCCAACAGCGCCACCAGGGCAATGGCCCCGGCAATCAGGACGGCCGGGTTTGCTAAAGCACCTCGCCAGTTGGCTCTGTTTCTGTTATCTGCTGGCACGCCCGATGGCGCATCTTCTTGCGGCTCAATCGACATAGAAAAACCTTTGCTTTAGATGGTTGGTTGGCTGAAAAAAGTCAGGAACCTTAAAAGATCGTCTCATTGTCGCCAGTATAACATCACACAAGCCAATGCAGCAATTCCACACCATCAATCATGCAGGGCAATCGCATGAAAGCAGATTATCGCCCAATCCGCACGATGCGTTGTGGCGCTAAAGCCTCCAGCCCGCACGCAGGTCCTCCGCACCTCGTGCGGGGAACTTTTTTGGGGGTTTTTCACTTTTTAGGGGTGTCCCACCCCCAAAAAATGAAAAAACCCCGCTTATCTAACGTCGCCAGGCACGAAGCGCCGAGGCGACGACGCACACGGACTGTCATTCTGAACGAAGTGAAGAATCCCGCAAGGACCCCATGGCAAGAACCTTACCCACACCAAAGTTTCACTGGTTATCAAGCGGGCGGGATGCTTCGGAGGATGTGAGCACAGGCTCTCAGCATGATAACTTTAGGCATGGTTCATTTCAGGCAATCTGTGCTTTACAAATCTAGCAAAAAAAAGTGTGTCAGGCTGAAGTCCTCCGATAGCATCCCGTTCCTCTGTGTAAGCGGGATGCTTCGCTCCGAAGACTCCGCTCGGAATGACAGATAGTTTATTACCGATCTAAAAAGTTTATCTTCATTAGCCCTCGGCGAAGCTTAATTGCGTGTCAGGGCAGACATGGCCGGGGTAAAAACGGCGTCGTACAGCGCTTCTGCTTCGCTGCCTTCGCTGATCAGGATGACGATTAACAGCCCGTCATTATCCTCGAATAGGCCTATATTGATGGGGAAGCCCTGGAATTGTGAGCTGAACAAACGCCAGGTACGGCCGTTTTCATCCACAAACTCACCGCTTTTAGCCGGGTTTTCATCCAGCCCCAGCTGGCCGGTCAGCAGGGCCAGCAGCGCTTCGGTGCCCAGCCCAGGCGGGGCCGCCTGCTGGATGATCAACGTCTGGTCCAGCGCCGACGCGCCACGAGCAAAGGTGCCAGGAGCTAGTTCGTCCCAGCCCACCGGGCGCTCGCCCGAAATGCCAAACAGATTGTTGCTGTAGGGTTCCAGCTGGATGGTTACGGCCGTTCCGTCTCCAGACACCACAAAGGCAGGTGAGCCCATCGCCGCCATGCAGGCTGCATCCGGTTCGCGGCTGGGATCAGCAATAAACGCCTGAGTGATGGCTAACGGGCAGTCACCAGAGAGGCTGGCTCCGTGGCCAATGCCGGGGAACTCAAAGTAGTAGTGGTTGCTCAACTGCTCGGCCACAGATTGCCCCCAGGCTGGTGGGGTAATGGGATCATATTCGCCCGCTAAAATCAGGGTGGGGATGTCGCTGCTGACCGGCTCATTTTCGATGGCGTCTGCCTGCCCAGCCTGCCACAAGTCGCAAACGGCAAAGCCAAACTGCCCCGTTACGGCGCTAGACTCCACTATGGCATCCAGATAGGGGTAATTGGACGAAGCAACAAAGTCGTCGGGATTGCTGAAGCTAATTTCTTCGTGGCACTGCACCGAAAGCTGCATCCCGGCGCTGAAAAATTCCTGCTGCGCCAGCAAGTTGGTTAACAGCGGTGGCAGATCACGGGTACGGCCGTCTTGCACATCGTAAATCAGCCTGGGCATGATGGCGGTTAACTCCACGCTGTACAGCGCCTGGAACAGCAGGCCAACCATCAGGTCCCCATTAACCAGCGCATCGTAATATTGCCGGTCTGCCAGGTTATACACCTCGATAATAATCGGCGTTTCGTTTAGTTCCGCAACCAGATCGGCAAAAACCTGGTCGAGGTTGGGGTAGGCGGCGGCGCAGGCGGCATCGACGGCACAGCCGGTGAAGAACACCCCAAAGGCGCGGTCGGCGTTAACGGCCGTTTCCGTCTGCAAATTGGCCGCCAGCGGATAGGCAGAGTCTAAAATGACGCTGCGAATCCCTTCTGGATAATCTCGCACGATGGTTTGGGCCAGGCGCGTGCCGTAGGAAATGCCGTACAAATTCCATTCGTCGTAACCCAGCGCCTGGCGCAAGTCGGCTACATCGGCCGCGTTTTCGGCGCTGTTGTAGGCGGTCAGGTCTACGCCATCGGCCACCAGCCGTTCCCGGCAGGCACCGAGCGATTCCAGATAGAGCGCTTGCTGTTCTGCCAGGCTCAAATCGTCATCCAGCGTCTCCAGGGTGAGATCAATCAGCTCCGGGCAGGCCAGCGACGGTTCAGAGTAGCCGGTGCCGCGCTGATCGAACATGATGAAGGTGTGATTGGCCAGGAAAGGAGCAAAGAGATCTTCAAAGATGAGGGGCACAATTTCCAGGGCATCGCCGCCGGGGCCACCTTCCAGGTAGATAATGGGATCGGGGGCGGGGTTGGGGCTGTCGCTGGCAAAAATGGCAACGTGCAGGCGCACGGTACGGCCGTTACTTACCTCATCTCTATTTTCCGGCACGGTCAAAAAGCCGCAGGTCACGTCTCGCAGGCTAGGGACGACAAATTTGCACGCGGCCGATTCAAACAGAGGTTCATAGGCGGGCACGGGGACGGCCGTTGGTTCTGGTTCCGGGGTGGGGGTCACGGCTGGTGCCGTGGGTTCTTCAGTTGGTTCAGCAACGGCCGTTTCTTCGGTGATGTCGGCAACGGCCGTTGGTTCTGGCGTGGGGTCTTCCGAATTACAGGCCGCCAGCAGCAGCACAGCCGAAATCGCCAGGCCAAAACGGTACATAATTGGTAATGATTTCATTAAAACGCTCCTTTCGGTTTAAGGCATAACCTGGACAGGTTAGAACCAAAAAAGTTTCACGCAAAGGCGCAAAGTTTTTTTCCCTTGGCAACTTTGTGTGCCACATTTTCTTGTTCTGCGTGCAAGAATTTTATCGTTCAGGTACTAACAGCTGAGAGCAGTATACGTTTTTGTAGCAAAAATGTGGCGGAAGTTAGGAAAACTTAATGTAGCCATACAGGTGAAAAACCCCGCCGCCGAGGGTAAAGTTGATCATCGAAGTGCCAGGCGGTAAAAGAAGAACCCGGCTTCATGTGAAGCCGGGTTTTTTGAGGGGGGGAAGAGGAGGGAAGAAGGAGAAGAAGAAGAAAGGGAAGAAGAAGAATGAGTCAGGAAACGGCCGTTTGCACATTCCCGTGGGCATAAGCCAGTAAAGCAGTAAGATTCATAAACGCCTCCAAAGTAGAGGCGGGTCCTTTGTGGATTAATAATTAATTCGGGTAATAAACTTGTCATGCTGAGGTCCCCCGAAGCATCCCGCCCGCTTGATACCAGTGAAACTTTGGTTATGCCAAAGCACCTGCCCTGTGCTCCTTGCGGGATTCTTCGCTTCGCTCAGGCTTGTGCTGAGCTTGCCGAAGTAATGACAAAATAACTACCTGATTATTTTCTTAAAGTACAACAGACCCGCCTCTACTTGACGGTTTATCCCTGTGCCGGTTTGATGTTTTGGTTCAGGCGGAACAGGTTGGTTGGGTCATATTTGGCCTTCAGTTCGGCCAGGCGCTGGTATTTGGTGGCAAAGGCGTCTCGCATCATGGCGTCGCCCTCTTCCTGGAAACCAGCAAAGTTCAGGTAGCGACTGCCGTCGGAAAACGGCCGTAACGCCTCCAGCATGGTCCGTGCCCAGTGCATGTTCACCGCATCATCCTCCGGGTTTTCCCAGTTGGCTTCAGGATTTACCAGGAAGTTGACGTGACGGCCGTGGAAGGCGGATTCATCATCGCTAACGCGCTGCACGGCGCCGCCGATGTGCCAGATGTCTGTCGTGCTGAAGATGGATGGCTGCTGGCTGGCGTGATCCACCAGAACCTGAATCGCCTCATCGCTCAAATCGGTGATGTTCAACGATTTCCAATAGTAGCGCAGCTCGCCTGCCGGATAATCTTCATCGAAGAACTTTTGCAGGCCCAGATAGGGCATCACGCCGCTAAAGTCGAGCAGCGGTTCCTGGAAGGTGCGCAGCGGGGCCGTAACCTGTTCACCTTCGGCCGCGTCACCCACATATGGCCCAAGCAGCAGCACAAAAGGACGGCCGTGCAGCTCTGCCGGGAAATGGTCGATGCCGGGTGGGAATATGCCGATGGCTGCCAATATGCTGATCTCGTCGGGGGCGTTGAGGGTGTAGTCGCGGAAGAAGCGCAAAACCTCCTCGGCCCGATGACCGTCGTGGAAAACGGCCGTTGTGTACAGCTCCCTGCCAATATCGAAAAGCCGGTAAGTAAAGCGGGTCACGATGCCAAAGTTGCCGCCGCCGCCACGAATACCCCAGAACAGATCGGCATTTTCGTCCGCGTTGGCCGTTACCACCCGGCCATCGGCCAGCACCAGCTCCGCTTCGAGCAGATTGTCGCTGCTCAGGCCATACTTGTTGCGCAAATGGCCAAAGCCACCGCCCAAAGTCAGCCCCGCAATACCCGTTTCGGAAACAACGCCCATCGTGGCCGCCAGGCCAAAAATCTGGGTAGCTTCGTCCAGATCGGCGATGGTAGCGCCGCCCTGGGCATGGGCAATTTTGGCTTCGGGCTCTACCGTTACCTGGCGCATCTGGGAAAGGTCAATCACCAGCCCGCCGTCGTTGGTGGCGTGCCCGGCCACCTGGTGCCCCCCGCCGCGAACCGATAAAAGCAGGTCGTTTTCGCGGGCAAAGTGAACGGCCGTTACCACATCGGCCACGTTGGCAGCACGCACAATCAGCGACGGATGCCGGTCGATCATGCCGTTCCAGACGGCGCGGGCTTCGTCGTAGTCGCTGTCGCCCAGCTGGATGAGACGGCCGTTTAGCTGTTGGGCCAGGGTGTCAGCGACAGCGGTGCGCAGCGGGCTATAAGGTTCATACACAATAGACATGGGGAATATCTCCTTAAACTGTAACTACTAAACCTGAGTGGTGCGAGGCACTGGCCAAACGGTTCCAACCCATTGAAACGTCTGCGGCCAGTGCCTTGTACCTGAGTACTTAAACTGTGAGTTGATTCTGGCTGTAGCTTAAAGGGAAACGGCCGTTACCACAGCCAACAGGAGATAGGAGTTAAGGCAACCAAAGGAGGAAGGAGGAACCTGACAAAAGTTAGGGGAAGGTCAGGGGTCAGTGGTCAGTAATCAGTGGTCAGTGGTCAGTAATCAGTCCACTGACCACTGATTACTGATTACCGATTACCGTTCCCCCTCAATACCATGCTTAACGGCATACAGCGCCGCCTGGGTACGGTCGGCCACCTGCAATTTGCCCAAAATAGTGCTGACATACCCTTTGACGGTACCTTCGGTGAGATGCAAGGTGGCGGCGATTTCCTTGTTGCTGCGGCCGTTGGCAATGAGGCGCAGCACGTCCATTTCGCGCTCTGTCAGGCTGCCGAGGAGATTGGTTTCAACGGGAGTCATCATTTGCTGCATCAGCTGGCGCTGCGCTTCCGGGTGCAGGGTGGGTTTGCCCTGGGCCGCTGCCAAAATGGCGTTGAGCAGATCGCCTTTGAGCACATCTTTGAGCAAGTAGCCGATTGCGCCGGCCTGAATGGCATCGGGCACGCGCTGATTTTCGGCGAAGCTGGTGAGCACCAGCACCTGGCAGCCAGGGTGTTTTTGGCGGATTTGGGTGGTCGCGGCAATGCCGTCCATCTCCGGCATCATCAAATCCATCAAGATCACATCGGGCTGCAAAATCTCGGCGCGGATGATAGCTTCGCTACCGTTACGCGCTTCGCCAACCACCTCAATGCCCATTTCTTCGCTTAGCAGCATCATCAGCCCTTCACGCACAATGGCGTGATCGTCAACGATCATCACTTTTACCGGTGTGCTCATGAATTTCCTCCTCCATCTTTTAAGGGCAGGTGGGCCTGTACGGCCGTTCCCTGACCCGGTACCGATTGGATGGTTAAACGGCCGTACAGCGCTTCAGCCCGTTCCTGCATGGTGCGTAAACCCAACCCACTCCCAGCAGGGTCATCCCGCTTGCGGTTTGGGTTGAATCCCAGGCCATCATCCCGAATTTTTACATGAACGGCCGATTCCGCCACGTAAAGCCGAATCGTTACGGTTTTTGCCTCGGCATACTTCACAATATTGTTGAGCGCCTCTTGCACAATGCGGAAGAGGGCAATTTCATATTCCAGTGGCTGCGGTTGGTATTCGGCCGTTTCCAGCGAGATAACGGGCTTCTTTAGTTTAAGCGATTGCGTATGCTGCTGCAAAGCCGCCACCAAGCCATCGTGGCGCAGGCGCGTAATGCCCGGCAGCGTCACCCCGGATTCTGTTGGCAGCGGGGGCGGATCAGACAGGCGCAGCTCAAAAAGCAAGGCCCGCATCTCTGCCAGGGCGCTCTGGCTCAGCTCCAGCAGGCGACCCACTCGCTTTTCACCCTCCACCGGGCTGCGCTGCCAGGCGGGAGCCACGGATTGGGCAATCAGCGTCATGCTAAAGATGAGCTGGGTTACGGAGTCGTGCAGTTCACGGGCCAGGCGCTGCCGTTCGTGCAGCACGGCCACTTCCTGGCTGCTTTGCACCAGCAGCAGCTGCTGGCGGCGCGTGTCGATGGCCGTGGCCAGCTGAGCGGCCGTTACCTGGTAGGGCCACAAATCGCTTTCTTGCCATTGGTAAATGGCTGGATAAGTCAGAATGACCACGCCAATACGCTGTCGCCGCACAATGAGGGGAATGAAGGCCAGGGCCGGGCGGCCTGTTTCTGTTTGCAGGCGGCGCAGCTCCGGATTGGCGCGGGGGTCTGTGTGCACATCAGAGATGAGCACCGTTTGGCCGCGATCCAGCAGCGGGTCGATGGCGTCGCGCGTGTACGGCAGACGCTCACGCAGCAGGCGCAGCGCTTCATCCGGGGACCAGATACCGCGCACGATAACGGCCGTTCGCTCTCCAAAATCGTCAAATTCATACAGCGCGACGGTGCAAACATAACGGCCGCGTACCGCCACATGCTGCAAATACGCCTCGATCACGTCATCAACATCAAAGGCATTGGTCATCCGGCGGCTGGTTTCGTACAAAAGCTGCGTTTCGGCCAGATTGCGCTGCATCTGGTCAAACAGGCGGGCGGTGGTAATGGCCGAGCCCAGCTGCCCGCCGACAATGTCCAGTACTTCCACGTCCTCTTCCGTCAAAACCTCATCCGATTCAACGTTTAGCACCCCCAGCAGCTGATCGGCGGCAATAACGGGAACGCCAATGACCGAGCGAATGTTATCTGCACCGGGAATGCGCAAATAGCGCGGGTCGTTCATGGCGTCGATGGTGAGGATGGGGCGCCGGGTGCGGGCGGCTGCGCCAATAATACCTTGATGAATGTTTTGCCGGTAGTTGGCAGGCAGCAGCGTTTCATATAAACCGCTGCGGGCCACCAGCAAAAACGTATCGGGGTCATCTTCATCCACCAGCAAAAAGCCAGCATCATCAAAATGCAGATATTCGCGAATGGCAGAAACGGCCGTTTGCAATAAATCATCCAGCTCCAGCGTGCCGCTAATAATTTCGCCCACGCGGGTAAGGGTTTGCTGGCGAGCCGCCCGCCGTTTTTCAGCGGCAAACAGGCGAGCATTTTCAATGGCAATGGCCGCGTGGCGGGCCAGCACGGTGAGCAGCTCCACATCTTGCTCACCAAAGCGGCGCGGCGGGTCTGCCCCAATACCAAAAAAGCCAATCATCTGCTCGTGCCAAAAGATAGGCAGCCCAATAACGGCATCCTGAACAAGATCGGGCTGAAGCGGGGTGTCCAGCTCGCCATACCGGTTCATGATCAGCGGCTTCTGCGATTGCAGCACCTTACCCGCCAGCCCAACACCGCTGGGCATTTCTGCCCCCAGCTCACTGGGGGGCATCTGGTGTACCGCTTCGGTACGAACGACGCCGCATGCCTCATCCACCAGGCCAATGGTACCCCGGTCGGCGTCGAGCAGCTCGCAGGCGTGCTGCACAATGCGCGTCAGCAGCGGCCTCAACTCCAGCTCGCTGCTTATCGATTCAATAATTGCCCGCAAGCTCTCCTGCTGGCGCAAAATCTTCTGTAAATTGACAGCATTTTGTTCCGGCATACAGTTAGCTTACCTCGCCCAGGGCTAAGTGGGCAAGAAAAGCGTGAAGATTCGAGAAATCGACGCCCAAATCTTCACGCTTAAGGCAGATTGGGTCACTCTCCGTGACGTTTTACAATCCAATTGATTAGGGAAAGCAGGATAAACACGTTGGATATTTGGGTCATATCGACCCGTGCCCAACTAATTGTTTTCTCGTGAGCATGCAGTACAAAGTAGCCATGACGCCCGATGGTGGCCTCAGCAACTTGTGACCAGGGCAGGAATTTACGGCCGTTTTGAATCCCCTGCTGCGTAAGCGTTAGCGGTCCAAACTTGAGCAGCGTACCGGCATTATAGTCGGCAACAGCGCGAGGCAGTTGGCGGGCAGTCACTTCCTGCTGAATCGTTTGTGCCAGCTGATCGGCATTTTCGAAATAGCCCTGGGTGAGGTTCAGGCGTATGGTTTGGCCCAATATATCTTTCAGGGTATAGGTGTAAAAGCTGCTGTGAAGCTTCGAATTGTAAACCCCAACCGCGCCGAGATCCGTCACATCTGCCCAACGCATGGTGAGGATACGGCCGTTCCGCCGGTAAACTAACCCATCCTCAAACAGCTGAACCGCCATACCCTGCTCCTGCCGATGAACCAGAACAGCCCAGGCTCCGCCCGCAATAGACAGCAGCCCAACGCCGCCGCAAAAGAAGGCGGTTGATGTCTCCGGCATCGCCGCTATCAGGCCCACCACTACAGTGATGATACCCAACAGGATAAACACAATGCCGCTCCACAAATTCCCTTTCTGACGAGCCTGGCTGGCTCGATGTTCGGAAATAAGTGTGCCCAGGTTGGGCAGGGTAATTATTGATTTTGTCATTGGTTGATGAATCATTGTCATGATGAAATTTCCTTATATTTACGGCCTATAAAAATGGCTGACGGCCGTTCCTGAAACCAGCGCAGCCAGCCCCCCAATAAACCAAACAACATGAGATGTCCGGCGTAAAGCCACACCTCTCTACCGGTTTTGGTCACGGCGGGCCAGTGCACGGCCAGCATGAGCAAATCCAGCCCGGCCGCCGCCATCATTAAATTGGGGATAGCGACCAGCCGCTGCCAATCCCGCTCGACCCGAAACCAGAGTAGACCGGCGCCAAACGAGCCAAACCAGGCGGCAAAGATGCGCACCATCAGCGGGGAGGTGGGCCAGGGCCAGTTGGCCACGGCCGTTTCCGGCCAGGCAATCAGCCCCAAACCGAGCAGCAGAACAGTGGTTCCGGTGAGTGTGGCGATGGTGCGGGTAAACGGCCGTACCGGCGTCACCACGCGCCAATTGGCGTGACAATGCTGCTGCACGCCATAAATCACCAGGGCCAGCAGGGGGGCGGCCACATAAACCAGCAGCCAGTACCCCAACCGAACACCCAGAGCAAACTTGTCCAGATGCAGCAGCGTCACCAGCGTAATTAATACGCCCGCCGTCACCAGAATAGGCACCAGATACCGGGCCGATTCCCACTCATTGCGCCAGACAGCTACCGCAACGGCTATCGCACCACTCAGATAAAGTGCCCCAAACAGGGCAGCGTTGATGGGTGGGTTGATGGTCCAGAAGAACAGCGTGTCTGTCTGGTTTGGCAAAAAGATCAAAATACCGACAGCGGCAAACGCATTCAGAGCCACAAAGCCCAGCACAAGCCGCGCCCACCGGCGCAGCGGTGTGCTGTACGGACGCGCCATCTTGTCTAGCTGGTCGGACAATTCCTGAATCATGATCGGCTGCTCCTTGAAATAGATGCTTAACTTGTAGCAGAATAGCGAAATACGGCCGTTGCCACAGCCACCATCAGACAGTTTCACCCCATACCCATCGCCAGCGCCACCCCCTGACAAAAGTTAGGCTTACCCGGCTGCACCCAACAAAAAACCCCGACCAGTTACCCGGTCGGGGTTTTTATACCCAGCTAAAGAGGCGAATTACGGCAAGCTTTCGGCGATGGCGATGAGGTCGGCCTGGGTCAGACCCAAATCCTGCCCGATCGTTGTACTGAGCGTGTAGGCGATCTCGCCGCGCGTCCAGCGCAGCTGCTGGTGCGGGTCGTGACTTTGCCAGACCGCCTCCGTTACGCCAACAGCACCGCTTTTACAGGGCGTGGTGAAACACCTACACCGTCAGATACATTCACATAGCTTCGCCAGGCCGGACCAACCAAAAGGCGGTGGATCCCAGCACAGGAATCACCAAAATGATGAGCGCCCAGAGCGCTTGCGGCAGCGCCATCATCTGGCGGCGGCGCAGAGCCACCAGCGTACCCAGGCTCAACAGAGGCCAGCTGACAAAAGCAAGTGGACCAAGAACAAGCAGTAATTCATTAATACCAATATTCATATCGTTTGTCTCCTTTATGGCTGTGTGCCAAAAATCTCAATCTCTGCCAGCCCAGATTCTGCCTCGACCGTGCCGGTAAACAGAACATCTTCTGAGATGGCTGGACCATCATCTACATCCGGTTCCAGACTGATGCGCACGGAGGTAACATTAACGGCCAGATTTTCCACCAGCACATCGGCGTAGGTGATACGGCCGTTTTGCGCCACCAGCCGCGCCACGTTTTCCGGCTGCGGCTGATTGGCAAAATCAAACCACAGTTCGTAACGAAATCCATCCGGCGCGGGCGGCACATTGTCCAGGGCAAGCGTGTACTGGCGTAAATTGTTGCCGTCCGGCTCGGCGAAGCGCAGCGTACCGGCTGGGGTGAGATCTTCAGCCGCAGCCGACTGGGTGGGAACGGCCGTTTCCCCCACCGGCTTCAACCCATCCCCCAACAACAGCACCAGGCCAACCAGCAGCGCCGCCAGCAGCAGCCCGCCGCCAAGCAGCCAGGCCAGGGACGGTCGTTTGGCAGCGGCGGGCAGTTGTTTTGGGGGCAAGACGGCCGTCTCCGAGCGCAAAAGCTGCGTCCGGTCTGGTTCATCCTCACCGTTCATCACAGGCACCACAGGCAGCTGGCCACCGGCCACCTCGTGCACCGCCGCCAGCATCTCCGCCGCCGTCTGGTAGCGATCTTGGGGTTGCTTGGCCATTGCCTTTTGCAGCAGGGCATCAACCGCCGGGGGCAGCTCTGGATTGATCGACAGCGCGGGCGGCAGTGGTTCAATCACCAGCTTCATAATGATGGAGAGCGGCGTTTCACCGAGAAACGGCCGTTGCCCCGTCACCATTTCGTACAGCATCACCCCCAGGCTGTAGATGTCGCTGCGAGCGTCTGTCTTTTGCCCCTGGGCCGCTTCCGGGCTCATGTAGGCGGGCGTTCCGGCAATGGTTCCGCTCAGCGTCAGGGTGGCGTTTTCCAGCAGGCGCGTCAGGCCAAAGTCGGTGATGACGGCGTGGCGGTGAGCGTCGTCGGCAAACATGACGTTGCTCGGCTTGATGTCGCGGTGGATACGGCCGTTGTCGTGCGCATACGCCAGCGCCGCCGTCAGCTGGGCCATCAGCCGCAGCGCTTCCGCCAGCGGCAGCCTGCCTCGCCGATCCAGATACGCCTCCAGCGTTTCGCCTTCGATGTAATCCATCACCATGTAATACCAGCCATCGTCCACGTCAAAATCAATCACGCTGACGATGTGGGGATGGCGCAGTCGGCCCAATCCCTGCGCTTCACGCTTGAAGCGGGTCAAAAATTCGGCATCGTCGGCCAGATGGCTGTGCAGCACCTTCACCGCCACGTGGCGGTCAATCGTCGGCTGGTGCGCTTTATAGACGTAGGCCATGCCACCCTGGCCCACTTTCTCCAGAAGTTCATATTTGCCAAGATGTCGGCCTGTCAAATCCATTTTTATCTCCGTTATCCGTAATCGGTATTCCGTAATCGGTAAAAGGCTACGGATTACCGATTACCGTTCACCGTCTCACACGCGGTCCAACCGCTTCACAAACAGCAGGGCGCCCAGGGCAAAAACCAGCCCCAACGCCGCCTGCAAGCCCCAAAAGCGCAGCAGATCGGCGGCTGAATCACCGTAGGGCAGGAATAAATCGTCTGGGCTAACGGCGCGATTGGTGCAGGCGGGAATGTCGGTTTCGCGCAGTACCAGGGAACTGGGGTCGAGGGCACCTGTCGTTGGGTCCAGGCGTGCGCCGCTGCTGTCCAGCTCGAACTCGTTGCCGCAAACAACGGTGGCTTCGGCCAGCTCGTGAATGTCTACCGTGGTGCCCATCGCCAGCGTGGCCCAGCGGGTGGCGGCGATGTAGGATTGGAACTCAATCGGCTTGTCGCGCAGATTGTGAATGGCGCCGCCAAAGATGTATTGGAAGAAGACGACGACCAGCACCAGGTAAACGGCCGTTGTCGAGTCAGGCGATACGGCCGAAATAAACAGCCCCGTCGCCACCCCCACCATCACCGTCAGCCACAGGGTCATGTGCATCTCCAAAAACCCTTTGAACAGCACCCCGTCAGACGGCAGTTCCACTTGCAAGGACAAGATCAGCAGATAGAGCGCCACCTGCACCAGGGCAAACAGGCCAAAGACAAAGAATTTGCTGCCCAGGTACGGCAGCAGCTTCAGGTTGACCATCCGTTCGCGCCGGTAAATCGGCCGTTCCTTCAGCAGCTCCTGCGATCCGCCAAATGCCCCCACCAAAAAGGCCAGAATCGAGGTACCAAAGCCAAAAACCTGGGCGCTCACCGTGGGCAGGTAGTTGGCCGTGAGCGTTTGCGCCGCCTGCGCCGCGTTGCCCACAATGGCCGGATCACCCGTAAACTCATACGTCTCTGAAGCCGAGCCTTGCAAGATGCCCACCAGGGGCATCACCAGCAGGGCCACAAAAAAAGTGATGGGATCGCTCAGCGTCAGGCGGAACATGCGCTGGGAAAGGGTGACAAACTGGCGCAGCGCCTGCCCTGGCGCAAAGCGGGCGGGTCTGGCAGATTGTTTTCCGGCGGGCAAAGCGGGCCGCTCTTTTTGCCGCTCGACCACATACTGCTGGTGCGCTTCCGGCTTGGCCTGGGTGAATACCTGCCGCCACTCGGCACCGCTGTGCTCAATCTTCTCGTAGATGTCGGCAAAGTCGTCTACCAGGAAAAATTCCTGCGCCGCCTGCGGGGGGCCAAAATAAACCAGCCGCCCCTGCGACAGCAGCCCGACGTGATCCACCTGCACAATGTTGCCGGTGGCGTGCGTAATCAGAATGATGGTGCGCCCCTCGTCGGCCATTTTGCGCAGGGTGTACATCAGCTTCTTTTCCAGCCCCGGATCCAGGCCAGAGCTGGGCTCATCGAGGAAAAACAGTTTGGGATCGGCAATCAGTTCGGCGGCGATGCTGACGCGCTTGCGCTGGCCGCCGCTGAGCTTGTCGATGCGCGTCTGCCGGATGCGCTCGCTGTTCATCTCTACCGTTTCCAGCGCCTGGCTGATGCGCTCTGCCCGCTCCTCGTGGCTGACGTCGGCGGGCAGGCGCAGTTTGGCGGCGTAATGCAGCGCGTCGGCCACCTTGAGGGTGGTGGGCAGGATGTCGTATTGGGGCACGTAGCCAATCTGGCTGCGGAAGCTGTCGTAGTGGGTGTAGAGGTTACGGCCGTTTACCAACACCTCCCCCTCTGCCGGACGAAAGCCGTTCAGCGCATCCAGCAGCGTGCTTTTGCCCGCGCCGCTGCCGCCCACCAGGGCCACAAACTCACGCGGCAGCACCGTCAGGCTCACATCGTCCAGAATGCGCAGCGGGCCGCTCTTGGCCTTCACCTCCTTGTGTACGCCGATCACGTCCAGTCGGAAGCCCTGGCTGTCGAACTGGGTCAATGTTTCGCCGTCGAAGGTGAACAAGTGCGGCCCCAGCTGCACGCTGTCGCCAGGATGCAGCCGCGTCTGGCGCGTCGGCGCATTGTTTACCCAGATCGCCGCCACCCCGTCGGCTGCCCGGATATTGTGGTGGCCCTCGCCACATTTTTCGACGATGGCGTGGATGCGGGCCACGGTGGGCGAGTCCAGCACGATGTCGTTGTCGGGGGCGCGGCCGATGGTGAGGCGCTCAATTTGCAGCAGCTGCGTGGTGGAAATCTCCGCGCCAAAGCCTGCAACGGGGGCCTGGGCCTCGCTGGGATTGTTAAACGTGAAGCCCACCGAAACGCCAAAGCGCTCCTGGCCAATGCGCAGGATGTCGCCGTTGTGGATGGGGGTGGGCACATTGGCGGCCAGCCCGTGGTTATTGAGGCGGGTGCCGTTGCTGCTGGCCAGATCGACCACCTCAACGCCGTGAGCCGTTTGCCGCAGGGCAAAATGCTGCCCGGAAACAAAGGGCAGGTCGGGCAGGGAGAGGTCGGCTTCCGGGCTGCGCCCTACCAGGAAATCAGCGCTGGTGATGGCCACCGTTTGCGGACTTTGGCCAGATTTATGAACGGTGAGGGTAACGGCCGTTTCCTGGCTAACCGTCTGCCCCAATTCATTTTCAGATTTTGTCGGCATCGGGCTTTCTTCGCCCGGTCGAATCAGATAGGTACGCATCATTTTTACTCCGTTATGGTTCGCACGGGCTCCGCTGGCGGACGCTCCGTCTAAATTTTGCAGCTGACCCAGCAGCTGCTGCCGCGCCGCCTTTTCGCCAGCGGCGATAATTTGGGGCAGCTTGTGGGTGTCGGTCAGGCCAATCGCCTCATCAAAGGTGACCATGACCGGCAAAATATCGGCATGGTGGGCGGCGTGGTGGTAGGCAAAGTTGGCCTTTTGTAAATTGGTGACCTGAATGGTGGTCACCTGGGCAGCAAATTGACCGAGGGAGGAAACGGCCGTTTCCAGAGGATTCTCAAAGCCCACGGCAATAATCAGATCGGCTCCTTCGCGGATGGCCACGTCTACCGGCATCGGGTTGGTTGCGCCGCCGTCGATGAGGATACGGCCGTTCACCTGCCACGGCGCAAACAGGAGCGGAATGGCAATGCTGGCCCGAATGCCGTCTACCAGCCGCCCACTGCCAACCGTCACCGCTTCGCCGGTTTGTACATCCGTCGCCGCCAAAAAAAGGGGCAGCTCCGTGTCGGCAAAGGTGGTATCGCCCAACACGCCTTCCAGCTGGGCCATAATCAGACGGTCGTCAATCAGGCCAAACTGGTCCACGCGAAAGCCAAACAGGCGGGGCAGCAATCCCTGCCGAATCGATGGCTTGTGGCGCTGCCTGGCTAATTCGGCCGTCCACAAACTCTGGGTCAGTGCCGCCGCCCGATCCTGACTGTAGCCCAGGGCGATGGCCGTGGCGTACAGGCTGCCGCCGCTGCACCCTACGGTCATATCAACGTTGATACCGGCTTCGCGCAGCACCTGCCACACGCCCAGCGCAGCGGCACATTTCAGGCCGCCAGAGCCAATGACGAGGGCGGTTCGTGGTTTGTGTTGGGTCATGATTTTTTCTTCTTAGTGATAAGTGATAAGTGAAAAGTGGTTGGTTCATTACTTCTCACTTTTTTACTTTTCACTTTTTACTGATAACCGCTCATCCACCGTCTGCAAAAACGCCAGCTGTCCCCTCATGGCCGCCTCGCCAGCGGCGATGATGGCCGGGAATTTCTGGGTATCGAACAGGCGAATGCGCTGCCGGAATTCGGGTATCAGCAGCAGTAAGTCGGCGTGGTGGACCTGGGTGTGAAAGGCGATTCGCGCCCGGAACAGGCTGTTGCTCATGATGCTGCTGAGCTGAAAAGCGTAGCGCAGCGGCGAGTTGATGCTGCGCTGGTTGGGCGATTCGAAACCCAGCGCAATGATGACATCGGCTCCTTCACGGATGGCCACGTTAATCGGCAGTGGGTCAGAGAGATAGCCATCGAGGAGCATACGGCCGTTTACCTGCCACGGCGCAAACACAAACGGAATGGCAATGCTGGCTCGAAGGGCGTCAGTGAGACGGCCGTTTTGCAGCACCACCTGTTCCCCTGTGGCAAAATCGGTAGCCGTAATGAAGAGTGGGATGGCGGTGTCGGCAAAAGTTTGTGAGCCAAACGCCTCGTGCAGCCGCTGCAAAATGAGCCTGTCGCTGCGCAGACCAAAACGGCCGTCGAAGCCGAAGCGCTTAGGCAGCAGCGCCTGGAACAGGGCACGGCGGTTTCGCTTGCTGGTCAGGTCGCGGGTCCAGAGGCGCTGGGTGAGGGAAACGGCCGTTTCTACCTCCAAACCGAGCGCTGCCGTGGCGGCAACCAGCGCCCCGCCAGAACAGCCCACCACCAGGTCTGGCATAATGCCCGCCTGCTGCAAGACGCGCAGCACGCCCAGCGCAGCGGCACACTTTACGCTGCCCGCCCCAATCACCAGAGCAATCTTTTTCCTGGGCGCATCCATGTCACACCTCTCTGGGAAGCGGGCCGGGGAAGTAGCTGGCGGTTGCCGCCACCACGTTGGGATACACCTTGATGACGGTGTCTACCCCGGCCAGATTCAGCACGTACTTTACGTGGGCACGAGCGTTGGCCAAACGAAAATCGCCGCCCAGCTGGCGCGTTTGCTGTGCTGACTGGATCAATATTTTGATTCCGCCGCTGCTCAGGAACTCCACCTTTTTCAGATCAACCACCAGACGATGGTAGCCTGCAACAATTTGTTCCTGGACAGCCTGGGCTAACAGGTGGCTTGAGGCCGAATCTAAACGGCCGTTTACCGCCAAAATAGCGACGTTGTTGTAATGTCTTGTGCGAATGTCCATGATTCACCTGCGAGAACGGAGAGCAGCGAATGGCCATTAAAAACAGCCATTGCTGCTCCCCAATCTCTATCCTCAAATCGCTATTCAGAAACTGTAATGGTGGCTGCCATGCCGCTGCCGTCGGGCGAGCCGTGCAGGGTGCAGTAGTAGACGTAGGTGCCGGGCGTATCAAACGTGAGCGTGGCCGATTCGCCCGCATCAAACAGGCCGGTGTCGAAGCTGCCGTCGGAAGCGGTGGCGGAGTGGCGCGGGCCGCTGTCCTGGTTGTTCCAGGTAACGGCCGTTCCAGGTGCCACGGTAATCACATTCGGTTGAAAGGCAAAGTTGGCCATTGCTACCGTCACGTTGGCCGCTGGTGCAGCAGGTGCAGCAGGTGCAGCTGCTTTAGTGGGCGCGGCGTCTGCCACAGGCGGGGCTTCAACTGCGGCAGAAGCTGCCGGAGCCACACCGTTGGCGGCAAACAGTTCAAAAGCCCCCATGAACAGCGCGTGTTCGTAGGCCGTTTGCCAGCCGCCCTCATTTTCAACCGGGGCGATGCTGCCGTCGCCGTTGGTATCCTGGCCTTCCATAGCCACCAGCAGCAGCTGGGCCAGCTTGTCGGCCGCAGGCTGCGCCGCCGCTGCCGAGTCGGAGGCGATGACACGCAGCGCTTCGGCTATGGCGGCGTTGATGCTGTTCAGCCCATTTTGGCTGCTGATGATGACGTGGCCAGCGTGCAGCTTCACTTCGGCCGTAGCCCCTTCGGCGTCAGCCGCCAGCTGGGCATGTTCCTGAGCGCCAAGAAAGTATTCTCGGACGCCAAAGCCATCGCCGGGGTTCTGGGCCAGGCTGTCGCCGTCCAGATCGCCAAAGTTGGGGCCGTTTTCGCCATCCAGGATATTGACGACATGCTCGGCGTGCCGCTGCGCTTCCCGGATGTTGTTGTTGGCCAGTTCATCCAGCAGGAAACCGGCATGTTCCAGGGCGTGATGCAGCTCGCCATGTGCCCCAATCAGAAACGCCTTGCCGTCTGGATTGGCTGGGAAGGCGGTCACGACGTGGCGAATGTGCAGCAGGGAGCCACCGGGCACGGTGCCGTTGAAGGCAATGGCACCGATTTCACCGTCAGCTACGCCATCTGGCTCGATGCTGATGAAGGCACCGCTGTAGGCGGCCAGCAGGTTCTTATCGGTGCTGCCGCTGAACTGGACGCTGCCATCGGCCGAAAATTCACCCAGGTTGAGGGTGTTGAAGCTGTCGTCGCGCAGCCACAGCTCGTAGTGGGTGCCTGCGGGAGCGGGGGGCACGTTTTCCATGAGCAGTTGGAAGCTGCCCGCCAGCGCCGTGTCGCTGTCGCGAAGGCGCAGCAGGCCAAAGCGGGGTGCGGCTTCTTCTACCGGGTCGGCCGGGTCGGAAACGGCCGTATGCTCACCATGGGCTGCCTCGACGGGTTCAGGGGTGGGAACGGCCGTTGGCTCTTCAGCAGGTACGGTGGTAGGCGCTTCGGCTTGTTCGGGAACGGCCGTTGGTTCCACCACGTCATCTGCCTCATTTTCAGCACAGGCGGCCAAAGCCAGGACCATTAGTAACATCAAAATCAGATATCGTTTAACTTTCATTACAACTCCTTTAATTTGTTTTTTCGTTGAACGCGGGAGGCGTTTGAAAAATTAGCCAGCAATCGCTGACAGGTTGGGAAAAGTCGAAGCCTTCCTGGTCAGAATTTGCTTCATGTTGGGCACACCTCGAATCGGCAAAGTAGGTGATCAGTCGTTGGACAACCTGACGCTTGGCGTCACCATCTGATATAGAAACTGACCTGTCGTAATTGGCGGTGACGGCTGCGGTTGATAGCAGCAGTCCCAGCAAAACGAGCGCCAGTACGAACCATCTTGTGCTTTTGCTTGTTTGTTTCATCTCAAAACCTCTACTTAGAAATCGTCCAAAATTTACTTACCAATCTGCACACTTATGAATTACTGCTCACCGGCAACCGGAATGGCCGCCATGTATTGCATGTGCTGGTAGGCGGTAAAGATGCCGCCTTCAGCTGGGCTAACTTCGCCATCGTTGTTGCTGTCTGCGCCGTTCAGCAGCAGCTGGCTCACCTGGGTGAGGGTTGCCACCTGTGGCCCAATCTCGCCTACGCTGCCAGCAGCGGCGATTTGCAAGACGGCTTGCTCCAGCTGCGCGGCCCAGACCAGGGCATTGTCCGTGGCCATGACCACATGGCTGCTGTGGACCTGGATGGCGTGGGTGGCATCGGGAGCGGCGGCGGCCTGTACGGCCGTTTCCTGCAGCCGCACCACGTACGGGATAAGGCCAAAGCCATCCCCCGGATTTTGCACGCCGTGAACGCCATCCAAATCGCCAAACAGTTCACCCTGTTCACCTTGCAGCACGTTCAAAATATGCTCGGCGTGTCGCTGAGCATCGGCGATGCTGAGCAGGTCGTAGGCGGTTTGCACAAATTCGGCGTGGCGCAGCAACTCTTCCGCCTGCAGGCGGGCACCCAGGCCATAGGCGGTGGGCGCGTCGCTGCTGGCCACCGTGCTGGTGCGGATGAGCGCCAGCGCTTCCGGCGCCTGTTGGCCGCTGTAAATGGTTGGTCCCGGTGTCGGATCATCGTCGAACTGAGGCTCCTGGGTGAGCCGGAAGCCGTCGTACCGGGCCAGCAGGTTTTGGCCGTCGCCGGTGAACTGTAGCGAGAGACGGCCGTTTGCCTCTGGCAGCACCTGTCCTAACGAAAACGAGTCGCCCGTCTGGCTGTCTGTCAGCCACGCTTCATAAACCTGACCCGACGCCGGGGAGGCAATGTTGCTTAGAAACAGCAGCACCGAATCGCTGGGCGCGGTCGTGTCGAAGAAGGAGACCAGGCCGACAACGATTTGCTCGGCAGCCGCTGGCTGGAGCAGCTCAACTGGTGGTGGCGGTACGACGGGTGCGGGTGTGGCTGTCGGTGGTACCGGATTGGCTGTTGGGGCGGCGGCGATGACGGCCGTATTTGCCGCACTCTCTGCCAACACAGTGACGGTGCTGGCCATGCCGCTGCCGTCTGGCGAGCCGTGCAGGGTGCAGTAAATCTGGTAAACGCCTGGCTCGGTAAAGGTGGCGGCAAAGCTGTCACCCTGGAAAAAGTTGTCGCTGGCGATTGAGCTATCGACAAAGGTAACATTGTGCGGCGCACCGTCCTGGTTGAGCCAGACCACTTCGCTGCCAGCGGCGATGGTGAGGTCGGCGGGAGCAAAGGCGAAGTTTTGCAGGAAGGCCTGGGTGGTGTTGGGGGTGGAAACGGCCGTATCCGCTTCAGCCAGTTCCCCGGCAGGCACGTCAGCTACCGCTGTGGGTGGCTGCATGTACCAGATGTAGTAGGTGGCCAGACCCGCCAGAAGCGCCGCCGTCCAAAAGCCAAAGGTGGCCCACATCCAGTAGCGCAGCTGGCCAATTTTGCGCGGCAAAATTTTGTGCCCGGCTAGCAGCACGTAAATGGCCAATCCCTCGGCCACCAGCCCCAGGGCAGCATGAACCGCCACCGCCAGGTAGTAGGCGTCGCCAGGGCGCTGGGGCAGCGTGCTGACAACACGCTGCCGCAGGAAAGAAGAAACCATCACAAAGGAAATCAGGAGCAGGTTTAAGAGCACAACCGGCGTTTGAATCCAGTCGTGCAGCTTGTAATGTCCCCGGCGCTGGGCCACCACGCCCAGGCAGATGGCCAGAAAAAAGATGATTTCGGCGATCAGGGTAAAGTCGGAAAGGAAGCTGGCGTCTGTGCCCAGGAAGCCTGATTGAAACATGCCTTATCTGTCTCCTTGTTGGGCAGCACGCCTGCGGCTGCCTGAAAATTGTTTCGTGCTTTAGGGGATAGAATAGGCGGGAACGGCCGTTACCACAGCCGCCATAGGGCAGAAAACGGGCTGCCAAATGGGTGGAGGGAATCCCTAACCAAAGTTAGGGGTGAGGAAACCACGGCTGTAATCAGTAGTTGACATTTGTTTTGTCTTATTTATAATTTAGACATATCTAAATTATTCTGAGGTATTGCCCATGTTAGAAAAAAATCCTATCAAACACCTTCTCCTAAACGGTTCGGTTATCAATGGTGGTGTAGCCGCTATCGTTTTTTCTTCGCTTTATGTCAATCCAATGATCTGGGTGCATGACGCACCAGCCGACATTCGTGAGAAAGCCGGTCCCAAAAATGCCAAAACAAAATGGCAAACAGTGTTGTGTGGAATCTCCTTTATGCTAATTCTGTTTGGTGGCATAGTGCATTCCAATCTGCAGCTGAAACGTCAACGTGATGGAAACCTGCCCTTTAAACTGGCTTTCTGGCAGGCTTATGGCCTACTGCTTTACTTTTGGCTGTTTGATCTGGTCATTATTGATTGGGTCTGTCTATTAACACTCAAACCCAAATTTGCCATTATCCCTGGCACGGAAGGACTGGCTGGCAATGATGATTATGCCTTTCATCTGCGCGAATCATGGCCCGCGCTGCCCGGCATGATCATTCCCGCTCTGATTATTGCCTTCTTTACCGCCAGCCGGAAAACATCATGAAGCTGATAACGGACTTCTACCCCATGAAAATTGTATTTTTAAATGTTCCAGGGCACGGGCATGTTAATCCAACGCTGGCCCTGGTCTCAGAACTAAACCGGCGTGGCCATCACGTGATTTATTACAACAATACCGAGTTTGAGCCGCAAATTACGAAGAGTGGTGCAAAATTTCGGCCGTATCCCGACCCCCAGCCTACGGCCGAAGCCCTGGCAGAAAAAGCCAAAAGTCTGCCCCAGGTTAGCGTATGGGTGCTGGGTCAAAGCCAGCGACTGCTGCCCTGGCTGCTGGAAGAGCTGCGTCGGGAACAGCCTGATCTGGTGGTTTTTGATTCCATTTGCCTCTGGGGAATGCAGGCAGCGCAGCTGCTGGAGATACCGTCGGTGGCCTCCATCACCACGTTTGTGGCGGAAGGCGTCAAGGGGATGATTAATCTGTGCGACGGCCTGGCTTTGGTGGGGCAAGCCCTGCCTGCACTGCCAGCCATCATTGGCAAGCGGCGTCAGCTACTGCGCACCTATGGACCAGGCGCTTTTCCCTACCCCCAAATCTTCCCGGCCATCAGCGACACCAATATTGTTTACACATCGCGGGAGTTCCAGCCGGAGACCGATTTCATTGATGAGTCATTCCACTTTGTCGGTCCATCAATCAACAGCGCAGCCCGCGAAACGGCCGATTTCCCCTGGCACCGGCTGGCAGACGGCCGTCCTCTCATCTACCTCTCGCTGGGCACCATTTACCACAACAAAGCCGACTTCTATCGCATAGCCTTTGCCACTTTTGCCGATCATCCGGGCCAGTTTGTGCTGTCCGCCGGGCGCATGACCGATATCGTTGCGCTGGGTCCGATTCCCGACAACTTTATTGTATGCAACTTTGTGCCCCAGCTGGAACTGCTGCCGCGTGTGGCTGCCTTCATCACGCACGGAGGCATGAACAGCATCAACGAAGGGCTTTACTACGGTGTGCCGCTGGTGGTCATTCCGCAGCAGATGGAACAGACGATGAATGCACGCCAGGCAGCTCGACAGGGCACCGCCATCGTGCTGGGGGATCGTCCGCCCTACGGCCGTACCACCATCACAGAACTTCGCCACGCCCTGGACGAAGTACTGACAGATGACAGCTATCGTCAAAACGCGGAACGAATCGGCCGTTCGTTCCGCGAATCGAGTGGGTATGAAGCAGCAGCGGATGTGGTGACGGCCGTTGGCGTCTTCAACAAAGCAGTTGCTGCCGCAAGCCAGTAAAAAGTGAATAGTGAAAAGTAATAAGTGAACCTCTTTTCACTTTTCACTCACTACTTTTCACTCCCTCTGCTGCCAAACCCAAAGGATCTTACCGCTGCAGATTGAGCCAGAAACGATACCCCTGTACAATACAGTCAAGAATCAGCGGCGTAATACAACTTTCCCCAAATCCACCCCGTCACGCCGCACAGGGAGAGATCGTTCATGACTGATGTCCCGCAGCCAGAAACGTCACTTTTTGCTGAATTCAGCCCGCCCAGCTATGAAGAGTGGGTCGCGGCCACCATCGCCTCGCTTAAAGGCAAGCCAGTTGAAAAGCTGACCCGCCTGAGCTACGAAGGCATCCCCATTGAACCGCTGCTGGGTCCGGCGGCCACGGCCGATTTACCATCCACTCCGCCCGGCCAATTCCCCTACCGGCGCAGCACAAGCAGCGAGGTGAACCTCGACCAACCCTGGCTTATTGCCCAACAGCTGGAAGGCAGCGAGCCACACAAATTAAACGAACAGCTGCGGCATGATCTGGCTCATGGGCAAACGGCCGTTACCTGGCCCATTGAACCCCACTTCACCGCTGATCGCGTCCGCACCGTTTTGGCAGATTTGCAGCTGGCCGAGGTGCCACTCTTCATCCCCTGTCAGTACGGCTTGCCAACATTGGCGCTGCTGGCTGCTGCCTGTCCCAATGATTTGGCTCAGCTGCGCGGCGGCCTGCTGCACGACCCCGTCGCCTGGCTGGCGAGGGAGGGCAGCCAACCCCTTGAGGCAATGTATGATGCAACGGCCGTTCTCAGCCAATGGGCTATTAAAAACGCGCCTCACTGGCGCATTCTGGCTGTGATGCCCGCACTTTACCGCGAATGTGGCGGCCATGCCGTGCAGGAAATTGGGCTGATGCTGGCCACGGCCGTACACCACATCCGCCAGCTCCGGCAGCGCCGCCTGGACATCAACCAGATCGGCCCTCGGCTGTTGGTGATGTTTGGGCTGGACAGCGACTTCTTTATGACCATTGCTAAACTGCGCGCTGCCCGCAGCGTCTGGGCGCAGATGATGGAGGCTTTTGGCGGAGATGAAGCGGCGCAAAAGCTCACCATCCATACTCGCACCAGTGACAGCAACAAAAGCCAGCTGGACCCGCACGTCAACATGCTGCGCGTCACCACGGAAGCATTTGCCGCCGTCCTCGGCGGGGCCAACAGTATCCAGATCACCCCGTTTGATGCCGCGCAGCGCCCGCCCAGCGATTTTTCACGCCGTATTGCCCGCAATGTGCAAATCATTCTGCAGGATGAGGTGAATCTGGCCCAACTGCTCGATCCAGCGGGCGGTTCTTACCTGGTGGAATATTTGACCGAGGAACTGGCGCAGCGCGGCTGGGCGCTGTTCCAGGAAATTGAAGCGGCGGGCGGCGTGGTGGCTGCGCTGCAAGCAGGCACGATCCAGCAGCAAATTGGGGAAACGGCCGCATCTCGACAAAACAACTTGGCGACCCGAAAATCTGTCATGGTAGGCACCAACATGTACCCCAACGTCGGCGAAAAGCCGCTGCCCACCCCAGAAAGTGGAGGCATCCTGTTGACGCGCAAAGAAGAACGCGATCCCCAAGCAGCATTGGCCGACCTGGCTTCTGCTGAGCCAACAAACCAGATGGCGCGGGCAGTTGCTGCAGCCAAAGCGGGGGCGACGTTAGAACAATTGAGTGAAGCACTGTTTGCTGCGGCAGAGGTGATTGAGGTGGAACGGTTACGGCCGTTCCGCGCCGACGATCCATTTGTCCAGCTGCGCAACTGGGCCAACGAATATGCTAAAACACACGGACATCCACCGCAAATCTTCCTGGCCAACATGGGGCTGCTGCGGCAGCACAAGACCCGCGCAGAGTTCGCCCGCAGCTTTTTTGAGGTGGGCGGCTTTGAACTTATTGATTCAGGCGGGTTTGATTCACCGGAAGCTGCCGCCAGCGCCGCCCTCGAATCCGGTGCCAAAGCGGTAGTCATCTGCGCCACCGACGACACCTACCCGGAAATCGTGCCGCCGCTGGTGCAGGCGATCAAAGCGCAGCAGCCAGATGCCGTCGTCATCCTGGCGGGCTATCCCAAAGAGCAAATTGAAGCCCACAAGGCCGCTGGCATCGACGCCTTCATCTACCTCGGCGCAGATTGCCTGGCGCTCAACCATTGGCTGCAAGAAAAATATATCTAATGTAAAGATTGATTCAATCTCTACAATGGGAGAAAAATCATGATTGAAAAAATTCCTTTTGGCAGAACGGGACACAACAGCAGCCGCACCTTGTTTGGCGCGGCTGCGCTCTGGTCGGTGACGCAGGCGGAAGCCGACCGGATGCTGGATTTGTTGTTTGAGTATGGCGTGAATCACCTGGATACGGCCGCTTCCTACGGCGACGCTGAATTACGCATTGCCCCCTGGCTGCAAAAACATCGCGACCAGTTTTTTCTGGCCACCAAAACCGAAAAGCGCACCTATCAGGCCGCCAAAGATGAGCTGCACAAGTCGCTGGAGCGGATGCAAACCGACCATGTGGATTTGTGGCAGATGCATATTCTGGTGGAGCCGGATGAGTGGGAGACGGCGATGGGGCCGGGCGGGGCGCTGGAAGCGTTTATCGAGGCGCGGGAGCAGGGGCTGGTGCGCTTCTTGGGCGTCACCGGACACGGCGTGAACGTGGCCGAGATGCACCTCAAGAGCCTGGAACGGTTCGATTTTGATTCGGTGCTGCTGCCCTACAACCCGACCATGATGCAAAATGCGCAGTACGCGGCCGAATTTGAGCAGCTGATGGCCGTTTGCCAAGCAAAAAACGTGGCGGTGCAAACGATCAAAGCGCTGTCCAAAGGCCCCTGGGGCGACAAGCCCAAAACCCACACCACCTGGTACGAGCCGTTCAGCACCCAGGCGGAGATTGATCTGGCGGTGCAGTGGGTTCTGTGCCGTCCCGGCGTCTTCCTGAATACGGTGGGGGACACGACTTTACTGCCGATGATGTTGGCGGCGGCGGACAGGGTGGATACGGCCGTTCCTCAAGCAACCCTCACCGAAAAAATGCAAAACATCGACATGGAACCATTGTTTGTTTAAGAGGCATGGTTCAAAAAGAGGAAAACGTCCTTTACAAAGTACTTCAATGTCATTCCGAGGTCCTCCGAGGAATCTTTCTAATTCAGAGGAGAAAGATTCCTCGTCGAAGACTCCTCGGAATGACAGGGGCAAAACTAATTTGTAAAGCTAGCTTATCGCAAAATGAACCATGCCAAAATCTGCGTCATCTGCGTCCCATTTCTTTGGAGTCACCAACATGAACCAACCAGATTTCACCAAAATCACCTACCAACCACAAACCAAATCAGTAGGAGATACGGTCGTATCCCCCACCCACCTCTGGCAAACCTTGGAACAAATTGGGATACGGCCGTTCCACACCTCCTACGACCTGCAACAGATGGAACACCTCAACTTTGCCGCTGGGATTCCGCCCTACCTGCGCGGCCCCTACCCCGCCATGTACGCCGTGCAGCCGTGGACCGTGCGCCAGTACGCCGGGTTCAGCACCGCCGAAGAAAGCAACGCCTTCTACCGGCGCAACCTGGCCGCCGGGCAGCGCGGCCTCTCCATCGCCTTCGACCTGGCTACCCACCGCGGCTACGACTCCGACCACGAGCGCGTAGAAGGCGACGTGGGCAAGGCGGGTGTGGCCATCGACTCCATCCTGGATATGCGCATTCTGTTCGATGGCATTCCGCTGGACAAAATGTCCGTCTCCATGACGATGAACGGCGCGGTGCTGCCCATCCTCGCCTTCTACATCGTCGCCGCTGAGGAGCAGGGTGTGCCGCACGCGCAGCTCACCGGCACCATCCAAAACGACATCCTCAAAGAGTACATGGTGCGCAACACCTACATCTATCCGCCCATCCCCTCCATGCGCATTGTCGGCGACATTTTTGCCTACACCGCCCGCGAGATGCCCAAATTCAACGCCATCAGCGTTTCCGGCTACCACATGCAGGAAGCAGGGGCCACCGCCGACATCGAGCTGGGCTATACCCTGGCCGACGGGCTGGAATATTTGCGCGCCGGCCTTGCCGCCGGGATGAACATCGATGAGTTTGCGCCGCGCATCTCCTTCTTTTGGGCAGTTGGCAAGAACTTTTTCATGGAAATTGCCAAAATGCGGGCGGCGCGGCTGCTGTGGGCCAAAATCGTCAAGCAGTTTAATCCGCAAAACGACAAGTCGATGGCCCTGCGCACCCACTGCCAGACCTCCGGCTGGAGCCTGACGGAGCAGGACCCGTTCAACAACGTCACCCGCACCTGCCTGGAAGCAATGGCGGCGGTGTTCGGCGGTACCCAGTCGCTGCACACCAACGCCCTGGACGAAGCCATCGCCCTGCCCACCAACTTCTCTGCCCGCATCGCCCGCAACACCCAGCTCTATTTGCAACATGAAACGGGTATCACCCGCACCGTCGATCCGTGGGCCGGTTCGTACCTGGTCGAAACGCTCACCCACGAGCTGGCGCAGCGTGCCTGGGCGCACATTCAGGAGGTGGAAGAATTGGGCGGCATGGCCAAAGCGCTGGAAACGGGCCTGCCCAAGATGCGGATCGAGGAAGCGGCTGCGCGCCGCCAGGCGCTCATCGATTCCGGCCAGGAAACGATTGTGGGGGTGAATAAATACCGCTTGCCCCACGAAGACCCGATTGATATTTTGGAAGTGGATAATACGGCCGTTCGCCAATCCCAACTCACTCGTTTAGCAGAATTACGGGCGGGTCGGGATGATACGGCCGTTCAGCAAACCCTCGCCGCCCTCACCGCCGCCGCCGAATCCGACACAGGGAACTTGTTGGAGCTGGCGCTCAACGCCGCCCGCGCCCGGGCCAGCCTGGGCGAGATTTCCGCCGCGCTGGAGCAGGTCTGGGGCCGCCACAAAGCCACCATCCGCTCGATTGGCGGCGTCTACAGCAGCGAATTTGGAGCAACTATGGAGATTGAAACCGTGCGCCAGATGGCCGATGAATTTGAGCAGATAGAGGGCCGCCGCCCGCGCATCATGGTCGCCAAAATCGGTCAGGACGGCCACGATCGCGGCGCAAAGGTCGTGGCCACCGCCTTCGCCGACCTGGGCTTCGACGTGGACATCGGCCCGCTCTTCCAAACCCCGGCCGAGGTGGCCAAACAGGCCATCGAAAACGATGTGCACGTGGTGGGGATTAGCTCGCTGGCGGCGGGGCACAAGACGTTATTGCCACAGTTGGTGAGAGCGTTGGAGGGATACGGCCGTTCTGACATCATGGTTGTCATCGGCGGCGTCATCCCGGCCCAGGATTACCAATTCCTGACCGATCATGGCGCAGCCGCCATCTTCGGCCCCGGCACCGTCATCCCCGTCGCGGCCCAAAAAGTGCTGCAAGAACTCAAAAATCGGCTTGGACACGAAGGTTGAACAATCTGCATGTTTGGTTCTATGGTAAAATAGGCGCATGGAAAAAACAGTTTCACACAGTCGCAGTGACGAAACGCCAGAGGCCAAAGCCCGCTGGTTTCAATCCTTACCCCTTGAAGAGCGTATGGAAATGCTCTGCATGTTCACAGACATGATCCTCAGCGCCAATCCTGGAATTTTGGAAAGCAAAGATGTTAAACCGGTTGCAGGGCGTATTCGCGTCCTTTCAAAAGCATAACGTTAAATATGTGGTAATTGGCAGTATCGCCGCCATTTTGCATGGTGTCCCCCGTGCCACCTTTGATCTGGATATCTTGATCGAAGCAACCCCGGAAAACAGCCAGTGGCTGTTGAATGCTCTCTTGGACGCTGGATTGGGAACGGCCGTACTCACCACCGTTGAAGAATTACTCTCCCACGAAATCACCATTTTTGGCCCCGGCACCGTCATCCCCGTCGCCGTTCAGAAAGTGCTGCAAGAACTCAAAAATCGGCTTGGACATCCGTAATTTGACTTTGACCTTTCACTCAAAAAAGCTTAGAATGTCTTACATGCGAGCGAAAAGTAAGAATATTTAGGAAATGTGAGCTATGTCTGTCAAATTATCATCAAAGGGGCAGTTGGTACTGCCAAAACATATAAGGCAAGAGCTTCAGTTGAGACCAGGTGCAGAGTTTGAAGTTGATATTGTTGATGGCAAAATTATTCTACAACCGATGTTAAAGCAAAAAGAGTTACAGCAAATCCTGACCGAACTAAGGCAAATTGTTCACGGAATGAGCTTAACAGATGAGCTAGAGGCAGAACGTAAGCAGGAAACAAAAAGGGAGCAACAACTTGAACAGTCGCTTCGTTCTGGATAGCTGGGCCTTGATTGCCTTATTAAACAAAGAGCAGCCCGCATCAGATGAGGTCGAACAACTTTTACAAAAGGCCGCTGAAGGTCATGCTTTTTTGGCGCTTTCAATCATCAATTTGGGCGAGATTTATTACATTGTAGGACGCAGTCGGGGCAGCCAGACAGCAGATGACTTTTTAGAACGGGTCAAACGGCTGCCGATCCAAATCATTCAAGCTGACGAACCGCGCGTTTTAGCTGCCGTACACTTAAAAATGGCTTATCCACTCTCCTACGCCGATGCCTTTGCCGCTGCTGCTGCCATAGAGCTAGATGCAACCTTAACGACTGGCGATCCGGAACTTACGCTGTTGTCCGACAAGGTTAAAATCCAGACGCTTACGCGGGAGAAGAAATAGGTACGGCCGTTCCAACATCATCGGCGGCATCACCCCCGCTGGCGGCGCAAAAAGTGCTGCAAGAACTACGCCAACGGCTTGGGCATGAAGCAAGTTAGACCATTTTAGTTGTGATCTGCATGTCCAAAACGCCAAATTCGTTGATGCTGCACAAAACGCAGCAAATTTCATACTTCAAATATGCCTTAATTCTATACCCATGGTTATAGTTGTTATATGCTTTATATGACATAGTTGGAATAGATTTACCCTTACATGGGTCAATTCCAGGTACGTTCAGATCTGCAGAGCTGACCGGTTTTGCATAAACCGGCCAGGTCTCGGAAAGGAGAAAGTCATGTCAACAACTATTCCACAAACTATGGTGTCGATGAAGGCAACTGTGCAAGAGATTGAAGAGCATCTGGCTCAATGGGCCGTTGGGGTGGATCGATTAGAAAAAGAGATTCACACCGTTAAAGCAGAGGCTCAAAAACAGTATCATGAACAGGTTGCTGTTTTAAAGCAGCAGCTCAAAGAGTTGCAGATTCGAGTTCAGGCAATGGCGGAAGGCGGGTCAAAGGAGTGGCTGGAAAGCCAATCGGCCTTAAATGAACGCCTGGCCAGATTCCGACAAGCTTTTTTACTTACAGCGCAGCGTATTCATCATGAAGAAAAGGTTGCGCTGGGCTGGCTGCAAGGGTTTACCGAGGAACGCAGCCATGAATCGGCTGGCTGGGCCGAAGGCATGGGCGAACCTCATGACCAGTCCGAAGGCTGGGCAGAGGGCATGGGTAAGCGTCCCACTGGTTCAAGAGGTTGGGCTGAGGGGTACGACCAGGTAAATAAAGATTGAGGTGTCCAGGCCAATCTGTTGCTGAGTCATCGGCAAATCTGTTAGTGGCGGCCGGTAAACGATAGCTTACCGGCCGCCATTCATGTTTTAGTGCCAGGCAACTCTATTGGAATTGATTCAGTAAGCCATAATTTGTATACTTTTTCAGTCGTTTGATTTGTGTCAGGATATGGCCGTTTATCCACCAAGCCTGGAGGAAGTATGAATCATCGCTATGCGCTTTTCGGTTTGGCTCTACGTCCTATTTGCAACTGGTGGGGGGATGAGACTGGCCCCTCCGGCGCAGGGTCTGGCAGTGGGGATGGCGTTGAGGGGAACGTGAATTTTTCGTCGTGGCTAACTGATGAGGTATGGACAATGCTGCACTATGGGTTATATTTGCCGAGCGTACGAGCGTGATAGTAACACCGTGATTTTTATTCGCATAGCCAATAGCTGGTATGAACAAAAGACCACCCATCGAACAGCAGATAACGTTTTTGCACGCACAAGATCTGGCGGAAACGGCCGTTTTCTACGAACAAATCCTCGGTCTGACAATGGCGCTGGATCAGGGCAGCTGCCGCATTTACGCCAGCGGTGGCGATGCCTACCTGGGCTTCTGCCAGACGCTGGGGCACCATATGGCTGCCCCGCCCGCTACCAACCACATCATGCTCACCCTGGTGACGCCAGACGTGGACGGCTGGCACGACTATCTGGTAGGGCAGGGGGTGGCAATCGAAAAGCCGCCGACGCTGAACGAAAAGTTCAACATCTACCAATGTTTTGTGCGCGATCCCAATGGCTATTTGATTGAGATTCAAACCTTTTTGGACCCGGCGTGGTCGAAGCGAACAATAATTGAGTAATTGAGTAATTGATGGCTTTAATTACCCAATTACTCAATATCTATTTTTGCACAGGCAGCTGATGACTGACGAGACAAATTTACGCGACGAAAAGTTTGAGTGGGCGATCTACGTCGATGCGACGCTGGCTGGCCTGGCGATCCTGATTCCGATTCCGCTGCTGGATCTGCTGTTTGAGTGGATTTTTAAGCGGCGGATGCCCCAGGCGATTGCTAAAAGAAACGGCCGTACCCTCACCTCCCACACCGTTCGGCAGTTAAACCGGGGCCAGCTGAGCTGCCTGGGCTGCCTGCTCTGGCCAGTGCAGCTGGTCTGGCTGCTGCTCAAGCGCACTTACCGCACTATTTTGTACTTTCTCACCATCAAAGATGCCACCGATAAGCTGAGCTATTACTGGCATCGCGCTTATTTGCTGGACCGGATGATGCAGCGGGGCGATTTGGACGGTGAAGAAGCCGCCGCATTGGCCGCCGAAGCGCTGCACCGGGTCTTGGACGACTTGACCATTAGCCCGCTGACCCAACTGGCTAAGGAAGTGGTGGGGAACGTTCGGCATATTTTGCGCTCCAGCTGGCGCTGGCTGCGGCGCAGGCAAGAAGATGAGATGATGGCCAGCACGCGCTCGCAAATGGCCACCGCCTGGCGGGATATGTCGGCTTATTTTGCCCAGGTCGCCGCCCGGTACGAGCAGCAGCTGGAGCAGCTGCACATTGCCCGCCTGCAAGAAGCGCTGATTGTAACGGCCGAATCGTCGGAAACGGCCGTTGCGCCAGCCAGCCCCGACGAGCCGACAAATATCTAATCGGCCACAACCCGATCTCGCATAAGGAGTGTCCTGCTGTCCCGGCAGCCAGCGGCCCGTTCACCCATGAAACTAAAAAATATTGATAGACGTTTGCTCACCATTTTGCTGATTGTGTTTGTGCAAATGGTGGGGGCAGCGATGGCGCTGCCAATTTTGCTGCTGTATGCCCAGCGTCAGTTCCAGATTCGGCCGGAGATCAATGCCTTGCTGCTTTCCTCATTTTTTGCGGCCCAATTTTTGGCGGGGCCTACCATTGGTCGATTGTCGGATAAATACGGCCGTATTCCCGTCCTCATTGTCAGCCAGATTGGTACCGTCATCAGCTTTGTGATGATTGGGGCCGCGCCCAACGTGGCCATTTTGTTTGTGGCTCGGATTCTGGACGGCATCACCGGGGGTAACATCATCGTGGCCCAGGCATATATCACCGACATCACCCCGCCCGAAAAGCGAACGGAGTCGCTGGGCTACATTTTTGCTGCGTTTGGCCTCGGGTTTGTCTTTGGGCCGGCGCTGGGCGGGCTGCTTTCGGCCGCTTTCGGACCGCGCATTCCCTTCTTCATGGCGGCTGTGGCCGCCGCCGTCACCGTCGTGTTAACCTGGCGCACCCTCACCGAATCGCTCACCCTGGAGCAGCGCCTGAAAAACCGGGAGACGCGCAGCAGCAGCATGAAACCCGCCGAAATTGTACGCAACGCGCCGCTGCTGGCCATTTTGATTATCGCCTTCGTCGGTCAGTTTGCCCTGGGTTTGCTGCAAGCCACCTTTGCGCTGTATGGGGATGCGGTGCTGTTTGCCGCCTACAGCGAGCGCATCGTTGATATTGGCATTGGCATTCTGCTGGCAACGGTGGGGCTTTCCCAATTTTTAACGCAGGCCGTGCTGCTGCGCCGGGTGCTGCCCCGCTTTGGTGAGGCCAATCTGGTGATTATTGGCGGGCTGCTGCGTGCTTTGGGCATGTTTTTCTTTGCGGCGGCCACGGTTCCCTGGCTGGGCTTGCCGGGGTCGGTCTTTTTTGCTATGGGGATGGGTCTGATGATGCCTCCCTTGCAGTCGCTTTCTACGCGCACGGTGCCAGATGCGGTGCGGGGCGAGGTGTTGGGGCTGTATCAATCGACTGTTAGCCTGGCCACTATTTTTAGCACGGCACTGGGGGGCGTCATTTTTGCCATCAATCCGCGCTACCCTTACTGGACGGGTATGACGCTATCGCTGTTTGCCCTGATTCCGGCGTATTATTTTTTGAAACGGCCGTTGCGCACACCGAAATCGGAAACGGCCGTACCTTAGCGCAAAACGTCGTTTTTGCGATAATGGTGCTTGATAGATGAAACAACCAGATAAAGTGAGGCTTAGGAAAGTATGAAATTAGCGGTATTTGGTGCCACCGGTGGTACTGGTAAAGAGATCGTTTCCCAGGCGTTGGCCGCCGGGGATGAAGTAACTGTTTTAGTGCGCGATCCGGCCAAAATGACGCTTAATCATGAGAAGCTCTATCTGGTCATTGGGGATGTATTGAATCAAGACAAGGTAGAAGAAGCCCTGGCAGGATCTGAAGCAGTTTGCTGCTCACTGGGGAACACCGCTAATAATCCAGACTTTGTGGTTTCAGACGGCACACGCAACATTATCGAAGGCATGATCAAACAGGGCATTAAGCGCCTGGTGGTTGTGACGGCTTTAGGCGTCGGCGACAGTCGCGAGCAGGTGACGCGCTCGTTCAAGATAATCATGAAGACAGTATTGCGCAAAGCGTACGAAGATAAGGAACGCCAGGAACAGCTGGTACGCGACAGCGGCCTGGGTTGGATCATCGTGCGGCCTGGTGGGCTAAGCAGCGGCCCGGCTACAGGGGAGTACAAATTTGGTCTGGATCCGTCGATTGTGGCCGGGCAAGTTTCGCGTGCTGACGTGGCTGCCTTTGTGCTGCAACAGCTCACAGATGATACCTTCTTACACCAAACCCCTGCCATTACCTGAGAATGGCCCTATTGACTGACAAATCTCAGATTTCTACCGCAGAGGGCGCGGAGATTTCTCCTTCATTTGTGTTCCTGCATCTTTTGTTAAGCCCAACCTCAGTCCGGGTGCGCCGTCGCCTCGGCGCTTCGCGCCTGGCGACGTTAAATGGGCGGGTCTTTTATGTTTGGTTGTAAATTGGTTCACACTGGTTGGGTACGGCCGTATGCAGCCCCACCCCCCATAAAGTGCTAACGTGCCAGGATGCTTTGGCATCTTGATATGTGTAAACAGTCGTCAGCTATTTGAAAATATAAGATTGTGTTTATGCCAAGCAAGCCGAGCTGTCCCTTCTCCTTTGTCCATTGTCCCCGAAATTATCGGCTTTCCTGGTAACGGTATTTAGCAACATGACAACATTTTTGGTCCTCTTTTTGGCCCATTTGTTAGCAGATTTTCCCCTACAAACGAACCGTATCTTTCGCCTGAAAATTGCCAGTAATTTGGGCCTGGCGCTGCATGTGCTGATCCATCTGTTTGTGGCAGCGCTGCTGATGCAGCAGCCGAGCCAGCATCTGGACTTGCTGCTGGCGCTAGGTATAACCCATTATGTAACGGATTGGAGTAAGCTGCACTTTCCGGGGGAACTACAGTGGCCAGGCTTTGTGCTGGACCAGGTGGCGCATTTGGCGGCGATTGGGCTGCTTTCGGTGTGGTGGCCTGGGGTAACGGCCGTTTTCCCCCTTTGGATTATGATCCCCCTTATCTTACTGGTTTTACTCCCCGCTAACTTGATGCTCCTCTGGGTTTGGGCCAATGACGCCCAGCAGCAAACCCGGTTCCGCGACTCCCGCTCTGTGCATTGGGCCAGCAATCGTTTGCTCGGTATCTCCCAACGTACCGGGCAGGTTGCCGTGCTGCTGGTTCTGGTTTGTCGCATCGTTATCTTGTACCCATTTGCATAGGACTTTCTGGCTATAATTTCCTACTGCTCAGAGGGTACTCCTCGTGGTTTAATATTCATCGGTATAAACAAACCCATTTTGTCAGAAGAAAAGAGGAGTAACCGGTGAAGAATTCAATTTTGCTCGTGGACGATGACCCAAACTTGCGCGACATGCTGCGCCAGATGTTGGAAATGGGTGGTTTTGAGGTGACCGAGGCTGAGGATGGCCTGGATGCCCTGGCAAAACTGGCGAAGATCACCCCCGATATTATGGTTTTGGATGTGATGATGCCCAATTTGGATGGCGTCAGTCTGTGTCGTCGGCTGCGCAGCGAGGCTGAATTTGTTAGCTTGCCCATTATTATGCTCAGCGGCAAAACGCAGCAACGGGCGGTACAAGAGGGTTTGGCCGCTGGAGCCAATTTGTATTTGTGCAAGCCCATTACCGTATCTGAGCTGATTCAAGCTGCCCGCGAACTGCTGCCTGCTCCATCACCGTTGATTTAGCAATGGGTGTGTTTCATTTCAGTTGAAACAATATAGCTATGTCATTCCGAACCCTTCGCTACCTCAGGGCAGGCTGTCTTCGGAGTGAGGAATCTTTGGTCCCGGTCAAGCGATCCGCTCTGGCAGCTGAAAGATTCCTCCCGTTGGTCGGAATGACACGTTAAGGCTCAACTCATTTGAAACACACCCTTTAGCAATTGTCCCAATACCTGACCGATTATTTGCCACAGAATTCAAAGAGCTTAGCCCGTTACCAACGAAATTCTTGTAAAGTGAGCAAGAAAACAATCAAAGATTTCGCAGATTACGCAGATAAAAAAATCCGTTAAATCTGCGCAATCTGTTGATAAAAATCTTTGTTGGTTCTGGCTTGTCCAGGTTAAGAGTAACGATCAAATAAGTTGAACATTTTTTAACCGCAAAGCACGCAAAGTTTTCCCCTTATTTATTTGCGCTCTTGGCGTACTTTAGAGCGCAGAGGAGAGATTTCTCTTTTATTTTTCTCTGCGTCCTTTGCGGTGAATCGTTTGGTTTACCGCTGGCTGGCGTACCTTGGCTGGTACATTTGGGCCTCTATGTAGGCAGGCAGATCGTCTGGACGGGCCACGCGGGCCAGATTTTGGGCGTAGGCAACTTCGGCAACGGCCGTTCCAATGGCCGCCGACACCTCACGAATACGCGTAAGCGAAGGGTAAACACGCCCCTGAACCAAATCATCTTCAGTGACCAAACTGGCCAGCGTGCGCGCGGCGGCCATAAACATCGCATCTGGCACGTGGCGGGCTTTGGTGGCCACCACCCCCAGCCCCACGCCAGGGAAAATGTAGGAGTTGTTCCCCTGACCGGGCACGTAGGTACGGCCGTTAAATTCAACCGGATCAAACGGGCTGCCGCTGGCAAAAATGGCCTGCCCCTTTGTCCAGCGATACGCCTGCTCAGCAGTGCATTCAGAATTGGCAGTGGGGTTCGACAGCGAAAAAATGATGGGCTGTTCGTTCAGCGCGGCCATTGCTTCGACGATTGGTTGGGTAAACTTGCCACCCTGCCCGGAGACACCAATGAGCGCCGTGGGCCGCAGCGCCTGCACCGCAGCCAGCAGATCGGCTTGGGGAGCGAAGGTGTGGGCATACGGCCGTTTATGTTCCGCCAGATTGGTTCGGGTGCTTTCTACCAGCCCGCGTGAATCGACAAACCAACAGCGCTGGCGGGCCTCCGCTTCTGTCAGCCCCTCATCCATCATCGCCGAGACGATGAGATCGGCAATGCCGATGCCGGCTTCGCCCGCGCCCAGGAAGAGCAGCTTTTGTTCGGTTAGTTTGCCACCTGTCAGCCGCAGGGCGGAGTAGATGCCAGAGAGGGTGACGCTGGCGGTGCCCTGAATATCGTCGTTGAAGGTGCAGTACTGGTCGCGATATTTGTGCAGCAGGCGGAAGGCGTTGAGATTGGCAAAATCTTCAAACTGCACCATCACCTGGGGGTATCGCTGGAAAACGGCCGTCATGAACTCATCCACCAGGGCATCATACTCCGCACCGCGCAGCCGCTGCCGGGGTAAACCAATGTAGATTGGATCGTTTAGCAGCCGCTCGTTTTCCGTGCCCACATCCAGGGTGATGGGCAGCGTTTTGGCCGGATCGATGCCCGCGCAGGCGGTGTAGAGCGACAGTTTACCCACCGGAATGCCCATGCCGTTGGCCCCCTGATCGCCCAGCCCCAAAATGCGCTCACCGTCTGTTACTACAATCACTTCTACATCATCGTGGGGCCAGTTGGCCAGCACCTCCGCCACGCACCCTTTGTCTTCGGCCGAAATGTAGAGGCCACGGGGTCGCCGGAAGATGTGGGCATATTCCTGGCACGCTTTGCCCACGGTGGGGGTGTAGATAATGGGCATCATCTCTTCCAGATGGTCCATTACCAGCCGGTAAAACAAGGTTTCATTTCGGTCTTCCAAACCAATGAGATAGATATATTTTTCCAGATCGGTGGGCTTTTTGCCGAAATTTTCCAGGGCACGCTGCACCTGTTGTTCCTGGGTTAGCACACGGGGGGGCAGCAGGCCGCGCAGTTTGTAGGTGTCGCGCTCTGCCTCGGTGAAGGCGGTGCCGTGGTTGTACAGCGGGTTGTGCAGCAGATCGACGCCAATGGGTAGGTCATCTTTGTCAGACATTGAAGACTCCTTAAAGTAGTAGGCTTTTGAGAATTGCGTGGTGGTCAGATGAATTGTGATGTGTGATACGTAAAGGTCTTTCTCGTCACGCATCATATTCGGGTTGTGACTTGACGAAGCCTCAAAGAACCAAAATGATGAAAGCAAAAAGGCCGTCTGGAAAAACGGCCGTTATCATACCACCTATGATCGTAGTGGATGCCAGGGAGAGAATGTAGTCTCAATTGGCATATAGAGAAGGTGATCTTTGTCAGATGTCAACCATCATCTGGACGCATGACCCCTTTGCGCCAGGCCAAAACGGCCGCTTGCGTGCGGTCGGCCAGATGCAGCTTGCTGAGAATATTGCTGACGTGGCTCTTCACCGTTTTTTCGCTGATGACCAGCTGTTCGGCGATGCTGCTGTTGTTGGCCCCGTTGGCAATCAGGCGCAGCACTTCCAGCTCTCGCTCGCTCAGTTCCGTGAAGACATTGGCCGACGCCTGTCGGGAGCCGTGCAGTTCTTGCACCACGCGGGCCGCCACGCGGGGATGCAGCACCGCTTCCCCCACAGCCGCCTGACGCACCGCCTCAGCCAGGGCGGCCGGTTCAATATCCTTCAGCAAATAAGAGAGCGCTCCGGCACGAATGGCGGGGAAAATGTGCTCGTCCTGGTGGTAAGAGGTAAGCATGATGATTTGGGTGCGTGGGCTTTGGGCTTTTACCAGCCGGGTGGCCGTGACGCCGTCCATACCGGGCATCACCAGGTCCATCAGCACCACGTCTGGGGCATGTTCGGCGGCGAGGGCAACGGCCGTTTCCCCCGAATCTGCCTCTGCTACTACTACAATATCCGCCTGGGCTTGTAGAAAAGCCCGCACCCCCTGCCGCACCATTTTGTGATCGTCTACCAGTAAAACGGAAATCTTTTCGCTCATCACAACTTCCTGTTACATTTTTTGAACCGCAAAGGCCGCGAAAAACGCAAAGTTTTTCGGTTCTCTGAGGAATTCTGTGGTCAACCGCAGACCCACAGAATTCTCGCTCTGAAATGAGCAAAAGATGGCAAGCCAAAAGCAAGGCGCTTGATTAGCCGAATCTTGTTGTTCATTCCTTCAACAAAACCGCTGG
>JBGTCV010000118.1:0-13816 GCA_041748655.1 Promineifilaceae bacterium (SeqCode) | reverse complement strand
GACTATTTCAAAAGCCGGGTTGGGTACACGATGGCCTTGTTCAACATTTTGGTTCAATGGCATGGTCTGCACCCTGCTGCTGATGGATTCGTTCACTTGTCAATTGCTGAGTTCAGCTTATGAACTAGCACCAAAGGTTATTAAGAGCCAAGATTGTCTTGCGTTTACACTCTTTAGTACGGCTTAAAACAAGTGACAGCAAACTCAGTATGACGGTGCTGGAAATACTCTCGTATTTAATATCCTTGAGTTCTTTGATAAAGCGCATCCACTTTGTCTGCATATCGAACTGTTGATTTTCGTCATAGGTTTTTGCTGACATGATTTCAAACAAGGTAAGGGTCTGTCCACCGGTGTTAATGCGAGTGAAAACCTCTATAGCGGATTCGATATCTTCCTTGCGCAGCAAAACCGTTGAAAAATCATATGTATCAAAGGCACGTGAATAGGCATGTATCTGCTTGAACTGTTCGTTATTAAAACGATCTTGGATGTCAGTCATGCGATCCATGAAGTTTAGGACATCAGACAAGGGGAGGTAATTTTCGCCAATTGGACCGGAAGTAATCACTTGTTCATCATTCTCGTTAATATCTGAGTCGAGATTAACTACAATGTCATTGTAATCAGTAACCTTTTTTTCACCTTTCTTTCGAATTTTTGCACCCAAGTAAGCGGCATAGAGTGAAGTGATGCGTTGCTGGCCGTCAAGAACATACTGAACTTTCATACCATCTGGGGTTGAAGGGATTACCAGGTCACCTATATTTTTAATGTCGTTAATGCGCTCGTCAGTCTGCCATAAAATAAAAGTACCAATCGGATAGCCTTTGAGAATACTGTCGAGTAGCTTAGCAGTTTTATCGATACTCCAAACAAAATCTCTCTGAAATTTCGGGATTTTGATAATGCCTCTTTGAATTTCTGAAATAAGGTCTGAATATTTTTTTGAGTCTGGCTTAGGTTGTTCAAAGTTCATACGTTTTTTAGAGTCCTATAATTTCGTGTTGCTGTAGACACTTATTGCATTAATGAGTCTACTGGAAAAAGCTCGCGCAAAGGCGCAAAGTCGCCAAGTTACCAGAGTAAAAAATCTGTGCAATCTGCGAAATATGTGGTTTTTTCAGGGCACTCACTCATGGTTTTTCCTCACAAACGACAGGTTTTGCACGCGGCCAACATTGTAGCATATTTTCTCAGCGCAGGTTGCCAAACCAAAATTACCCAGCTACCCCCCCGGCAGCCGGTAGCACACCGGCCGGGCAAATTTCCGATAGCCTTCCAGCTAGTTTTGCAACATTTGGTCTTCCAGGGCAGTGCGCAGCAGCAGGACGGCCGTAATCAACAGCTTCGCAGAGGGCTAAAGCCCCGGCTACGAGATGGAAGGCCCGTTGGGCCTTGTGTTTAGCCCCTTTGGGGCTTCCATCTTGTAGCCAGGTCGTTCACGGCCTGGCGGGTTGGGCAACAATTCGCTTTCATGCGATTGCTGTCAATTGCCCTGGTTCACCTGGCTTATCCTCTCGCATGTAATTGGGCGCTATGCTAGAATCGCACCTGTGATAAAGATAGATTATTTGGTCATCGGGCATATTACACAGGACGTAACGCCAGCGGGAAATCTGGTTGGCGGTACGGTCTCCTACTCGGGGCGGGTGGCGCAGGCGTTGGGCTGCCAGACGGCCGTTCTCACCAGCTGCCAACCCGATTACGAAGGGCTTCAAGCCCTGGCGGGTCTCGCGGTCGAGGTCATCCCCTCGGCCAACACCAGCACCTTTGAAAACATTTACGACGCAAACGGCCGTACCCAAATGCTCTACACTGTAGCCGACCCGATTCGGGCGGAACATTTGCCGGCTGAGTGGCGAGATACGGCCGTTGTGCACCTCGGCCCTCTCACCAATGAAGTGGATCCCGCCATGATGCACCAGTTCCCCAACAGCCTCATCGGCCTGACGCCGCAGGGCTGGCTGCGCCGCTGGACGGCAGACGGCCGTGTCTACGCCCGCGACTGGCCCGAAGCGGAAACATACCTGCCCCTGGCCGATGTGGTTATTCTCAGCGAGGAGGATTTGCTCAACGAGGCGATGCTGCCCCGCTACCGGCAGACGTCCCGGCTGCTCATCCTCACTGAAAATGCCCGGGGCTGCACCGTGTTTGCCGGTGACGAATTCCGCCAGATTCCCGCCCCCAGCGTGACACAAGTGGAACCCACTGGCGCGGGGGATATTTTTGCCGCCGCTTTTTTAAGCCGCTATGCCCAAAACGGCCGTAATCCCTGGCAGGCCGCCGAATTCGCCAACCATATCGCCGCCCAATCTGTGACGCAAATTGGCCTGGATACCAAAATCAAATACATTCAAACAATGACACAAGAAATAAATTACTCAATTACTTAATTACTCAATTACAGCACTTTGTAATCGGGTAATTGGGTAATTGGTAATTGGGTAATTCGTTTATGACAACAAAAATCTACGCAGTTGCCAATCAAAAAGGGGGGGTGGGCAAGACCACCAGCGTCATCAACCTGTGTGCCTTCCTCGCTTCCAGCGGACGGCGCGTGCTGATGGTCGATCTGGACCCACAAGCGAACGCCACCTCTGGTTTAGGCTACGACAAATATGCACTGGAACGCTCCACCTATGATTTGCTGCTTGAAGCAACCTCTTTCGACAAAATCCTCTTGCAGCACAAAGAGTACAAGCTGGACATTTTGCCTTCCCATCCCACTCTGGCAGGGGCGGAGGTGGAGCTGGTGAACGCCATCGGGCGCGAGTACCGCTTGCGCAATGCGTTGGCCGCTGTAAACGGCCGTTACGACTATATCCTCATCGACTGCCCACCTAGCCTGAGTATGCTCACCGTCAACGCCCTCACCGCCGCCAAAGACGGCATCATCATCCCCGTGCAGTGTGAATATCTGGCGCTGGAAGGACTCACCCAGCTCACCCAAACCATTGAGCTGGTGCAAAAATACCTCAATCCCAGCCTGGTCATTCGCGGCCTCATTATGACGATGTACGACAGCCGCACCAACCTCAGCCGCCAGGTGGTGGAAGAGGTACGCAAATATTTCCCAGGCAAGGTGTTCCGCACCATCGTGCCGCGCAACGTGCGGCTCAGCGAAGCGCCGAGCTTTGGCCAGCCTATCAACCTGTACGCGCCCAACTCGCCCGGCGCGGTGGCCTATAAAGTGCTGGCCGCCGAACTGGTGAAGGGCGACATGACGGCCAAATCTGCCGCGACGGAGGTGGCGGCATGACCAAAAAACGGGCCCTAGGACGTGGCCTGGGGGCGCTTATCCCCAGCGATCATACAGCCTCAGTTGAAGAGGGGGGAGTGAAGCTGGTGCCGGTTACGGCCGTTTCCCCCAACCCACACCAGCCGCGCAGCCACATGGATGCGCAAAAGCTGCAAGAGCTGGCCGACTCGATCCAGGAGCATGGCCTCATCCAGCCGCTCATCGTCACCCAGACGGAGGGGGGGTATACGCTCATCGCCGGGGAGCGGCGCTGGCGCGCCTGCCAGCTGGCGGGGCTGGCCGAAGTGCCCGTGGTGGTCAAAGAAGCCACACCGCAGGAGATGCTGGAGCTGGCCATCATCGAAAACGTACAGCGGGCCGACCTCAATCCGCTGGAAGAGGCGTACGCCTACCAGCAGCTCACCGACGAGTTCGGCTTTACCCACGAGCAGGTGGCCCAGCGCATGGGTAAAGGGCGCTCCACCATCACCAACCTGATTCGGCTGCTGGATTTGCCCGAAAATATTCAGCAGGCGGTGGCAGACGGCCGTATCAGCGGCGCACATGGTCGGGCTTTACTCCCCCTGCCCAACGAAACGATGCAAACCAACGTCATGAACGACATTATCAAGTTCAACCTTAGCGTGCGGCAGGTGGAAGCCCGCGTCACCACCCTATTGGCGGCCAAAAAACCGAAAGCCAAACCACGCCCCGGCCTGCCGGTTGAGCTGGAAGCGCTGCAAAGCCAGTTTCAGGAGTCGTTGGGCACCAAGGTGAACATCGAAACCAGCGGCAAGGGCAAAGGGCGCGTCATCATTCACTACTACTCCGACGAGGAGCTGCAAGCCGTTTACGACGCCATCATTGGCGAAGAGTAACTGCCCTTTGATTCATGAAAACTGCAGACAGTGGCGAGACATGGTTTTTTGTTGATGAAGCTGGCGATCCAACTTATTATGATCGGCATGGCAACCTGATTGTGGGACAGCCTGGATGTTTGCCGATTTTGATTCTGGGATTTATTGAGACCCAAAATCCTAAACCTATTCGACAGGCACTGCTTGCCTTACAGCAGGAAGTGGTATCAGATCCATATTTTCAGAAGGTTCCGTCTATTCGCAAAACGGCCGTTGCTTTTCATGCTAAAGATGATCTTCCTGAAATTCGTTACCTAGTTTATAAGCGATTGGCTGAGCTTGAGTTTCGGGCGCAATTCATCGTGGCCCGCAAAATAGAAAAAGTATTTCGAAACAACTTTCAGGCGCAAGAAACGCAGTTCTACGATCATCTTGTCTCTCATCTTTTTGAAAAAGTGCTGCATCGATACCAAAATAACCACATCTATTTCGCCAAACGCGGCTCTCGTGAACGACAAGCCCCCTTGCTGCCGCAATTCAACGGGGTGTGCACGCCTTTGAAAACAAAGTTGGCCAGTCGGTGACGACCAATGTAGAAGTTTTGGCACATCGTCCACGCGGCGAACCTTGTTTGAGTGCAATTGATTATCTGAATTGGGCCGTTTATCGGGCATTTACACGCCGCGAAATGCGCTACTTTCGAGTTATCGAGGAAAAAGTAAGTTTGTTGGTGGATTGGTATGACAGCGACAAATATCCCAACAACTGGTACAGTCGCCGTAATCCTTTTGACATAGAAAAAACCACCCCGCTGTAGCTAGGTCTGTTTACCAGACGCACGGCATGTGGAGCCGGCTTTCGCTATCAGAGGAGTGGTGATTTCTAGAAATAGTATAGCACAATACAAGAGCCAAAATCAATGATTATGTCTACAAAATTATCTTCTATTAACCTGATACAAGAAAAAGTGGCCCAGGCCACCGAAATTCTCAACGAGTTTGACGTGGACCTCTGGCTGACCTTTGTGCGAGAAACCACCCTGTCGCCCGATCCGGCGCTGGAACTGATTGCTGACGTGGATGTCACCTGGCAGTCGGCCTTTATGCTTGGTCGGGATGGGGGGCACGTGGCGATAATCGGCCGTTTCGACCGGGAAAACGTGGCGCAGCTCGGTGTCTACCCGCAAATCATTGGCTACGACCAGGGGATCGCTGAACATCTCCGTGCCATCCTGGCCGAAAAAGCGCCGCGCACCATCGCCATCAACTATTCCGAAAATGACGTCGCCGCCGACGGCCTCAGCCTGGGGATGTACCGCAGCCTGCAAAACATCCTGGCGGGCACCCCGTTTGCCGACCGGCTCATCTCGGCAGAAAAAATCATTGCCGCACTTCGCGGGCGGAAGAGTCCGGCGGAAGTTGAGCGGGTGCGAACGGCCGTTGCCACCACCGAAGCCCTCTTCGACGAGGTAGAAGCGTTTGCCAAACCCGGCATGACCCAGCGACAAATAGCGGAATTTGTCCGCGGCCGTATCGACGAGATGGGGCTGGGTTACGCCTGGCCCAAGCCGTTCAACCCGATTGTGACCTGCGGGCCGCATTCGGCCGTGGGGCACGCGGCGGCGGGGGATGTGGCGCTGGAAAAAGGGCACACGCTGCACCTCGATTTGGGCATCAAGCAAAACGATTACTGCTCAGATATTCAGCGGATGTGGTATGTGCTGGACGATGGCGAAACGGCCGCTCCGCCCGAAGTGCAGCACGCCTTCGACGTGGTCTACGGGGCGATCAAGGCTGGGGAATTGCTGCTGACGCCCGGCACGCCCGGCTGGCAGGTGGATGAAGCCGCCCGCGACTTCATCGTGGACAATGGCTATCCGGAATATATGCACGCCTTTGGTCATCTATTGGGGCGCGTAGCCCATGACGGGGCCACCGTGTTGGGGCCGCGCTGGGAGCGGTACACGGGCATCTGCGAGCTGCCGGTGGAGGTGGGCAACATCTTCACCCTGGAGCTGCACGTGGTGGTGCCCAATCGGGGCATCATGAGCCTGGAAGAAGACGTGCTGGTCACAGAAAACAGCGTCGAATATCTCAGCAAGCCACAAACCGCTCTGCGCTACATTAAAAGTTAACCGCTCTACCCCGTATTCTTCAACCCTGAGGCAATGCCGTTAATCGTTAAAAAGATGGCGCTGAGCAGCTGCTGCGCCTTCGGGCTGTCTTTTTCCGGCAAAAAGCGCAGACGGCGCAGCAGAGCCACCTGCACGAAGTTCAGCGGATCGACGTACGGATTGCGCTGCCGCACCGAGCGCTGCAAGACCGGATCGTTGTCCAGCAGCTCCCGCTGACTGGTCACCCGTAAAATCCAGGCCACCGTGCGGGCAAACGAGCTTTCAATCTCGCCAAAAATCTTCGTCCGCACCGCCTCATCCTCCACCAGATTGGCGTACAGCCGGGCAATGCCCATGTCGGCCTTGGCCAGGGATACCTGGGCGTTATCGATCACCACCTGGAAGAAGGGCCATTGGCGGTACATTGTTTGCAGGCGGCGCACATGCTCCGGTGACTGGCTGCCGTACGCCTCCAGCGCTTCGCCGACGCCGTACCAGCCGGGCAGTACGTGGCGGCTTTGCATCCAGCTGAAACCCCAGGGGATGGCGCGCAAACTGTCAAACGTCGCTTTGGCGGTGCGGCGCGACGGCCGACTGCCGATGCGCATCTGGCTAATTTCGCTGATGGGCGTGGCCGAGCCCCAATATTCCAGCAGCTCTGGCGTTTCGTAGATGAGCTGGCGGTAGGTTTTGTAGGAAACGGCCGCTAATTCAGCCATCGCCGCCCGCCAATCATCCTGGGGCTGGGTGGTGCCGCCGTGGCGCGGATCGACGCTGGCCATCAGTGTGGCGTGGACCACCTGCTCCAGGTGACGCCGAGTTACGGCGGGATGGCCGTACCGTTCGTCGATCACTTCGCCTTGTTCGGTGATGCGGATACGGCCGTTTACCGAGCCAGGTGGTTGGGCCAAAATCGCCCGGTTGGCCGGGCCACCCCCGCGAGCAATCGTGCCGCCCCGCCCGTGGAACAGCATGATGTTCACCTCATGGACGGTACACGCCCGAGCCAGCACCTCCTGCGCCTGGTACAGCTCCCAGTTGGCCGCCATGTAGCCCGCGTCCTTGTTGCTGTCTGAATAGCCGATCATGATCGTTTGCTCCCGCTCCACCCGCGCCAGATGGGGGGCGTAGGCCGGATGGGTGAAGAGCGCGGTCATCACTTCTGGCGCTTTGCGCAAATCCTCACGGGTTTCAAACAGCGGCACAAAGGTCAGCCCCTCTTCCTGGCGGTTGTCGTCCAGGCAAAGGCCGTGCCATTTGGCCAGCAGCAGCGGTGCTAAAATATCTTCCGGGCCGTGGGTCATGCTCACAATGTAGGGGCCGATCAGCTCCGAACCGTAAAAATCGAAAGCGCGGTACAAAATCTGGAACAGCGCCAGCGTCTCTTCGGCTTCTGGGGATAAATCGGTGAGCTGGCTTAAATCTGGCGTGGGGGAGGCCAGCAAATTGGACAAAATTTGGGCGCGTTCATCGGCTGCCAGCTGGGCAAAGCCATCATACAGTCCTAGCTTGTGTAGAACTTCGTCGAGAACGGCCGTATTAAAATCGCTGTACTGCCGAATATCCAACCGGGCCACATGCAGGCCAAACACCTCCGCCTGCCGCCGCATCCGGGCCAGCTGATCGGCCGCCAGATCGTCCAGCTTGCTTTCGCGCAGTGTCTTGTTCATCAGGTTGAGCGGTTCCAGCAGGTCGCTCATGCTTTTCAGGCGCAGCGGCGGATTGGCTGCCCCTTTCAGCCGGGCGACCATGTCGCCCGCCGCCGCCGCCGCCAAATCTTCGGCCAGCGACGCGGCCCACAGCCGGTACGGCTCGTTGGGATACCGGTCCTTCAAAAAGGCGAGATGCTCCGATTTATCCTGAACATCGGCCAACGCCTCCAAAAATTCTGTCTGGATGGGGATGAGCAGGTCAGAAACCGTCAGCGAGCGGTTGAGCCGGGTGGCCATGTTGCGGTGCTGCACGACCGCCAAGCCACGATGCAGCCGCAGCGTTTCGGCCGTCACGTCGGCCGTCACGTTGGGGTTTCCGTCCCGGTCGCCGCCAATCCAGGAGCCAAAAGTGAGGAACCGGCTGGGTGGCTTCAGCGTGGGATAATAGTCGGCAATGGCTTTGACCATGCTGGCATACACCTCTGGAATGGTGTCCCAGATGGTGGTATCCATGTAGTAGAGGCCGGTTTTTACTTCGTCGGTGACGGTGATTACGGCCGTTCGCGTTCGGTTTGTCAGCCAGAGTGAGGTCACTTCACCCAAAATGCTGGCCATTAAGTTGGCCCGCTCCGTGGGCAGCAAATCGCGCACGTGCAGTTCCGTCAGCGCCGCAGAGATGCGCCGCAGCTTGGAAAGCACCGTGCGGCGCTTGGCCTGGGTGGGATGCGCGGTGAACACCAGCTCCACGTGCAGCTTTTCCAGCAGCTTCTCCATTTCGTAGGCATCCACTCCCAGCTGGTGCAGGTGGGCGATAGCCGACACAATCGACTCTTTCAGCGGCTGTGGATGCGCTTTACGCTCCCGGTCGCGCAGCACGCGCACCCGGTTTTGCTCTTCGGCCAGATTGACCAGCTCAAAATAGTTGGCAAACGCCCGCGACAGCAGCTCTGCCTTGTCCACACTCAAACCATTCACAATTTGCTCCAGGCGGGTGTCAATTTCTGGGCTGGCATCCATGCGCCGCGCCTTGGCCAGCGCCCGAATGCCTTCTACCAGCTCAAACAGCTCTACCCCGGTCTGCCGACGAATGACTTGCCCTAAAATATCACCGAGCAGGTGAATATCTTCGCTTAACAATTTTTGGCTTTTGCTTCGATTTGCCATCTCTCTTCTCTTTTTAGTAAAAAGTAAAAAGTGCCTTACTTTTCACTTTTTACCTATAACTTTTCACTCTGTCTTTTGTAGTTTTCATAATGGTAGAACGCCGCTACGACGAGAGCATGAGCGATACGGCCGTTCCCAATCAACCCCGGCACGTCGGCCAAAGGCACCAGCTCCACCGCAATATCCTCCGAGCTATCGAACAGGGGTGGCTGCTGCCAGCGGGCGTTCAGCGCCAGATAGGTGTGGCAGCGGTTGTTTAGAAACGCCGGATTCGGCTCCACCGTGCCAATCTGGATGATCGCCTCTGCCGCGTAGCCCGTCTCTTCCAACAGCTCGCGCCCCACGGCTTCGGCCGGATCGTCCTCCTGGGCATCTACCATGCCGCCGGGAATCTCCAGCGTCACTGCCTCGGTGCCGTGGCGGAACTGATGAATCATCACCACCTCCCCCTCCGGCGTCAGCGGAATGATGTTCACCCAATCGGGCGATTCCAGCACAAAAAAGCTGTGCGCCGCCCCGGTACGAGGCGAACGGCGCACATCCCGCCGCATCTTGAAAATACGAAAATTAGCAATTTCTTCACTACTGAGTTTTTCCCAATCTTCTACCATAGGTAATGTTTATACGGCAATTCACCCGCACAAACAACAGCCATTTGTAATTTATACGAAGGAACAAAGAAACCAAGAGACGAAGAGTTTTTTTCTTCTTCGTTCCTTTCTCCCTTCGTCCCTTTGTTTTAAATTTTCAGATTCAAAATTTGACGAAATGCTAAGGCGCGTTTAGACTGGTGGATTCGGTCATTAACGTAGGGGCGAGGCAGTTGGATGCGACGATTGATTCGCAAAGCCAACAAACCTTCCAACTGACTCGCCCCAACAAATTAGGAGGTGAACCATGATTGTGGGGATGGATTTTGGGACCACAAATTCGGGGATGGCGGTGTATAACGGCCGTTCCGTAACTATCTTACCCCTCGATCCAGCCAACAATAACCCGCGCGTCGCCCGCACCGCCCTCTACATCACCAACGAGCAGCAAATCACTATCGGCCGCGACGCCCTCAACCGCTACTTCGAGCAAAACGTCGGCCGTCCCGTCAAAACCAAGAAGGTATGGATTGGCGAAATTGAAATTCGCGGGGCCGACATGTATTACGTTACCGATGTCTACGTCTACGTCGATGTTTTCTCGCCAGGGCGGCTGCTGCTCTCCATCAAAACCAGCCTGCGCGATGCCGATTACCCCGGCACCATCATCGGCCAGCATTACTACTCGTTAGAAAATCTCATCGCCCTCTACCTCAACATCACCAAAACCCGCGCCGAGCAGCATCTGGGCCAGCCGCTGAACCAGGTGGTGCTGGGTCGCCCCGTCCGCTTTGCCACCGACCCCGAAAAAGATCGGCTGGCCCAAATTCGGCTGCTGCAAGCGGCATTCCAGGCAGGCTACGAAACCGTCTATCTCCAGCCCGAACCCATCGCCGCTGCCTACAGCTACGAAACCAGCATCGACGCGCCGCAAAACGTGCTCGTCTTCGATTTTGGCGGCGGCACGCTGGACCTGACGGTGATGCGCCTGGGCGACAAAACCCGGCAGCGGGTGCTGGCCACGGGCGGTATCCCCGTCGCCGGGGATGTGTTCGACCAGAAGCTGGTGCGGGCCAAGCTGCCGCGCCACTTTGGCGAAGGCAGCTATTTTGGTCCCCGCCACAAGGCGCTCACCGTGCCCAACTGGATTTTCGACTCATTTTCCAGCTGGCAGACGATTTTGGAGCTGCAAACGGCCGAAAACAAGCGGCTCCTGCGCGACATTGCCCAAACCGCCCAGCGCCGCTACCAGCTTGAAGCGTTGGAAAGTTTGGTGGCCAGCAATTACGGCCTGCAAATGTTCGACATTGTGGAGCAGGCCAAGCGCACCCTGTCTGAAAAGCGGGGCGCGGCGATTACGCTGGAAGGGCCGGGCTTCAAGGTGCAGGAATTTGTCACCCGCACCGAATTTGAAACGATCATCCGTGCTGAAATTCAGGCGATTGATGCCCATATCGATGAAACGATGGCTGCTTCTGGCCTCAAGCCAGAGCAGATTGATGCCGTCATTCGCACCGGTGGTTCGTCACAGGTGCAGGCGTTCGACGAGATGCTTCAGCGCAAGTTTGGCCCGGAAAAAGTGCAGCGCGTCGATACGTTTAGCAGCGTTACCGCTGGGTTGGGGATCTTTGCCCACGGGCTGGAGGCTGGCCATGAAACGGCCCGCGCCTACACGCCCGCCGACGTGGCACCGGTAGAACCAGCCAAAATCAGCCGTCCCAAGGTGGGGCCGGTCAATCTGGAGATGATGAAGCGGCGCATTTTAGTGCAGGAGGGGGTGATCGAGGCGGGCTCGGCCGAGTCTGATCGGGCGTTGGTGGTGTTGGGAGCGGGGCAGATGATAACGGCCGTTCCTCTGCCAGATGTTTTTAACCGCGGAGGACGCGGAGAGCGCAGAGAAGAAAGAGAGCAGAGAGATTTTGAGGAAGAATCTGCGCAATCTGTGGATTCTCCCCTTGAAGAATTGGGCCTGCCGCAGAACGGCCAACGCGCTATCACGGCCGATTGGGATGAACAGCTGCTGATTCTTACCTCCACCTACCGCTTTTTGCTGCTGACGCCGCGCCAGCTGGCAGAGCAGCAGATGGCCCGCATATCGCTGCGCCAGGTGTTCCAGCTGGGTGAACGAGAGGTGTTGTGTACGGTTGCTCGCTGGCGCGAAATAAAAATGCAGGAGAAGCTGCTGCTGGTAACTTCGGCCGGGTTGGCACGACCGTATCCCACTCGCGTCATGATCGAAAGCATCGAAGCCCCCATGCCGCTGCTGTTCGACAATCCGCTGCCCGGCGTGCCCATTTTTGCCGACGGTGCGCCTGCGGGTGCGCCTGGGGGTGTGGCTGAGGCAGACACGCTGCTGCTGCTCAGTCGTGGCGGTAAAGGGCTGCGCACCACCGTTGGCCAGCTGCGCGGCTCCGGCACCCAGCTGATGAATGTGGCCAAGGGAGATCGGGTGGAAACGGCCGTTCTCTGCCAACCCAGCGACCCTGTGCTGCTCTTTACGGAGGATGGTTACGGCCGTATGCTCCTGGCCAATTGGGTAGCCCAGCCGCCCAGAGAGAACGATAAGGGCAAATCTCTCATTGCCCGCATCGGCGATCTCGTCGCCGCCGTGCCCAATCCCTACGATGCCCCCATTTATTTACTCACGTCGCAGCGGCTGCTTTTGTGGGAAAACGGCCGTCTCCCCCTCGACGAAAGCAGCAAAACTTCTCCCCTGCTTAAGCTGCACAAAAACGAAACTGTTTTGACGGTAATCGGTAATCCGTAATGTCGCTTCGCGACCGCTTCGCGTACGGTAATCCGTTATCCGTTTACTGTTCACCGTTCACCGATTACCGACCACCGTTCACCGATTATCGTTCACCAGGCCTCTTCCGGTGTGCCGTGAATCACCCTATCAACCAGCTGATCGGCCGTCAGCGCATCGCCCATCTTTTCTTTCATGCGCCCGGCAAATTTGGTGGAGACGCCGTGGATTTGCAGGGCGATCAGGTCGTCGGCCGTCAGCGATTTGCCGATGATTTCCTGCATCTTCTGGGCAAACTGCGGCCGTACGCCGTGAATACGCATGGTGACGAGTGAATCAGCCGTGATGTCGGGCAGGTGCAGGTCCATAATGGCTGCGGCATAGTGGGCGTCAACCCCATGAATGCGCATGTGGACCAGCTGTTCAGCATCCAGATCGGGCAGGCCCAGGCTGTGTACCGTTTTGATGAATTCGGCCGACACGTTGTGAATGCCCATGTTGATGATCGCGTCCAGGTTAAACGGCCCCAGGCCGGTGGCTTGCAGCTGCTGGATGAGGTCGGGGCGGATATTGTGCATGCCCAGCTGCACAATCTGGTCGAGGGTCAGGTCGGTGAGGCCCAGGTTACGCACTTCGCGCACGAGACTCGGCCGTACGTGGTGAATGCCTAACTGCACCACGTCGTCCACGGTTAAATCATCCAGCCCCAGCTCGCGGATTTCCTGGATCATGTCTGGCCGCACGTGGTGAATGCTGAGCTGCACGATGTCGTCCACAGTAAGATCGGTCAGGCCCAGCGCCTGTACCTGGCGCAGGTATTCAGGGCGCACGTTGTGCACGCCCAGCTGCACCACGTCATCCACAGACAAATGATGAGACAATCCCAGGCTGCGCACTTCTACAATCAGCTCGGGGCGCACGCGATGAATGGCCATCTGCACGATGTCGTCTACGGAGAGATCGGTCAGGCCAGCCTCTTGCAGCTGCTTGACGTACCCAGGCCGCACGTGGTGAATTTGCAGCTGCCACAGTTCCTCTTCGCTCAAATCTTTCAGGCCCACCTGGGCCATTGCCTCCACAAATTGGGGCGTCACGTGAAGATGGTTGTGTCGCCGTTCTTCCTGGTGTCCCCCGTGTACATGGGTGGTAAAGGTGGGCGGGGTAAAGACTTTAGGCGGCATAGGCGGTACCGGCGGCACCGGCTTGGGTTCGCTGATGGCCAGCGCATCCAGCAGCACATTGGCTTCTTCTGCCGAAATTTTGCCTTCGGCCAGCATAGTTAAAATCATTTTACGTTCGTCGCTCATTTTGATCTCCTTCGAAAATAAAAGTGGGTCAGGCAGGTACCAACTGAGACTTGATGGGCTCCAGTTGGACAGCATAACCCAGTCTTTCCAACTGTTTGGTCAAAACATTGACCTTCACATCTTTGCGGCGTTGGTCAAAATAATCG
>JBGTCV010000117.1:0-118086 GCA_041748655.1 Promineifilaceae bacterium (SeqCode) | reverse complement strand
CCAGCGGTTTTGTTGAAGGAATGAACAACAAGATTCGGCTAATCAAGCGCCTTGCTTTTGGCTTGCCATCTTTTGCTCATTTCAGAGCGAGAATTCTGTGGGTCTGCGGTTGACCACAGAATTCCTCAGAGAACCTTATTTGCGAATCTAGCAGCCTGCCGGAGAAAGAAAAATAGGACACAGATGAGCACAGATGGACACAGATTTTGACCTAATGTAGGGGCGGGTCTTATGCCCGCCCAGTCGAGGGCGATCATCAGGGTCGCCCCGACAAATGGTGTCAACCCCCTGAATTCTTAAAGAACCTGGATTATTTCTTGCGCATTTTTCAGTAATCTGGCAGATAAGGCGCAATTACTCATCTATTTCAATCGACCCTAAAATGTACCGGTCGCCGTTCAAATTCCCCGCCTCATCCGAGATGTGCAGGCGACGGCCGCTGACCATTTCGTAAAGACCGACCTCGATGTAGTAGGTGCCGGGCGGCAGGTCGGCGGGGATGGGCAGGCGGTATGGGTCGATGAAGCGTTGGCCGGGGAGCCATTTAGGAATCCACAGATGCGTCGGGGCGGAGCCGCCCAGTGGGGTGTAATCCAGAAAGACGTACGGCACGTTGGCTGCGTCGATGAGGTGGACAAAGATAGTGTAGCTTTCTTCCGCCTTGGCCAGCGTTTCCCACGTCAGCGTCACGTTGACGATGTCGCCCGGCTGGGCGGTGAGCATGGCTACCGGCGTCCAGGGGGCGGTGGCGCGGGTGCCGTTTGCCCGAACCGCTGCCCCAACCAACCCGACCCGCTGCCGGAAGTTGGCCAGCAAATGGTCGGTGGCTGGTGGCCTATCTTGCGCTGTGACGCTCAGCAGACCCAGCGATAAATCGGGGTCGATTTCCTCGTTTTGGCTGAGGTTTTTCAGGGTGAGCCGCAGCGGGTAAACGCCGGCAGACAGATTGTGCGGTAGGGCAAAGTCGAACCGCTCGATGATCACCTCGCCCGCCCACCAGTTGGGGGTGATGAGATGGCTGTCGGTGGTGAATTCGTAGCGCAGCTCACCGATGTGCAGCACGGGGACGTAGTAGTTGCTGGTGCCGCTGGGGGCGCGCATCGCCAGGGTGAGCGGCACAAAATCGCCTGCGGTGACGTGGTGTTCAGGCAGCTTGTAGGCCACCACTTCGATCTCGTTGGCAGCGGCTTGTACTGAGCCTGCCGAAGCGGCCGTTACCAACGTCATCCCATGCGGCACAGAAAGATCGCCCGGTTCTACCACCTGGTAAAAGAGGCCAGACGGCCGTAACCTAAACTCAGTTCCTGCCAGCGGCCCAGGGCGATAGTTGCTCAGGTAGACCGGGCCAGTGGGCAAATTGGCAAAAATGGCGTCCAGCCACGGGTTTGCCGTGCCTGCGGCAACAAGTTGGGGGGTGACAACGGCCGTTTCTGGCCAGTTGCCATTGACATAACGTTCATACCAGAGCGGCGTCATCCGCTCCCAATCGCTCAGCAGCACCGCCCCCGGTTCTTGCGCGTCGGCCCAATGCGCCACCGCTTCAATCACCTGCTGCCCTTCATCGTAATTTCGCAGGGAGACGCGGGGGAAGTTTTGCCACACCTGCCAAACCGGCCCGGCGACGAAGAAAATGATCAACGCAAAGGCGCGGAGGCGCGGAGAGATAAAAAATCTGCAATAATCTGCGAAATCTGCGGATTTTTCTAGTGGCACCAAAATTTGCAATAACCAGAGCAGGCCCAGCCCGGCCAACAGCCCCACAATCAAAAACGGGCCAATCAGGTAGGCCATTGTGTCCTGCGCCCGCAGGCTGATGACAAAAGCGTAGGTGCCCAGGAAAGCAAGGGCGTAGAGGCTGACGGGACGGCGCACCGTTGATTTTGGGTCAAAAAAGGGGAAAAACAGGCCGAAAATGGCCAGCAGAATCACCGGCCAGGTAAATTGCAGGCGCAGCAGGCTCCAGAAGACGCGGGCGCGGTTGGGCTGGTCGGCCAGGCTGACGTAGGGCAAGGTGTCGCTGAGGCCGCGGGCCAGGACGTGATCCAGGAAGCCGTTCAACGTGTTCATGGTAGTGGGGCCAAAGCCGGGGTCCATCGGGCTGCGAATGGGGTAGTAGAGCCAGATGGACAGCCCCAGCACGGCAAAGCCGACCATTTTTAAGGCGCTTTGCCAGTTGTGCTGAATTAAACGAAGGAGATTGGAGATGAGAGATTGGAGATTGAGGCGTGTTTCCCCAGTCTCCTGCGTTCGCAGAACGCCCCTCCAATCTCCAATCTCTTTATTAAGCCAAATGCTCAAAATAAAAATCGCATACGCCGGAAAGCCAAAGACGGTGAGTGGGTGGTGCGTCACGCCCAGCCCGGCGGAGAGGCAGAGGGCGTAAAGTAGGGGCGAATCGCGATTCGCCCCTACAGCCCACCATCTGGTTAGAAAATACAAATTGGCGGCCATGAAGGTGGCCGTGAGGATGTGGGGGTTGGCGTGGTTGGCATGCTGCCAGTGGTTAACGGCCGTTCCCACCCCAAACGCCCCAAACAAAGCAGCCAACGTGCCTAAAAGTTGAACTTCTTCCAGAAGTTCAACTTTTCTGGCAATGGTGCGAATGATGCCAAACACAAACCAGGCTGCCAGCGAAGCAGAAACGGCCGCTAACAAATGCATCCGCCAGGTAATGGTGCCAATGGGCACGATGGTCTGGAAAAGCTTGCCCAGCAGGGTGATGAAGGCGTAGCCCGGCGGATGGGCAATGCCCAGCATGTTGGCCACAAAAGTGTACTCGCTAGGGTCACCCAGCACCGGCGACTGCGCCAGGGTGATGATGTACAGAAGGGGAATCAACAGGAGGGAGAGATTGGAGATTAGCGATTGGAGATTGAACGCATTTAATCTCCAATCGCTAATCCCTAATCTTCTATTTTTGGAGTAATTGGTCATAAATCGCAATGGTTTCCCGCGCCGCGCGTGCCCAGCTGAATTTTTGCACCTGAGCTAGGCCAAGCTGCTGGCGGTGGGTGTATTCTTCGTTGTCGGTGAGCAGGCGGTGGATTACGGCCGTCATCTCCTCCACATTCCTTGGATCAAAATAAGCCGCCGCTTCCCCACCAATTTCTGGGTGAGGGCCAGTGTTGCTGGCCGCAATCACCTGCCCGGAGGCCATCTGTTCCAAAATGGGTAGGCCAAACCCTTCATACAAACTGGGCTGCACGCCCAAAGCCGCTCCAGCCAGCACAGCCGGCAAATCTTCGTCCGGCACCCAGCCCAGCATCTGCACGGCGTTTTGCAACCCGTCGGCTTCAATTTTGGCGAAAAAATCGTCGTAGAGCCAACCCTTGCCCCCAGCCAGGACGAGGGAGAGGTTTGGGAAGAAGGCGCGGAGCGTTTTGAGGGCATCGAGCAGGCGGTTGAGATTTTTACGCGGCTCGATGGTGCTGAGATGAACAAGGTACCGGTCGGGCAAATCGTATGTCTGTTTAATTTGGGTTACCCTGGCCGGGGACACAGGTTGAAAATGGGAAGCCGGTGCCTCGTACACAACGTGAATCTTAGCCGGGTCGATGCCAAAATGGGTGACGATATCTTGCCGGGTTGCCTGCGAAACGGCGACGATGGCGTCGGCGCGGCGGCAGTAGAGCGGCATGGCCAGGTTCAGGTACCAGTAGTTGAGCTTTTTGTGGTAGGCGGGGAACAGTTTGGGAATGAGATCGTGTACGGTGAGCACGGTAGGCACGCCGCGCAGGGGCAGCAGTAGATGCTCGGTGCTGTGGAACAGCTCGGCGCCGGGCACCAGCCGGTTGAAGCCGATGCGGCCGTACTGCCCCAGCAGCACGGCCATGCGCCATGGCTTGTAGCCCCACTGCACCGATTTTTGGGGAATGTTGGTGGGGAGTGATGGGGGGAAACGGCCGTCTTTTCCCTGGTTGTAAAAAAGGGCAAATCGCTCTGGTTGGGCGGCAATCAGTTCTTGCGCCAGCTTTTCGCTGTACCGTCCCAGACCGGCGCGGGCATGTACGGCCGCAGAAATGTCTACATAAATCATGGGCGGGATTGTAGCAGGGGGGGGCGGCTGTGTCTAAAGACCCAACCTCCCGCAGGTTCCGTTCAATACCAACTTCTTGGGTGAAGCCTGCGGGAGGTTTAGTCATGTAAAGTAGAGAGGAAGTTGAACACGGCCGTTTCCACCTCAGCCACATTCAACCCACTCGTATCCAGATAAAAATCGCAGTTTTCGCGGGCGTGGCGCAGCCGGTGCTGCTGCTCGGCCAGCCGCTGTGGGCCGCCGTCTGTCAGGGGACGGCGGGCACGCATGTTGGCGTAATCCACGTCCAGGTAGACCAGCACGTCGGGCTGGGTGATGCGCTGCCACATGTTGGCCACGTAGGAATGTTCTTGGGCGGGATGACGCGCTTCGTAGCCAGCCGCCTTGAGCGCGTTGGTGAGGGTGCTTTTGCCCGAAGAGCACGGGCCGACCACGGCTACGCGCAGGGTCTTCCTGTTAACTGGGTCCGGATCAGGCATAAAATCCCTAATCATCGAAAAATTTGACGCAAAGGCGCAAAGAAACAAAGGAAATAAAGAGAAATGCTTTGCCACTTGAAAAACTTTGCGGTCTTTGCGTCAAAAAAAACCATCCTTGAACAAAAGTCAAATTGGTAGAGAGACATCCATCCGGCGCACGCCATCTTTTTGTGCGCCAGATTGTACAGAAACGACCAGGACGCTGATATCGTCGCGGGGACGGCCGTTATCTTTGGCATTTGCTTCGGCCAGCAGCGTATCGGCCAGGGGACGGGCTTCGGTGATGCCTTCGTCGCAGATCATGCGCTGGGTGGCGGCGATGGGATCGTAGCTGCTGTTGCCGCTCAGGCTGCCCGCATGGCGCAGCCCATCAGTGAAGATTATCAGAATGGTGCCGGGCAAGATGGGCAGTTCGGTAATGACCGGCTTGGTGTTGCGGTGAACCCCTACGCAGCGGGACGGCTCATCGAGCAAATAAAGCCCGTCGCTGGCCGTGTATACGATGACGGGCGAATCGTTGTTGCGCGAGATGACAAAGGTTTTGGTTTCCATATCCACGGAAAGCATGTTGAGGGTGGCGCTGACCTTGCCGCCGCGCTGGGTGTAGAGGTAATCGTGGGCGGCACGGGCGGCCGCTCCGTCGCGCACCCCTTCGCTGAGCAGCTGGATCGCTTTGCGGGCCACCAGGTTGCTGATCGCCTTGGCCGATTTACCGCTGCGCTGGCCATCTACCAGCACAAAAGAGAGGCCACCGTGCGGCCGTTCGATCATCTCCAGGGTATCGCCACTTTCGCTGGTGGCGTATTTGCCAATTTTGGCAACAGCAAACTGTACTTCCATGATGGTTTGATTATAACTGAGATGGCGGGAATGGGGGAACGGCCGTAAAAACCGGTTAGTCAGAGTATAATCTGGCGTACGCAAACAAGTTGTTGGTAATCAAGCAAATCTCAACAAGCAGGTACAGTGATGGCAGGTTATTCAGGTACACCCCTCGTCAAAAAGTTAGGTATCAAACCAGGCTTCCGGCTGTATGCCAAAAATCCGCCCACAAACTACGCGGAATTGGTTGCGCCGCTGCCGGATAGGGTACAAATTTTGCACTGCCTGACAAACGAGCTGGACATGATTCATTTTTTCACCACCAGCCGGGTGGATTTAGCTGCCAGCATCGAAACGTTCATGGACCGCATCAAGCAAGATGGCATGATTTGGGTCTCCTGGCCTAAAAAAGCGTCGAAGGTACCCACAGACGTTACCGAAGACGTGATTCGGGAAGTGATTCTGCCGCTGGGATTGGTCGATGTAAAGGTGTGCGCCGTTGATGCCACCTGGTCGGGACTGAAGCTGGTCATTCGCAAGGAGAACCGAAGCTGAACTCCAGGATTGATCCCAAAAAGCAGGAACACGGAGGATTACAGAGTTTCACAGAGAAACCACAGAGGTGCTTTCACCATGAACCTCGAAAGAGTAAATCTCACAGATATTCGCGACTTTCGCCAAATGGTTGAGACGTACTGGCAAGAGATAATGCCGCGCAGTGATGTCGTCAAAAACCAGGAAAGCCAAGTGGCATATTTTCAGGAGCGGTTCCCTTTTGGAGATGATGGGTTGCGTTTGTTTTGGGCAGTTGTAGACGGCCGTAAAATAGGTTTTGTCGCTTTCGTAATAAATGAGGCAAAGCATTCAGCCCTGATTGAAGACTTTTTTGTGCTGCCAGAGGTTCGCCGCAGCGGTCATGGCTCTGCAATGGTGAAAGCTGTTTTGGCAGAATTGGATCAGCTCGGCGTTGAATTGATAGAACTCAATGTGCGACGAGATAATCCACAAGCTCTGGCATTTTGGGAAGCGCAGGGCTTTCGCATTGCGCTGCATCGTTTGCGGCAGTTCCGCGATCCAAAGCGCGGCATCGCATACATTGGCGCGCTTTCATCGGACTTCACCTGAATATTGGCTGATAGGGCAAGGGATTGAACAGTTGAATGAGAACAGGTTTGCTGGGTGAGGTTTGGGAATCATTTTTTGTTGAAGGAAAGAAGGTCGGTTTCTTGCGGCGGATTACGGCCGTATCCTCCCCCCCCAACATCTTTACAACCACTCTACACATCATCTACGGCACGGCCAGGTTTCGCCACAAATTTTCCTTCTACAATGCAGTTGGCTATCCGGCCCACTCGTACCTTTTTGACACAAATGATGGTGCGCCCGTTCAGGTAAAGTTTGTGGATAACCAAATGATTTGCCAGGTTGATGAAGATATTTTCACAGAAACTATTTCAGGCAACGCCCGCCCCAGGTACGGCAATTACCCCCTCGTGGTAACGATGCCTTTTTTCGAAGGTGCCAAGGTATCGTTCACCCAAATAGACGATGGGTCTTGTACCGTTCTGGGCCAAGCAGAGCTTATATCTCACGGATGGGATAATGTTGTGATCGATGGGCAGCGCTTAAAATTGTGGCTGGTTGGGGAATACGCCAGTGGTCAGCCGGGGAATCGTTACTGGCTGGATGAAAGCCGACGGGTGCGGCAGACTCAATGGCGCGGAGCTACGTCACGTTGGGTGGCCAGCAAAGATGAAGCACTCAATGGTTTATCAGCGGGGTGGATAAAAAGCGTGGAAGCGTTATTTGATGAGGATAATGACTCTGATTGGACTTCTGACGTGGCAAAGTGGCTTGGTGGAGAGTGAATATGATAATCCGGGTGGCAACAGTGGAAGATGCGCAACAAATTGCGGCCGTTCACGTGCAATCGTGGCAAGGTGCTTATCGTGGCCTTTTGCCGGATGATTTTTTGGACAATCTTTCGGTCGAGCGGCGCATCACGCAGTGGCAAAATATTCTTGCTGACCCGGCAAATATTGTTCCCGTGTATGAAGATGATGTGCAGGTGGTGGGGTTTGTTTCATACGGCCGTTGCCGCGACGAAGATTTAGATCAAGACAAGACTGGCGAAATTTTCGCCATCTACCTGCTGCCAGACCGGTGGGGCAAAGGCTTTGGCGCGGCCCTCATGAAAGAAGGTTTTGCCCGGCTGGAAAAACAAGGTTACGAGTCCGTATCGCTATGGGTGCTGGCCGGGAACGAGCGAGCCATTCACTTTTATGAGCAGTTTGGCTTCAGGCCAGATGGTGCGACAAAGGTAGAGAGCCGACCCGGCGGGATCGAATTGTATGAGCTACGTTATGTTAAAATTATGGATGTCGTTGAGGGTTGAACACATTATTGCCTGGCGAGATATTGAGGCTTTGTTTGCAGTGCTTGGCGCAGAAATTTCGGAGGGAAGTGGATCAAGGGTTCGTGTGGCGCTCAACGATGTGCGGGCTGTGTTTCACCGGCCCCATCCACGCCCCGAAACGAACAAAGGTGCTGTTAAATCCGTGAGAAGATTTCTCCAGGAAGCGGGAGTAACATTATGATGGAATATAAAGGATATGTGGCAAAGGTCGAGTTTGATGATGAGGCAGAAATCTTTCATGGTGAGGTGATCAACTTGCGAGATGTGATTACCTTTGAGGGAGAATCTGTGGCGGGGTTGAAGCAGGCTTTTGAAGAGTCCGTTGAAGATTATCTGGCTTTTTGTGCGGAACGGGGTGAATCGCCAGAAAAACCATATTCTGGCAAGTTTAGCATTCGTCTGGACCCGGAGTTGCATCGCAAAATCAGCGTGAAGGCACGTAGCGCCAACAAGAGCTTGAATAGTTGGATTAGTGAGACGCTGGAATCGGTAACGGCTGGAGGGTAAACGGCCGTTGCTCGCCTACAAAAAAACGCCCTCCCCAAATTGAGAAGAGCGTTAAAAATTCAATTAGATTAACTTACCCAACTAAATCCCCCACCAATCGGTAAATGAGTTCCGGCGTTTGGCGGCCTTTGACCTTCATTGGCTCCAGCGGCTCCGCCTGAACCCACTTTTTCACCTGTTCGTAGGTGCTGCTGCTGATCAGAATTTCGTCGGCCTGGGCGTTTTCCTGGATGCGCTTGGAGAGGTTCACCGCATCGCCGATGGCCGAGTAATCCTTGCGCAGGCTGCTGCCGACGTTTCCCGCCACCGCTTCGCCCGTGTGAATACCAATGCCAAAATGGAGCCGCCGCTCTTCCGGCAGTTCTGCCAGGTAGCGCTGCATTTTTTGGCGAATCATCAGTGCGGTGCGGATAGCCCGCTCGGCGTGGTTTTCTTGCGGGTTGAGCGGGGTGTTGTACAGGGCCATCACCGCATCCCCCATGAATTTGTCGGTGAGTCCTTCATATTCGTTGATGGCGTAGACAAATTCGGTGAAGTAGCCGTTGATAATCTGGATCAGCTTTTCCGGATCGACGTGTTCGCTGAAGGTGCTGTAGCCGCGCACGTCGGCAAACATGACGCTCATGATGCTGCGCTGCGGCCGTTGGGCGGCGTCGAGGTCGCGAATCTGGTCTACCAGAGCGGGGGGCAGGTAGCGGCGTACGCTTTCCAGGCGCTTCTTTTCGGTCACGTCGTCCAGCACCATGGCCACACCCAGCATCTCCTGGCCGTAGTCGCGCAGGGGGGTAAGGGTGAGGTTGAGCGAAGTCATGCCCGGCCGCTTGTTGACGATGACATCCACTTCGGTGTTGTGTGCCCCACCGTTGATCCAGACATCGTGGATGAGCGGCTCGACGGGCAGGCCGAGGGTTTGCATGGCTGTTTTGTATGTTTCGTGGAGAACGGCCGTATCCGGGAAGCCCAATATTCTTTCTGCCGCCCGATTGTACAGGGCAATCCGCTCCTCATCATCAATTGTAATGACACCGCTGGCGATGGAAGCAAACACGTTGTCCATCAAATCACGCATTTCAGTAATCTCAATCAGGTCGTCCTGTGTCTGGCGGAACAGACGGGCATTGTCGATGGCAATGGCGGCCTGATTGGCAAAGGAGGCCAGCAAATCCCGGTCGGTATTGCCAAACACACCCGCCGCAATGCGGTTGTCGGCATAAATGACGCCCGTGATCTCATCCTTGATTTTGAGCGGAACGCACAAAATGGAGCGCAGGTTGTAGCTGATGATGCTTTCCTGGGCGGCAAAGCGACTGTCGGATTGGGCGTTCATCGTTACTACCGGTTCGCCCGTTTCGGCCACGGTGCGCACAATGCTGCGGCTAATTTCAAAGGTGGAAGATTTTTCAATGGTTTCGCGATCCACGTTGCGGTACAGCTGCACTTCCTGCTCACCCGTTTGTTCATCTTTTAGCAGCAAGATGGCTCGTTCTGCCTTGGTCAGGTCGATGATGGAATCCATCACAAAGCCCAACACCTCGTTCAGGTTCAGCGAGGAGTTGATGACGCCGCTGATCTGCTGCAGGGCTTGCAGCTGCTCCTGCTCTTTTTGCTGCGCTTCAAAACGGCGCTCCAAATCTTCCAGGTTGCGCCGCACATGGACCAGCAGGCGGGCCAATTCGTCGCTGGATTGGGCAGCCGAGCGTTGGGCAATTTCGGCGCGGGTGGTGATGAGGGTTTGGTGCTGTTGATTGACGGTGCTGCCGAGATTATCTATCAGGTCTCGGAGCTGTCGGATATTCGTTTGAATCTGGGTAATTGATGGTTGTTCGTTCAACGCTGCATCCTCTGGCTGGCCTAGATATACTTTCACAGGGCATAAACTAGCGTTTTTTTGGAGATTAGAGAGTGGAAACTGGTTAATCTCTAATTTCCAGTCCCCTTTTCAAAATATCAGTTTATAGCCGTGTTCGGTATAGTATGAACAGGAAGGTTATGACAGACTGCAACCTCTCTTTTAAGAAAACCGCAGTGGGTAAAACGCAAGGGTGTTTTGATGGCGGTTTATAAAAAAGTATAGCAGGTTTTATTACGATCTAGCTGACTTTTCTTAATTTTGTGTCCCTTGAGCGCAAATTTTTTGTAAAAGGTGGGTGAAGATTGATCGGGTAAGCTTTTTGTAAGCCCCTTTTAAGCTGTCTGGCGTAGAGTGGGACGGTAATCGGTAATCAGTGGGTCAGTAACTGAATACTGTTTACTGTTTACTGAACACTCCTCTGGAGGTGATAAATGGGGCGAAGACAGATTTTTTGGGGAACGGCCGTTTTCCTCACACTAATTCTTGCTATAACAGCCTGCATGACTTCTGCTGCCGAAAAAACCAGCAGCGGCACAGAGGTGCCGCCCACACGAGGTGAGATTGTGGTCGATTTATCCGACATGGGCGAAGCGCCCGAGTTTAGAAATGACGTCTGGCTCAACAGCGATGACCCAGTGACGCTGGCGGCGCAGCGAGGCAAGGTGGTGCTGCTTGAGTTCTGGACCTTTGGCTGAATTAATTGTCAACGGACGATTCCTTGGGTCAAGGAATGGCAATCACGGTACGAAGGGGATGATTTTACGGTTATCAGCATTCATTATCCAGAATTTGCCTACGAGCGCGAGGTGGACAACGTGCGTGACGCTCTGGAGCGATACGAGATCACCTACCCGGTGGCTATCGACAATGACCGGCTGACCTGGCGTGCCTATAACCAGCGCTTTTGGCCAACAACGTATTTGATTGACAAGTACGGCCGTATCCGCTACCAACATATCGGCGAATTTACCCGTGGCTCTGATTTGGCAGCCGTAGCCGCCATTGAGGCGCTTATGGCTGAACCCGATCCAGTTGAGTAATTGGGTAATTTTTGATCAATTACCCAATTACTTCCCCTTGTTGTATAAAACCCCCATGAACCTTTTTCGCTCCAAAGCCACCCCGGACGCCGAGGGTTACTTCACCACCGTTGCCGCCGACACCGTGCAGGCCGATCAGATGACGGCCGTTTCTCTCAATGGCCACAAAATTATTCTTACTCGCTGGGACGGTACGCTGTACGCGTTCTCGGCGGAATGTCCCCACGCGGCGGCCGATTTTGGCAAAGGGTGGATCAGCCGGTATAAAGTGACCTGCCCGGATCATAACTATTGCTGGGATGTGCGCAACGGCCGTATCCTCTGGCCCGAAGATGAAAATTACCGCCTCAAAAAGTACCCCATCAAACTGGAAAATGGCATTGTGAAGGTGAAACTTGGATAAGCCAATTAAGCCACAAAGGACACAGAGAAAAAAGCAATTGGAGCGAGGATTGGTGTTGTTGTGGATCATCTTTGGGGTGACGCTGCTTTTGCTGGTGTGGGAATTGGGGCAAACGGCCGTTTCCGTGCGGGGTAAAAGCGCGCCGCTGCCGTTAGATACCGCCATCACCAGTGAGCAGCAAGACGCCCAGGCGCTGGCCCTGGCCGATGCCCGCGTGCAGCAGCTGACCAACGGGCAGCGCAGCGAGGTGTTTGGCGTGCGCCGCATGGGGCAGCAGTTTACCCAGGCGAGCGCGGCTTGTGCAACGGCCGTTTGCTACCAGGTAGAAATTTATAACTTTGAGGCGAACGGGACGGTAACGGCCGTTGTTGATACCGACGCGGGCGTGGTGCGCGATGTGCTGCACCAGCCCAACATGCAGCCCGGCATCAACCAGCGGCTGGCCAACCGCGCCCTGGCGCTGGCCTTCAACGATCCTGGCGTCATTGCCGCGCTGGGCTTCCAGCCAACCCAGGCGGATATGGCTCCCGTGGCTGCCGGGCTGCGCGGCACCGCCTGCGACCAGGGGCATCTCTGCGCGGGGCCGACCTTCCGCCTGGGCAACCGCATCCTCTGGGCGATTGTTGATCTGACCACGGAAACGGTGGCGGGGCTTCGTTGGACCACCGTGGCCGACGATGGCAGCACCATACCTTACCAGCCAGAAGGGGGCTTTTGTCCCGCTCCCGGCAGCGTTGGCAGGGATGGTTGGGCGTTGAGCTACGAAACGACCGGCACCGATGGCTTGCGCGTTTACAACGTCACCTACCAGGGGCGTACTGTTCTCACCAGCGCTTCGCTGCCAGAGTGGCACGTCGATTACAATGGTGAATATCAATTTCCTGGCTTTGTGGATGTGACCGGCTGCGGCGGCAGCGGCGGTGGCTTCCCCATTCCGGCGTACGGCGAAACAGGGGTGCACGACTTGCTGGACGGCAGCACTGTGGTGGGCTTTGAGGTGGTGCAGGATTTCCGCATGGAGCAGTGGGGGGCGGCGTGTAATTACCGGTATGATCAGCGGTACCAGTTTTTTGTGGACGGCCGTTTCCGGGTCGTTGTTGGCGCGTACGGACGGGGCTGTGGCGATGATCCCGCCATGCAGCAGCCGGTCTACCGCCCCGTGGTACGCATAGACATCGCTGTGGACGGCGACGAGAATGACAATTTTGCCATTTGGGAGAATCAACAGTGGCTGTTCCAGCAGACTGAAACGTATCGCACACCGTACGAATCGGCAGGTTATGGGCCACATCAGCACAACGACAATAACGCCGCCTGGTTGGTGATGGACGCGGGCGGCGCGGGCTTCTACATCGAACCAGGGCTGGGGCAGTTTGACGATGGGGGCAAGGACGACGCGCCGTTTGTTTACATAACGCTGCACAAGCCAGAGGAAGGAGACACTGATCTGCCCAGCTTTGGCTCCAGCACCTGCTGCAATGCCGACCATCAGCAGGGGCCGGATCGGTATGTGAACGATGAGCCAATTGCCAATGCCAACCTGGTGCTGTGGTACGTGCCGCAATCGACCACCGACCGCATACCGGAAGTGGAGGATGGGAACGGCCGTTTCTGCTGGACGGTCAGTGGCGAGCCAACCCCGGAAACGTACCCCTGCTTTGCCGGGCCGATGTTTACGCCGTTTGGTTTTGATGGCGGCGGTGTTTCCGCCAATTTTGACGTCAACCCGACGCTCCTGAACTTCCCGGAAACGGCCGTTTTCAGCAATACCACCACTATTACGGGCGGCATTCCGGTAAATTACAGCTGGGATTTTGGCGATGGGCGAACGGCCGTTCACAGCAGCGATACGTTTACCGTACCGTATCTGGTGAATGGCGTCTTCACGCCGACGTTGACGGTGGATGCCTTTGTGTGGGGGGTGGATACGGCCGTTGGGCCAGCCATTACCGTGAATGTGGAAAATCTTTTCTTGCCGTTGGTGGAACGGCCGTAGCGCAGTTGTAGCCGCGGTTTCTTACCGCGATTTTGCTGCGCGGTAAGAAACCACGGCTACGGGTTCAACCTGAGCAGGTCAAGACGGTGCTGCTCATCACCAGCGGTAGATAGACAAAATGGTCCAGGGCGGTTCCGGCTGGTTTGGCGCTGCCGCTGGCCTGAATCTGGTAGATGATGCCGCCGTGGCTGGCGACGTACAGCTCGCCGCTGCACCCCTCGCCGAAGGTGCTGGGGTTGTTAACGCCAATGCCGCCCAGCGGCGTGATGCTCCAACTGCCGCTGTTTTGCGCCAGCCAAAAGTTGCTGCTGACATAATCAGCATAAATGTAGATGCCGTTGAGCGCCGGGAAGTCATTCCCCCGGTAAACAAAGCCACCCGTGATTGAATTACCTTGACCAATGCCAAATCCGTGCGGATATTCTACAAAAGGGAACACATAGCTACCGTTACATTCGTCTGCATTGTAGTTTTGGGCCTCATGGGTACCTTCATAGCAGCGCCAGCCGTAATTTTCGCCGCCCGTGCTGCTGGCGGGCTGAAAGTTAACCTCTTCCCAGGCATTTTGCCCCACATCGGCAATGTATAAATCTCCCGTTTCCCGATCGAAGCTGATGCGCCACGGGTTGCGCAGCCCCAAGGCCCATATCTCATCTAGCGTGGTGCCATCCCCAACAAAGGGATTATCGGCCGGGATGGCGTAAGGGAATCCGCCGTCCACATCGATCCGCAAGATTTTGCCCAGCAGCGTTTGCCTGTTTTGGCCGTTGCCAACTTCTCCCCAGGGGTCGTTGCCGCTGCCGCCGTCGCCGGTGGGGATGTAGAGGTAGCCATCTGGGCCAAAGGCGAGATCGCCGCCGTTGTGGTTGGCTGCTGGCTGGTCGATGCGCAGGATTTCAGCGGCGCTGTTAGGGTCGGCCAGGTTGGGGTCGCTGCTGACGGTGTAGCGGGCAATAACGGTGTCGCCGCCAGATACGGCCGTATAGTTCACATAGAAATAAGGCGTATTGGGGTAATCGGGGTGAAATGCCAGCCCCAACAGCCCGCGTTCCGGGTTGGTGGCGCTGTCTACCAGGCTGCTGATGTCCAGAAACGGTGTCTCTAACTTGCTGCCGCTGGCGTCGATGATGCGGATGAGGCCATCCTGTTCCACAATGAAGAGGCGGTCGTCCCCGGCGTTGGCGATGTCTACCGGCCGGTTGTAACCGCTGGCGACGGGTTGAACGGTGAGGCTGACGCCGCCGTTGGGAGTTTCTGGTTGGGCGGAAACGGCCGTACCTCCCAACCAGCCTGTCACAATCAAAAATAAACCGGCTAACAAAACCAAATGCTTCCGATATAGCTGCTTATTCATACATCACTCCTCAATCATGGGTCAAGTTTCAAAATTTGACCGACAAACTATCAATTACAAGAGATTGGGTCAACCGGCAGATCAGGAGCCGGTTTCACCACAAATGGCAAATAGGTGAATTCATCAACACCGCCCAAAATAATGGGGGCGGGGATAACGCTGGCAGCAGCGGCAAAGCATTGAAAGTGGAAGTTTAGCCCATATGCGCCGGTTGCCTGATGATATTGCGACCAGCTGTGGGAAGTAACGCCGCTCTGGCTGGGAACAAACTCATGGGCAATGTTCAGGCTGGTGAGCTGAGGGCTTAATGTTGGACTGCCGCAGCCCTGCCCTGCTGCCCCATCTCCCGCGCCATCGACCAGGCGAATTTGTAATCCGTTGGCCCGGATGCTGGCGGCGTTGTTGGCGGTAATGGTCGAGATGCGGTTACTCAGGGTCAAGTGGGCCAAATCGGGGGTGGTCCGTTCCGGCAGAGCTGGGGATTTCTTCAAAAGCGGCTCCGGCATAGGCAATAGTGGAGCAAAACATATCGGGGTAGCTGAAGGCGAGCTTGATGGCCCCGCGCCCGCCCATGGAGAAGCCTTCGATGGCACGGCCGTTTCGGTTGGCAATGGTGCGGAAGTTGGCGTCCACAAAAGGAATGACATCCTCCATAATGACCGACTCTGACAGAATGGGGAAGCTGGAGCTGGGGCCGCTGCCCGTGCTGTCGTTCCAATCGTCGTAAAAACTGCGTGCCCCGCCGTTGACAAAGACAATAATCGCTTCGGGTGCAAGGCTGTTGTCTATAAGGCTGGGCAGGCTGCCGCTGCCGTTGTTGAAAAAGGTGCTGTTGCTAAAGCCGCCAAAGTAATTGTACTCATTACCGTTCAGGCCATGCAGTAAATAGATCACCGGGTAGGATTGGCTGCCGCTGCTGTAACTGGGCGGGGTGTAGACGTTGAAGCCTACTACGTTGTTGGGTGTTTTTAGATTGGGGCTTACCAGCGTGTGATGCTGGAGGTTGCCGTTGCCATTGCTGGGTAAGGTGAGGTTGCCCATATTCCAATAATTGCTCTCGTTTTGCACAAAGCCTGCCTGTACCGACCGGGCGATGGTCAGCGCCACAATGAGAATGCCAAAAAGGGCAGCCAGGCTGAATAGACGATGGTTGATAGATTGGGTCATGATGGAACTCCTTTTGATGATGGAATTGGATTTGCACAGGTGCAAGGCACTGGCCGCAGGCGTTTCAATGGGTTGGAACCGTTTGGCCAGTGCCTCGCACCACTTTGCGAGTTTTTTACACGCGCCTGCTTGTTACGGCCGTATCTGCAAAATTCGCCCGGTACGCGCCACCACATACAGCTCGCCGTTCACGTCTTCACCAAAGCTGTTGATGGGCAGGCCGCTCTGGTGAACAATGGTGGATTCCCAACGGCCGTCTGGCTGCTGGAAGACGCCCCAGATGGTGCCGCTGCAAAAATCGGCCGCGAAGTAGTTACCGTACAGGCTGGGGAACTGCTCTCCCCGATAAATGTAGCCACCGCTGATGGAGCAGCCCAGGCTGTGGTCATATTCAAAAATGGCGGGGGTGAAGTCGGCCGGATTGCAGTTAGCGATGTAACAATGGTTGCCTTCCATGAGGTTCCAGCCAAAATTTTGGCCGCCGGGGGTGCCGCCCACCTGCCAGCTTACCTCTTCCCAGGCATTTTGGCCGACATCGGCAATGAACAGGTCGTCATTGAGCCTGTCAAAGCTGAAGCGCCACGGGTTGCGCAAGCCGTAAGCCCACACTTCTGGCCGGGCGTTGGGGTCGTCCACAAATGGATTATCGGCTGGGATGGTGTAGCTGCCATTGGCACTGTCCACATCCAGCCGCAGGATGCTGCCCAGCAGCGTGCCCCGGTTTTGGCCATTGCCCTGCGGATCGCCTTGACTGCCGCCATCACCCATGCCCACGTACAGGTAGCCATCTGGCCCAAAGGCGATCATGCCGCCGTTGTGGTTGGCGTAAGGCTGCGGGATGGTGAGCAGAATTTGCTCACTGGCAGGATCGGCCACGTTGAGGTTGCTGCTGACGCGGTAGCGGGCAATATTGGTGTTGCCGCTGGTATCGGTGTAGTTCAAAAAGAAATAGCCGTTTTCCTGATAGTTGGGGTGGAAGGCCAGTCCCAGCAGCCCTTGCTCGTTGCTGTTGGAGCCAACGGGGTCCATGATGTCCAGAAACAGGTCGGGCAGCAGTTCGCCATTTTGGAAGATGCGAATGATGCCTGCCTGCTCCACAATGAACAGCCGGTCATCAAAGGCGTGGGTGACGTAGAGCGGCTGGATCAGACCACGGGTGATGATCGGTTCCAGGCTGATGCTGCTGACGGGGTTTTCGGGGATTGGGGTGATGGTGGGCGTTGGCGCGGGTGTGAGTTCGGTTGGCGGTGTGTCGGTGGCAGCGGGTGGGGCGGTTTCGGCGGGTGCCGGCTCGTCGTTGATGATGGGGTCGGGCAGTGGGGTGGTGGTGGCGGGAACGGCCGTATTAACAGGGGGTGGGGTGTTGGCAACGGCCGTTTCTTGGGGCACACCGCTTTGGCAGGCAATTAAACTTAGTAAGGTCAGGCTTAGAAAAAAGAGAAACAGTTTACGCATAAAGATTCCCATAAGAAAGCCCCTCGCGTTGGCCTAGGGTAGTAGACAGGGGAAGGGCTGTTGTTTGAATTAATAAAAAATAATGAGGCCAAGTATAGCACAGGACCCCTATTCCATTGTTCGCCTACTCAGAAACTGGTAATCCAAACAAAAAGACCTACAACAGAAGTCGCAGGTCTTTTTCAGCGCGGAGCGCGCGGATCGAAAACCTGGGGATAAATCCCCAGGCTATGAATCTATCAATCCTCAGGCTATGAATCTATCAATCCTCAGGCTATGAATCTATCAATCCTCAGGGTATGAATCTATCAATCCCCAGGCTATGAATCTATCAATCCCCAGGCTATGAATCTATCAATCCTCAGGGTATGAATCCTCGGGGTATGGTGGGAAAACGTGCTAATGCTTTTTGAAAATCAAAATCGGTAAAAAAGCCAGAGCCACTATTTTTCGGTTTGCCAGCGGTGGCCGTACTGCTTTTCGTAATATGCCTTGAACTCGCCAGACTTGATTTTACGCCACCACCATTCATTTTCGCGGTACCAAACGGCCGTTTTCGCCACCGCTTCCGCCGACGTATGGCGCGGCTCCCAGCCCAGCGCCTTGATCTTGTCGATGTTCAGGCTGTAGCGCCGGTCGTGCCCTTCCCGGTCCTTCACATGCTGAATCAAATCTTTGGGCCGCTTGAGCGTCTCCAGCAAAATCTCCACCATCCGCACATTTTCCATCTCTTCGCCGGTGCCCACGTTGTACGCTTCGCCTAACACGCCCTTGTGCAGCACCAGGTCAATCGCTTCGCAGTGATCCACCACGTATTGATATTCGCGCATCTGACGGCCGTCGCCGTACAGCGGCAAACGTTCTTCATCGATGGCGTTGGTGGCAAAGAGAGGCACCACTTTTTCTGGATATTGGAATGGCCCAATGTTGTTGGAGCCACGGGTAATCGTCACTGGCAGGCCGTAGGTGATGGAGTAGGCGTTCACCAGCAGATCGCCGCTGGCCTTGCTGGCGGCGTACGGGCTGCGCGGGTCCAGCTTGTCGGTTTCTACGCTGGAATACCCTTCCGGGATGTGGCCATACACCTCGTCGGTAGAGATTTGATGGTAGCGCAGGCCGTGCTTTTTGGCCGCCTCCAGCAGGACGTAGGTGCCATAGACGCCGGTCTGGATAAACGCATCCGGGTCCATGATGGAGCGATCGACGTGGGTTTCGGCGGCAAAGTTGACGATGGTGTCGGCTTCGTATTTCTGGATGGTCGCCTCTACGATTGCCGCATCGCAAATGTCGCCCTGGACAAAGCTGTAGCGCGGGTTGTGGGTCACGTCCAGCAGGTTGTCCAGATTGCCGGCATAGGTGAGCTTGTCGTAAACGATGATGTTGTAATTGTTGTATTTATTCAGCATGTGGAGGACGAAGTTTGCGCCAATGAAGCCAGCGCCACCCGTCACGATGATATTTTTCACGAGAAGACCCCTTTTTTGTTCCTTTACAGGAGAATTTGAGTTGGTTACGTTCTTTTAATGAGGATGCCATTGTAACGAAGGCTGTTTTTACGGCCAAGGTACGGTTGTGCTATACTTTTGCTACGCAATGATTACGGCCGTATCAACACCAAACTGTAATTGGCAAACCATTCGTATTTCCTTACGATCTGTCCTTGATAAAACCAACAATTTAATTTCTGAAATTTTGGAGTTTTCCCCATGGCGCAGCAATACAACTACCTTTTTGTCAGCGATTTTCATCTGAGTGAAGGGCGCAATCCGGCCGATGGCTTAATTCAGCGTAACGAAGATTTTTTCCAGGACGTGCCGTTTGCTCAATTTATGGTTCATCATGGTAAATTGAGCCGACGAGAAACGGCCGTTGAATACCACAAGATCCCCTGGAAACTGGTGATCAACGGCGACATCTTCGACTTTTTGCAGGTGATTTCCAAACCCAAAGAAGGAGCCGAACTGTTCGGCGTCAAGGGGGTGCGTACTTATAAAGAGCTGAGTCCGAACGAGCGCCGGTTTGGCCTGGGCACGTCCTCGCCAGAAATTGTGTGGAAGCTAAGCCGCATTGCCAAAGGCCACCCGGTCTTTTTTCAGGCGCTGGCCTGGTTTGTGGCCCAGCCGGGCAACGAGCTGGTGCTGATGAAGGGCAACCATGACGTGGAGCTGTATTGGCCCGATGTGCAGCTGCGGCTGCGGCAGCTTTTGCAGCGAGCGTATGGGAATTGGTTGGAAACGGCCGTTCCCCACGACGATCACGCCCTCTTACCCCTGCTGGATGACATGCCAGATGAATTGAGTCTGGAGCTGCTGCAAAAGCGCGTCACCTTCCCCCCTTCATTTTTGTATGAACCAGGGCTGTTTTACGTCGAACACGGCTGCCAGTTCGAACCAGCCAACGCCTTCCGCAACTTTGAAGATCCACGCCTGCCCCCCACTGTCAACTTCCCCAATGCCGCCGACTTCATCGAGCTGCCTTCCGGCTCACTCTTCGTGCGCTACTTTTTCAACGATGTCGAGCACATTCACCCCTTTGCCGACAACATGAAGCCTATCTCCCGCTATGTTTTTTGGCTGCTGCGCCACGCGCCAGGCGAACTTACCACCTTCGTCTGGAAGCTGCTGCCCCAATATTTAAAAGCGCGGCGAGAAGTAAACCGAAAGATGAAAGACCAGGAGAAAACAACTGCTCGGCCAGAGGTCGATAATGCTTTCCTGAAGGCGATTCATGATATTCAGACCCACAGCCGGGAGGGCATCTCAACCTCTACCTGGCAAACGTTGGCGCGATTGGGAGGCAGCCTGGCCCTGGTTCTGCTGTCTGTGGCCCTGCTTTTTCTGGCCGTGCGCGTGATCTCCCTGGGCATTTATTGGCCAGCTGCGATTGCTCTGGTGCTGGCATTGGGGTTTGGCTTTGCATCTAGCAGCATGATTCAATCGTTGGATCGGCTGTTGGAAGGGGATTATTTATTTGCGGGGGCAGGCCGCATTGCCCGTTTATTGAATGGCGGTACCCATCCCGGCTATGGCAGCGTGCGCTACTTTATCTTTGGCCACGATCACGCCGCCAGCGCCCGCCCGCTGCCCCCCACCGATAAAGATCAGCCACCGCACCGCCAATGGTATGTGAATACCGGCGCCTGGGTGCCCGTCTTTAGCGAATCGGAGCGGCTTCAGCGTGCCGATGAACATCTGACGTTCTTGCGCCTGGTGCCCAGCCGGGTGCAGCACAGGGATGAATCTAAGAACCGGGACCTGCCAGAGCTGCTGCAATGGTCGCCCCAGGCCAACGCACCGCTGGAAGTGCGGCTGTTTGAGGATTAGGAGCCAGTGAAAAGTGAAAAGTAGAAACCGCTTTTTATTTTGGCTCTTTAGGAACTCAGGGGGTTGACAAGCCGTAATGCGTGAAACGTGACCAGAGAGGCTTCACGTTTCACGCCAAAACCCACGAAATTCCAAGACCCTTTACTTTTTACTTCTTACTTCTTCTATAAAAGCATCCACCAGCCGCCGGGCGATGCTCATGCTGGAGGGCAGGTTGGGCAAGGTGTCTACGGTGAACCAGTTGGCGTCTGCCAGCTCTTCTTCTTCCAGGACGATGTCGCCGCTGGCGTATTCGGCCGTAAAGCCTACCATGAGCGAGTTGGGGAAGGGCCACGGCTGGCTGGCAAAATAGCGCACCTTTTTAACGCGCAGCCCCACCTCTTCAAACACCTCACGATGCACACAATCTTCCAGCGTTTCGCCTGGCTCTACAAAGCCTGCCAGCACGCTGTACCAGTTGGGCCGCCAACGGCCGTTTCGCGCCAGCAGCAAATGAGGCACCCCGTCAATCAACCTGTCTACCCGCACAATAATGGCCGGGGAGATGCGCGGGTAGGTGGTGAGGCCGCAGTTGGGGCACTTTTTGGCTCGTTCGTGGTCCAGAATCGCGTTGGGCGTGGCGCAGCGGCTGCAAAACTGGTGGGTGCGGTCCCAGTCGATAATCTGCACGGCGCGGCCAGCCAGCCATAAATGGACGATGGGCAGCCGTTCAAACAGATGGCGCAGCCCGGTAAACTGCATCCCGGTGGGCGGCTCAGTTTCCGCCGCTACTTCTGCCGTGAAGCAGTGGATGACGGCCGTTTCCTCCTCCAGCCAGCCCAAATAATGCGTCCGCAGCAGCGTCAATTCGTCGGCGGTGTGGGGCAGTACGGCCGTTTCGCCCCTATCCCTTACCAGGAGATCGGTGCCGCGAAAAATGAACCAGACAGCGGCGGAAACTGTTTCGGTTGGTAGGCGTGTGGAAGGGGTGAAGGGGATGTTCATGGTTGCTCCGAAAGAGTGATTGACTCAATTACCCGCTTTCCTAGGGGTACGCTGTCGGTCCAGGCGGCGGCAGCGTGGGGCCAGGATAGCCACCAGGGGTGGCTGTCACCAGGGCGGGATTGGTTGGCGTGGGCACGGCCGTTCCGGGTGTGCCGCTGGGAGTTGGCGTGGCGGTGCTGGTAGGGGTGCCGGGTGCGCCAGTTGGCGTGCCGGGGCCGCTGGTGGGTGTTGCCAAAGTGCCAGTCGCTGTACTGGTTTCTGTGGGTGTGGGCGTGCCGGAAACGGCCGTTCCCCCCAAAGTAGGCGTGCTCACCGGTGTATTCACCACCATCGTGCCCACAATTGTCACATCGGGGATGGGCGTGCCGCCGATGGGGGGCAGCGAAACAGCACTTGTTGGCGTAACCGTGGGGAACGGGGGTGGCGTGATGGAAAGCACCGCTAACGGGGTTGCTGTGCCGGCCACTAGCGGATTCGGCTGCACAATTTGCTCCACTTCCAGGTACCACAGGCCCCTGGGTGGTTCCTTGCCGCAGCCTACCGGGCCAGGATAGCGCCGCCAGATGCCATCCAGCGTCATCTGGGTGTTGGCGGGCACGATGGGCAGCACAATCGCCTCGAAACCAAGCGCGTTCAGCTGCAATCCTTCGGCCACCAGCCCCCAGCGGATGCGCGGGCCGCTAAACAGCGGGCATTCTGGCTGCTCCAGGCGCAAATAGTTGCCGCTGACGCGGATGCGTTTGTTGGCATATTCAGCGGGATTGTCGTTCAGGGCATCAAAATCGACCAGGAGGGGTTGGGGATTGAGGGTGCTGTGGGCGGAAACGGCCGTATTCGGCCACATCTTCAATGGCCGTGAACCGCTCAACGCCACCACCAGCCAAATCAGCAGCAGAAGCAATAAACCAGCCACCAGCCACCTCCACCAGCCGGGGGGGCTTGTCGTTGTCATTTCTGTTTCGAGGCTGGCTTGTTCACTCATAAAAAATAGAGAGGAACACAGAGTTTCGCAGAGCTAACGCAGAGTTTCACAGAGAAAAATCTCTGCGCAACTCTGTGACTCCTCTGTGTAACGCTGTGTTCCTAAAAAGTTCCATTAACTATTATTCCGTCGAAAGCGCTTGAATGTAACCGTGCTAGGCAGCTTGGGCCAGCGTGTGCCGCGATGATGGACCCACCACTCCACAATGAGCACAACCACGGCGATGGCCAGCAGCCAGGGCCACAGTTCGCGCTGGCCGACATCTCCTTCCGCTTCGGTGGCAACGGCCGTTTGTCCAATTTGCAAACTTTCCACCGGACGAATGGCGGATTCGGCCGGGCTAAACAGGTTCACCGCAAAGCTGCCCGCCGGACGATCCGCCGCCGCATCCCGCAGCAGCACCATGTACAAACCGGGCGCGTTTGTCTCGGTGAAGAACAAATCTGCCTCGCCCACCTCGGCGGTCCAGCGGCTGCCGTCTGGTTTTTGGACGAGAACGGCCGTACTGCTGGCACCCGGCACAATCGCCACCGGATCACCCGGCTGGAGCCCTGTTGGTGCGTCAAACGCCCGCCCAGGGCTAAGCCAGCCCGTAATATTAGCCATTAAGATGGGAAATGCAATTTGCAGCGGCAGATCAGAGTCGCGCAAATCGAAGCTGATCAGGGCGATGCGGTAGCCGTTTTGCTCACCAACCTGCACCAGCGGCCCCCCCTCCGCCTGCACCAGCGTTTGCGCCCACGGGGCCGAAACCCGCTGCGCCTGCCGCACATTGACCCGATTCCACTCCACAAATTGCAGCAGCGGCGACTGTTCCAGCCGGGTAGTGATCGTATTGGAGAAAACACCGCTGACGCTAAATAACCCCCCTTCGCCACCTGCCTGTGGATTGATGATGAGCATATCGGCCGCTGGCGGCGGATCGGGCAGGGGCACGCCATCAAAAATAACCAGGTCGTAATCAAAACCTTCGGTGTCTAGCAAATCGGACCCAGGCGGCACCTTAAACGCTTCGATGCCGGGCAGGACGGTAAACACCTGCTCCAAAAACAGATTCCCTGCCGTCACCAGTAGGGCGCGGTTGCTGACGCCCCCTTCATGCACCGCCCAGGCCACATCATCCAGCGGCAGGAAGTCGCCCTCATTGTCACTCAGGCGAGCCTGGATGGTGGCCGTGCCGGGTGGCAATTCCCAGGTGGCGTTGACGCTGCTGCCCGCAGGTATCGTCAGGCGGCGCGAATCGAACAGCGTGCCGTCCAGCTCAATGTTCAGCAAGGTAGCCCGGTCGATTAGCCCCATATTTTGCACGCTGGCAAACAGTTGGATGCTCCCTTCCGTTTCTCGCGTGGCCAGGGCCGTAATGGCCAAATTCTCGCCGCTCTCGCCAATGGGCAGGTAGATTGATTCGACAGGCAGCGGCGGCAAATCGGGCGGCAGGCCTCCATCGGAAATAATGACGATGCGGGCGTCGCGGAAGCCTTGGGCGGCTCCGGTGGCCAGAGCAAAGGCGGCACTCCAGGCCGCGTTGGCCGGATCAGGTTGGGCAGTGTCGAGGGCGCGTTGCAGTTGGGCGCGGTCGTTGGTGGCGGCGGCCAGCACGGTGGGCGTCTGCCCCACCTTGATGAGGGTCATCTGGCTGCTGCCGCTGAGGTCGTTGATGAGCTGTGCCACTTCCGCCTTGGCAGCGTCGAAGCGGCTGGGCGTGATGTCGGTGGCCTGCATGGAGGCGGAGGCGTCGAGCAAAACGACCACGCTGCCGCTGATGATGGAGGGGGTGGGTAGAAACGGCCGTGCCAGGGCAAACACCAGCGCGGCCAAAATGATCAGCTGTAAGATGAGCAGCAGGTTGCGACGCAGCTTTTGCCAGGGGGCATTGGCTTCACGGTCACGCAGCAGCTTTTGCCAAAGCAGCGTGCTGCTGACCATCACCTCACGCCGCCGCAGCCGCAGCATGTAGAGGATGATAATCGGCCCGGCCAGCAGGCCCAGCAGGAGGAAGAGGGGGGTTAAAAAGGACAAATCAATTCCTGATCAAAATTTTTGACGCAAAGGCGCGAAGGGGCAAAGAGAAAAAGAATAAGTGAAAAAGCCTTTGCGCCTTTCAAATCTTTGCGTTCTTTGCGTCAATATACCGTGTTTTGCAGCCAGAAGGATACACAAAAACGGCCGTCCTGCCTACGCAGGCTATTTGATTGTTAACGGTTGAAGGTGAGGGTGTGGGAAAAGCAAAACGGCCGTTCCCGCAATGGCGCTGGGGAACGGCCGTTTTGTAATAGGGGGTCAAACATTTGTTTATTCGACGTCTTCTTCTTCCATTTTCTCCGAATCGAGGGTTTGCTCTTCAGGAGCGGGCGTTTCGTTTGCAATCATATCATTTTCAACATCGATCTGGGATGCACCTGCTTCAGCGGCGGCTTCCACTTCGCCTTTAGCTTGCATCCAGCTAATCTCTTCTGTGGCGGTGACCCGGCGGGTGCTCAGGCTAAGCCGCTCATGATCCGCATCGATCTGCACCAGGCGAACTAAAATGATGTCACCTTCTGAAAGGGTGTCGGCAGGTGCGGTATCATTGGGCAGCGTCATCTCGTTTTTGTGCAGCAGCCCTTCGACCCCATCAGCTACCCGTACAAAAGCGCCGAAATCAACAACGGCCGTTACCTCACCCTCCAGCAAATCACCCGCCGACCAGTCCTGGGCAAACGTTTCCCATGGGCTGGTTAACAGTATTTTGCGGTTCAGGCTCACTTTTCCCTTTTCTACGTCAATCTTGTCGATAATCACATCCACTTCATCGCCAACGGCAAACAGGCCACCAGGATGAGCAACATGCTCCCAGGCCATGTGTGAGATGTGCAGCAGACCAACAATACCATTACCGATATCGACAAACGCGCCATAATGCTTCAAGTTGACAATCTTGCCCGTTAGCTTTGTCCCTACTGTTAGGGTGCCAAGTTGTTCGCTCCGCTGTTCGTCTTGGGCTGATTTGGCGGACAAAACAAAACGTTCGTTTTGGGGATCAAGCTCGATGATCTTCAGATGCAGGGAACTGCCCACCGCCTTGCTTTTATAGCTGGTTTGCGCATCATGACTGTAGACGTTTTGGATAGCGGGCAGATGGGAATTGGGCACAAAGCCTTGAATACGGCCGAATTCAACCACCAGCCCCCCCTTGTTATAATTCACAACTTCCAGCTCAATGATCTCATCTTTGGCATATAAATCAGCCGCCCGTTTCCAATCCAGCTCTTGCAGGCCACGCTCCAGCGAAACAATAAGCTGCTCGCTGCCCGCAGGTGTGCGGGTAACGTAAACCGGCACTGTATCGCCCGCTGAAAGTGTTTCCAGAAACGCTTCGTCCAGCTGTTTGATTTCCTGCTGTGGCACCATGGCGTCTCGCTTGGAGCCGATGTTGATAAAAACGGCATCCTCGTCAATGCGTAAAATCTCGCCCTGAATGATGTCGCCTTCCTTGGGCTGGGGGAAGTCATACGCTTCAATGAGGTCAAGAAAAGAGGAACGGCCGTTGCCGTTAGCAGGGTTGGTTGGTTGATTGTTGGTCAATGATAGTAAAACGTCTTGCATATTTCTCCATCTGTCTCTAAGTGGCTTGTTAAGTTGGTTTCTTCATTCCCGGAAACTGCCCGGCCGCTTGCCACATGAAGTTTCCGGGAAAATTTGTCAGGCTTCTTCTTAACGATGCACTAATTATGCGTTATGACGACTGTTTCGCGGTCGCCAGCGCGTGCTGCTCCAGCAGCGTGAACATTTTCTGATGCGCCTGAGTTTCATTCAGCCCCATGCTTACTGTCCATTCAGCAATGAGGCGATCGGTCATCTGTCGCCAATGGCCTTCTTCAGTTGTAGAAAGCTGTCCGCGACGGCTGCGCCTGGCCCACAAATCGCGCACGGTACGGGCCAACATCACCGGGTTGCCTTCGCGGCTTACCTGGCGAATGTCAGCGATGCGGGTTTGGAAATGGGCGTTCATGGGGCGAGACGGCCGTTCCATCACCTGTACCACTTCGGCAAACTCATCTTTCGAGGCGACCGGGCGCAGCAGTTCCTCTTTGCTGGCCACGGGCACCCAAATCGTGCTGTCGTTGTGAACCTCAAGTTTGTAATAGGTAGATTCTTGCTCCCCAATCGCCTTGTTTTCAATCGCCGCGATCCGCCCAATACCATAATGGCGGTGGACAACCCAATCATCAAGGGCAAAGGTATAAGCTGTTTTTTCACCTATTTGTGTCATCATACCCGCTACTTTACTAAGCCGGGCAGCCTAAAACCATATACCCCGGTATAGAGAATGGGTATAAAAAGCGGCGTAAATAGAGAGATTGGGCCTATCTTTAAGATTGGCCCAAACTTGAAAAACTTTCTAGACGCTCACTTAGAGGCAGGAATTAGCGCACGACGCCCTTCACGCGCAAAGTTTGCAGCACCAGCTTTTCCCAGGGCATATCGGTGGTGAGGGGGATGTAGTGGATGTGCCGATTGGCACAATAAGTAGCGATTTCCGTTTGCCATGCTTGCAGCCGCTCGCGGTACAGGTCCAGCGTGCTGGGATCAAGCGTGATTTCGGCATCGGCTCCAGTTTCGATGTCCACCAGCTTGAGATCGCCCGTGACGGGTGGCTCCACTTCATCCGGGCTGAGCAGGTGAATGAGGCCGACCTCGTAGCCACGGGCTTGCAGGGCATTCAGGCCGTCCTGGTAGCCGTTGGGGGAGAGCAAATCGCTGAGGACAAACAGCAGCCCAGGCCGCCGCCCGCGCAGCGCGTAATTTTTCAGCGACTGGTTCAAATCGGTGATGCCGCCGCCGCTGCCCGTTTCCAAAAATTGCAGCAGGCGCAGCGAGTTTTGCTGGCCGCGAAACGGCCCCCAGGTGTGGTCGCCCCCACTGCTGAGGAGGGTAACGGCCGTTAAATCCCCGCCCGCCAGCCCCACATGCCCCAGCGCACCGGCCAACCGCAGCGCATACACCAACTTGTTCTCCGACTGATTACTGCTTACTGACCACTGCTCACTGTCTTCCGGCCAATTCATGCTGGCGCTGGCATCAACGAGCAGATGCACGGCTAAATCTTCCTCTTCTTCGAGCAGCTTGATGAACGGCCGTCCCAGCCGGGCATACACATTCCAATCCAGCCGCCGCAGATCGTCCCCCTTGGTGTAGTTGCGGTAATCGGCAAACTCAATCGAGCTGCCCCGCTTGCTGCTGCGCCGGTCGCCCTTCATCACGCCCACGCGCACCCGCTCCGCCACGAGGGTGAGCTGCTCTAGTTTGCGAAGCGTGCTTTCGTCAAATAGCGGCATAAATCAAATCGTCCGGTACGGTTGGGGCGGTTTTTAGGAGACGTCGCAGCTGTTGGGGTGAACGCAAATGAATGAATCTGGCGCTGTTTTGATATTGCTCCATCAATTTTATGAGCTGCGGCCGTACTTCATAATGAATTTGCCACATCAATCGGTAAAGCTCCCCGGTTTTGGGCCAAAGGGGGCAGTCTTCAGGCCCGCCTTCACGGGGGCGAAACAGGCTTTTCACCTGACGCTTGGTGGCCCACCAATAATGAATGGCTAAGGGGAAATCCACAAAAACAATCGTGTCGGCAGCAGCAAAACGGCTGGCAAGCAGCGGCCAGGAACCCCACCCATCCACCAGCCAGCGATCCTGGCTGAGAATGTCCTCTTGCCAGTGGGCCACCTCTTCTTCTGGAGCGCGTACCCAGCCAGGCCGCCACTGCACCTGATCGACTTCAAACACAGGGAGACTCAGCTTTTGACCAAGCTGCTGGCTTAATCTTGATTTGCCGCCACCGGCGTTGCCAATAATTGAAATTCGTGTCATTTTGCCAGCTATTCTTTGGGCACAGTGGCCAGCAAATCGGCCACCACGTCATCGGGGCGGATGCCTTCGGCCTGGCCTTCAAAGTTGAGCAGGAGCCGGTGGCGCATGGCGGCGGGGGCGACTTTGGCCACATCCTCAAAGCTGACGTTGAGACGGCCGTCTAGCAGCGCCGATATTTTCCCACCCAACACCAGCGCCTGTGCACCGCGCGGGCTGGAGCCGTAGCGCACGTACTGGTTTACCAGCGGCGCGGGGCTGCTGCCCGGATGCGTCGCCACCACCAGCTGGCTGATGTATTGGCTCACGTGGCTGGGAATGGGCACCTGCCGCGCCAGCGCCTGCATAGCAATGAGCCGCGCCCCGTCGGCCGCCACGTCGGGGTCCGGGCCAACTTTGCCCGTGGTGCGGGCCAAAATCTCTGTCAGCTCAACGGCCGTGGGGAAGGGGACGTTGATTTTGAAGAGGAAGCGGTCCAGCTGTGCTTCGGGCAGCGGGTAGGTGCCTTCCTGCTCAATGGGGTTCTGCGTGGCGAGGACGAAGAACGGCACCGGCAGCGGGTAGGTGTGGTTGGCCACCGTCACCGTCTTTTCCTGCATCGCTTCCAACATGGCAGACTGGGTTTTAGGCGTGGCCCGATTGATTTCGTCGGCCAGGATCAGGTTGGCAAACACCGGCCCCTGCTGAAAGCGAAAGGCGCGACGGCCGTCTGCCTCTTCCATGATTTCCGTGCCGGTAATGTCCGCGGGCATCAGGTCCGGGGTGAACTGAATGCGGCTGAACTCCAGCCGCAGCACCTGCCCCAGCGTGCGGATGAGCATCGTTTTGCCCAGCCCCGGCACGCCTTCCAGCAGCACATGCCCCCCGCTGAGAATGCCCACCAGCACATGCCGCACCACATCCGCCTGCCCGACGATGACTTTGCCAACTTCTTGCTCGATTTGTGCGGCCGTTTCCCGAAAGTCTGCCACCGAAAGTTCAGCCAACGCTGCTTCATCAATCATAAAAAAACCTCTTACTTTTTCTCGTTCCCACGCGGAGCGTGGGAATGCAGGCCCAGGCGCTCTGCGCCGCAAAGGGGACGCCGGAGTGTCCCAATCTTCATTCCACGCCGAGCGTGGAACGAGAAATGAAACGTATTTAATCCGCTAGGTACAACCCGCCATCGCCAGTAAAATACCACTCACCGTCGAGCCGTTCCAGGCTTAGAAAAAAGCCTTCAGTGGGATGATACCACTGATTGGTTTTGGGGTCGGGTATGATAAAAGCCTGGTCTTTGCTTTGTATATGCACCGAATAAGGTGATGAAACGCTTCCTGTATTCATGGCCTGCTCTAGCCACACATGTTGGCGGACATCTAGAGTCTCGTGTGCAAGTTGATAGTCAGGAAGCATGAATGTGTTTGCTTCTGCTGTTTTTCCCCTTTTTACCAGCTCTATGAACTGCTGGTAATTTTGCAAAATCTGTTTTTGCTCACTGAGCTGTGCCAGACGTATGCTCGCAGTTACCAAAAATACCAGAGTGATTAGAGCTAACTGGATTGGAAGCAAGTATTTTATTTGCCGACGGGAAAAATAGGCTAACGAGAAAGCAAAAACAACCGGTAAACCCAGGTAAACAAGGCGGTTCCACGTTAGAAGTGTTGCATTCCCCGAAAAATCTGCGTAAAGAAAGGCAAAGAAATAGGCGCTCAGGAATGAGAGACAAGTAACAACACCCACTAAAAAGATGCCGATTAGAACAAAACCAATAGAACTTTTTGGCTTTTCTTGTACCATGATGCTTGCTATTTTGAGGAATCGAAATATGCAATAACTGCATTGTCCTGGCTAAGAACATGATTTGTAATTTTGTACACATCCTGTACCCAGGGATGGTGCAAAGCTGCTTCTCGACTCAGAATCTGCCCTAAAAAAGTAACATGCCCCCATGTTGAATCTTCCGCGTTCGTCAGGCTAATGGCCCACTCATTATTGTTTTCCCAAATCTGAAGGGTAAACGCGGTACGTTCAGCTGGTGTTGAATCTTCGCTCCATGAACCAAGCCCAACAATTAACTCCACAAGCTTTCTTTTATGACCTTTAGTGTAGGTGGCCATGTATAGGGCGAATGGATTGTTGTCCTGGAGGATATAGCGGACAAGCTTTGTGGTTTTGTTTCCACAACATTCACAAAATGAATATTGAGGTTCTTCGTATTCAAGTGACAGCACGCTATTTTTCCCTTTAAGATGAATGTAGCCGCGGATTCCAATCCGCGTTTGGCGCGCAAAGAATGCGTGGCTACGGTTCTAGCGACGAGAAGTAGTCGCGAATGTACCCTTTGAGGCCGAGCGGGATGTAGTCGTCGGCGAGGGCTTCGTTGGCGGCGTTGCGGTAATCGCCAAAGACCTGGGTGTAGGGAACAATGCTTTGCTCGCTGCCAAACTCGGTGGGTGTTTCGCTGAGCAGCCCGCCACAGGCCGCTGGATTGGCCAGACATTCGGCGGGCAGCTCCACATCTTCACCAGCAAAGCCGCTCAAATCAACGAAATCGGGCACGAAGACGTTCTCAGTATGGCCACCGCCCGGCCCGGTGCCGCCAGCGCCGCCGCCCTGGCCGCCGCTGCCCTCGCCCGCACCTTGACCCTGTCCGCTGCCTTCACCGCTGCCCTGACCAGAACCTTGCCCCGAACCCTGACCGCTGCCCTCTCCCTGTCCTTCGCCCTGACCCTGGCCGCCGCCTTCGGCCTGTTGCCCCTGGCCCGATTGCCCAGTTTGGCCTGCCTGGGCCACTTCTTGCCGCCCTTCGCCCAGCTGGTTGGCGGCGGCGTTGGCCTGCCCGGCGGCGGCATTGCTCTGGGCGCGCTGCTGGAGCGTGCCTGCGGCCTGCTGGAGCGCTTGTTGGGCAGCGGCGACGTCGCCGTTTTGCAGCGCCTCGGCGGCGGCGGCGAGCTCGTTGGCCAGTTCGGTGTCTACATCTTGCAGGGAAGCGGCCGTTTCCATCAAATCCGCCGCTAATTCCGCCAGCTCCTCATCGGACAAGGTTGGCAGTGAATCTGCTAGTTGCGCTGCCGCAGCACCCGCCTGGGACAAATTGCCGCTTTGCAGATTTTGCCCCAGCGACTGGCTGTTCTGGTTATCCGCCAGCGGCTGCCCGGCGTTTTGCAGCGCTTGTTGCAGGTTTGATTGGTCATTTGTGGCCGCCAGGTCGCGCAGCTCTGCTTCCGCTTCAGACAGCGTGGCGACCGCTTCTTCCTGGCTCAGGCCACCCTCTTGCAGTCCTTCCAGGGCGCTCTGAATCGGTTCCAGCAGCTCTTCCTGCTGCTCGTCGGTCAGTTCCGGGTTTTGCAGGATTTCTTCTTCCAGCGCTTCCAGCGCTTCCACCTGCGCGGCGATACTTTCCTGGATGGCCCGGCTTTTGAGCAGGGTTTCGGTTTGGCTGTTGGGCAGGAAAACGGCCGTTCCCAACAACACAATCGCCAATAAAATCACCCACCAATCCTGCCGGTTTACTTTAAAGGGCAGCATGGCTGGCGTATCGATGCGCTGAACGGCCGTTAACGTATCGTTCAGTTGCAAATCGGCCAGGGTGGGATTGACGGAAAGCTGGTTGGTGTGGATTTCAACGGCCGTACTCGCCCGCTCCTTCAGCAAAAACTGCCGGTCGGCAAACCGCGCCTGCTGTACCAAATCGCGCCGCTGGCTCAACAGCCAAACAACGGCCACAAACAACCCAACTAACCCCAAGCCACTAGCAACTAGTCCAACTTCCTCGTTCGTCAGCAGCGGGCGGAAGCGGGCAACCGTGGCGACTACCACGCCCAGCAGCAGCCCCAGCAGCAGCCCACGCGGCAGCCAGAGCAAACCATCACGCAAGCGGCGACGGCCGTTCCACTTTGTTAGCTGCTGCTTTAACTCCTCAAATCGTTCGTTCATCCAAAAAATCGAATCCATGCCTGTCATTCCCGCGAAGGCGGGAATCATCTATTGTGCCAGTGGATACCCGCCTACGCGGGTATGACAATCTTGCCTATTGCGTCGCAATTTTGCGCACGCGCCGCACGCTGCCCCAGAAGAGAAGCAGCGACAGCAAGCTGTACAAAATCAAAAAGAGCGGCCACGGCGAAAAGAGCCAGATGGTGTGGCTGGCTCCTGACGCGCCGCCCACGCTGGTGGTAAAATACCAGAGCGAGCTTTCTTGCACCAGCACAACATCGCTGACAATCAGCGTGGCGGGCAAATTGGTGGCGGCCAAAACCATCAAAGCATACATCATAGCCGCTTCTACCTGCCAGCTTAGCCTGGCTGCTCCTGCAAAAAACGGGCTCAAAATCATGGTGAACAGCCCCACCACCACGGGAATACCCACCGTCACAAACAGCGCCCCGGCAAATGTGACCACGCTCGAAGCCAGCGTGGTGCGCATTCGGCTAGAGGCATACAACCCCCACAGGGCAAACGTGATCGCCCCAACGAAGATAATGACCTGTGACAAAAACAGCTCAATAAAAGCGACACCACCCATCAAAAAGGCAATGCTTTGCAGCGGGATAGCGGCAAAGATGAGCAGCATGACATAGCTGAGGGCCGATACCAGCTTGCCCGCCACAAATGATTTGGCCGTTAGCAGCGTGGTGCGCAGCAAATCATACGTTTGCCGCTCTTTTTCGCCGCTAATTGCCCCGGCCGTAAACGACGGCCCCACAAAAATGACCAGCATCCCTTGCAAGCCTAGCACCGAGCTGAAGATCACCTTGCCCACCTCGCGGGAATCTGGCCCAAACGGGCCGCCAGCCGCCGAAACAAAGGCAGAATAGACCAGGGTGATGAAGCCGCTCATCACCAGCAGGTGTACGGTGAGTACCACAAAAGCGCGTCGCCCGCGCATCCGGCTGCGCAGCTCTTTCACCGTCACAGGATTTTCCCGCAGCCACTGGAGGAAATTTTTCTTTTTGATCACTGGTTCTTGTACAAGTTCGGTCATAATGCCTCGAAAAAGATTGTAATTGGGTAATTGAGTAATTGGGCAATTACTCTTCAATCACTCAATTACCCAATTACTCAATTTACCTCCCTGCCGCACGATGCCCCACCAGAGGAGCAAGACGGCCGTTCCATACATAACTGCTGGCGATAAAATACTGCCAGTCAGCACACCGCCCTCATCAACCCCTAGCAAGATCCAGATGCCCAGCCAGACGCCGCTGTTGCTAAACAGCTTCATCAGCACCACGATGACGTAGCTGCCCGCCAGCGCATACGTCGCGGAGCGCAGCCAGGTGGACAAATACATGCCGATAAATGCCGCAAACAGCACCTCGGCCCACGGCCGCAGCAGCGCTCCCAGCCCGATGAGGAAACCGGAAACGGCCGTACCGCCCGCCACAAAGCTCAACATGCAAAACAGCATCAACGCCTGAAAGCCGCTCAGAGCCAGCATCAGCTTCCAGATGCGCAGCCGCGCCAGCCCGCCAAACAGCTTCGCCAGCAAAATCGACGCCGTAGAGTGGGGCGTCAGTCGCAAAATATCCCAGCTGCCCCGGTCCACCTCCATGCTGATGGCCGGAGCCGTGAGCGCCGGAGCCATAAACGAGCCATAAATTGTTAACATCGAGAGCAGCGCTCCTGGCAAGCAGAGCAGGCAAATAAAAATGAAGAGCTCATCATCGGCGTTAGTGCCAAATAAGGCCGGATTTATTCCTGCGCACAATCCCAACACAATCGCGCCCATCACCACAAACGGCGAGTAGCGGCGCAGCGTTTCGTAAAACGGATTTGGGTTGCCCCAGCCACCTTTTTCGCGCAAATAGATCGGGTTTTCATTCAGCGAACGAAACCAATGCCAACCTGCCCGCAGCCGTGTCAGGGAGCGCCATCTCAATTCACAATCCCTTTAGTCACCTGCAAAAAGACATCTTCCAAATTGCCCGTCTCTTCCTGAAAGCCCACCACCCGGAAGTTATGGGCGATCAGGCTGGCCAACAAATGACTCAACGCCTCATCATCGCCGTTAAAATCAAAGCGCAGCGCGTCCGTCGGAATGTCTGCCGCTTCGGATGTAATGATGCTTTCTACCGCTTCATGGCGCAGCAGAAATTCCTGTACCGGCGTCAGATCATCAATCACGCGCAGCTGTATCAGCCGATGCGCCCGCAGCTGTTTTTTCATCTCAGCCATGTCGCCATACGCCACCAGCCCGCCTGCTTCCAAAATGGCAATGCTGGTGCAAATATCCGCCACTTCAGACAAAATGTGGGACGAGAAGAAGATCGTTTTGCCCATCTGCTTCAGCTCGCGCAGCAGCTCGCGCATCTCGATCCGGGCGCGAGGGTCCAGGCCGCTGGCAGGCTCATCCAGAATGAGCACCTGCGGGTCGTGGGCCAGGGTGCGGGCCAGGCAGAGCCGCTGCTTCATCCCCCGGCTCAGGCTGTCTACAAAGGCATCTTTTTTGTGGCCCAAATCCACCAGCGACAGGAGATCATCGATCATGCCCACGCGGGTGCTGGGGGGTACATCGTAGCAGGCAGCAAAAAAGTCTAGATATTCCCAAACCTTCATGTCGTCGTACACGCCAAAAAAGTCTGGCATGTAGCCGATGCTGCGCCGCACGGCACGTGGGTTGTCGATAACCGATTCGCCCGCTACCCACGCCTTGCCGCTGCTGGGCTTCAGCAAGGTGGTGAGGATGCGCATGGTGGTCGTTTTGCCTGCACCGTTGGGACCAATAAAGCCAAAAACCTCACCCTCTTCGATGTTGAGCGTCAGGTCGTTCAGCGCGGTGAGGTCGCCATACTTTTTGGTTAGCCCCTGTATTTCAATGATTGTTGCCATAGATTTTTTCTCTCGGGATATTCAGGATTTCGTGGGGTTTTGCGTGATGCGTGAAACGTGAGTTACCTCTGGTCACGCATCACGTTTCACGGGCTGCTAGCCCCATGAATCCCAAAGAGCCTTCTTTTGTTAATCCAGATTGCCGGTGAGAACCGGATAAATTTCACTAATGCCCAGGCCAAACTGGCTGTTGTTGTCTTCCAGCCGCAGGCGCACTTCGTTGTTGGGGCCAATGTACGGCTCAAACTCTGCGATCTGGTTGCTGCCCCAGGCAACCGTGCCCAGCGGCTGCCAAAGTTCCTGTTCAAAATCCCAGATGCGCATTTCGGGGGGCAGTTGACTGGGGTCTTCAAACTGCTGCGTCAGCGAGAAGCTGAGCCGGGTGACGTCCATATTTTGGAATTCCGGCCAGGGGGTGTAGGCAAATTCCACCCAGCCGCCGTTGAGGTATAAATCCTGGATAGTGGGGTTGTACACGTTGCTGTTGCCCAGGGATTCCCAATTAAGCAGCGAAAGGGGAATCGTGACGTTGCTGCCGCTCACGATATTTTGTTGCAGCGGTATTTCGATCAGGTAAAGGGTGACGCTCTCGCTGTTGAAGCTGTGGTTTTCCAGGCTGGCATCCAGCTGCGGTTCGTTGGACCAGGCGATGAGGATAACGGTTTCAGCGGGGAGGCTGAAGGTGCCAGAGCCGCCAAAGCTGCTGCTTTCCAGGGATTGCAGCAGCTGCCAGCGGGGGTACAGGTCGCGGTCGTTGTAATAATCGAAGGAGCCGAGAATTGTTTCGGCGTTGGCGGAGAGGGGTTGGCCGCTGCTGAAGCCGGGGAAGAAGGGGCCGCCCGACGATCCGCTGGTGCGGGCTGTACCGATTGGTTCGGTAACGGCCGTTCGCTCATTCGGCGCAATATCTCCCAGGGCAACAGCCCGATTGCCCAGCAGCACCGACGCCGTCTCCAGCGTTACCGCGCTGTTGTTCAAAATATCTAGTGTCAAAACCAGGTTGTTGCCCTCCAGCGTGAGCAGGGCCGTGCCGGACACAGCTGCGGCTGGCACGCTGCTCTCTGCTAAAAAGACAGATACTTCGCCAATATCCACCCGTACGTCGGAGATAGAGACCTGACTGCCGTAGGTAATTGCCCCGATGTTTGGGTTACTGGCACCAAAAGGGGCACCATAATTTTGAGAGTAGGGCCGAGCCAATGAGCCTTCTGGTAAAAGCAGATTATAGGTTGTGCGCTGCGGGGAGTACAGTCCCAAAAGGCTGTACACATCCGCCTGTTCGCCATCCGCCTGGCTGTAGGCAACGGAGATCTGGTTGATGATGGTGTCGTTGCCGCGCAGTTGAAAGCCGGTGAAGTAGGTGACGGCGCTAAAGAGAATGACCAAAATGGGAATGGTTACCCAGGCACGCTCTAGCTGGTTGCGCCGCTTCAGAATCCAATAGTTTAGTGGCCCCATTGCCAGGGTGTAAATCAGCAGAAAAGCGATAAGCTGTAAAATGCTGGGTAAGGCGAGGGCGGGCAGGCTGGAAACGGCCGTTGTGGCCGAATAACTGTTTTGTGGTCCCAGGCCCCAATTGGTTGAGCCGGGTACCCGGCTGGCAATGGTAGCCCAAACTGCCTCCCTGCCGCTCCAATCCAGCAGGGGAGCCAGCCGAGGATCGAGCGCCAAAAAGTAAACAGAGCCGTTTCCCACTGATTGGCGAGCCAGCAGAGGCAGCTCATCCTGGCGGAAAATAAGTTCGCCACTGCGCAGGCTGCTGGTAGCCACCACATACGGGCCAGGATCGCGGAATTCGATGCCGATGCGTTCGCGCAGGCCAGGCAGATCGTCTACAGAGCGGCTGCCATCGATGGTGACGGGCAGCAAATTGGCCAGGGGAACGGCCGTTTTTTGCCAATTCGCTCCGCCAGTGACAATAAGTTGGCCGCCGTTGTTCAGCCACGCATCCAGGGCAGCACGCTGTTTACTGGTGAGCTGGCTGGTGTCGGCATCGTTAAAAATCAGAATATCAAGGGCGTTCCAGGCAACGGCCGTTTCCGGCAAATCATCCAGGGTTAATTGAGCCACCGAAGCATCTGATCGGCTGCCCCGGATGCGCTCCAAAAAGGCAAACTCAGCCGGGTCGGGGCTGACAACGCCGTAGAGCAAATTAACGTTCCCCAGGCGGCGAATGATGCCGCTGGTGGCTTCGGAAACCAGGGTGCCATCATTCTGACGCAGTTGGAGGTTTAGCTCACTCGTTGTGGTAGATAATTTTACATAAAGTGTTACATGCTTATTCGATTGCGTAGGCAAACTCATGGGGCTGCGAAACGAAGCCGGTTCCTGGCCACCGCCTTGCGGCACGCGAATTTCTACATATCCTTCAACCGGAGGACCGCTATTGGCGGCCATCACCTGAATTGGCACCCAATACTCACTTTTATAAAAGCTGTCGTAACCCACGGTCATGGTCAGCGTAAGGTCACTGCTGCTGTCTTGGGCGTTGGCGGGGGTGGCAATAAGCCCTAGCAGGGGCAAAAGTAGGCTAAAAAATAGGAGGAGTCGGGTTTTGCAGGTGTTTGTGTTTGACATGATTTGTATACGTTTTAAAGCTGTCATTCGTTCCATGCCGTTCATTATAGCGAACGGAGCGGATGTTCACACGACGGTTGCTGTGCGGGTTGTCGGTTGTTGATCGGCCTCAACCCGATGCCTTCCTCACAAAATCTCAATCTCATAGTCGGTGATGGGAACGTCTGGGCGCTGCTCTTCCAGCCAGTTGACCGCCTTTTGCAGCTGGCTGTGCAGGTAGGGGGCCTCATTGCCCACGGTGACCAGTGCGATAACGGCCGTTCCCCACACATCCTGATGATCTACCTCAGCCACGGCCACGTTGAACTTTTGCGGCAGCCGGTTTAAGATCGATTTGATGATTTGACGCTTTTCTTTCAGCGAAAAAATGGCATTTAGTTGTAAAGTAATGGTGCAGCTGGCGATAATCATGAGCGTATTGTGGAGAAACGAGCGGGGCAAGTCAAGTACGCAGGTGATTTTGGTGTGTGTGGTCCATTATCCAAAAGTACCGGGGGGAAAGCGCAACTAATACGGCCGTTCTAACGTTATTTATAGGTGACAACAGCTTTAATGTGGTGTCGAAGAAGTGTAAAATGCGCAAAATTAGCCAGATAACCGCAGTTTTGCAGGAGTATATAACACCATGCTAAGAAAATTAGCTTATCTTTTTTTAATAATCTTTTTTGTGATAGGGGCCATTGCTGCCTTCACTTTTGTGGCTACCGTCAATAAGGTAGGAACGGTCGGCCAGCCTATTGGTGAGTTTATGCAGCAGCTTATTATCCCCGCCACGCCCGTCATATTGCCCAGTAGCGTCACTATTGTCCACCAAATTAACGATCTGGCCCGGTTGGAAACTGCCTCGGTCGATTTAGAAAAAATCGTGACGGCCGAACGAAACAATGATTATTTGTGGGGGGCAATGGGTGAAACGATGATTTTTGTGGCCAACGGCAAAGTGGTGGCTGGCATCGATCTAGCCAATATGACTCCAGCCGATATTCAGGTGGTGGATCCCACCACGGTGATGGTTCACATTCCCCCCGCTACTCTGTTTGACGATTTGCCCGCCCTGAATAACGAAAAATCCTACGTAGCAGATCGGGACACGGGGCTGTTTACTCGTGCCGACCCACAGCTGGAAACCGAAGTGCGTCGCCTGGCGGAAAGCGTGCTTATTGAGGAAGCGATTAACAGCGGCGTGCTGGAAAAAGCTAATTTCAATGCCCAGCAGTTTATGCTCACCTTTATGCAAGGTTTGGGTTTTGAAACCGTGATCTTTACCGACGATACGCCCCCAACCGCAGAGCCTTACGTGCAGGAAGTACCGAAAGGGTATGTGTTGGTAACGCCGACACCGCAGCCGTGAACGGTAATCGGTGAACGGTGAACCGATTACCGATTACTCTTTCGGGGGTGTGTCGTAATCCAGGACGTCGCGACCGGCTTCGGCGGAGAGGATGTCGAGGGCGGTGGAAGCGCCTTCCCCGGCGGAGATAATTGCCTGGCTGCGGTTCATTTTAGTGCTGCGGCCCACGGCGTAGAGGTTAGAGACGGCCGTACGGCCGTTGCGATCCACTTCTACACTGCGCCCTCCTTTGGTTAGCCCCAAACTTTCATTCAATTTGACGCCTTTGCCCTCGGCCAGCACGACGTATTGGGCGGTGTGGCTGCTGCCATCTTCCAGCGTAACGCTGAAACCGCCGTCTGTTTTGCTCACCTCAGTGACCAGGGCATCTTGCAGGTCTGCGCCAAAATCGGCCACCTGTTTTTTGGCAATTTCCTGGAAATCGCTGCCCAGAATCTTGGGGATGCCCAGGTAGTTGTGCAGTTCGGCGTAATGCATGGCGGTTTTATCCTGCCCGTACACGGTCACATCGACCCCTTTTTTGGCCAAAAAAAGGGCACAGCTCAAGCCGCCTGGTCCATCGCCTACAATGATCACTTTTGTCATAAAATACCTCCAGAACATTTACGATTTTTGCTATTTTATAGAATAGACATTATTGAATTTAACGTTATGTCAAAAAATAATCCGTAGATTTCGCAGATTGGCGCAAATGGCGCTCGCAGATTAAAGGCAAAAAATCTGCGTTAATCTGTGGCTCAATTCTTGTTTCCGATATTGTCTAATGATACCGCAGTTTGCAGATGTTGACTGCCGTCCGTTTTGCCAGGCTTAAGGATTCCGCATATGGTTTTTCCGCAGAAAGTTCCGGGTTTGAAGTGGCTGTTGGGGATATGGGTTGTTTATACGGCCGTCTGGATTCCCCTGGAAGGTGCGTTGGTTCAGGTAGTCATCATGGGCACCGTGACGGCGATTTTGCTGCTGGGGCATGGCTGGCAGCGCTGGCTGGGGGGCAAGGTGTTGGGGCGGGGTATGGGGGTGGGGATAACGGCCGTTTCCGGCGCAATCATCGGCGGGGGTAGCGCTGTTCTCAGCCTCATCTTCATGGCCGTCAAAACCGGCCTGCACGCCCACGGCCCGGAATTTAGCCAGGCCGAGATTGAGTGGGTGTGGCACCTGCTGCCGCTGTGGACGGCCGTTGGGTTTTTGGTGGGGTTAGGCGGGGGGTTGATTTGGGCTGGGGCAGGGACCGAAATTGAGTAACTTGTCATTCCGACCAACGGGAGGAATCTTTCAGTTGTCAGAGCAGAGCGCTTGATCGGCACCAAAGATTCCTCGCTCCGAAGACAGCCTGCCCTGAGGTATCGAAGGGCTCGGAATGACACGACTATATTGTTTCAACTGAAATGAAACACACCCTTACCGAAATTGCTCATAAATCCATTATCTATTGAGCCGACGTTCCACATTTTTCAGCGCCTCTTCCAGCTGGGCCTGTCGCAGGCTGTTCGTGATATCGCCACGGGTGCGCTCCAGTACCGCACGCACCGTGTCTGTGCGGCGGCGCAATCCTCCGGTGATGCTGTCGTTGAAGTCAAACGTAACCAGCTGGCTGTAAATCTGGTCCATCACGTCCAGCAGCCGCTCCGCTTCATCGCTGTGGCCGTGGCGAATGATGTCCAGAATGCGGCGGCGCAGTTCGGTAGCGGCTTCGGCCAGCCCGTTAAGCCAGGTGTTGCCCTCGGTACCCAGCTCTTCCGGGGTGGGCAGCGGACGATTGCGCACCAGGGCATACGTAAGGTTGGCCTCTACAAATTCCTTGACGGCGTCCTGGGTATAGCCTGCATGGTAGAGGTTGGGGTAATCCTGTACGCCAGCTACCAATGTTTTGGTGGCTTCTTGCGCTTCGGCAATGAGAGATTCGGCCGTTGCCCACTCCTCTCGGTGAATGGCACGGATGGCGCGGGCGCACAGACTGATGAGCTGACGAGAGCGCTGATACGCCTGGTCACGGGCGGTGTTGACCTGTTCAAACTCGGTGCGAATCTGGTCGGCGATTGTGTCTAATTGATCCACAAAATTCTCCTTTTTGAACGCGGAGGCGCGAAATTTATGAAAGTTAGGAATGGGATCTTATCACATTGAATCGGTTTGGTGCAGCGGTTGCGCAAAAATTTTAACTGCTTTTGAAAATAGTGAAGGTTTTTTCTTTAAATTCCGCTTTAACACGATGAATCAGGTAAAATAAAGTGAGGTCAGGCAGTCAAGCTGCTTTCGTTGTCATGAATGGCGTAAGTGTGTGGCAAGAATATAAGGGAAACGGCCGTAATCATAATAAACATCCCGTAAAAAGCGACATCATGCCACACCATTAATCAGATTTTGCCGCTATACTATCTTTACTATAAATATCTAAATCATAAACATTGGCAGAGTAATGAACCCACCAAACTTTAAACAAGAAGCAGAATTGATTTATGATGAACTCGTCGCTACCCGGCGCGATTTGCATCAACATCCAGAGCTGGGCTTTGAAGAAACCCGCACCGCAGGCATCGTCGCTGAGCGGCTCAACGAGTACGGCTTTGAGGTCCAGGCTGGTGTTGGCCAGACTGGCGTGGTTGGCCTGCTGGAAGGCCCCAAAGATGGTCCCACCGTCCTGCTGCGCTTTGATATGGACGCCCTGCCTATTCAGGAAGAAACGGGACTGCCCTTTGGTTCGCAAAATGAAGGCGTTATGCATGCCTGCGGCCACGATGGTCACACCGCAATGGGGCTGGGGCTGGCCAAAATCATGTCCCGCTATCAGGAAAATTTGGCGGGCACGCTAAAATTTGTCTTCCAGCCCGGCGAAGAAGGTCTGGGTGGGGCCATTGCCATGCTCGCCGATGGTGTGCTGGAGAATCCCAGACCAGATGTTGCCCTGGCAATGCACCTATGGACACCGGAACCCTATGGTAAGGTTCGCGTCATGTCTGGCCCTTGCATGGCTTCCTCCAGCGTCTTTACCCTGACAGTGCAGGGCAAAGGAGGGCACGGCGCTGCCCCCCATTTAGCCATCGACCCCATTTTGGCTGCGGCCCACATCGTGGCTGCGCTGCAAAGCATCGTCAGCCGCAACGTGAATCCGCAAGACAGCGTGGTGGTCTCTATTGGCCAGTTTTCGGCCGGAACCACCTTCAACGTCATTCCAGACAAGGCGCTGCTCAAAGGCACGGTGCGCAGCTACGACAACGATCTGCACCGCATGATCTACCGTCGCATTTTGGAAATGGCCACCAGCATGGCCGAAGCGCTCAACTGCAAAGCAACGATGGAAACGATTGCCATTGTCCAGGCCGTGGTGAATGCGCCGGAGCCAACGGCCGTTGTCTACGACGCCGCCGCCAAAATCATGGGTACCGAAAACATTGTCGCCAAGCGCACAATGGCCTCTGAAGATATGGGTTTCTTTTTAGACGAGATACCTGGCTGCTATTTTTTCATTGGAGCCAGCAACGAAGAGGCGGGCATCAACTTCCCGCACCATCATCCCCGCTTCAACTTCGACGAACGGGCCATGATCGATGGCGTATCCATTATGGGCGAAGCCGCCGCCAGCTACGTCATGCGCAATGGAAGGAGTTGAGATGAAAGTTGTGGTTTTGTCAGGGGGTGTCGGCGGGGCCAAACTGGCTGACGGCATCGCCTGCATTCTACCCGCAGAAGATGTCACCATCGTCGTCAACACCGGCGATGATTTTGAGCATTTGGGACTGACGATTTGCCCTGATTTAGACACCGTACTCTACCGGCTGGCCAACCTGGCCAACGATGAAACGGGTTGGGGTCGCACTGGCGAAACGTGGCGCACCATCACCGAAATAGGCGCTCTAGGCGGGCCAGACTGGTTCCGGCTGGGCGATCTAGATTTGGCGACGCATCTGACGCGGACGCATTTACTGAGAGCCGGGGAGACGTTAACGGCCGTTACCCAACACCTCTGCCAAAAAATGGGCATCCCCGTTACCGTGCTGCCAATGAGCAACCAACTCGCCCCCACTCAAATCCAAAGCGGCGAGACTCTTTACCCCTTCCAAACATGGTTTGTGCAGGAAAAATGGCAGCCCCCCGTCACCAAAGTGGTGCTGCCCGAAGACGTTCGCGCCACCCGCTCTGTGATTCGCGCTTTTGAAACGGCCGATCTCGTCCTCATCGCCCCCTCCAACCCGTTCGTCAGCATCGACCCCATCCTCAACGTCTACCCCATCCGTGCCCTGATGATGGATTTGCCCAAAGCCATCATCGCCGTCAGCCCCATTGTCGGTGGGCAGGCGGTTAAAGGCCCCGCCGCCAAAATGATGCAGGAGCTGGGTTTTCCAGCCACCAGCCGGGCCATCGCCAACTATTACGGCGAACTGATCGACGGCTTCGTCTACGACCAGCAAGATGCAGGCCGCTGTGACGATTTAGACGTAGATACCCGCTGCCTGGACACGATGATGCACACCGCCGCCGACCGCAGCCGCCTGGCCCAGGAAATTCTCCAGTTCGCCAAAGAGCTGATTTCCGCGTAACTTTCCTGGCAAAAAAAGCGCATCGGCCCCCACCAACTGTGGTACAATTCCCGCTGCCCAAAACAAGAAACTGGAGAAAAAGATGGCACCACATATTTCAATCCAAAATATTGCCGATTACGTCGGCCAACAAGTGACAATTAAAGGGTGGCTGTACAACAGCACCCACAAAGGCAAGCTCATCTTCCTGCGCCTGCGTGACGGCAGCGGCATGACCCAGGGCGTCGCCTTTCGCCCCGAAGTGGGGGATGACCTGTTTGAAACGCTGAAGGGATTGGGGCAGGAATCCTCCCTCATCATCACCGGCACGGTGAAAGAAAATAATCGCGCCCCCGGCCTGCCCAGCGGCTACGAAATCGCCGTAGACGGGCTGGACCTACTGCAAAACGTCTCTGACTACCCGATTACCCCCAAAGAGCACGGTGTGGAGTTTCTGATGGACAATCGCCACCTCTGGCTGCGCTCCAGCCAGCAGTGGGCTATCATGCGCATCCGTACCACCATCAAGCGAGCCATCATCGACTTTTTAGACAACGAAGGGTTCCTCAATATCGATACGCCCATCATTACCCCGGCAGCGGCCGAAGGCACCAGCACCCTCTTTGAGTTGGGCTACTTCGACGAAAAAGCGTACCTGGCCCAGACTGGCCAGCTGTACAACGAGGCCAACATCATGGCCTTTGGCAAGGTGTACTGCTTCGGCCCCACCTTCCGCGCCGAAAAGTCGAAAACGCGCCGCCATCTGGCCGAATTTTGGATGGTAGAGCCAGAAATGGCCTACTTCGACCTGGACGACCTGATGGGCTTTGAGGAGCGCTTTATTGAGTACATTGTGCAAACCACGCTGGCCAAACGGCAGCCCGAGCTGGCGCTGCTGGAGCGTGACCTGACCGCGCTGGAAAACATGAAAGCGCCGTTCCCGCGCATCAGCTACGACGAGGCGATTGAGCGCATCCACGCCATTCGCGAAGCCACGGACGACCCTGAGCTCAAGGAGCAGCTGGCGATTGAGTGGGGGGATGATTTTGGTTCGCCCCATGAAACCGAATTGACCAGGCAGTTTGACAAGCCGGTGTTTGTCTATGGCTACCCCACGCAGGTGAAGGCGTTTTACATGGAGCCGTGGCCGGGTCGCCCGGAAGTGTGCAAAAGCGTTGATCTGCTGGCCCCGGAAGGGTACGGCGAAATCATTGGCGGCAGCGAGCGTATGAGCGATCCGGACCTGCTGGTTGCGGCCATTGCCAAGCATGAACTGCCGCAGGAGCATTACCAATGGTACGTGGATTTGCGCCGCTTTGGCAGCGTGCCGCACAGCGGTTTTGGCCTGGGGCTGGAGCGCACGGTGGCCTGGATTTGCGGCATCGACCACATTCGCCAGACCAGCCCGTTCCCCCGCACGCTCAACCGGATGAATCCGTAGAGAAGCTATCCACAGATTGGCGCAGATTGCGCAGATTTTTTTGAACCCTTGGTTGTCATGCCCGTGAAAACGGGCATCCATCTTTTTGAACTTTGTGGATGCCCGCCTGCGCGGGCATGACAATTCTTTCTTTTTCCGATTCAACAACCCGAAAATCAAATGAAGCGAAAGCAAATCTGGCAAATTGGTGGGCTGCTGGTGGTCATTGGGGCCATCGTGGCGCTGTTTGTCTGGTTTGTGGATTTGGCGGCGGTGGAGCAGGTGTTGCAAACGGCCGTTCCCTCCCACCTCCTCCTGGCCTCCTTTCTTCTCATTTTGGGGCTGCTGTTTTACGCCCTGCGCTGGCAGCTGCTGCTGGGCGGCAAGCCCACGCTGTGGGAGACGTTTCATGCCAGCAATATTGGCCATGCGGGCAATATCATCGTGCCTGCCCGCGCTGGTGAGGCGATGCGCATTGTGGTGCTGGGGCGTGGCGGGGCGGTTTCCTACACCGAAGCGACCTCCAGCTTTGTGGTGGAGCGGCTTTTTGAGCAGCTGCTGCGCCTGCTGGCGCTGGTGGCGGCGGTAGCTGTGGGGGCGGGCATTACGCTGTCGCCCGGCTCAATTGTGGGTGGAGTGACGGTGCTGCTGGGGGCTTTTGCCGGCATTCTATGGCTGGTTCGGCAGCGGGAGCGGGTATTGGCCCGCTGGCCGGTATGGTTTGCCCAACTGCCGCACATTACGGAGGCCGGGGCGCGGCGCTCTTTGACCGATTTGGTGGACAATTTAACGGCCGTTTCCCATCCCAAACAGCTCGCCCAGGTGATGGGCACCTCTTTGCTGGCCTGGAGCTGCTTCTGGGGCTTTTTTTACACCACCCTGCTGGCGCTGGGGGAAGGCGTTATGCCCGCGGACCGGCTGGCCATCTCGCTGGGGGCGCTGGCACTGTCACCGCCGTCTGCACCGACCCAGCCGGGAATTTTTCATGCCTCGGTGGTGGTGCCGCTGGCCGCGGTCGGCTTCGATGAGGTTGCCCTGACGGCATATGCTATACTGCTGCACATTCTGGAAATGGTGTGGATGATTGGGCTGGCGCTTTGGGGATTGTCGCAAACTGGCCTATCGGTTCAGGCAATGCTGAAACGGGGTACCACAGTTACTGACCAGCAATAAATTGAATCGATGCCATCGGTCGCCAGACCCAGCGATGCCGTTTAACCGGATCAATGGCGCCCCCCGCCTGATTTTCACGCCAGAAACCTTCTGTGGGCAAACCGGAAACGGCCGCTTCCAGCATATGAAAGTTGTACTGTGAGGGCAGCCCTGGGTATGAGATGGAATTGGTGTTGGTTTGATGCTGTTTGTGGCTCTCCATCTGTAACCTGATGTGGTCTGACGACACGCCGAGTTCTTCTTGTAAACAACGATAAGCCGCTTCCTGTATTGTTTCGCCCGGCTTCACTTTTTCTGAAGGAGGCTGGTCCCTGAAGCGGCGCTGGCCGTTAAAAAACTCCTGCTCTGCTTCAACCAAAACATGGTCGCCCTGCCGAATAACAATTTGCACCACTTCCACCACACGCAGCGGGGGATTCTCTTTTAATTGAATTTCACCGGCTTCCAACTCTTCCCACAAATTCCGCAAACTTTTACTATTGTGCTGCCCCCATCTATCAAAATCGATGCCGTGTTTTCTCAGCCACACTTCCAGGGCATGAACATCTGCAAATTGATTCACAATAATCCTTCTTGCCGCCGCTGGCAGCTTATCTGTTGGTATCATTACACTTTTTTTTAATATGATACCCATAATGTCCGTTTGGTCACAAAACAGCTGTGGGTCTTTGGGATTTTGTGGGGTTTGGCGTGAAACTGCCCGTTTGGGTAAAGTTAGCGATGGATCGGCCGTCAGGCTACAAATCGCGACGGGAAAAGCTAACGAGGCTCAGCAGCAGTAGTACGGTCGTATACCCCACTGCATACCCAATCATCAAATCAGAGGGCTGCGACAGCACCACAAACGGGCCAGCGGCAAAAGGAGAGCTGGTGACGCGGGGTTGCAGCAGGGACAGCACCTGCCGCCACAAAATTTCGGTGGGCATCAGCAGGCTGGTGATGATGCCGATGTCTACGGCCGTTTCATTTTGCAGCAAACTGCCAATCTGCTCCACCCAGCCGCCGATGAAGGCGATGCCTACCATCATAAAGGCCAGCACGCCGTTGGCCAGGGTAGAGAGGCGCGTGCCGCCCAGCAGCGTCAGCGACATCACCAGCAGCCCTTGCAGCAGCAGCAGCCCCAGCCCGGCGGGGATATTGGCTACGGCAAAACCGGTGCGCCAGCGATAAAGCACGATGAGCCCACCAGCCAGCAGTAAGGTGTAGCCAGCCAGAATCACGGCAAAACCCAGCCATTTGCCCAACACAATTTCCCAGCGGCGCACTGGCTTGGTGACCAGCGCTTCAATCGTGTGGGAATCGATCTCGCCGGAAACGGCCGTTACCGAAATCAATATCCCCATGACCATCACCAGAAAATTGATCATGTACATCCCGGCCGAAAAAAGGACGCCCAGCCCCAGCTCAATTTCATCGGCCGCCACGCCCAGCCGCTCAACCTCACGGAAAATGAGATGCAGTCCCAGCCCAAAAATAGCCAGAAAGCCCATGGCCAGCAGCAGCGCCAGCCACAGCACCTTCCGGCGTTGGGTTTCACGGATGGTCAATTCAGCAAAAATCAGAACTGTGTTCATGGAACTTTTTGCCACAGAGGAAAAAGAGGAATTCCTCTTAATTCTCTGTGCCCTCTGTGGCTTATTATCCTTCCGATTGGTCGCCCACGATTTGCAGGAAGCGTTCTTCCAGGGTGATGGGCTGCGGTGTGAGTTCGTACAGGGTATGGCCTTGGGCCACCAGCCAGCTGGCCAGTTGGGGCAGGGCGGCTTCGTCTGGCAGGGTAAGGTGGATACGGCCGTCTACCCTCCCCATCGTCACGCCATCGCCAAAATTAGCCAATTCGGCCAGCAATTCTGGCGTTGGCTGCCCCACGCGCACGACGACGGGAACGGCCGTTGCCATCTCGTGCAGCGATACTGTTTCCAGCACTTCTCCCTGGCGAATAAACGTCACCCGGTCGCAGGTTTGCTCCACTTCGCTGAGCAGATGGGAGTTGAGAAAAACGGCCGTGTCCCGCTGTCGCAGCTGGTTGATCACGTCCCGCACCAGCCGCCGCCCCAGCGGGTCCAGGCCAGAGGTCGGCTCGTCCAAAAAGACCAGCTCCGGATTGTTGAGCAGCGCCTGCGCCAGCCCAATGCGCTGCAGCATTCCTTTGGAGAAGGCGTGCAGCGGCGTCTGCGCCCGGTCTTGCAGCCCCACCAATTCCAGCAGGTCGGGGATGGTTTGGCGGCGAACGGTGGTGGACATCTGGTATAAACGGCCGTGTAAATCCAAAAATTCGGCCGCTTTGAGCCATTCATGAAAGCGAAAGTGTTCCGGCAGGAAGCCGATTTTGGCACGGGTAGCCCGGTGGCCCAGCGGCTGCCCCAGCAGAGTGGCGCTGCCTGCCGTGGGTGCTGTTAAGCCCAGCAGCATTTTGATGGAGGTGGTTTTACCCGCCCCATTTGGCCCCAAAAAGCCGAAAATCTCGCCTCGCCTTACCTGGAGTGTGAGGTTGGCTACGGCCGTTTTCTGACCAAACTGTTTGCGCAAACCAACCGCTTCAATGGCAAATTCATTCATCGTTATGTGGGATAATGTTCTTGCCAGATGTGGCCGCAAAACCGGCACTTGTATTCATGCAAGAAATGATGTTGGGTGCCGTGCAAGACGCTTCTTTTAAGTGCCTCTACCTCGTCGAGCAGCTTCTCGCGGCGAATAGGCTCCATCTTTTTCCAGCGCTGGCAGTTTGGGCACTGAACCTGCCAGCGTTGTGGTTCTTTTTCGTCCCTGTTTTCATCACCAGCAGCGTCATTCCGGCTGGTAACAATCAGATAAAATATCCCTAGCACAATCACGCCCAAAACGATTGGCAAAACCCAAGGATTCTCGAACATAGCGCTCATTCTAACGCATTTGCCAGTTCTGCTAATTCAGCGGTAGGCTGTGCGCCGGCCAGCAAATACAAACGGCCGTTTGACTGCCAGACCAGGGCGTTGATACGGCCGTCTATGCTGCTGAGCCCAATACCGCTGCCGCCGTTGATACGCATCTCCTGGAAAGTGGCCAGGCTGGTGGGAATAGGCAGCAGCAGCGTGCTGGTCCAATCGATCTGGTGGGCCAGGCGGCTGGCTTCTAGCGGACTCAGCCCCAAAATTTGCAGCAGCGCCTCGCCCAACAGCGCCGGGTCGAGCGCCTCTGGATACTGTACCAGCGGGCTGTCGGTTTGCAGCAGGGTGGTGCCATCGGCCCAGCGCTGCTCTACACCGCTAAAGGTGGCCACGATAATCCGCGCCCCATCGATGCCAGGCGGCAGCAGGGCGGCGTCCAGATTGGCCGCTGCCAGCAGGCTGCGGGCGTTGGCCTCGTCGATGGTAAACTGGCCGCTGCCCCCAGAGGAGATAAAAATTTGGCTCGGTTCCCCCAGAGTGGGTAAGGTGCGAACGGCCGTCATTCCAGTGAAACGGGCAGCCTCGGTTAGAGACCCAACCGGCGTCAGCGTCCCTGGCTCCTGGTCGATTTCCAGCGTGCCGGGCATGATGCCTTGCTCCGCCACCTGCTGCAAAATGGCCAACTGCTCTGGCGAAATAGAAATGGCGGCAAATTTTTGCACGCGGAACAGGCCCAATAAGTCGCTGGCGGCGGCACGCACGGTGGGAAAGCTAAACGTTATGACAAGTAAAGCGAGCGCCAGGGAAACGGCCGTTGCCAACCGCCGCTGCGGCCCCAACAACCATTGCCCAACCTGCGCCAGCCAGTTTTCACGTGCTGGCGGGGTCAGTTCCGCTTGCAGCCGGGCATACGCCTGCCGCGCCGGGCGCGGTGCATCGGCCGCAGTCGGCTCCAAAACCGACAACTGCTCCATGACACCTTGTAGTTGCTTATCCTCGTTCATCACATCACCTGTTTCGGTATTCAGTAATCAGTAGGTCAGTAGGTCAGTAGGTCAGTAGGTCAGTGTTCAGTGAACTGCATACTGATTCACTGAACACTGATTACTGACCCCCGATCTCCTCTTCATATGCTTGCTTGAAAGCCGCAGCGGCGCGAGCCAGCAGGGTGCCAACCGAGCCGGGGGCAACGTCAACGGCGGCGGCGCATTCGGCGTAGCTAAAGCCCATTTGGCGCATGAGCAGGAGCTGGGTGTCGCGCTCTGGCAGTTTGGCCAGGGTTTGGCGTACGGCCGTTTCCCGCTCTCGCTCCTCTACCTCTTTGTCTGCACCGGGGCTGCCTTGTGGGTCTGGCACCAGCAGGGTGTTGCGCTGCCAGCGGCGCTGTCGCCCGCGAATGGCGTTGTAACCTGCGTTGGTGGCGGTGCGGTAAAGCCACGCCCCCACGTTATGTTCCCGATTACGCCCTAAAAAGCGGCGGCTAAAGGCGTGGTCGTGCAGCTTGAGGAACACTTCCTGGGTGACATCTTCCGCTTCGTCCCGGTTGCCCAGCAGGCGAAACAGCAGCCCATAGACGCGATCATAATGCTGGTGGAAGAGCGCCTCAAAAGAGGCCACATCTCCCTGCCCAATCTGTTCGAGCAGCAAATTATCGCTGAGGCTGGTCACATCTGTTCCTTTTGCCATGTTGGTTTGCGTCTTTCTGTTCGGTTAAACACCGGGAAACGGCCGTTTGTGACAATTATTGTATTGAACCGCAAAGAACGCAAAGAATTAAACAGAAGAACGTGGCATGCTTTGCCCCCCTTTTAAGCATCTTCCCGCCGGCTGTGTGATTCTCACTTTCCGCTGGCCAGTTCGGTCGGCGTTTGCACTGGCTCCAGCGATTGCAGATAGAGCCAAATTGCTTCCAATTCTGTATCTGACATCTGGCTGTAATAGCGCCAGGGCATAAATGTGTTAATCTGGCGGTTTGACGGTGTCTGGCCGGTGCGCATCAGTTGGAAGAAATCAGCTTGAGTCCAGGTGGCCAGCTCACCGGCCGGTGTCAAATTGGGACCGATGGGCTCACCTGGTCCGGCCTGGCCGCCTGCCAGTTCCTTACCGTGACAGACGCGGCAGGTGGCAATGCTGACCAGATATTCACCGTAGGTTTGGGTAGCGTCTGCTAGCGGTGCTTCCAGCAAGGGGGCATTGTGGTCGAGGTATTCGGCGGGAATGATGTCATCAAACTGGCCCAGAGCGATGAGGATGTAAGTGAGCGGGGTCAGCTCTGTGGGGGGTGGCACGTTGTCTACCGGCGGCGTCGTTTTCAGATAGGCAATCACCGCGCCCAGATCGGCCGCATTCATGTTTTGGTAATGCTGCGCGGGCATAACCAGCAGCGGTTTTCCTGCTGGATCGATGCCGTGCCGGATGGCCCGAATCCAGTCTTCATCGCTGTAGGCCCCGGCGATACCGCCTTCACCGCCAGTCAGATTGGCTGACACAACGGTGCCGATGGTGGGCTCATTAAAGAAGGCCCGACCACGCAGCCCCTCGCCGTGACATTCGCCGCAAGCGACCACGGCTTCTACCAGATGTTTGCCCCGCTCTAATGTCTCGCCACTGTTGTCAATCGGTATCGCAGCCACGGTGAGGTCGTAGGTCTGGTTCAGGCGTGAGCGGCCTAAGCTGTACAGAACCAGCGCCGCAGTAACCACGATGATGAGGAGGCTGCCCAAACCGATAGCAATCCACTTGAGTGCTTGTTTCATTTTATTGTTTCCTTATGGGCAGGCAGCGGAACCAAACGGCCGTTGCCCGCCACAGCTTCAGGATAAATTGTGGTTGTTATAGCTGAGGGTTAGTACAGAACGGTGGCATTGCTCAGGAACCAGTGGGCGGCGGTTTTGTCACCGGAAACGGCCGTACGCCGCAGCGCTTCCTCCACCGAGATGCGTTCCGAGGCGCGTAAATGAAAGTCAAACAAATCAATTTCCAGGGTACAGTCCGGTTCCGCTTTGCTGCCAAATTGGTGCGTTCCCGTTAGCGCCCCAGTGATTTGCAGTACGATGGTGCGCCCTGCCAACTGCTTCTTTAGCTTTTTGGCAATGTCCAGCAGTACCAGGTCGGTGAGACGGCCGTCGTGCTCCGGCATAATCACCATCTTTTTGCCAGTGGCAGCGCAGATGTCGTAGCGGTGCATCCATTCATCGCGCGGGTAAATGATATCCATCAGATAACCAAGGTTGCCTACCTCGGGAATGGGTATTTGGCGCACCAGCCAGGGCAATTTTTGCCGGTTGCGGATGGCAATTGGCCCGTTTTGGCGGAATTCGTCAATGATTTCGGCCGTGATTTTATCGGCCCGTTCCTCCACTTGCAGCCGGTTGATGCCATCGACGGGATTTTCAGCCTCTTTAATATAGGGATTCCGCACATTTTGCCGCAAGAATTCAGATAGGCTGGTACTGCCGGTCATCGAGCCGGCCAGATGGGCCACCATCTGGCGCACGGTCCACTTGGTGCAGTAGGTTTGCTGCTGCCAGTCGTCACCCTCCAGCGATTCCAGCACGGCCAGCACGCGCTCAAATTCTATACGCGATTGTTGGCCCGCTTCAGCATGAGCGACGGGGGGTATGTCGCCAGCTTTTCTTACCATCGTATCGACTCCGATTAAAATTGACATTAGGTTAGCTCCATAAAAATTTGCAGCTCGTAACAAACAGACCCTAAAGGTTTGCACTTGACTAATTTACCTCTTGAGCGGACATATCCTTGGGGTCTTTCCAGAGAAATTTACTTCTTCCAGGCGTCAAGAATGATCTGCACTGCCTGGGGAATTAGTTTGCCAAATCGCCCCTGGCCTACCGGCAGTTCCGGGTTGTTGGCCAGGTGCAGCTCCGTGAGGCCGTGTTGGAAAGCGATGATAAGATCACGCGCTTCTTCATACGGGATTTTGAGGGTAATTTCTTCCCTCTCCAAAAGCCGGGTAAATTGGCCTCGGATGGAGTCCAGACGGGCTATGCTGACGGCCATGCTTTCTTCTGTCGGCACAAAACCGGGGACCGGCCGTTGAAACATGAGCTGGTACAGGTCCGGGTTTTCCTGGGCGAATCGCATATAGGTACTCATGGCGCTTTGCAGGTTTTCACGAAGCGGTCCGTCTTGATACGGCCGTTCCTCCATCCAGCGGCCAAATTCCAGAAAGCCACGCCGGAAAAGTTCATCATAGATGGCGCTTTTGCTGTCAAAGTAGGTGTAGAGGGAAGGGGTGCGCATCCCCAGCCGTTTGGCAATAACGCCCAGGCTCAGGGCCGCCACTCCGTTCGCTTGCATCTCTTCACGGGCGATGGTCAGGATTTGTTCAATGGTTTCTTGTCGAACTTGTTCTCGTCGGGTTAAACGTTTTGTCATCTTTTTCCTAACTATATTAGTTATTCCTAATACTATTAGTAAAACCGGGTTTTGTCAAGACCCATTTCAAAAGATTGGACCAATTATTGAAGCGTTAGGTGTGCCGCATACGGAAGTGGAGGTGATTTTGGTTAACGGCCGTTCTGCACCGCTTTCAACTTTACGACCAAAGCAAATAGCTCAGGTAACCGGTTTCCGGCCAAACACCTGATCATAATCCACCTGCCAGGGATTGGTGTGGACCTCTTCCAGGCCAAGCTGGCTGAGAACGGCTTCAAACTGCTGGACGGTGCGGTAGCGGCCCAGGAACAGTTTGGCCTCGCTGCCTTTGCGCCGGGTGACGAGCAGGGTGCCGCCAGGGCGCAGCACGCGGATCATTTCGCGCAAAGCGGCCGTATCGGACGGGAAAAATTCGAGCGCTTCCAGGCAGGTTACCAGATCAAACTGGTTGTCGGCGAACGGGAGCTGGTCGGCCACCTGCTGTACCAGGCTGGCGCGATGGCCATACGGCCGTAACTTCTCACCCGCAATTCGCAGCATTCTGTCTGAAGCATCTAATCCGACCACACGGCCGTTAAACGTGGGCGCCTCCAGCAAAAAGTAGGGCAGCCGCCCCGTGCCGGTGGCCACATCCAACACCATTGGGTTTGGCATATGGCACAGGCGGACGAGGAGCGGCCGTATCAAAAAAAATTGCTCGGCATCAGGCTCAAACTCCTTAATGCCGTCGTATTTGTGCGCCGTGATGTCGTACAGCCAGACCACCACCCGCCGCCCCAAATAGACGCCCTCTGTGGTGATGAGTAACCAGTAGAGGATGAGGGCGAGAACGGCCGTTGTGAGGAGAATTGTGATCCAGTGCATGTTGGTAAACGGTAATCCGTTATCGGTGATCAGTAAACGGTGATGTCGCTGCGCGACCACTTCGCGTACGATGACTCAATAAAATTGACATTCAAATTTCCAATTACCCTGCATATCTTTTAAGAAATAACCTATCCCATTATCTGCCCACATCCACCGAGGTTTTTCTTCACTGCCAATTTGAAACACAAATTCGTTTTCACCAAAATTCCCATGCTGAATTTCGTAAGGATACCCTCCGATCTTAGTGTCAGGAACACCTTGATATTTTTTAAAAAATAGCTCTTCAGCCGCTGCCGACTTGTAAAGTTCAGACATGTTAATGAGATTTCCTGCAATCTCCCAACCTGGCGGGTCGTTCGTGTTTAGGTTCCACTTGATAGGAAACGGCCGTACAAACGCTGGCTCAGATGAGGGAGGAAGTGGGACAAGCGAATCCAGCGCATCATACTCTCGAATAAGCCAACCCTCACCATTTGGTTTGCCAAAAGGAATTTCGGAGCGGTTGAGAAAAACGATAAATAGTTTGGTTTTCTCTAGTTGAGGTGGAACGTAGGGCAATTCTGTTACATTTACCTGGAGCAAGGGAAACATGCTCTTGCTTTGAAAATCGGGCAATGTCTCACCTGGTAATCCAACGCCTGTTCCTCCAAACCAAGAGGTTGTGGAAAAATCTGGTGGACGAAACCCACCAATCTGGGCAACTGACGAAGGCCGTAAGAGCTGATCTAAATTGGAGAAGGTTTCAATTATTGATTCATCCATTCCGTTCATGGTCGCCCAGCCGTAAACGACCGGGCTAGATATGAAAGCCCCAGTAGGGCTTGCACTTGGTAGCCGGGGGCTTCGGCCCCTGACGGATGCGGCGAACGGTAATCCGTAAACAGTAAACGGTGCTCGGCAGTTGGTAACCGATCACGGTTTACCGACCACCGACCACGGATTACCGATTACTGCAAATACCCTTCATCCCGCAGCCAAGTTTCTGTAATTTTCATACCCTCTTCAATTGAAACGCGGGAAACAAAGCCGAGCTGCTCCTGCGCTTTCGTGGCGGGGAATTCCGCTTTGAGGCCGTACATGCGCAGGCGGGGGCGGTTGAGCGGCAGGCCAAGCCCCAGCAGTTGGTTGAACACAATTAAAATGTGGGCGGCCCAAAAAGGAATGCGGCGCGGTTTTTTACCGCACATCTGGCCGTAATAGCCAAACCACTCATTAAACGTCACCACTGGATCGCACATGTTGTATGCTTGCCCAACCGCTTCGGGACGAACGGCCGTTAACAGCATCCCGTCCACCAAATTATCAATATACACCGGGTAGGCGTGCCCCGTGCCGTCGCCAAAAATGACCGGCATCCCTTTACCCACCAGCTTGATCATGTTGATGGTCCAGCTTTGGGCGCGTGGACCGTAGACCAGGCCAGGGCGAACGGCCGTCACTTCAATCCCCAACTCCTTGCCCAGCTCAAAGGCACGAATTTCACCCAGGGCTTTGGTACGGCCGTAAATCACCTCCTGCTCCGTGTCCAGCGGCTGGTCTTCATCCACAATAAGCGCCTTGGGCGGATGGCCGTAGGTGGCAATGGAGCTAACCATCACAAACCGCTTTACGCCCGCCTCAGCGGCCAGCCGCACCGCCAGCGCCGTAGCCGCCACGTTAAGCGCATACGCCCGCTGCTCGCCGCCGTGTCGCCCCAGCCAGGCCGCCACGTGGAACACCACCTCCTGCCCGGCCATCGCCTGGCCCATAGCGTCTTCGTCCAGCAAATCGGCGTGGTGCAGCGTGACGCCCGCTTCAGCCACATGGGGCACAGCGTCCAGATTGCGCCCCGTGCCGGTAACAATCGCCCCTTCTTCGCGGGCCAAACGTTCCGCCAGCCGCCCGCCAATAAAGCCGGTGGCTCCGGTAACCAATACTTTTTTATCTTTGAGTGCGTGGTTTATGATCGACATGGGCAGATTGTAATGGAAAAGGGAACGGCCGTCATGCCAAACCTTCTCTGGGCCAGGGTTTCTCCAGGTTCCTCATCGCGTTCCCGGTCAACAGTTGCTATAATTCAGGCACTCGCGTTTGCAACACTCATCACAAAAAAGGATGTGCCATGCTGGCAAAAGTTTTTAGTTGTGCCATTGTTGGGCTGGAAGCCGAAATTGTTGAAGTGGAAGTAGATATTATCCGGGGAGGGCCAGCGTTTAACCTGGTTGGTTTGCCAGATGCGGCCGTTCGCGAAAGCCGAGACCGGGTCCACAGCGCCATCAAAAATAGCGGCTTCACGTTCCCCTCTGGCAAGCGCATCACCGTCAACCTGGCCCCGGCCGATCTGCGCAAAGAAGGCCCCGCCTACGATCTACCCATCGCTGTGGGCATTTTAGCCGCCTCCCAGCAAATCTGGTCAGAAAAACTGGCCAACGCGCTCTTTTTAGGCGAACTTTCGTTGGACGGCACCGCTCGACACACCAAAGGCATTCTACCTATGACCGCACTGGCTCGCGAGCAAGGGATAAGCCGCGTCTTTGTGCCCGCCGAAGATGCCGGGGAAGCGGCTCTGCTGCCCGACGTAGAAGTATTTGCCATCCATAACCTCGCCGGGCTGGTCGGCCACCTCACCGGCCTAAAACCGCTTACCCCGCACGATATCGATCTGGAAAAGGCGTTCCGCCAGGACCCCAGCTACGCCGCCAATTTTGCGGACATCATGGGGCAAGAACATGTTAAGAGAGCCATGGAGGTCGCTGCAGCCGGATCGCACAACCTGTTAATGTCAGGGCCGCCCGGGGCGGGCAAGACCCTTTTAGCGAAGTCGATGCCCAGCATTTTGCCGCGCATGTCGATAGATGAGGCGTTGGAAGTGACCAAGATTTACAGCGTCGCCGGGTTGCTGCCGTCCGATACGCCGCTGGTACGGAATCGGCCGTTTCGTTCCCCTCACCACACCATCAGCTATGCTGGGCTGGTGGGGGGCGGGGCCTGGCCTCGCCCTGGCGAAATCAGCCTTTCCCATCGCGGCGTACTTTTTCTGGATGAGCTGCCCGAATTTGGTCAAAACCTCATCGAAGTGCTGCGCCAACCGCTGGAAGGCATTCCCCGCGAGGTTTCTATCTCGCGCGCCTCTGGCACCGTTACCTTTCCGGCCAACTTCATGCTGGTGGCAGCCCAAAACCCGTGCCCCTGCGGCTACTTTGGTGATCCCACCCACGCATGCAGCTGCTCCAACTCCATGATTACCCGCTATCAAAAGCGTATCTCTGGCCCGCTGATGGACCGTATCGACCTGCATGTGGAAGTGCCACGGGTAGCGTACGAAAAACTGACCAGCGCTCAACGCAACGAAACATCAGAAAAGATTCGGGCGCGGGTAGAGCAGGCGCGGCAAACGCAAGCCGAGCGGTTTAAGGAACTTGGGCTGTATGCTAATGCCGATATGGGGCCTAGCGAAGTACGCACGCTGTGTCAACTGGATGAAACAGGCAATCGCCTAATGAAAAGCGCCATGGCCCAAATGAACCTGAGCGCCCGAGGCTTTCACCGCATTCTAAAGGTAGCGCGCACCATTGCAGACCTGGCGGGGGAAGCGTCTATTCAGCCTGCGCATTTGGCAGAAGCGTTGCAATATCGTCCCAGACAAGTGTGAAAAGAGAAAAAAGAGGAGGGTGGCGCCACTTGAAAAAAATTCAATTGCGTGACGCCACAGTTTAAGGGGAAGAAGTAAAATAGGAAGAGTATCTATAAATTAGTACCGCTATCTTACGGCTTCTATTAAGGTAATTTTGTCGGTTTTGGGGTCAAGACGGCCGTACTTGTCGTTGGTACTCATGCCAGGCCAGATTAAACGCTTCGATTACGTCGGGGGTAGCATTTTTGTCTACCAACCAGGTTGCCCAAATCATGTGACCATTGATTTTTTTGCGGGTGGCTTGTGGTTCTTCAAATTGGCTGATTGTATGCGCAAAATCGCCGACCACATCTTTGCGATCTTTCTGTGTTTTTAGCCATTGGTAGAAAGAGAAGGATTCCATAGTAGCGTGTAACCTCACTTACCTGTTTTACAGCGCTGTTTAATCAGACGCTCAACTGAATACAATGGCTCCCTGGGGTGTTCCGGCACTTTAACCCTGAACAGTTAACATGATAACAACCTGTACTTAAGATTGTAATTAAGGTTGGGTGAAATTGGGGTAAGGGGTCATGGTACTTTTGGACTATTTTGGCTAAAAACAGCAGGACTTGCGCATTTACTGATTAATGAGCCGCGAATTTTCACGAATTTCAACGCTATTTCGCGCTAATTCGCGAAATTCGCGGCTATAAAAACTTCATCTGCGTAACTTGTAACCTGGACAAGCCAGAAAAAAATAACGCAAAGGCGCAAAGTAGGTAAAGATGCAAAGAAAATCCTTTGCCGCTTTGTTCCTTTGCATCTTTGCGTGAAAAATTCTTCTTCAGCGTGCAAGCCTGACTTGTAAGGCGCTAAACTGGTTGAGTGACGCTGTATTGAGTCAAAATGATGTGCTGGACATAAACAATTGGACTATGCCTCAACGATTTTTGTGCCGTCGCTAAGCTTCGTAACATGGCTGGGGGGTGTACGGCCGTATCTCTCCCCAAACGCCCCGTTAATAGCTTCGATGAGCTGGGAAACAGCCGGTTCAGCCACCAAAATCTGCATAAAGCCGCCAAACCCCCCACCCGCAAAGCGTGCCCCATAGCAGCCGGGTGTGATCCAGGCCGTGGCTGCCAGCAAATCCAGCTCCGGCGTGCTGGCTTCGTAATTGTCCCGCGAGCTAATCTGGGATTGCCGCATGAGGCGGCCAAAGCTGGCTATATCCCCCGCCCGCAGTGCCGCCGCCCCCGCCTGAACCCTGGCACATTCCCCCACCTGATGCACCGCCCGCCGCCGCAAATTTTCCGGCAGGTGATGGCCAAACAGCTCCAGCTCGTCCGGCGAGACGTCACGCAAGGTTTGGATGTGGGGGAGGTGTTGGTGCAGAACGGCCGTTGCCGCCTCACACTCCGCCGCCCGCTCCCGCACCTGACTACCAGACGGCCGTACGCCAGAATCGACCAGGACGACGGCCACGTCTGGCGGTAAAGGGATCCGGTCGTGGGTGAAGGTACGGCCGTCTAGATAAAGCAGCTGCCTGGCCTGGCTGGCCGAGCAGGCCAGCGGAGCCAGCAGGCCAGCCTTCATCCCCACGTACACATTTTCCGTCCTTTGCGCGATCTGGGCGCGGGCCAGATCGTCCAGTTGGAAGCCAGCCAGCGCTTCCCAGGCCCGCACAAAGGCCAACGTCACCGCCGCCGAGGCACCAAGACCAGCCGCTGGGGGTAAATCGCTCACCAGCACCACATCCATGCCCACCAGCTGCTGCCCCGCTTTTTGCAGCGCCCAGGCCGCGCCCATCGGGTAGTTGATCCAGTTGCCGCCCACGCTGGAGGCAAATAGTTCCAGGTGGGGCAGTTGGAAAGCGGCCGTTTCGCCCAAATTCAACGCCCGCACCGTCACCCGATTATCCGTGGTGGGGGCCGCAGCCAGCCAGACAGATGGCTCGATAGCTCCGGCCAGCGTCCAGCCCTCGCTGGCTTCCAGGTGGGCGCCCAATAAGTTGATGGTGCCTGGGGATTGGATGGTAACGGCCGTTTCCCTCCCCACCAACTCCCGGAAAATATGCTGTACCTGTTCTAGTTTGGATGGCTGATATGTTGACATAACCATGAAAGGTAATTGGGTAATTGATCGCACAATTACTCAACTACCCAATTACTCAATTGCAAGTTTCGCCCCAATCCCCGGCCGGTCTGGTAGATGGAGTCGGGCATTGGCGTCGATCTGCACGCCGCTGAACGGGTCGTTGGCGATGAGCAGCGGGGCGTCTAAATCCAGCCATTCCGCCACGCCCGCCAGATGGGCCATCGCCGTCACGCCCAGCGAAGTTTCGATCATGCAGCCCAGCATCAGGCGCAGGCCCAGTTCCTGCGCCCGCTTCACCACCCGCAGCGCCGGAGCCAGGCCGCCCAGCTTCATCAGCTTCAAATTGATGCCCTGCACGCCCACAGCGGCCAATCCCTCCACGTCGGCCAGGGTTTGCACCGACTCATCGGCCACGACGGGCACGTTCACCGCTGCCTGTACTCGCCCCATCGCCTCGATTTCGCCTTTGGGCACGGGTTGTTCGATGAAGGCCAGATTGTAAGGCAGCAGCGCCTGTGCCAGAGTCACCGCCTCGTCGGGCTGCCAGCCGCCGTTGGCATCGACGCACAGCTCTGCGTCCGGGCGGGCGGCGCGAACGGCCGCTACTCGCGCCTCATCTCCCTCCGCGCCCAGCTTCAGCTTGAGGATAGGATAGTTGGGTACGGCTGCCGCCTGCTGGGCCATCGCCTCTGGCGTGTCGATGCCGAGAGTGAAGGCGGTAGCCAGCTGCTGGGGACGGGGTAAATTGAACAGTTCATACAGCGGCACGCCGCGCAAACGGCCGATTCTGTCGTGCAGCGCCAAATCCAGGGCGCAGCGGGCAGGTGCGGGGCCGTCTTGCCCCACCCAGGTGGTAATGTCGGCCGGCTCGTCGGGGAAAGGATCGGTGCGCTGGGCGGTGGTTTGCCAGTAGGCGATCATCGCTTCGTCGCTGACGCCGTAGTAGGGTGGGATGCTGGCCTCGCCCCAGCCCGCGTCGTCGGCCAGGCGCAGCCAGAACGCCTGCCGCGTAGCGCTGACGCCATAAGAAATGCGGAACGGGTTTTGCAGCTTCAGGGTGATCGCTTGCCAGCTAAGGCGAAGGAGTTTGGGGGTCATAATGCCTCTGAATGGGTACGGATGTTTTGTGGGGAATGAGGTAACGGCCGTTACGGGAACTTTCGGTAATGGTCATTTTGTTACCTCTACAAAAATATGATGAGAGTATAACATAGATCTAAGAGGAAAATCTCAGAAACCTCTGTGAACTCTGTGGCAAAAAATCAGTGAACGGTGCTGTCTAGCAGGAGGCCGAGCTGGGCAGCCGCTTCGCGCAGTTTTTGCCAATTTTCCAGCCGCACCGTGGCGGCCAGTTCGCCCAGGCTCTCGTCGATGAAGTCCCGGGTTTTTGGGTTGCTGCGCAGCGTTTCCAAAATGCCTGTTTCGCGGACGCGCAGAATAACGGCCGTTTCCAACCGCCCCTCTACCCCCCGTTCTTGCCAGCGTTCGATGCCCCGTTTGGTGGCGGCGGGCAGCGGCCGTTCGCTGGCTTCCTGCAAAAAGGCCAAAATCCGGTCTGGTTCGATCCCTTCTTCACGCGCCTGCTTCAGCGAGGCGGGCGTGATCTGATAAGCATATGGCTTGCCCGGCGTTACCGGCTGCGGTTCGCTGATGCGGGCCACCTGGAAGCGGTGGTGCCGGTTGGCGTTGTGGGCCACCAAAATAGTGGTGTCGGCCTGCACGATGATCGGTACGAATACTTCTTCGGTGGTGGGTGGGGCGCTGGCCAGCCATTCCAAGGCCCGGTCGGTGAGGCGGAAGAAAGTGTTTGGGCCTTGAACGGCCGTTTCTGCCAACCCCAGCCAGACCAGCGGCCCCGCTACCAAAAAAGCCAGCACGCGCCCCTCGACTAAATCCCAATTTTCAATGCCAGAGAGATAGCTGTCCTGGGCTACGTCGCGCACGTACCAGGTATCGTAATTGCCATCGGGGCGCTGGAAATCGGGGTCGGTTTTTTTGATGTGGGCGATGAGATCGGCCAGCCGGTACCAGTCGGGGGTTTGCGGCAGGGCGTCTAGCAAAGCTGTGCGGGCCAGGATGGGATCATTTTGCCAATGCTCCCCTTCGCAGCGCAGGCCAGGCGTGTGGCATAAATCGTTCCAGCCGCTGCTGCTCCAGGCGTCCATCAGGTCGCGCAGCTGGGCTTCGCGGGATTTGGTGAGCCAGGCAACGGCCGTTCGTGTAGGCCGAATGCCACCATTGGTTTCGCGCAGCATTCCCATTTCGCGGGCCAGGTTCACCAGCAGGGAGCGTCGGTCCAGATCGGCGTCGAGTAGGAGCTGGTTCAGCAGGTCGAGCGCCTCGCTGCGCAGGGCGGTGCGCTGGGCCAGCGCCAGCAGGGTGGTGAGGTCATCGACGGCGCTGCTGCTGGTGGGGGTATAGCGATTGGGTTCGGCGGTGGGGGTGAGGAGGGAAACGGCCGTTGCCCGCACTACTTTCGGTTTTTCCAGACGGGGCAGCTTGGCCAGCAGCTCCTGGGGAATGTAGTAAAACTCAATCATCCCTTCGGCCGTTTCATCAAAGCCGCGATAGACAAAGCCGCGGTACCACAGCGCCTCCACCGGGCTGATTGGGTCAAACCACGGCTCTTCCCGCTCCAGCGCGCCCGGCCCCATCAGGCGCAGTTCGCCATGCAGGCGTTCAAAGGTGGCCACGGGGGAACGGCCGTTCCCCTGCACCAACGTCTGAATCGCCGATGCCTCTTCCGGGGGCAAGTAAAGAACCTCCTGAGCAAAATCCAGCGCTGCCAGCTGCTCGGCTAACGCTTTGGCGCTGGCTGCCTTGTCGGCTCCGATCAGGTCCAGCTCCCACCATTCGCCAATTACCCGCAGTACGATCAGCTCATGTTCTTGCAACGCTTTTAACAAAGTCCGCATAAAATCTCCCCAAAAACGGAGATTAGAGATTGGAGATTACAAACACTCAATCTCCAGTCTCCAATCTCTTCCTATACGATCACTTCAATGGCCCCAGGCAGGCTGGTCACGGTCACTTCGCGCACGTTGTCCTGGGGGTAGGCAAACATCTCGCCGTCGGTGTGGATGGGCATCGGGCGATCGGCCCGCACCCGAATTTGCTTGTTCTGGCGCATCGTCACAAAGCGGGAGCGCACGTGGCTGCCGTTGAAGACGGTGAGCAGCAGGCTCATGATGCGCAGGCGGCCCATTTTGTTCACGGTGCAGGTGTCTACCCGATCATCATCTTGCCTGGCGTTGGGCGTGAGTAAAAAACCGCCGCCGCCGCGTGGTCCCACGCCAAAGGCGATAAACAGCACCGTTTGCTCGATCTGTTCGTCGTCGAAGTGGGCCGTTATTTGGGGCATTTGGGAATAGGTGGCGATGGTGCGCAGGGTGGCGAGTAAATACATCAGGAAGCCATGCACGCGAGTAATGTTTTCGGTAGCAATCACCACCACGGCGTCGAAGCCGATGCCGATGTTGTTATCTACGATGCGAAAGCGGCCCTGATCATCTTCAATGCGGGCCAGGTCGATGGTTCTGGGGCTGCCTTTAAAAAGTTGGTGAACGGCCGTTTCCACCTTCGTCGAAATCTTCAAACTCCAGGCGAGATCGTTGCCAGAGCCGATGGGGATGATGCCCAGCCTGGCCACCGCCTTGCTGCCGCGCATCAGCCCATTCACCACATCGCTAATGGTGCCATCCCCCCCCGCCGCCACGACGAGGTCGTACCCTTCGTCGGCCGCCTGACGGGCCAGGTCGCGGGCATGGCCAGGACGCTCGGTTTGTATCAGATCAACGCCGCCATATTGCTGGGCCACCTGTTGAATAACGGCTGCCTGTGCCGCCCCCCGGCCACGATCTGCCCACGGATTTAGAATGACTTGTACGCGCATTGTGCCTCTCCAGAAATGCTGAATAAATTGCCAAGAGCTTGGCCAGCCAATGATGAAAGTGGAAGCGCCAATTATATCGTTAATCTAAAATCGTCAATTGTAAATGGACGAATCTTTTGCCTGTGGTTGGGTAACAGACGGCCGTTTTCTGTGTATCATGAACGGATAGCGGTGAGCCACACCCCCGCCAGCAAATGTAAACTCACCGCAGAAGTGACTTATGATTCTCTACCGACCTGTTTTCCTCACAGCTGGCCTGGTTTTGCCTCTTCTGCTGATCACTTTTTTCAACCGGTCGCCGCTTAAACAATATGCCTCGTTGGTTTTTGGTTAGCGTAGTGGGTCAGCAAAATGACCCTCAACGCTGGCTGTTTCAGGCATAATTTATCGACTACGGCCGTTATAGTACCAATGCCCCAGGCGGCTCGCCTTTGCTTTACACCCTCAAACAAACGTGCTATACTCCGAGCCGTAACTTTATGTTACGTCAAGTTGATTTTGGCTTAAAACTGGCGTAAAAAACCGTATGCTAACGCCACTTATCTTAAACGCCACTTATCTTATTGGAAGCACCACGGCCCTTTGCCATGACGCATTCACCCAACCGCGATCTGTTTTTAGACCAAATCACCACTTCCTTGAAACAACGTGGGCTTCACACATTTGCCCTTACGCTGTTGGAAGCGGGTCAGCCGCTGGTTTTTGTGGGCGGACAGCTGCTTTGGTTGGCCCAACCCGCTTTGGGGCTGTTCTGGCCAACCGAGCGATTGGGCCAGCTGGCCCAGCTCATGGAAGACCCTGCGGCGCTGCACAGCTTGATGCACCGGCTGGGCACCGATGAGGCTGCTTTATGACCCCGATCATTGTTCTGGCTGTTTTGCTCATTTTAGCGCTGCTGCTTTTTTTATTGACGCGCAGCGTGCAGGCAGGGCGCACGCCTGTTTTGCGACCCCTAACCAGCTATCAAGGATTGTCTGGGCAGGTTGGCCGGGCTATTGAATCGGGGCGGCAGCTGCACCTGACCTTAGGGCAGGCCAGTTTGGTAGGGAATGCCAGCCCCACCAGCTTGAGCGCAACGGCCGTATTAGACCATCTCGCCAAAGATGGCTGCGCCAACGGCACGCCGCCGCTGGTGACGGTAGGGGAAGGAACCTTGCTGCCCCTAGCGCAGGCCAGCTTGCAAAACGCACTGGCAGAGGCACGCCGTTCTGGCGATTTTGACCTCTCCCTGACCCAGTTTGTGGCCCACGATACCGATCCGTTTGCCTACGGCGCTGGCGTGGCGGCGCTGCTTCAGCAGCAGCAAGTGGCCAGCAACATCATGGTAGGACGTTTTGGCCCTGAACTGATTCTGATGGCCGAAGCGGCCAACCGGCAGCAGATTGAGCAGGTCATTGGCACGGATGATCCGACAGCGCTGGCAATCGCTACGGCCGTTACCGACGATGTGCTCATTGGTGAGGAGCTGTTTGCCACCAGCGCTTATTTGCAAGGCAGCCCCAGCCAGCTTGCCAGCTTGCAGCTGCAAGATATTTTACGCTGGGTTGTGGTGTTGTTTGTCCTGGGAACGGCCGTTTTCCAGCTTGTTTAACCGGGCTGAATGACCATACAGATATAAATTCATGAAGCTAAAGCAAAGCATCGCCGTTTTTATCGCCCTCTTTTTTGGGCTGCTGACGCTTATTGCGCTGCTGTTCAATGTGAACGGTCTTAGCGCTGTTATTTTAGGCTGGGTCTCTTTTCTGGCAGCGATTGCCCTCATTTTGGGCGTGTTGAACTTGCTGCTGGTTCACCTTAGCCGGCTGTTCAAAGAGCGGAATCTATACAGCGGCGTATTGGCGCTGGGCGTGTTGGGGGTGTTTGGCGCAGCCGTTCTGGATGATTTAGGCAACAGCAGCAATGTCGAGCTGTTGTTTGCCTGGGTGCAGGCTCCGCTGGAAGCCGCGTTGGCCTCTTTGCTGGCCATCTTTTTGCTGCTGGCGGGCGTCCAACTGCTGAAGCGACAGCGCACGGCCTCGGCTCTGTTGTTTGGTGTATCTGCCATTGTGATGCTGTTGGGGCAGGCGCTGCTAGTCAGCAGCTTGCTGCCAACTACGCTGCGCCAGCCGGTAAGCCAGATTTATGAATTTGTGCAAAATGTTGTTGTCACTGCTGGCATTCGGGGGCTGCTCATTGGCGTGGCGCTGGGAACGCTGCTGCTGAGCTTGCGCCTGTTGCTGGGTGTGGAACGGCCGTATAATAAATAATGAGCAAAGAGATTGTTTGTAAACAATGTGGATACGAAAATCCACACACCAGCAAGTTTTGCAACAACTGCGGGGCCAAGCTTCCCCTCAGTACCCACATTATCTGCCCCAACTGCGAAACACCCAACACCCGTGACCGCATTTTTTGTGATACCTGTGGCACACGGTTGGTGATAGATCGCTCTCCGCTGAAGCCGGAAGAGCCACAAGAAAGCCAGCCGCCTGTCAATCAACCATTTTCTCTGCCAGTTCGCCGACCAGGTGATACAGGTGAACTAAACCCTAACGCCGTGCCAGACTGGCTTCGCACCGGCGATATTGGTTCGGAAAAAGGGGAAGATGAAGCGACCCCAGCTGAATCTGGTAAAAAGGGTACCGCCGATTTGCCCGACTGGCTGGTTCACGACAGCGATCCAGACCCCATCATCAACGCCCCGACCACTATTTCTACAGAGTTTTTCAAAGATTTGCTCCAGCGGGCAGAAGATTTGCCCCAGCCAGACGATTTGTTTCCTGATGAGGATGATGCCAACTTGCCGGATTGGTTGTCGGATACGAATGATGTGGCTCGTGGCGCGGCTTCCGACGAGGCGGTTAGCTCTGGCCTGACTGATTGGTTGAGCGATTTGGACAGCTCGGCTGAAGAAACGGCCGTTCCCTACGAAGACCCCGAAGATGAGATCAGCACCGGCCTCACCGATTGGCTGTCTGAACTCGATGACCTTTCCCATACCACCGACACCCATGACGCCGCAAATGCTGCGGCGCTGGATGAGATGCTCAACGAACAGCCCACCCAGGAAGCGGATTCTTCTGCCTGGCTGCAAGAGCTTGGCCCGGCCCAAACCGATTTTTTCTCTTCATCCCCAGACAACCTGGCCGACGAAACATTGGATGAGATTCCCGGCTGGATGGATGAACTTGGCCCCATCCAAACCAATTTGCTGGACCCCAGCCAGATAGCTGAACTTACCGGTCCGCTCAGTGGCATGGCAGACGATGCCAATATTTTTGAGGATGAAGAGACCGACGACGACATCTCATTTACCAACTTGTTTGAGACGGCTGGCGATGAAATCGAAACCCTGCCAGGCTGGCTGGATGCCGCCGCCGAAAAGGGCGAATCTTTCCTGACAGATCTGCCAGATGAACCCGAAGATGTTTCAGAACCAGAGGTGGTTTCTGAAGCGGGCAGTGATTGGTTTACGGCCGATCAAATTGTGACCGAAACTGATCTGGATTGGCTGTCGGAGACGGGGAATTTGGAAACCGTGGCTGATGATGCCTTGAGCGATTTGACCCTGGCTGACGAAGTTGCGCAAGATGCTGGTTTTGTTGATGAAACGCCAGACGATTCTTTCGACTTTGATTTTGATGATTATTTTAACGAAGCAGAAGCTGAAGATACGACACCCAGCGAGCTGCTTGAGGATTCTGATGAAGATTTAGGCTGGCTCTCAGACATGGCCGACATTGAGACGGGTGAGCTGGTGCTTGAACCGGCCCCGGACCTGAATGAAACGGCCAGCACTGAGCCTGTCGAAGCGGCCGTTCCTCCCCCAGACACCCTCGATCAGGAGGACGCCCAACCAGACGACCTGGAACCAGAACCTGCAGCCCTGGATGATATGGCCTGGGATAAAGACGGCTTGTTTGCGGAAACGGCCGTTGCTGAAGATCTACCAGATTGGTTGAATCGGCTGGATGACAAGGAAGAAGCAGCGGAATCTGCCGATCTGGATGCGGCAAATGAAGAAATGCCAGACTGGATTGCCAGTATGCGGCCGAGTGAAGGCTTTTTGGGCAGTGAACTGCCCGGTATCCTCTCTGACATGGACATTCGCGATACGCTAGAAGGCATTCCCGAAGAGCTGGCCGGGGCCGAACTGCCGGATTGGCTGCAAGATACCCCCCTGGATAGCCCCCCTCCGATGCCGTTTTTCGAACCAGGCCAAGACGCATCGCTGGAAATACCCGACTGGCTTCAACCAGATGATGCTGAGGCAGATACGGCCGTTACTCCTAAAAAACCAGCGCCAGAATCTCCCGGCAGCGGCCGCAGTGAATGGCGCTCCCTGCTGAATGAACTGCCCCCCCTGACGCCGCTGGCTGAATCGCTGCCCAAGGCAGATATTCCAGAGTGGGTGCAGCATCTTAAGCCGCCGGAATTAAGTGGCCAGCCACCCCGTGAACCGGAAGGCCCAGCAGAAACGGTTGGGCCGTTGAAGGGGCTGCACGGCATTGTGACTATTGAACCAACAATTGCCCGTCCCCGAATGGCTTCACCTCTGCAAGCCTACGTTACCACGCCAGAACAGCAGCAGCAGGCAGCGCTGCTGCGCCAGATTACCCAGGCTATGCCGGCCACGGCTACCACGCTTTCCAGAAAAACGGCGTATGATACGGCCGTCTGGCTGCGTATCGCCCTGGCGCTTTTGCTCATGGGGGCGCTGCTGGTAGGGCTGCGCGGTCCCAGTTTGGTAGCTACAGAGGGTCAGGTTCCTGCCCATGTGCAGGCGGTTGAAGCGGCCGTTTCGGCTGCTGCGGGTCAGCCAGTGTTGGTTGCTGTTGAATATACCCCGGCTATGGCTGGTGAGCTGTCCCCCCAGGCGGAAATGCTGCTAGCGCAGCTGGCGGCCAACGGCAGCCCGGTACTTATCACCAGCCAATATGCAGCGGGCACGGCCGTAGCCAACAGCCTCCAGGCAGAGGGCGAGCGCCACATGCTAGGCTACCTGCCCGGCGAGAGCATTGGTCTGCGGCAGTTGGGTGATTGTTTGGCCGGAAGAAATAGCTGTGACCAGTTAAACGGCCGTTTGCTAGACGCCGATCTGCAAGCCAGCCTGGATCAGGTAAGTCTGGTCATCGTGCTAACTGGAGACCGCGATAACCTGGTGAACTGGGTTGAGCAAGTGGGCAGCGTAGCCCCCCATGTGGTTTTGGTGGCTGGTGTCACCCAGGCGCTGACGCCGCTGACGCGCAGCTACGCCGCCACGGGGCAAATCAGCGGTCTGCTGGGCGGCATTCCAGATGCCGTCGTTTATGAGCAGCTTATTGGGCAGCCCGCAAGCGATTTACACGCGCAGTTAAACGCCCAAATTGTGGGACAGCTGCTGGCTGCGGGGCTGTTGGCTATTGGCTTGCTGGCTTACGGCACAACCAGCCTGGTGAACCGCCGCCAGGACAAAGATTAGAAAGAGACGCATGACTGAACTGGCTGGACTCATTATTGGTTTACTGCTCACGCTTTTTATCTACAGCTACCTGGTTGGCGATAATCCGCTGTACCGGATTTCTGTCCATCTGCTGGTGGGTGTAAGCGCCGCCTATGCTGTGGTTGTAGTCGTGCGCCAGCTTTTGCTGCCTATCTGGCAGCAGGTTCAGGCCGATCCTGCCAGCCCGGATTCTGTTATCTGGCTGGTGCCCATTTTATTTGTGCTGATGCTGCTGGCGCGACGACTGCCTAGCGTGAGCTGGTTGGGCAACGCTTCATTGGCGCTGCTGATTGGCGTAGGGGCGGCTGTGGCGCTGCTGGGCAGCCTTACCGGTACGCTGTGGCCTCAAATTGTGAACGTGCGGCCAACCAGCCCGCTGCAAGGTGTGCTGGTGGCGTTTCTAACGGTGTGTACCCTGCTGTCATTTCAGTTTACCGCTTTACGTCCACACGGCAGCGTCGTCTGGCAGGCCGCCATATGGCAGCAGGGGGTAACGGCCGTTGGCCGTATTGTGCTTACCATTACCTTTGGCGCGCTATTTGCCACGCTCATGAGCACAGGGCTCATTTTATTGGCGGAACGACTCAACTTCTTTTTGACGGAACTGGTACAGCTATTCTCATGACGACTGAAGCGCCGCAGGCGGAAACGTACGAATCATTTTTAGTGGCCGATTGTGGCAGCACCCATACGACCGTGGTGTTGTTTGATGTGGTAGCTGGCGCATATCGGTTGATTGCCCGAACGGCCGTACCCACCACCGCCACCGCACCCTGGTTCGATGTCGCCCAGGGGGTACAGCAGGCCATTAGCCACCTTTCCAATATTACGGGGCGCAAGCTGCTCAACGAACAGGGTCGGCTCATTCGGCCAGTGCGCACCGACGGTTCCGGTGTCGATCATTTTGCAGCCGTAGCCAGCGCTGCACCGCCTTTATCCGTGCTTTTGGTAGGCCTGTTTGAGGAGGTCAGCATTACCTCGGCGCGTAAAGCGCTGCGATCCATTTACCATCACGAAAAAGACCGCATCACCTTGTCTGACCAGCGCCGACCGCACGAGCAAGTGGGCAGTGTGGTGCAATCCCAGCCAGACCTCATTCTTATTACCGGGGGGACGGATGGTGGCGCAGAAGACCGTCTGCTGCAAGCGGTTGAGTCAGTGGGCTTGGGCGTCTGCGTTATAAGCAACAGCCACACGCAGGAGGTGATCTTCGCGGGCAATATCAAGCTGCGTGAACGGGTGCAGGCGATGCTGGGCGACTATGCCAACGTGCAGGTGGCCGACAACGTGCGCCCCACGCTAGAAACTGAGCAGCTGGATGACGTAACCCGGCTGATCGGAAATCTGTATGAGGATTTAAAGATCAATGCCCTGCCCGGGGTGCAGGAACTGCGTGACTGGAGCAGCTATCCTATTTTGCCTACGGCCCACGCCTTTGGCGGTATTTGCCACTACTTTGCCGCGCTGCACAAGCAGCCGATCATGGGGGTCGATCTGGGCAGCAACAGCGTTTCAATCGTCATGGCCGATGCAGAGCAGGTGCAATTGTCCATCCATTCTGAGCTAGGCATTGGGCTGCCCGTGAGCAATCTGCTGGATATGGTCTCGATTGATGAGGTTCGGCAGTGGGTGCCTACGGAGGTTTCTCCGGCGGAAACGGCCGATTATATTTTCAACAAATCGCTCTATCCCTTCAAGGTGCCCACAACTGAAAAAATGTTGCAGATGGAGCATGCCGTGGCTCGTACACTCATTCGTTGTGCGGCGGCGGCCACGGGCCGCGATGCACGCTGGCCCGTTTTGGGGGAACAGCTGACGCCGCCACCGTTTGGCTTGCTGCTGGCACGGGGCAGCACGTTGGCCAATGCGCCGCGTCCTGGCCAGATTATGCTGATGTTGCTGGATGCGCTGCAACCAACGGGCATCTTTTCTGTTGCCCTGGATCGGTATGGCGTTTTGCCGGCGCTGGGGGCATTGGCGGCCCACCAGCCGTTGGCGGTCATTCAAACATTGGAAGCCGGGGTATTGTCTGATCTGGGTTGGGTGATTGCACCCACGGGCAAGGGGCAGCTGGGCAAAAAAGCGATGGATATTTTGATTGAGTCTGAGCAGGTAAGCTTTGAGGGTGAGATTGAGTTTGGCAAGATAGAAATCTTCCCGATTGCGCCTGGCAAAAGCGCCAAAGTGACGGTGAAGCCGACCAGCCGGTTTGATATTGGTTTTGGCCCTGGGCAGGGCAAGAAGATGACGCTGACGGGTGGTTTGGTTGGGGGTCTGGTGGTTGATGCCAGGGGACGGCCGTTTACCTTACCGCGTGATGTGGCCGACCGGCGCAGCCTGATGCGCAAATGGCTGTGGGATATGGGAGGCTAGGCGATGAGAGAGTTTTATCGTTCAACCGTCATTCAGACCCAGACCAAAATTCGGCGGGCCCGGGCGCTGCCAAAGGGTGGCGAAATTGTGGTGCGCGTAGGCCAGGAAGTGAGCCCGATTCAGGTTGTAGCCCGTACCACGATGGCTTCTGAATTTGCTATTTTGTCTGCGGCTGAAAAGTTAGACGTGACGCCAGCTGAACTGGGCAACTATTTACGGGTTGAAAAGGGTGCGCCGGTGGAGGCTGGCGCTGTGGTGGCCTCGCGTAAGCGGCGGCTGCGTGAGCGCCAGGTTGTGTCGCCGGTAGACGGTATTTTTTTTGATGTGGTAAACGGCCGTATTGCCATTCAGCCCACCTCGGATTGGTTAGAAATGCGGGCGTTGGTGGCAGGCCGGGTGGTAAACTACATTGGCGATCGGGGTGTGACCATTGAAACCAGCGGCAGCCTGGTTCAGGCAGCCTGGGGCTCCGGGCGAGAAGGGGTTGGTAAGCTTAAACTTATTGGGCATTCCCCAACAACCCTGCTGACGCCGGAATACCTTGGCGGGGATGTGACAGGGCAGGTTTTGGCGATTGGCTGCCTGGATAATCTGGAACTGTTTCATCGGGTAGAGGATTTAGGGGTTCGCGGGCTAATTGTGGGCAGCGCCACGGCTGAACTGTGCCGCGCCAGCCAATTATCTCCCCTGCCGCTCATTGTAACGGATGGCATTGGCCATAGTGGTATGGCTGCCCCTATTTTTAATCTGTTGCAGTCGGCAGACGGCCGTTCCGTTTCGCTCTTTGGTGATTACAGCGCTGAAGCCGGACAGCGCCCTGAAATTATTTTGACCCAACCTGCCTCACTGGGGCAGGATGCCACAACAGTTAAAAAAGTGTTGCTACCGGGCCAGCATGTTCGTATATTGGATGCGGGCCAGGTGGGCATTATTAAACATATTTATAGCCGATTACACACCAGCGCCATTGGCATAAAGCTTCCTGGGGTGGATGTGGAATTGCCAGACGGGCAGATTATGTTTGTGCCCACGGCTAATCTGGATGTTTTGGTATGAAAATTGCCTGTGCAATAAACGGTTTATTGAATGGAGGAAATTATGCAAGACGACTATATTGAAGAAGATTTTCAGGATGAGGGAAGTTCTTCTCGCCGCCCATTTTTAATTGCAGTGGGTGTTTTGGTGACGCTGTTTATTTTGATGGGTGCCTGCACGGCCTTTTTTATATTTAATAACCGCGCAGCAGCAGACCGGGCCGCCCGATCTGAAGAGATAGCGGCGATTGAAACGCGCAATGCCGAAACAGAAGCGGCTAACGCCGCAACGGCGATTGCGGCGACAGAGATGGCCGCGAGCCTGCCGACGAACACGCCGCCACCGACGGCTGCCCCAACCGAGACGCCAGCCCCGGCGACCCCCACGCCTACCAGTACACCTGTCGTAGATGAGAGTGAGGAAGCCGTGCTGCCCGAGCCGACAGAGAGTGATGAAGAAGCTGGAGAAACAACAGAGGACGGAGAGGATACGGCCGTTTCCGATGAAGGCGCTACCATTAGCGACGGAACAGATGCAGCCGCAGCCGATGGCGCTGCGCCAACCCCCATTTCGGCGCTCAGTGAAACGGGCGATGCCCTACCCCAAACGGGTTTGGATACCTGGGGTATTCTGGTGGTGGCTTTTGTGCTGGTAGGCTTGTTTGTTTTTGCTCGCCGTATGCGCACTTCTGGCTAAAAGTGGTATTTGCATCACAAAGCGCAACGCACCTGTGTTCTTGAACTGTGCGGTGCCTGAAGCGTCTTGATAGTTACCCCGTTTTTATTAAACAACCAGCATGGCAAAATTGAACATGCTGGTTGTTTTTCTTTCAGGGGATTGGCCGGAGAGGGAAAGTTGGTGGGAGAAACGGCCGTTTCCCACTTGTATATCAAGAACATACGTCAGAAATGTAGGACAAAATTCTAACATGGTGGCAAAAATGTTGCCCGGCAACGCCGTTGTCCCTATCGATCATAAAGGTCATAAAAGCTTTAGCAATCCTCTGACACTGTTGGAAACCATATGCAATCTACCGAAACACCGAACAAGCGCGTCGCAACCATCTTGATTGTAGAAGACGATCAATCCATGCTGGATGGCATGAATGATTTGCTAGAAATTGCTGATTTAGGGTATGAGATTATTGTGCTTCAGGCCAATGACGGCCGTATGGCTCTGGAAGTCATGGCAAAATCTGAACCAGATCTGATTATTTCCGACGTGATGATGCCCCAAATGGGTGGCTATGAATTTTTAACCCATGTGCGAGCCAATCCAGATTGGATTCATATCCCATTTATTTTTGTCACCGCCAAAGGGGAAGAACCAGATGTTCGTCGAGGGCGGCTGAGCGATGCCGATCTGTACATCACGAAACCTTTTGTTATCACCAAATTGTTGGCCCTCATTCATACCCAGCTGAACCTGACCTACGAACGCAAGCTGGCGCGGCGGCGCAACATTGAATCGCTCAAGAAAAACATACTCCAAATTCTCAACCATGAGTTCCGCACGCCGCTCACATACGTAACGGCTTATTACGAGATGTTGGCAGACAGCGTAACGGAATTTACAAGCGGCCGTAATTATCGAGAATATTTGCGCGGCCTCCAGGCTGGCTGTCTTCGGCTTACCCGCCTCGTTGACGATTTTATCCACGTCATGGAACTGCGCAGCGGCGAAGCCCAGGCCAGGCATTTGTCACAGGCCAAACCGTTGTCCAATTTATCAGCCTTGCTTAAAGAAGTTGTTGCAAGCCATCAATATGCAGCCAGCGATGTTCCCTTTGAGCTCACCAGCGCCATTCCCGATAAACTCCCCCTTATCTTTGGTGATCCTGTCAGCCTTGCCAATGTCATTGAACGCTTGCTGAACAACGCCATTAAATTTACCGATCCAGGTCAAGGCCGCATAAACCACATTTCACTAACCGCTACAGTGCAGGGTAAAAATATCCATATCGTCATTGCCGATGAGGGGATGGGTTTCCCGGCCCACATGAAAACCCAGATATTTGAACCTTTTGTGCAATATAACCGGAGTGTTATAGAACAGCAGGGAGCCGGTACCGGGTTGGCGATTGCTAATGGTTTGGTGCAGCTGCATAACGGCCGTATCGAAGCCGAAAGCCAGGAAGGCATAGGTAGCAAATTCACCGTCATCCTGCCCGTTTATCAGCGACAAAAAGTGCAAGATCCCACCACTGGCTTTCTGGAAAACCGCAAAGCCACCGCAACCGTCCTGGTCGTCGAAGATGATCGCAACCTGCTCAACGGTCTGGAAGACCTGCTCACCATCTTCGATGGCAAATACAAGCTCAACGTCCTCACCGCTCTCAACGGCAAAATTGCCCTGGAAGTCATCAACCAGCAAATTCCAGACCTCATCATCTCAGACATCATGATGCCCCAAATGAGCGGCTACGAATTTTTGCTGCACGTCCGCAAAAATCCACAATGGCTGCATATCCCCTTCATCTTCCTCACCGCCAAAGGGGAAAAACAAGACGAATACGAAGGTTTCCGGCGCGGTGTTGATGAATACATCACCAAACCATATGACAGCGATGATGTTTTACGCTTTGTTGAAAAACAGCTGGACAAACATTTCCATACCCAAAACCTCATCGCCCAAAGCTTCGACGATCTCAAGCGCAGCATCATCAACCTCATTACACCAGATTTTCGCACCCCACTCGCTTCCGTTTCCGAACATTCCGATGAGCTGGCCAAAGCCCTCCAAGATGCCAGCACAGACAGCGACCTCAAGCATTCCCTGCACGGCATTCAAGACAGCAGCCTGCGCCTCACCCATCTCATCGAGGATTTCATTTCGCTGGCCGAATTAAAAACAGGCGAAGCCTGGACAGCGCACACCCTGAAAGCATACCCCATAACCAACGTCGGGAACTTGCTATTTGAAACCTACCAATCCTTGCAACAGCTGGAAGAAACCCAAGGGTGGCAGCTGGACATGACAACCATTACCGAAACGCCAAAAATCGAGGCCGATTGGACAACGCTGCATGAAGCGCTGCAGCGAGTCGTTACCGTTAGCATTCAGCAATGCGAACCTAATGCAACCCCCAAAGAGATTCTATTCTCACTTTACAGTACCAAATCCTCCATCATTGAAATAGTTATCTCTTTTTCAGCCCAGCTAAGTGACAAGATAGTGGCAGAATTCACCGAAATCCTGGCCAACGACGAGCCAGATTTGCTCAAGGGTCCAGAATATGGCCCCAGTCTGTACATTGCCAAAGGGTATGTTGGATTGCACAATGGCAAGCTCCTATTCAGCAACGGGAAATCAACCGGATTTCACTTTGCCATACAGCTGCCCATCTGCCAGGAATAAACCTTAAATATACGTTCACAGGGCATAATCTAGCGTTTTTTGGAGATTAGCAGGCTTTTTTCAAAAAGTTCCCCGGTTCATCGACATATTACAACTTCTGCTTGAAAAAGATTCGACATTGTTTACAATGTCTCTGGTAGCGAGGTGCAGCACATGTTTTCGAAAGCTGATTACCTGAAAGAATTAGCAACAACAAAACATAAATTTCGTATCTATACTGGTGCGATGCAGTGTAATCAATGGTAAAATCAGCCACAAGAACTTCCCCAAATGCGTCGCGCCTCTAAAACTGGCAATACACCTTAACAACCCTGAGCATAAGGAGCAAAACAGATGGCAACATTACTTGAAAAAGTCCAAACATTAATCTCGGCAAATTTGCATGAGATGGTCGATAAAGCGCTGGAAACCAATTCTGTGGCGGTGATGAAACAATATATTCGCGACGCCGAGAAAAATCTGAACGAATTGGAAGATGCAGCTGCCACCGTGGGTGGTGAAGTAAAAAGCATGGAGCGCAAATACAAAGAGTACAAAAAGAAGGCAGACCAACTAGACCGCAATATTGATGCGCTGTTGATGCAGGGCAAGGCGGATCTGGCACGGGCGGCCCAAAATGAGATGAACAGCGCCCGGCGTTTGCAAGAGCAATACCATGAGCAATGGGTGCGGCAGACACGTGAATACGAATCGCTGCTGAATGCGCGTCTAAAATTGCAGGCCAAGCTGCAAACCATTCGTCAAGAGCAGAAAGAGCTGGAAGCGTTGATGCGCCTGGCCAAGTCCAAAGAAACAACGGTGAAGGCGATCAAGAGCCTGGATGATTTGATGGGCGTGGGAGATGCTGACATCGCCCGTTTGGGGGAATCGATTCGTTCGCGCCTGGATAAGGCCAGTGCCCACAGTGAAATGTATGCCGACCGACTGGACAATCAGATGGATGCAGCATTGGGCAAAGCCGAGCTAGATATACAGCTTGAAGAGCGCAAACGTCGTCTGGGCCTGGCAGAATCTTCCTCTTTTACGATGGATGATAGCGAGGAAGCAGAAGCCACGATTGAGTAACTGCTTTTGGAGCCAGCCAGTACCACAGGGTATTGGCTGGCATGGTTTGTTTGAACCATGTCTGATGAGTCTGTACGAGCGTGGCTGCGGGCAGGAATTACGGCCGTAAAAACCGGTAACTTAAAACAGGGGCGTGAACTGCTGGAAGCTGTTCTGGCCGCAGACGAACGGAATGAAATGGCGTGGCTCTGGCTAAGTGGGGCGGTAGAAACGGACGAAGAGCGCCAGATTTGCCTGGAAAACGTGCTGACCATCAATCCAGAAAATGGCCTGGCCCAAAAAGGGCTGGCCAAGCTGGCTCACGCTGTGCCACCAGACAAACCTGGCAAGTACCAAACCGTCCGGCGCGAGTACGCCCCCATTTCTACAGCCTCGGCGCTGCTTTATCCAGATAGTCACATCAAAACGTGGGAATGGCGAGACCCAACGGCCGTACCAGATAAAGTTGCCGTCATAAATTACCAGGCTAACGAAAATTATAGTGACATCTGGACCAGAGATGTGCCCATGTGCGGTTACTGTGCCCAAGAACTCACGCCGGAAGACAGCCGCTGCCCAAACTGTAAAAAACAGCTGACGATCAGCGCCTTTCGCTACCCCAACCCCAGCGCTAACCTGACAATGCTGTGGGTACTGCTGCTGGGGCTGGGGCAGCTGCTGCTGCTGCAAGGCCTCTACAACATTTTGGGGCCAAAGAATTTGTATACGGCCGTAGGCAGCGGCCTGGTGATGACACTTTTTGTGGCGCAGGCTGTTGGCGTGCTTTTTCGGCAAAATTGGGCCCATCTTAGCGCCATTTACAGCTTAACTGCCCTGATTTTGTTTAGTTTACTGCGTTGGGTTCTGCCCGCCGATTTGGTGGCATTGGGGATTGAAAATCTGGACCCAGCCATTCAAAATTTCATCATGCCCCTGACAACAGGTTTGGGGGAAACGCTGCGGCTGTTTATTCTGGTTGCGGCGGTGCTGGCGCTGTTTTACGCGGTGGTCAAAGCAGGACCCGATTTTGACCGCAGCACGATGCGGCAGGTGGCAGCCTTAACCAAAGGTCCCACCAATGCCGCCGATTTTAATGCCGCAGCCACCCAGCTGGCGCGAAATGGGTTATGGGCAACGGCCGTGCTTCATTGGCAAAACGCCGCCGCCAAAGCCCCACAGCACATCGCCTACCAGGAATCATTGGGGCGAGCCTATGCCCAGTTAGGTTTTTTCGAGCGCAGTCTGGACGTGTTGCAATCTGCCGTGCGGCGCACCGGCAGCCCGGAACGGCAGGCCTCCATTCAGCAGCATATTCAGGCGGTTCAGGCTAAAATGGGGCAGCAAACTGATCAACCAAAGCAAAGTTAAACCAATGTCAAAAGCCCGTGAAGCATTAGAAGACCGCGTTCAAAAAGCAATCTGGCAAGAATCATTCGTCCGCTGGGAAAGCGGCGTCGTTCTGGCCCTTACTGCCACCCTGACAACCTTTTCTGCCTTAGGCTTCCCCCTGGTGGCGTTTGTACCCTTCTGGGGCTGGCTGCTGGGCGGATTGGCAGCCGAGCTAGGCCTGGTGTACAGCAGCGTGCTGGATCCAGAGTTTGGCCACCAGGTTGTGGCCAAGATGCTCCAGGCCAAATTCAAGCCAGAACGCCTCAATGATAAAAAGTTGCAGCAGCATATTAACGAAGCACTAGATTACCGCAGCCGCATTGAAAAAGGAATTCGGGAGCGATCTGATTCCGTTTTGAAGGATGAACTGGCCCAAACGGCCAGTCAGATTGATGATTGGTTAGAGAATATGTATGATTTGGCCCGCCGCATCGACCGGTACCAGCAAGAACGAGAGATTTTGCACCGGGATCGGGTGCGGGCTGAATCCCGCATGGCACAGCTGAATGCCGAGTTTGTCAAGGCCAACAATCCGGCCATTAAAGAGCAAATTCAAACGACGCTCAACAGCCTGCAACGACAGCTGCAAACATTGGAAACATTAGAGGGGACCATCCAGCGGGCGCGGCTACAGCTGGAGAATTCGCTGACCCATTTGGGCACGATTTATTCGCAAACGATGTTGGTAGATGCCAAAGATATCGACCGGGGCAGCGCCCGCCGTCTGCGGCATGAAATTGCCGAAGAAGTTACAGAGCTAAACGACTTGCTGCTGTCGATGGATGAGGTATATGCGCAAGAGAATGGGGTGTAAACGGCCGTTCCCATCACCAGTTCTAAAGGTGCGACGCACTTACAAATGACATCGTTGTTGCGCATTCTCTAGAAAAAGTGCGTCGCACCTGAACGGCTTACCCGCTTGGTTAGCCCAGATGAAGAATCGTTATTCACACCTTGTCAAATCAATGCCCCTCTGATAATATCCCCTGCTGCAAAAATAAGATTTAAATCGTTTAGATGGAGAATGTACAGCTATGAAAGTGCTGTTGAAGCAAGATATAGATAATATTGGACTGGCTGGTGAAGTACACAAGGTTGCTGATGGATACGGCCGTAATTTCTTACTGCCCAAAGGTTTAGCGGTTGTCGCCTCACCGAGCATGATGAAACAAGCCGTCGTCTGGCGTAGAAAAGCAGAAGCCCATCGGGAAGAGCTGCGTGCCGAATACGAAGCCTTGTCAGCGAAGATTGAAGCCGTGCATCTCACCTTCACGGCGCGAGCGGGTGATACTGGTAAACTGTACGGTTCCATCACCACCTCCCAAATTGCCGACGCGCTCAACGAAAAGCTGGGCACTGAGCTCGACCGGCGCAAGGTTGGCGCAGAAGCACTGCGCCAGTTGGGTGAGCACAAAGTCGTTGTGCGCCTTAGCGGCGACTACCAGCCAGAACTAACCGTCTTAATTACCGATGAAGATGGTGAGACTGGCCCCGCCGTAGAGACTCCTCAGTACGTGACGGTGGTAGAAACGGCCGAACCTGAACTGGAAGAAGAAACCTACGAAGCAGACGAATAAAACGTCCCTTCATTTTCCCAGTCACTGATCCAGGCAGCCTGAACCAGCATCTAGCTGGTTACTGCCAGTATCAGTGACTTTTTTCATGATGATAGACGAACTCGGTCACATTCTTCGGGAAGCCCGCGAAACCAAGGGGTATACCCTGCGGGAAGTTCAAGACAAAACCCGAATCAGCAGCCGGTTTCTGGAAGCATTGGAAACGGGTGATTTTGACCGTCTGCCTACCCCCACCCACGTTCGAGGCTTTTTGCGTAACTATTCCCGTTTCTTGGGCCTCGATCCAGAGCCGCTGCTGGAACGGTATGAATTGGGGCAATCGCAGCGCCCCAAGCGCCGCCAGCAGCCTGTTATTGTCGATACCACCCGACCCGTTGCCTCGGCGCTAGAAGCACCGCCCGATAATCACCCCTTTTTTGATCCGGTAAATATGGAAGTGGATACCGCCTATCAGCGCGGCAGCGGCGGTGGCGAATCGGTTTTGCGCCTGGTTATCATTATTGCTCTGATTGGCCTGATTTATCTGGCCGGGCAGCGCTTTTTGCCGTTAATCTTAGGCCAGGACGATGGCACAGACTCATTGACCGAAAGTATTACCGAAGCCATCCAAAACATCACTAATCGCGGCGAACCGACACCAGAAGCCACGGCTACTGAAGAAGTGGGGCCTTCCAGCATCCTTTTGCCCACCGGTCGCAATGATATTCCTGAGGGGAGTCCACTCCCCACCCGTCCCCCTCTTCCCCCAACAATGGAAACCATTGAGCTGGAAATCATCATTTTAGAGCGGGCCTGGATGGAAGTAACGGTAGATGGCAACGTGCTGTTTACCGGCATTGCCCGCCCCACTGACCCACCCTATGAATGGACCGCCAACAGCGAAGTGCGCATTAACACGGGCAATGCCATTGGCGTCTCTGTAACCATCAACGGGGTGTCTTTAGGCTCACTGGGCGGGCGGGGCGAAAACAAAGAAGAAGTTTGGCAAACCACCAATTAACCGGTAAACGGTAATCAGTTATCGGTAGCTCAGAACGCTTACCGTTTACCAGGCATAAAGTGGTCACGAAGTGACATTACGGTTCACCGAATACCCAATTTCATGAGTAAACAGAAGCAAAAGAAGCAATTTTACCTGCTCAGCCTGGGCTGCAGCAAAAATACGGTTGATTCCGAAAGCATGGCTGCTTTGCTGCTCAAGGCGGGTTTTAGCGGCGTGGGCGATCCAGATGACGCCAGTGTGCTGATTGTGAACACCTGTGGCTTTATTGAAAGCGCCCGGCAAGAGTCGATTGGGGCGTTGCAGGAATTGGCGGCGCTGAAAAACAAGAATCAGCTGCTTATTGCGGCGGGCTGCATGGCCCAGCGATATGGTGATGAGGTGGTGGCATGGGTGCCGGGCATCGACGGGGTGATTGGCACGCGCCGCTGGATGGATATTGTGCCATTTGTGCGCCAGCTGCGCCGTAAAAAACATCCAGAGCCGCTCTACCATTTGCCCGATGAAGCTAAAACGGTGGGGATGGATGAGAAAGGGGTGATTCGTACGGCCGTACACGGCCGTTCTGCCTACCTCAAAATTTCCGATGGCTGCCGCCGCCCCTGCGCCTTCTGTGCCATTCCCCAAATTAAAGGCACCCATGTCAGCCGCCCGGTGGCGTCGATTGTGGCCGAGGCGGTGGCGCTGCAAAATGCAGGCCTGCAGGAACTGGTGATCATTGCCCAGGACAGCACCGATTATGGCCATGATTTAGGGTTGAAAAATGGTTTGTCTCACCTGCTGAAGCAAATTACCACGGCCGCGCCAGATATTCCCTGGATTCGCCTGATGTACGCCTACCCCGGCTACGTAACGGACGAGCTGATCGAAACGATGGCGACCACACCGCAAATTGTGAACTACCTGGACATTCCCTTGCAGCACGGGCATCGCGAAACGCTCAAGCGGATGCGACGCCCGGCCAACATTGAGTGGGTGTACCAAAGTATGGAAAAGCTGCGCCGCGCCATGCCCGATATTGCCATCCGCACCACCTTTATTGTGGGCTACCCTGGCGAAACGGATGAAGAGTTCGATGGCCTGAAGCAGTTTGTGCAGGATTTGAAGTTCGACCGTTTTGGTGCGTTTACCTACTCCTATGAAGCCTCTACGCCGTCGGCGACGGTGGCCTGGCAGGTGCCAGAAGAGGTGAAAGCGGCCCGGCTGGATGAGCTGATGGCGCTGCAACAGCCCATCTCACTGGCCAAAAACCAGACGCTGGTGGGGAAGACCTTGCCCGTTTTCATTGAAGGGCATGGCGATGGGGTGAGCGTGGGCCGCTCTTACCGGGACGCGCCGGAGATTGATGGCATGGTGTTTGTGCCGGGTGAACTGCCGATTGGTGAACTGGTGCCGGTGCGCATTGACGGGGCGATGACCTATGATCTGACGGGCGTGATGGAAACGGCCGTTCCTCAAACCATCACGTTGTCAGTAAGCAGTGTTCAGTAATCAGCCGCCAGTTGGGGCAAACGGTTTACCAAAGGTGAAGGCGGTGGGGCTGTCGCCGTGCTCGATGAGATGCTCCAGACGGATTTTGGCTTCGGCCACGGTGGGGATTTGCCCGGCGGGCAGCCACCAGAGCGCATAAATTGGCTGATCGAGCGTTTCAAACCACGCCTTGCGCTGCCGCACGTACGCAACGTGGGCGGTTTTGTAGGTAAACAGGCGCAAGCTTGCCACAGATTCCCAAACAGACATGTTGACAATGAGATAATCGTCGGGAAACGGCCGTAAACTGGTCGCATCCCCGGAATCATCCTGGAGCCGCCAGACAAAACCGGGCGCGGCATCGGCCAGAGCATTGATCGGATCCAACCCCGCCACAAATTCCTGCATGATCGGATCCTCCAGCGGCGCTTTCATACGGGCGATGTTGATTTGCACTAAATGATAGTTTGTCATGGTATGAAACCTCCTGAACAATCGTGGTAAAATCAGCGGCATGTTGAAAACACGCTTTGAATGGATCATTCTTTTATGGCTGGCGGCACTGCTGGGCACAGCCTGGATTGTGGTATCGCGGGAGCCGGTGGTGCAGGCAGGCGGCCCGATCACGCTTACCGAAGCGCCGATTGTAGGCCATTTAGCGCCAGACTTTACCCTGCAAACGGCCGTTGGCCAAACCGTCACCCTGTCTGACATCGTGGATACAGCCGGGGCTGCCGGGCAGCTGGTGGTGCTCAACTTTTGGGCTAGCTGGTGCGCCCCCTGCCGGGTAGAGATGCCCAGCTTACAGCAGGCCAGCGTGAAATATAACGGCCGCGCCGCCTTCATCGGCATCAACCAGGGCGAAGATATTCCCACCATTACCGAATTTGGCAACGAATATAACGTGAGCTATCCGCTGCTAGTAGACCCAAACAACCGGACCAGCCGCCTGTACCAGGTCAACAGCCTGCCCACGACTATTTTCATTGATCAGCATGGCGTGGTGCGTGAAGTAATCATTGGCATTTTAAGCGAAGCCGTGCTGCAAAGCCGCGTTGAAGGCATGTTAGCAGGACAGTGAAGAGTGAAAAGTGCAATCATTAACCATTTACAATTCACCATTAACTATTAACCATTCCTATGTTTCCGACAGTTAGCATTGGCGGTCTGCTTTTCCCCACGGCCGGTTTAGTCATTATTTTGGGGGCCTGGCTGGGTTTGTCTTTGGTAGAGCGGACGGCGGATCGGGTTAAACAAAACCGGGAATTGATTTATGGCGTGGCGGCAACGGCCGTATTCCTCGGCTTCATAGGGGCACGGCTCACCTTTGTGGCGCAATATTGGTCTGCGTTCCAAAACAATCTGCTCAACATCATCTGGCCGCTCAATACCGGGTACAACATTTGGGGCGGTGTTGTTTTGGGCCTGGCTGCCGCATTTTTTTATGGCCGTGCCAAACGGCTGCGGCCCTGGCCCGCGCTGGATGCGCTCATTCCTGGCCTGCTGTTTGGCCTGATGGTGGTCAGCCTGGCCGATTTTATGGGCGGGCCGGGGTATGGATCGCTAACGGCCGTTCCCTGGGGCATTACCCAATTTGGCGTGCGGCGGCATCCGGTGCAGCTGTATGAGCTGTTGGTGGGTGGGCTGGCCTTATTTACCTGGTGGCGCGTCAGCCGGCCAGCGGTGTATGAAGTGGGACGGCCGTTTCTGTTCAGCATAGCCGTTTACAGTGCAGGCCGTTTGTTTGTCGATGCTTTTCGTGAAAACAGCCCGGTTATTGGTGATGGCTACCATCTGTTGCAGATTGGCAGCCTGGTAATTCTTTTAGCAGTGTTGTTCCAAATCGGCCGTATGACTCAATCTAAACCCGAACCAGAACCGTCATAAACGCTGCTTGTCAGCCCCTCTACGCTGCGCTACACTTTGCCCATGCGTGTGCTTCGTCGATTGTTTCCCTGGATTCTTTTGCTGATAACGGCCGTCATCATCCTCTTTTTTGTGCTGCGCCGCGATACCCAGGCGGCTTACGGAACGGCCGTTGCCCTTTGCCCCGGCCCCGACCTCTACGGCTACACCTGCGACAGCGGCACCGCCTTCGCCTACATCGACGCCACCACCGACACCCGCCTCTACAGCGATGATGGGATCGTCACGTTAGAACTGCCTTTTCCCTTCACTTTTTACGGCACTACTTACACAGAGCTTCAGGCCAGCAGCAACGGCAATCTGCAATTTGGCAGCGGCAATCCCTTCTTTGGCAACAGCTGTATGAACGAAGGCCCCGTTACTGGCATGGGGGATATGATCGCCCCGTTTTGGGACGATCTCGATTTAACCTCCTTTGGTTTTCTGGAATATGATGTGGTAGGCGAAGCGCCCAACCGCATTTTTGTGCTGGAGTGGGACGATGTTCCCCGCTTTGGCGAGCCGGACGACCGGGTGACGTTTGCCGTGCAGCTGTTTGAAGGCAGCCAGGACATCCTCTTTTTGTATGAAGATGTCACCCTGCTGGAAGGCAACAATGGCAGCAGCGCCACCATTGGCATCCAGAGCGAGGCGCAGGGGTTGGCCCTGCAATTTGGCTGTAATCAGCCCGTCGTGGCCAACGCCAGTCGCATTCGCTTCACGGAACCCGAGGTGGCAAACAGGGATATTGGGCTGGAAACGGCCGTTTCCCTTCCCGCATCCCCCAATCCCACCTACACCAAAGGGGACGTGGCCGACCTGCTGAACCAGCTAAACCTGCAAGGTCCCGCCGCCCTGGCCGATATGAACGGCCGTTGGCTCAGCCAATCCCCGCCGCGTACCGCCAGCTGGCAGTGGCTCGATCTCACCGGCAGCGGCCAGGATGAGCTGCTGCTGCTGCGGGTCAGCACTGCCCACTATCCGCATCTCACCGACCTCACCCTGCTGACGCGGGACGTCGCTGGTCAGCTAACCCTGCTGCACCATCAGCCGCTTTCCAGCCGCAGCCAGCCCATTGGCCGCCCGGAAATTGCCGCCACGGCCGACCTGACTCAGGATGGCCTGCCCGATCTGGTGCTGCAAGATGCCGCCAGCGGCCTCAGCTTTGTCCTGACCGCCCACGAGGAGACGGTGGCGCTGCTGCCCTTGCCCGGCAGCTGTCAGGGCAGCCTGGGCGTCATGGATATGAATGAGGATGGGTTGGTAGAAATTGTGCGCGATGGCTGTGTGGGGATGAACGGCCGTAGCCTCACCCAATGGAATGGTACCAGCTTTAGCAATCTCCCCTGACTTTCTCCCCAAAAATTAAAGAAAAGACTTGCCAAGAGTGGTTGAAAACGATACTATGCTGCCCAATTGGTCAAAAAGAGATGCCAGACATAGTTGGCGATGAATTTAAGATGGGAGATTGAAGTATGTTTGAGGTCAACGGGGTATATGCCAACCGCAAGGGTGAATACATAGTTTTGGAAATCAATCCACCCAAAATGCGCGTACGCTTCACGGAAGATGGGTCAGAAGCGGATCTGAAAATAGATCTCCAGGAACGTATTTGGGAAAATATTGCGGCCGAATATGAAGCAAAGGCCGCCAGCCGCAGCGCTCGTGCCGCCAAGCGGGTCATTTCATCCAATGCCAACCATTACATTAAGATCATCAGCGTGCCCGCCATAGACGAGATGAACTTTCCCGGTTGGCCAGAGCGCATGTTAATGGCTCCACCTGCCGACAGCGATATTAAGCTGCAATCGGGTGATCGGCTTATTTTTTACGCGCTAGAAACGCAAACCTTCTTTGCGGTTGCCACCATTACCGGCGATCCGGTAACGGCTAATCCCAAAGAATACTTCTTCACCGTGCCGGTAGAAAGGGCCGAATTCTTCCCCATAGATATCGACGCTGTTTCTAGTAAGCTAGACAAAGGGGCCGATATTGATTCCGTTGAACTGGAAAGTCAACCTCGCTTCAAGCGGCTGCGCCTGGAAGCCGAACTGTTCTTTAGCATCAACGAAGATGATTTTGAACTGTTGGCCGAAGCGCTCACCGAAGTGGCCGAAGATGAGGAAGAGGACGACGACGAAGAAGACGACTACGAAGAAGATGACGAATAAATAATGGCTAAAGAATATATTCTTGTCAGTGTGGCCTGGCCGTATGCCAATGCCGATATTCATCAGGGTAACGTGACGGGTTCCTACCTGCCAGCCGATATTTATGCCCGCTATCATCGCCTGCGCGGCAACCATGTGCTCATGGTGTCTGGTTCAGACAGCCACGGTACCCCGGTGACGGTCAAGGCAGAACAGTTGGGCAAGTCCGTGCCGGAAGTGTTTGATTATTATCACGGCCGTTTCCTCGATCTCTTCCAAAAAATGGGGCTTACCTACGACCTCTTCACCCACACCGACACCGAAAATCATCACAAAGTGTCGCAAGATATGTTCCTGTCCCTGTTGGAAAATGAATACATCTACCGTAAAGTTACCAAGCAAATGTATTCGCCTTCCGCCAACAAATTTTTGCCCGACCGCTACGTGGAAGGCACCTGCCCCAAATGTGGCTACCACCCGGCACGCGGCGACCAGTGCGACAACTGCAACACCCTCTTTGAAAGCGCCGCCGAGCTGCTCAACCCGCGCAGCAAGATGGACGATTCTGCCCTGGAACTGCGCGACACGGAGCATTTCTTCATCGATCTGCCCGCCATCGCCGAGGCTGGCCTGCAAGCCTGGCTGCACGACGAGAACAAATCGTTTTGGCGCCCCCATGTCATCAACTTCGCCCGTAACTTTGTCGATCAGGGGCTGATCGGCCGTGCCGTTACCCGCGACATGGATTGGGGCATTTCTGTGCCTGTGGCCGGGTACGAGCACAAGGTGCTGTACGTCTGGTTTGAGGCGGTCATTGGCTACCTATCCGCCGCCATCGAGTGGGCCAAAAACAGCGGCGACCCTGAGGCGTGGAAGCTGTGGTGGCAAAATCCCCAGGCGCGCACGGTTTACTTCATCGGCAAGGACAACATTCCGTTCCACACCATTTTCTGGCCCGCCCAGCTGTTTGGTTCCAAGGGACTCTACAACGAAGACCCAGAAGCGCAGCTCAATCTGCCCTACGATGTGCCCGCCAACGAGTTTATGAACATGGAAGGGCAAAAAATCAGCGGCAGCCGCAGCTGGGGCGTCTGGATGCTGGAGGCGCTGGAGCGGTACGACCCGGACCCGCTGCGCTATTATCTAACGGCCGTTATGCCCGAATCCCGCGACAGCGACTGGAGCTGGCAAGGGTACGTGGACCGCAACAATTCCGAGCTGGTGGGTAACTGGGGCAACCTGGTCAACCGCGTGTTGAACATGACCAAACGGTACTTCAATGGCGTGGTGCCCGATCCCGGCGAACTCACCGACAAAGACCGCGAGCTGCTCGCCGCTGTGGATGCTGGCTTCGAGACGGTGGCGGCCTTGTACGATGGCTGCAAGTTCCGCGCCGTGGTGCAAGAAAATTTGCGCCTCTCCAGCCTGGTGAACCAATATCTGGAAGATACCAGCCCCTGGACTACCGCCAAAACCGATCTGCAAGCAACGGCGCGGTCGCTCTACACCACCATTCAAGCGATCAGCGGCCTGAAGCTGCTTTGGTCGCCTATTTTGCCCTTTACCAGCCAGCAGCTGCATGAACTGCTGGGCGAAATGGGCATGCTGTTTGGTGAGCAGGTGGTGGAAGAATATGCGGAAAGCAGCAAATCCCACCAGGGTCTGACGTATAAGGGGGAAACGGCCGTTGGCCAATGGATCCGCAGCGAAATCCCGATCGGCCGTAGGTTGCCCGCACCGCACCCCCTCTTCAAAAAGCTTGACCAATCCATCGTTGAAGACGAACTCGCCCGTTTAGATAACTGATCGGAGGGGCGGGACGGCGCGGGGGGACCTTTGACAAACGGACCAAGACAATCCCGCGCCGTCTCGCCCAAAATATGGCGAAGTAATGGGCGAGACCGCCGGGGCGGATCTGGTTTTGTATGGCCAGGATGATTCCCCGGCGGTCCCGCCCCTACGGGTGTTAATTCGATGAACCAGTATGATCCGTACAAACATCACCGGCGATCCATTCGCCTAAAAGATTGGGACTATCGTTCTGCTGGTTATTACTTCGTAACCATTTGCACCCACCAGCGAGAGAATTTGTTTGAAACGGCCGATTTCCAAGAAATTGCTACCCACGCCATAGGCAGAATTCCCATCCAAAAACATGCCGCTCATGTCGAACTGGATGAATGGATCGTGATGCCCAATCATGTTCATTTGATTTTGATCTTTCTGGAAATTGTATTGAACGAACGTGCCACAATGTCAGATAACGTTTTCCAGAATGCGCCCGTTGGTTCGTTGGGTGTGGTGGTGGGTCGGTATAAAACGGCCGTTGCCACCCGAATCAACCAGCTGCGCCATACCCCTGGCGGTAAGGTCTGGCAGCGTGGCTATTACGAGCGCATCATCCGCAATGAGCGCGAATGGCGCGCTACCCAACAATACATCCAAAACAACCCCACCCGCTGGGCCGAAGACCGTGAAAACCTGGACACCCTCCTCACTAAAATGACCTACCGCATCTGACAATACCGTCCGTAAGGGCGGGACGGCGCGGGGGGACCTTTGACAAACAGACCAAGACAATCCCGCGCCGTCTTGCCCAAAATATGGCGAAGTAATGGGCGAGACCGCCGGGGCGGATCTGGTTTTGCATAGCCAGGATGGTTTCCCGGCGGTCCCGCCCCTACGGGTGATTAAAGAGGGCGTAAGCCGAACGGCCGTTGTATAATCCCCCATAATCCAAATTTGAAAAAACAAAAGAGAGTGACTCCCGATGACAACGGACGATAAAAAAGTTATCTATTCAATGATGGGCGTCGGCAAAATTGTGCCGCCCAACAAACAAATCCTGCGCGACATTTCCCTATCCTACTTCTATGGGGCCAAGATTGGCGTGTTGGGGCTGAACGGCTCCGGTAAAAGCACCTTGCTGCGCATTATGGCCGGGGTGGATACGGAATATGTGGGGGAAACGGCCGTTTCCCCCGGCTACACCATTGGCTATCTGGAACAAGAACCCCGGCTCGACGACAGCAAAACCGTGCGTGACATTGTTGAGGAAGGGGCGCAAGAAGTGGTCAATGCCCTGCGTGAATTTGACGAAATCAACCTGAAATTCGGCGAGCCCATGAGCGACGACGAGATGAACGACCTCATCGAACGGCAGGGGGTCCTGCAAGACAAGCTGGACCACATGGACGCCTGGAACCTGGACAGCCGCCTGGAGCTGGCCATGGACGCCCTGCGCACCCCGCCGGGCGACAGCCCCATCGTCAACCTCTCCGGGGGCGAACTGCGGCGCGTCGCCCTCTGTCGCCTGCTGCTCCAGCAGCCAGACATCCTGCTGCTGGACGAGCCCACCAACCACCTCGACGCCGAATCGGTGGCCTGGCTGGAAAAACATCTCAAGCAGTACCCCGGCACCGTCATCGCCGTCACCCATGACCGCTACTTTTTGGACAATGTGGCGGGCTGGATTTTGGAGCTGGATCGCGGCTATGGCATCCCCTGGAAAGGCAACTACTCCTCCTGGCTGGCCCAAAAGCAGGATCGTCTGGCTCAGGAAGAGAAAACCGAATCCGCCCGGCAGCGCACTCTCCAGCGCGAGCTGGAATGGATCAACCTGACTCCGAAAGGGAAGCAGACCAAAGCCAAAGCCCGCATCAATCGGTATAATGAGCTGCTCTCCAGCGAGCAGGATCGTGCCAACGAAGAGCGGGAAATTTACATCCCGCCGGGGCCGCGCCTGGGTGATATTGTGGTAGAGGCCAAAGGCGTCAGCAAAGGGTATGGCAGCACGCTGCTGTACGACGATCTCACCTTCGAGCTGCCGCCGGGCGGCATTGTGGGTATCGTCGGGCCAAACGGGGCGGGTAAAACCACCCTCTTCCGCATGATTGTGGGCCAGGAACAGCCAGATGGCGGCAGCTTCAACGTCGGCGATACGGTGCAGCTGGCTTACGTAGACCAAAGCCGGGACGACCTTGACCCGGACAAAACGGTCTTCCAAGAAATCTCTGATGGCGAGGAAACGCTGCAATTGGGGCCGCGCCGGGTGAACTCCCGCGCTTACGTCTCTCGCTTCAACTTTGCGGGCAGCGACCAGCAAAAGAAGGTTGGCACCCTTTCCGGTGGCGAGCGCAACCGGGTGCATCTGGCCAAGCTGCTCAAATCGGGCAGCAACCTGCTGCTGCTGGATGAGCCAACCAACGACCTGGACGTGAACACGCTGCGGGCGCTGGAGCTGGGGCTGGAAAGCTTTGCCGGATCGGCCGTCATTATTTCGCATGATCGCTGGTTTTTGGACCGGGTGGCGACGCACATTTTGGCCTTTGAGGGCGAAAGCCAGGCGCATTGGCACATCGGCAACTACAGCGATTACGAGGAAGACCGCCAACGCCGCCTGGGCGACAAGGCCGACCGGCCGCACCGCATCACCTACCGCAAGCTCACCCGCGATTAGGGCTTATTAGATTGGTTCAATCTCAAAGATTGAACCAATCTGTCCTGCGATGTTATGCGCCTTATTTTAAAGCAAAAGTGGCTGCCGGATTTGCTGGCGGTGTTGGGGTTGGGAACGGCCGTTCTCCTCTTTTTCTGGCCCGTGGTGAGCGGACAGGCGTGGATTCCACGCGGCGGGGGCGACCTGGTTTCCTTTGTTTATCCGATGTACCGCTTTGCGGCGCAGAGCCTGCACGATGGCCAGCTGCCGCTGTGGAACCCGTTTTTGTATGCCGGTGCCCCCTTCCTGGCCGATAACCAGTCCGGGCTGTTTTATCCCCCTAATTTGCTGCTCTTTTTGCTCAATCCCAACCCGTCTTACCGGGCGATTGAAGGGTTGGTGCTGTTTCACTTTTGGCTGGCCGGAACCGGCCTCTACCTCTGCCTGCGCGGCTGGCAGCCGCAAAATCGCATCGCCGTTTTGCCCGCCATGCTCGGCGCTCTGGCCTTCATGTTCTCCGATTTGTTCATCACCCACATCGGCAACCTGAATTTGAACGCGGCCATCGCCTGGCTGCCGCTGGCGCTGCTGGGACTGCATCGCGCCATCGAGGCCACGGACTGGCAGGTACAGCTGCGCTGGGCGCTGTTTGGCGGGTTGGCGGTGAGCGTCAGTACATTGGCCGGTCACGGGCAGATGACCTTTATGACCGGGCTGTTTTTGGGCAGCTACGGGCTGTATCGGACGGTGGCGGGGTGGGACGGCCGTCCCTTGAACGGCCGTTTCCTCACCCAGCTGCTTATTATTGGCGCGGTAGGCATTGCAGGGGCAGCCTTGGCGCTGCTGCCCGCCGTGCTGCTCATTCCCCACACCGTGCGCGCTGGCTTCAGCTTTGCCCAATCGACCAACTACTCCCTGCCGCTGGCCGGGCTTATCGGCCTGCTGGCCCCTGATTTTTATGGCCGGGGCATTCTGGGCTTTTGGGGCGATTGGCCGCGCGTGGAAGCGGGTTATGCCGGTGTGCTGCCCTGGCTGCTGCTGCCGCTGCCCTTTTTGCTGGGAAAAACGCGCCAGGCGCTCTTTTTTGCCCTGGCTGGGCTGCTCTTTTTGCTGCTGGCGCTGGGGGGCAATTCGCCCGTTTACGGCCTGCTGTTTGGCTGGCTGCCCCTCGTGCCGTTCCAGGTGCCCGCCCGTTTTGTGGTGCTGGCCAACCTTTGCCTGGCAATCCTGGCCGCTTTTGGTTTGGATGGTCTGCTGAAGCGAATTGAACCGCAAAGAGCGCGGAGGGCGCAAAGGTTAAAAGAAAAAGTCTCCTCTGCGTTCTCCGCGCCCTCTGCGGTAAAAATACTTTGGGGGTGGTTGGGGGGCACGGCCGTTTTTCTGCTCGTTTTTGGCGTGTGGCTGAGTGGGCGGGCGGCAGAATTGGGGGCGGTTCGGCCGGATAAGGTGGCGCAGATGGCAACGGCCGTTACCACTTTCGCTTTACTGGCTGGAGCGAGCTGGCTGATGCTGGCCGCGTATGTGCGGGGTTGGCTGCCGGGGCGTTTGCTGGCGGTGACGGCCGTTTTGCTGCTGGCCGTCGATCTGATTGGTCTGGGGCGCAGTGTAGAAATTGAGCCTAACGACCCAACGCTAGGCTTTGCCGCCAACTCGCCCGCCCTGGCGTTCATTCAGGCCGACGACAGCTTTTTTCGTGTAGAAGTAGCCACGCAGCATTGGCAGCCCAGCCTGGGGCAGATCGAGCGGCTGTACGACATCGGCGGCGTGTACAATCCGCTCCAGCTGGCCAATTACAACGTGCATATCGGCTCACTTGGCTTTCGCGGGTCGCCGCTGTACAACCTGCTGGGGGTGAAGTACGTCGTGGCCAGCAAGGGGCCGCCACCGGGGGACACCACCTTCCTCATTCCGGTGTTCGATGGCGATCCGCAGGTGACGGTTTACCTGAACACGCTGGCTCTGCCACGCATTTTGCTGGTGCACGAGGCGATTGTTTTGCCAGATAAGGATGCGGTATTTACGGCCGTTCACGACCCCGCCTTCAATCCCCGCCAGACTATCTTTCTAGAAGCGGGCGAACCGCTGGCGGGCGAACCGGCCCCGGCAGAACTGCTGCTTTTGCGGTATGATTTAAATGAAACGGCCGTGCAAATCAACACCAGCCAACCCGCCTACCTGCTGCTCACCGACATGGCCGCGCCCGGCTGGACCGCCCAAATCGACGGCCAGCCCACCGAAATTGTCACGGCCAACTACGCCTTCCGGGCCGTTTTGGTGCCGCCGGGGCAGCACGAGGTATCGTTTCGGTATAGGCCGCCGGGCTGGGCCATCGGGCTAACGCTCTCGCTGCTCACCTGGCTGTTGTCCGTGGCTTACTTTGTGTGGAGCTACCGGCTAAAAGTCCGCAGCTGACACAGGTTTTTCATTCTCTGTGAAACTCTGAGCTTCTCTGTAAAACTTTGTGTTCCGCTTTTCAGGAGCTAATGATGAAAATTACTCGACTAGATCATGTACAGTTGGCCATGCCGCCGGGTGGCGAGGAGATGGCGCGGGCGTTTTACGGCCGTATTCTCAACCTGCGTGAACTGGAGAAGCCAGCCCAGCTGAAAGCCAAAGGCGGCTGCTGGTTTGCCGGTGAAGGTTTGGAGCTGCATCTCGGCGTCCAGGCTGATTTTGTACCCGCCACCAAAGCCCACCCCGGCCTACGCGTGGCCGATCTGGCGGCGGCCCAGGCGCACTTGGAAGCGGCAGGCATCGCCATTGTAGAAGACGATTCCGGCGTGGGCGTGCGCCGATTTTATGTCAACGATCCCTTTGGTAACCGACTGGAATTTATGCAAGAAGGAGACACGTTTTGAGCGAGAATTATAAAGATGATTTGGAACAATATTTGAATGGATTGGTGCCGGAACGGCCGTTTGAATTGCAAAAAATGGAAGCGTATGCCGACGAACACAACTTTCCCATCATTGGCCCGGCTTCGGGACAGGCATGTTACCAAATTGCCCGCATGATCAAGGCGCAGCGCATTTTTGAGCTGGGATCGGGCTATGGCTATTCCACCGCCTGGTTTGCCCGCGCCGTGCGCGAAAATGGCGGCGGTGAGGTGCATCATGTGGTTTGGGATGAGCAGCTCTCCCAAATGGCGCAGACACACCTGCAAAGCCTGGGCTACGGCGATCTGGTAAAGTTCCACATGAGCGAAGCGGTAGAAGCGCTGCGCCAAACCGACGGCCCTTTCGACCTGATCTTCAACGATATTGACAAGCCAGCTTACCCGGATTCGCTGGTAGTGATTGCGCAGAAGCTGCGTCCGGGCGGCGTGCTGATCATCGACAACATGGTATGGAGCGGGCGCGTCTGGGATGAATCGGTGCGGGATGAAGCAACCCAGGCGATTCGCCAGGCCACCGACATGCTGACTCACAGCGCCAACTGGATTTCATCGCTGCTGCCGATTCGCGATGGTTTGTTGGTGGCTTACAAAACAGGCTAACCTTTCTATGCAAACAAAAACAGCACCAAGACTGCCCGTACCGACTCCGCTGCGGGGTGTGGATACGCCTTACACTGAAGATTCAATTGCTCGACGGCTGCCGGAAATTTTGCAGCGTGTTTTGGAAGAAAACGAACTGCCGGAAACGGCCGTTTTCCAACTCCAACGCCTCCTCAATGAAATTCCGCACGGGGAGATACGGCCGTTGCCCCACCACCTTGCCCCAGACCTGCCCGCCTGGCAGGCAGACATTGCGCCACACGTGGGCCAAAACTGGCTAGAAGCGCCCTGGTTCTTTGTGGAAACTTACTTTTACCGCCGCATTGTGGCGGCTGTGGACTATTTTCGCAGCGGGATTGATCCGTTTTGGCATCAGAAGCAGCACGGTTTGGTCAGCACCGCCGCCCAAACCAAAGCGCTCAGCCGCCAGCTCAACCAGATGATTCCCCACGGGTGGCAAACGAGCAGCTTTCGGCGGCTGCTGCTGGCTGATTTGTGGGGCAACCAGGCCGATATGAGCATGTGGGCCGCCGGGGACGAAGCGATGCCCAACCACGCCGACGCAGCGGACCAAACGGCCCATTTGTTGGTCGATGATGGAACGGCCGTTACCCACCTCCTGCAAAACCCGGTGGCGCAAGTCGATTTCATCATCGATAATGCTGGTTTTGAGCTGATCGGGGATTTGTGCCTGGCGGATTATTTGTTGGCTGTGGGGCAGGCGGGGACGGTTCAGTTTCACCTGAAATTGTTTCCCACCTTCGTTTCCGATGCTACCGTGATTGATGTGGAGGCGACGGTGGCCAACCTGCGACAGAATGAAGATCCGGCATTGCAGCAGGTGGGGCAGCGATTGACGGGCTATTTGCTAGACGGCCGTTTGCGCCTCACCACCCACCCGTTTTGGACCTCACCCCAGCCCCTCTGGCAGCTGCCCGACGAGCTGCGCCAAAAATTGGCAGCAACCGACCTCATTATCAGCAAGGGAGATGCCAACTATCGCCGGGCATTGGGCGACGCGCCGTGGCCGCACACCACCCCCTTCGCCGACGTGGTTAGCTACCTGCCTACGCCGACGCTTTTCCTGCGTACCAGCAAATCAGAAGTGCTGGCGGGTTTGGCGATGGGCCAGGCGGTAAAAATGGCTCAGTTAGAGGAGAATTGGTTGGTGAACGGCCGTTGGGGGGTTATTCAGCTGGCGTAGGTGGGTCTTCAGGTGGGGTACCCCAAAACGAATCTGCAATTTGTACCCGATAGATCCCCTTGAAATCTTCCGGATCCGCTGGTTTGCCTTTGCGCAAAATTTGGATGAGGCCCGCTTCGGCCAGCTGCTTTACGGCCAGGCGAATGCGTCCGGTGAGTACCTGCCACTCCTGGGGATGCAAGGTCATCGCAATATCTTCAGGCCGCACGGTTTCATCGGGCCAGGCGGCGGTACACATCTGTAAAATAGTTTCAAATACCGCTTCATCACTCAGGCGGACTTTTTTTGGTTTTGGCATGTAAATTATCTCGATTTTTTTAAATGACCAGATTAAAGATTTGACACAGAGTTTTTAGATTCCCCGGTGTTTTCTCTGGTTAGCTGTTTGTTTAGGGTCGTTTTTAACTGGGGTGGGGGGGAAACGACCGTTACCTGCTAGCTAGAACAAGCTGGCTGGCTTGTCGATAGGCTGTACTTTTGGCCGCCATACTCAACACTTTTTCAGCTTGCGGTCGCTGCCGATTTCCCACATAAAGCAGGCCAAGCAAAAAGTAGGCCGCCGGCAGCCGTAGCCCGCCGTTAATGGCCCGTTGATAACAACCAATTGCATCATCTAGTTGGCCGCGCGTCTCAAAATCCATTGCCTGTCCGAGCAGTGCGTCTCGTTCCAGTTTGCTCAGCCCATTGACGCTCTCCTGCGTCTCATCTTCATCCCGAAACAGCTCTGCTGCCAGCTCTTCCTGAGCCAACCGCCGCGCCTTTTCAATGGGATCTGTCACCTCTTCACGCTCGGCTATAACTTGCTGGCTGCGCTCCGCTTCAAAGATGGCTGCCATCTGGCGCACCGTTTCCGTGAGGCTGTCTGCTTCGGCCTGCTCTTCCGCAGATAGGCCAGGAGCTGGCGTAGTGGGTTCTTCGGCAACGGCCGTTCCCGCAAAGGCAGAATCTCCATGACGGATCAGCTTAACGGCCGTTAACACATCCTCATTGCCTGGGTCCAGGCGCAAAGCCGCCTGGCACATTTGCAGCGCCTTCTGATTCTCGCCCCGCATCTGCAAAATACGGGCAATAGCCAGATATTCCCGAACTGCGTCCCGCGTCCGGTTTAGCCGCTGGAACACCGTCGCCAGCCGTTTGTGCGATCCCAGTAAGCTTGAATCCAGCCGAATGGAGCGTTCCCAGTTGCCAATTGCCTCATCCAGCTGGCGCTGCTTTAGCAAAATTTCGCCAATTGCCAGATAGGTGCGGGCCGCCTCGGCCAGCTGTCCCTGGCGCTCCTGAATATCGGCCACGCTGCGTAAATAGCGCATATCCCCTTTGGAATACCGCGCCGCCAGTTTAAAACAGTCCAGCGCCCGCTCCAGCTGCTTGAGTCCTAGACACGCTTCGCCTAATCCGGCATACGCCGCTGCGTCATTGGGAAACTCGTTAATCGCTACCCGGAAAGCTGTGAACGAATCTTTCCACCTTTCTGCTTTGTTATAAGCCAGACCAATTTTTATTGCTTTTTGGTATTTTGTCTGATCTTTTGCCATGGATTCTAAAGTTATTTATGAAAGTTAGCCTGAAATTATAGGTTCAAGCGTAAATCTTTCAAAGTTGGATTAAAAACAGCTTTGCAAAATATGCATGTGGGTTGCAAAAGGCTGTATAAGCAGTTTGGCAAACGGCCGTTGCCACACGCTCCCAGTTTGTACCAAACCGCTCTAAGCGTATACCAGTGTGATGGGATTCGCAAGCGCAATCTTGGCTTTGGGCACACGGTCAATTTGACTGCATACTTTTATGAACATTAGGCGCGGCGATTCATCCGTTTATTGATGGAAACGGCCGTTCCGCCCGCGTCATCTACGTTTATCAGCGTCCTATTCCCTCGCTTGGCTCACAAAATGGAGGCGCAGGAGGTGAAGCTCTTCAAAATCGACGGTTTCGTTGAGGGCGTCGTAGACGGGGCGCAGGAACTCTGGGCCGTGTTCGGCAAAGGCGGCCAGAGCTTGCTGCTGTTGGTCGGGCGAAAGGTCTGAATGTTCTAGCAAATTACTGTTCCGCAGCGTGCCCCCTGCCTGCACGGCTTTCCACAGATGGCTCAAAATGGTGCTGCGCTTGACGTTGTACTGTTGGCACAGTTCGGGGAGAGTACGGCCGTTGTTATACAAATTCAGCACCTCCAACGTTCGTCCACCAGGCGTGCTGCTGCTTGAGGAGGCTCTTGGGATGGAAACGGCCGTTTTCCTCACCTCCGCCAACCCATTTTCCGCACAATAGGTCTGGATAATCGGCAAGAAAATGTCGGCGAAGTTGGCCAGCTTCACCTCGCCCACCCCGTTCATCGTGCCAAAGCTGGGGCGCGACTGCGGGAAGTAGGTGGCCATCTCCACCAGCGCCCGGTCAGAAAAGATGACGTAGGGCGGCACGCCAGCCTCATCCGCCAGCCCCTTGCGCTTCTGGCGCAGCAGCTGAAATAAGCCCTGGTCGTAATTGGCGTAGTCGGTGGCCGAGGGAGCCGCCTGTGGCTTGTCTGGCAGCGTGCCGCGCACCGTCTCCCCTTTGAAAACGGCGTATGCTTGCGGCGTCAGCTTCAGGCTGCCGTGCTCCATATCCTGCACCATCAACCCCTGCTGCACAAACTGCCGCGCCAAATATTGCCACTCTCTCTTGCTAAACTCCAGGCCGATGTTGTATGTAGACAGCCGGTCGTGCCCCCGCGACAGCACCTTCTGGCTCTGCGAGCCGCGCAGCACGTCGATGATATGGTTGAGGCCAAAAAATTCGCCCGTGCGCTTGACGCAGGAGAGGAATTTCTGTGCCGGGATGGTCAAATCAACCAGATCGCCCGCCTCGGTGGTGCAGTTGTCGCATTGGGCGCAATCCGTTTTGTCGTATCCTTCGCCGAAGTAGGTGAGCAACGGCCGTCTCCGGCACACATTCGTCTCTACAAAACCAAGCATCGCCTGCAATCGCGCCCGCCCACCAATCTGCTGCGCTGGCTCCTGCTCATTGATGAAATAGTTGATCGTCTGCACATCTGAGTAGCTAAACAGCAGCAGGCAGTCAGACGGCAAACCATCCCGCCCGGCCCGGCCGATTTGCTGGTAGTAGCTTTCCAGGTTTTTGGGCAGATCGTAATGCAAAATGAAGCGGACGTTGGATTTGTTGATCCCCATGCCAAACGCGATGGTGGCAACCATAATCGGCACGTCGTCTCGGATGAACCGCTGCTGATTGCGGCGGCGGGTGGCGTCGTCCAGCCCGGCATGGTAGGGCAGCACCGACCAGCCGCGCCGGGCCAGTTCACCAGCCAAAAAGTCTACCTGTTTGCGGGTGGAGCAGTAAATAATGCCAGATTCATCGGGATGCGTCTGCAAAAAATTGATGGTTTGGGCCAGGCCGTCGGTTTTGGGCGCTACCGTCAGCATCAAGTTGTCCCGGTCGAAGCTGGCCACAAACTCATGGGCGGCCGGTATTTCCAGGCTGGTTTTAATGTCCTGCCGCACCCGCTCCGTGGCCGTGGCGGTGACGGCCAGGCAGACGGCCTGCGGTAGGCGGCGGCGCAGCTCAACCAGCTGGCGATACTCTGGCCGGAAGTCGTGGCCCCATTCGGAGATGCAGTGGGCTTCGTCGATGGTGAGGCAGTCTACGCTGCACTGGTCGAGCAGGGCCAGGGTGCGGGGTTGCACCAATGTTTCTGGGGCGGCGTACAGCAGATTGGCCTCGCCGGTACGAATCTGTTCGGCAGTCCATTCGTAGGTCATGGGGTCCAGGGTACTGTTGAGGTAAACGGCCGTTACCCCCAATGCCCTTAACTGCATCACCTGGTCTTCCATCAGCGAAATGAGCGGCGTGACCACCACCGTCAGGCCAGGAAATTGCAGCGCAGGCAGCTGGTAGCAAAGCGATTTGCCGCTGCCGGTGGGCATCACCACCAGCGAATCGCGTTTGCCGAGGACGTTTTGAATAATTTCTTCCTGCAGTGGGCGGAAGTTGTCGTAGCCGAATATTTGTTTGAGTTTGGACTGGATCATGCCCGGTATTTTAAGGGATTTTGGGCGGATCGAAAAGGGGGGGATTTTGACGCAAAGAACGCAAAGAATAAAAAGAGGCAAAGGAAAGATTTTAAGCTTTCTTAATCAATCCTTTGCCCCTTCGCGCCTTTGCGTCAAGGTTTTTACTGTCTGCGGCGGTTATTGCGCCGCTCGCGCAGGTTTTCCATCTGCTTGGCCAGCGTTTGCCGGATGAGGATGGGGCGCAGCTGCTGCCACTGCGTCAGCGGATTGAAGCCCTCTTCAAACGCTTTGGCGGCGCTGAACTGCTTGAGGACAAACTGTTTGGTCAGGCTGCGAATCGGTTCTTTGCCTTCGGGAACGGCCGCAACCATCATCTCAGCCTGTTCATACGGGGTGTGTACCGACCGGGCTTGAATACCCAGCCAGCGACCCCAGCTGTGCAGCCGGGAGAAGCTTTTTTCCACATCCCCTTCCACCCGTTTGTTCATCTCATTGGCCGTATAAGAAAGCGTCACCGCCACAGACAGCACCAAAATCGCGCCCAGCGCCTGCCAAACCGGGAATGTTTCCCAGAAAGAAGGCTCAACAACTGCTGCTGCATCTTCTTCGGCACCTAAATTTGCCAGCAAATCTTCATCAACCGTCGTGTCACTGGCTTCATCAATTCCTTCACCCAGCAGCTCTTCACGGTCCAGCAGCGACTGCGCCGAAAAAGCGTTGAAGGCATCGCCGCCGCTGCCACTCTCTTCTACCAGCTCCGGGCGATCCCAGGCGGGAATAGAGGCGGTCGGCTCGAACTGAATCCAGCCATAATTGGGGAAATAAACTTCTACCCAGGTATGGGAATTGCTGGCCTGCACCCGATAGGAGTTGGTTTCAGGATCAAAGCTGCCCTGAGCGTAACCACCCACCACCCGCGCCGGTACCCCCTGCGAGCGCAGCATAAGCGCCATGGCCGAGGCGTAATAGTTGCAATACGCCTCCCGGCTCACAAACAGGGTGTAATGTACCGGATCGATCCCTTCTGGCGTGGCCTGAATCTGATCGTTGTACACAATGTTTTCCCGCAGATAATCCCGTACGGCAATCGCCTTATCGAATGGATTATGGTGCGGAGCAGTCAACTCTTCCGCCAGGGCCAACGTTTCGGCCGATATGCTGTCTGGCATTTGCAGGTAGGTTTGCTGTACCCAATCCGGATACTCCATGCTGGCGCTGCGCAAGCTGGTAGCATCCGCCAGCGACAGACGGGACGTGACTTCATACTGGTCGCCCAACTGCAACACAAATTTGGCCCGCACCTGGCTCACCAGCTGGTTGCCGCTGGCATCCCGGCTGGCATAGACGTTGATGGGGCGATCGACATCAATAATGTCTGGCGCGCCGTAAATCAGGCTGGAATTGGGCAGGTAGGAGATGACGGTTTGGGTCACCACCTCACGGTCGGCAGTGAAGGGGTGGTTGATGGGACCTTCGTCGGGAAAATGTTCGGTGAACGGTTCGTTCAGGCTGTACCAGCCGCCGTCCCGGTAAGTGTGGTAGACTTTTGCCTGCCAGTAAACGTAAGGCAGTTCACGCGGCACGATGATGTCCATAACGGCCGTATTTCCCACCGTCCTCGGCCCACCCAACACCAACGTGTCCTGGTACGGATCTGTCGTGTTGGTGCCATAAGTGCGCAGCGCCGAAAACATCCGCGTCCAATTGTCCTGAAACTCACGCCACGGCCCTCTCGCCCCGTTTAGCGCATCCCCCATCGTAGTGCTGGCCGACAGAGGGGGCAGCTGCCAGGTAAACGCCAGCGCCAGCAGCGCCACCACAAAACCGGCCCGAATAAAGTTGAACCAGATATTTCTCTCGTACCGGATTGAACCGGCCAGCCACCCTTTTTCTTGCTCTACCAGATAAGTGCGGGCCACAAACAGCAGCGCCAGCAGCAAATACAGCGCCAGATACAGCTCCAGCGGACGGGGCCCGGCATAATAATAAACCACGCTGAGCAAAACCAGCCCTGTTGGAATCACAGCACGCCAAACGCGCGGTTGGCGGAAGGTGTACCAGGCGGCCGTGTAACCCAGAGCCCAATAAATCAGCGACGTTTGAAAGACAAAAATCAGCCCATCCCGGCTGGTGCCGCCGCTCACTAATTTTTGCAGCCAGATGATTTGGCGGCTAATAATACCATCTGTGGGGTGCAAAATGCGGTCGCGCCAAGGCATGGCGGCAAAGCTGTCTATGGTGCCCACTATGAAGAACACTGCAAACAAGCCATAAATAAGTGAAAACAGGTGGGCGGTGTTGGGGGTAAAGCGGCTCTTGGCAATCAGGGTGCCAGTCAACGCGGCGATGATGCCCACCAGAGGAATGACGTGCAGGCCAAAGATGAGGTCTGCTTGGGCAATGGCCGTTGCGGAAACCATCATCATGGCCAACAGCAGGAGCAGCGTAGACCAGCCTTCTTCTAATTTCGGTCGAATGCGCATAATTTTTCCCTGACGTTTTATTTTAATCTTCTTCTCTGGGAGCAATTATAACGGGCTGCCACCAAAATGACACTGAGCCAGCCAACGTTTCATTGACGCTTAATCTACAGAACGGGAGTGGGGAACGGCCGTTTTTCGCCGAGGTGTCGCAGCAGCAGCCTTGCGCCAGTAGCGCAGCGACAGCCATATTGCCCCTCCACCAGCCACCATACCAACCAGCCAGGGCCAGATCAACAGCGGCTCCACCACCAGAGGAAAAGCGATTTCGCCGCCACTCTGGCTGCCCGTCACCATGACCTGCATTTCATATACTCCTTCAGGTACGCCAGGCAAATCCGCCTCGTAAAAGAGCCGGTTGACTGATTGTTCGGTGGTGGCGGGGGCCGTGGCCACCGTTACGGCGCTGTCGTTTAAAATCAGCACCATCACCGTGGCATCCAGCACAGGCGCACCCGTACCCGCCTGAGCCACGCCCACGGTCACGTGGATCGTTCGTCCAGCCCGTGCCGTTGGCGGATTGTTCCAGACAGAAACCAGATAATCGCCAATGGGGGCGTTGCCAATTTGCAGCTTGCCGCCGCCATGCGCCAGAGCTGGCCGTATGGGCAGCAGCAGCAACAGCAGGCAGAGCGCCCGGACGATTTTCGCCACAATGGCTACGGTAAACTTTAATGGTTTGGGCTTCATGGGTGATCCGGGGTGGGGGACGGCCGTTCCTGTTCCGAACGGCGCACAAACACCAGGTAGAGGGCACTTGTGAGCACTGCAAAAATAAACCATTGCCAGGCGTAGCCAAGGTGTGGCCCTTCAGATAAATCAACTTCCCGCTGTATCCGAAACGGTGGGAGCAGATCAACACCAGTTTCCGGCGCTTCTACCAAAACAACCGGCAGCAGTGTATACGGCAGCGCCGCTTCCAGCGCGGCAATATCGATCCGGTATACCTCCAGGGCGGTGTTGGTTGCCTTGCCCCGTCCTGGCTGGCTCAGCGCCAGATAACCAGAGACCGGCACGGAACCAACGGCCGTTTGGTACCCACCGAGCTCCCCTGCCTCATACGCCGCTTGCGGCACCCACCCACGATTGACGAGAACGGCCGTATTGTCCCTCCCCTCAATTAGCAGCGGCGTCACCAGCAATACACCGGTGCGTCCCTGCCACCTTTGCAGCAGCACCACCCGCTCCTGGGTAAAATCATATCGCCCCGTCACCGTCGCCAGCCGATTTTCCAGTGATTCAACCGTACCTGGCAGCGGCTGCGCTAAATCCAGCGGCGCGGCGTCCAGCGCAGCCCGCAGCGCCTCATTTTGCCCCCGCCGCTCAGCCAGCCGGTCCAGCTGCCAGACGCCCAGGCGCACAAACAGCGCCGCGGCAGCCAGCACCAGCAGCGTACCGCCCAACCAGCGGCGGCTAAAAAGTTGTCTTAATAAGGTCATGAATGGCTCCACATCCAGTCCAGCAGCGTTACTGCTTCATGCCAGGGGCGGCCACCGCTTTGGGCGAGGCCCATTGCGATTCCGGCAGATGTGGCTTGCGTTCTTCCTGGCTCAAATAACGGCCGATTAAAATCAGCGCCGCCACAATATACATCATGCTGCCCGGCACCCACATAATCACCCCACCTATCTGCTGGTCCGTCAGCACATCCAGCCCCCACAGCCGGGGTACCGCTTCATAATAAGAATAATATCCCTGTTCCGCAAAGGCCAGCACAATGCCCGTGAGCATGTTGGGCGGCACGGCCGCAAGTACCAGGGCAATCCGCCCCAGCAGGCCAGACTGCCTGTGCAATCGTGGCCCGGCTCCGGTAAGCCGCCACCAAAACAGCATACTGGCAATAAAAAAGGTGAGGTGCTCCCCATTATGCACCCAGCCATAGCGCAGCGCCGCGTTGTACAGGGTAGGATCATGCCAGCCGATAAGCGAAATTACCCAGATCATCCAGATGATGCCCGGCTGGGTAACGGTGCGCAGCCCCCGCCGAAAACCGGATTCCCGATGCAGCGCCTGGCTGAACAAGCCACCCACCTTGCGCCGCAGCCCGGTAGGCAGCCCCCACAGCACAAAGGGCATCGGGTTGGCCACCATCAGCAGGGGCGGGGCAACCATCACCAGCAGCAAATGCTGGATCATGTGCATAAAGAAAAGCTGCTGGCCTAAGGCATCGATGGGAGAGAGCAGCGCCAGGACGATGGCCAGCAGGCCGACCCAATAGGCCACCAGCCGCCACGTTTCAACCAGCCGCCAGCGCGAACGAGCCGTCTGCCGATACCGCCGCAACTGATTGCGCGACCGCCGGCGCAGCTGCCACCAGCCCCTGGAATAAAGCGTCCCGGCCAGGGCCAGGACGATAATCACTTCTATCTTCCAATCCCAGGAGAGCAAAATTGCTTTCAGGACAGGATCCATGTTTGTTTACTCACTTATAAGCCGGTGTTCGGTATTCAGTAATCAGTAATCAGTAGCTAACCGTTCACTATTCACTGTTCACTGATTACTGTTCACTGATTACTGTTCACCGCTCACCGCCTCTATCCCCCGTGTGCCACCGTACCAATGAGATACAGCGCCGGGTAAAAGAAGACCCACACCACATCTACGTAATGCCAATAAATGGCACAAGCCTCTACACCCCAATGCTTCTCTGGGGTAAAATGGCCTTTGCGGCCCAAATTCCAAACAAAATAAATTAAAACCAGGCCGCTCAAGACGTGCAGGGCATGCATTCCCGTCATGGCGAAGAAGACACCGCCAAAGACGCCGTCGGTGGGCTTGAGATGGCCAAACCATTCAATGCCAAACAGCTCTAGCTCCAGGCCAAAGATGTTCCACTCCAGCACAACTACGCCCAAGAAGAAGATGAACCCAAACAGCCCCGCCGTTACAAAGCTGCTCAAAAATGTCTTGCGGTCCCCATGCCCCATTGCCGTTTCACCCCGGAACACAAAGTAGCTGCTGATCAGCAGCACTGTGGTGGTGATCAATCCCAATCCCTGGCTCAATTCCGGCCGTTCGCCTCCCCACAGGTAAAAACGGGCTGCCAACAGCGCCAAAAATAGAAAAATCTCCGAAACACAAAACAGCCAAAGCCCCAGCCGGTTTGCCCGCAGCTGTTGTGGCCAGGGCAGTTGGTGGCTGTGAGCCTGATCATCATGATGCGCCTCTGCGGTTGCTGAACTCATCAATGACTCTCCTCACGCCATAAGCGATAGACATGCATAAAAAAGTAAACAATCAAAGCCGCCTTCACCAAGGCAATAATCAGTAAAAGAACCGTACTCGGTGTTTCCAAGCCACCAACAATCGATTCCACAATTGTTAAGACCAGCAGCGCTAAAAACACATATAAACCGGTGCGCTGGGCAGATGCTTTTGCTTCACTCACGTTAAACTCTCCTCTTGATCGATAGCCCAACTAATCTCCGGCTGCTGCCGGAGCCATATTCACATATTGCGATGAAGCCAGACCATAATCATACGGATCGCCCACAACCTCAAAGGGCACATCATAGTTAAACTCAGGAATGGGCGTTGGCGTTTGCCATTCTGGAGACCGCGACCGCCACGGATTGGTGTCAGCTATTGGTTCCGTCCGGGCGCTGGCAATAAAGTTGTACACCATAATCAACAGCGACCAGCCAATCACCAGGGCCGAGAGCGTAATTAGAATATGCGTATTGGCAATGCCCAGACTCGGCTCATAATCAGCGTAGCGGCGATTCATTCCCAAAATACCCACACTCATCTGGCCAAAGCTCATTACCCAGAATCCGGGCACCATCAACCAAAAATGGAGCTTGCCTAAAGATTCTTTGTACATATGACCGGTAATTTTGGGATACCAGTAATACAAGGCCGCGCAGAAAGGAAAGATAAAACCGCCAAACATCGTGGCATGGAAGTGGCCAACCACCCAATAGCTATCATGCAAATGCATGTCGGTGGGGATAGTCCCCAGAATGGGCCCGCTGATGCCACCGATCAAGAATACAGAAATAGAGCCCAATACGAAAAGCATCGGAGTTTCAAAAGAGAGCTTGCCTTCCCAAAGAGTAGCCACCCAGCTAAAGAATTTAACCCCAGTGGGGATGGCTACAAACATGGTGGAAATCATGAAAGGGACTCGCAAGGCATCGCTCATGCCAGACACAAACATATGGTGTGCCCATACTAAAAAACCTACCAGCGCAATACCTAAACTGGATAACGCAATCCAACGGTAGCCAAAAAGCGGCTTGCGTGAAAAAACGGGCAAAAGTTCGCTGATGATGCCTAAACCTGGCAGGACAAATACGTACACTGCGGGATGAGAGTAGAACCAGAAAATGTGCTGATATAGAATCGGATCGCCGCCGTTGGCCGGATCGAAGAAGGTAAAGCCGAGGGTTCTTTCGGCAATGGTCATAGATAACGCGACACCGACTGTTTGTGTGGCCGTAAACTGAACGATCGCCGCCGCCACAGCTGCCCAAACAAAGATGGGCATACGGAAAAGACTCATACCTTTAGCACGCATGATGAGCGTGGTAACAAGAACGTTGATGGCACTGGCAATTGAGGAAAAGCCATTCATGTAAAAACCGAGCAAGAACATCTGAACGCCCATGGGGCCACGCAAGGAAAGCGGTGCATACCCTACCCAGCCGGTATCCCAACCTCCCACAGCCATACCAACCAAAATTAAAACCACAGACGGTACACCTATCCAATAACTGAAGGCATTCAGGCGGGGAAAGGCCATATCTGAAGCGCCAATCATGAGGGGGACCAGGTAGTTGCTCATGGCTCCTACACCCAACAAAATACTGACAATCATGATGATGCCATGAGCGCTAAAAAGTGTGTTGTATTCATCAAAGGTAAGAAATTGCATTCCTGGTTGGGTCAGCTCCAGCCGAAAGATAATGGCAAAAATACCACCAATAAACAGCACCAGGATGCTGGTGATGCCATATTGAATGCCAATGACTTTATGATTAACGTCTACAGTGAAGTAACGGAACCATTCTGGTTTTCCTTGTGGCGCGCCGTGCCGCAAGGGTGTTTGATTGCCGCCTATCCAGAGCAACCAATCTGTCAGAACGCCTGCACCCAGCAAAAAACCAATGATGCTAACGATACCGCCAAAGACAAAGGCCGGTTCGTTAAGCAGGCCTGTCTCAAGCCCGGCAAGGTAGCGGATGCCATTTACCAGGCCATTACCCAGAAAGAAAGCAACCGCCTGGCCTACAAGGCCCCAAACAAGTGCGGTTTCAGAGGCAAAGTAGAGGAAACGGCCCAGTCTGGTGTTTTGGAACAAGCCGAGTCCACTGCCCAGCCCGACAACAACATGCCCTGCAATGAGCAAAACGAATACAATGTTGATTAGAATCGGATAGGCAGAATCGAGTACGGCCGTTGGGATTAGTAAAAATTGCAGCAGGAACTTAATGAAGTTGGCAATTGGCTCCAGAGTAAACACAGCCTGCACAAGGGCTGCTAGCAAGAAACCAATACCACCGCCAAAAACGGCCGCCACAACTGTAGAGGCAAATCTTGAACGAACAATCTTTAATAGGGTAATCATATCTTCTCTTCCTTAGCCAAACTACTGGTCCAACGTTTTCATAAAGGCAATCAGATCAGCAATTACATCCAGTTCAGCTCCTTCGCTGGCTAAAATTTGAGCCTCTAGTGCATCTATGCGCTCCCCATAATTTTGGGGCATGACGCCTGGGTTGAAACCCTGCACAATTTGGTTGTTAGGGTCGAGGATTGAATTGTGAATATACTCCTCATCCGCAATGACCACGGTGCCATCATCGAGTATTTCTTCGCGCAGGTAAATACCTTGCCAGGTAGGACCAGCACCAGGGATGCCATCTAGAGAATGGCAGCCGTTACAGCCCAACTCTAGATAAAATTGCTGGCCCCGTTCCTCCGGCGTCAGATCGGAGTAGCGGAAGGCCGCGCCGATCAGAAATTGCTCAAAATCTGCCTGGGAAACCACCTCAACATCGGCCAACATATCCGAATGACCTGTGCCGCACATTTCGGCACAGCGTAAACGATAGAGCCCAATCTCCGTAGGCGTAATACGCAAAGTTTTCATTTGTCCAGGCACCAGATCTTGCTTGACGCGAAATTCAGGCACCCAGAATGAGTGGAGCACATCAGTCGCTTCCAGTTCCAGTAAAATCGGCTGGTTAACCGGCAGAACAAGCCGGGCAGAGCGCACGTCTTGTTCGGGATATTCAAAGCTCCAAGACCACTGCTGCCCTACTACGGAAATAACCATTTCGTTGTCTTGCTCGCTGGTAATCTCGCGGAGAACCACCCAGCCATAGACGCCAAAACCAATCACGATCAGAGTCGGAATGACGGTCCAGGCGATTTCCAGACCGGTACTGCCATGAATGTGGGGCCCGTCTTCGTGATCATCGGGGCGACGACGGAAGACGACGACGGAGTAGAGCATCATCACCATGATCATGGCGAACAATAGTGCCATCATCAAAAAGTGGCTTTGGAACATGGTGTCGATAGGTCCGGCCTGCGTGCTGGCGGCTTTTGGCAGGGTAAACATCCAGTAGAACAGGAAGTACAGACCAGCAGTAGCGATGAGTGTGAGCACAGCGACTGAAATTGCGTGCTTATATTTTCCCATAATTATTTCTTATCCTTGCAAATAGTTTAGGGTCTTCAGGATTTTGCAGCTTTGACAATGTGTGTGATGCGCCATTTAGCCTGGGGCATTGAGATAGGCCATGAAGCCGATGCCCAGACCCAGCATAATGAGGCCGGTGATGAGAATGGCGATGAAATCCCAGGGGATTGCATCGGAGTCGGTGTCGTCGATGGCCTCGATTCTTTGCGGGCGTAAGCGCAGGCCCATAATGACCAGGGAGATGAAGGCAAAAACGGCAAAAACTGGTGTGGTGATGTTGACGATACGGCCGTCTATCTCCGTAATACCTTCTGGGAAGAAGTTGCGCACCAATACCAGGGTGGCAAAGCCTACAAACATTAGAATGATCAGGGCGTTGCTTATGACTGACCAGCGGGGCCATTTGTGATCGGGTTTGGCGTGGGTGGTACGGCCGTCTCGCATTTGCTTGAGCTGTTCTTTAACTTTTTGGTCAAGGGCGCTTTGGTGCTGCTTGAAGCCATCACTTTCCACTGTGTTGTCGCGTACGCCGGAGAGCAATTTGATAAGAAAGGAGAGTCCACCGCCAACCACGACCACCAGCGCCACAATGCCGCCGGTTACGGCCAGGAGAGCCACAAACGGAGAGACGGTATCTGGCAGCGGCAGAAAGGGAACGGCCGTTTTCAGACTTTCCAGATGAATGGGTTCCAGTTCAACCGGCAGGGCCGTGCGGGTTCCGCCGCCAAATGAAATGGATGGAAGTGAAAAAGCATTGGCCACGGCGGGCCATACGGCCGTTACCAGACCAAACACAACCAACAGGCCCAATATAGGGAGCCACGTTTTCCACGATTCTGGTTTGTTCAAGGGTTTTTTCTCCTGCCGGGGTCTCGCAATAAACAGGCTTCTTTTTGCGATAAGGCTCCGGTCGCCCAAAAATTATTTTCTGGTTAAAGGCAAAGCCTGGGAAACAAATTTCCCCAAAGATCATCTTGTTTTGTATGTTGATTTGTTTCAGATAAAGCGAAAAAGAGTTGTTCTGCCTCGTTTGTGGATTTTAGCACAATCTAACGCTCAAGCAACAGCCCGGCAGCGTGCCTGCGGACTAATGTTTACGGGAAAACGGCCGTTTAAACAGCGATGGTTTTGCGGGTTCTGGGGGTGGGGTGGAACGGCCGTTGCGCTCATATAAATCCTCCCGCAGCGAGAGTAAGGTGCGATGATACAGCGACTTGATAGCTCCCTCACTCCGACCCATAATGTCCCCGATTTCTGCATTAGAGAGACGCTCCACAAATTTTAAAATGAGCAGTTCCTGCCGGTCTCCGGGCAGGCGACGAATCGAAGCCAGCAGCGACGCCTTGTCCTCCATGAGCTGCGTGGCAAATTCTGGGCTCTCGTCCCCCACATGCCAATGCGTAATATCATCCAGGGCCACAATCTGGCGACGGCTGTGGTCACGGTGCCAGTTTGCCACCAAATTGTGGGCAATGCGGTAAAGCCAGGCCGAAAAAGGGACGCCCTGATCCTGGTAGCGGGGGATATGCTTCATGGCACGCACAAAAATCTTGGCCGTTAAATCTTCAGCATCGGCCGCATTGCCCGTGCGGTAGTAGACATAATTGAAGATACGATCTACGTAAAGCTCGTAAAGCTGGCCAAAGGCGTCCTTATCTTCTTTCGCACGCTCAATCAGCGCTTTTTCATCAATGGGTAAACTCAACGTTGCCTCTTCCTAAAACAGTGTACAGCAGCCCAAATCACACCGTTTGGTGCCCCTGTGCAGTATATCAGATGCAAGAACGCCTGCCTAACAGCCCCGCCTGCTTTGCGCTGTTTAATCGTTGCTAAATCGTCCTTGACGGCCGATCTGCGCTTCGGTATGCTCCACTGTGATGAGGCAAAATCTGAACACCCATGATCCAACCAGCCGCGGCGGCGGCCTGTTCAGCTCTCTGTTACTGTTCATTCTGCTCCTCTTTTTTGCCGGAGCCATTTTGAATCGTCCAGAAGAGCCAACGGCCGTTGCCAGCGCCAATACCCCCACGGCCGAATCTAATGTTCTGGCCACCATTATGCCTAGCCCCACCATCGCCAACACCGCCACACCAACCCAAACCCCCACACCTACGCAGACCCCCACACCCAGCCAAACGCCCACCCCAAGCGCTACCCCCACACCCACCATCACCCCCAACCCGGCATGGACGGCGACACCCAGCCCAACACCGTTCCCCCTGCCCACCCCGCAAGATGGCATTAGCAGCACCGTCAAAATTCCGGTGCTGATGTACCATTACATCAGCGTACCGCCAGAAGGTGCCGATATCTACCGGATCGATCTCTCCGTCTCGCCAGAGAAGTTCCAGGCGCAGATGCAATATCTGGCCGACAACGGCCATACCCCCATCGACTTCTACACCCTTTCCCGCGCCATTACCAACCACGAGCCGCTGCCGCCCAAGCCCGTCATCCTGACATTTGATGATGGCTATCTGGACAATTACGAAAACGCCTACCCCATTCTGCAAGCGTACGGCTTTGTGGGTACCTTCTTCATTCCCACCGAATTTATCGACCGGAACCGGGCGGGCTATATGACCTGGCCAATGATCGAGGAGATGGCCGCCCACGGACACCGCTTTGAGCCACATTCCCGCACCCATCCAGACCTGCGTAACCGCAGCGATGATTATCTCATTTGGGAAATCCTGGGGCCGCAAGAGACGCTGGCAGCGCATATCGGCTACACGCCGCGCTACTTTTCCTACCCGTCAGGCCGGTACGATAACAGCGTGCTGGCGATGCTGCAACGCCTCGAATTCTGGGGCGCGGTGACGACGGCTGGCGGCGATATGCTGGGTTTTGGGAATCGGTTTACGTGGCCACGCCTGCGCATTCGGCACGACACGCCACTGGGTGAGTTTGCGGATTTGGTGAATTTGCGTTGGGAGCGATAGGTAATTGGAAGGGAAACGGCCGTTAACAAAAAATCTATATTTCTCCGATGAACTTCTAACAGAGCGCATACATTTTTCTTACGTTTCTGGGCAAGAATAAGCCCCGTAACTTCAAACAAAGTGGTGCAAGGCACTGGCCAAACGGTTCCAACCAATTGAAACGCTTGCGGCCAGTGCCTTGCACCTGAGCAATAAGGAGCGTAAGAAAAATGACAAAAGTAGTTCGTTGGACCCCGATCAATTCGGCAAATTTATTCAATGAGTTTGATCGTTTGTTTGAACGGCCGTTAGCTCGTACCACCGCCCAGGAATGGAGCATCGCCCTGGACGTGGCCGAAAAAGAGGACAACTATCTGGTGAAAGCCACCGTCCCTGGCATCAATCCAGACGAGCTGGAAATCACTCTGGAAGATGACGTGCTGACCCTGAAAGGGGAGATCAAGAAAGAGGACGACGTGGAAGATGCCAAATATCACGTCCGGGAACGCCGCTATGGCGCTTTTAGCCGCAGTATCCGCTTCCCGGTGGCCGTCGATGGGGACGCTGTTGAAGCAACCTACAGCAACGGCATCCTCAGCCTGCACATCCCCAAAGCGGAAGCCGTGAAGCCAAAGCGCATCACAATCAACGCGAACTAAACGCACGCTTCTACATACAGCAGAGCCTGTAAAGATTGGGCCAATCTTTAAGATTGGCCCAATCTAAAAAGCTAACCCTATGGCTGGCCGATACATTGAAAACTGCCCCACTGCATGATGTCTGCCTGGGTTTGTACGGCCGTTCGCTGTGCCTGTGCCAACGCTTCCGCCACACCCTGCCCATTGAGCACGCCCCGATAAAAATTGCGCATGAAGCCGGGTGTGCTTTCATCCAGCACAGGCCAGAGCGAGCCAACAACACGCTGCGCCCCAGCCGATAGGCAGGTAATGGCCAGCCCCATCTGCTCATCCCCCTCATGAACCAAATTGCGCAGGCCGCTGCAAGCCGACAGCGTAACCAACGGTGGCAGAGGGGCAAGCTGCTGCAGCTCATCCAGCCAAAAATCGTGTTCATACAAGGCCAAACCAGAGAGGCGGCCTGTCATCTGGTCGGAAAAGGCGTGGGTGGCAAGATGCAGAAAACGAAAGCGGGAAACGCCATCTTCTTGTTTTGTCTCCCGCCAGTTTTCAAAAGTAGCGTCTGCATCGATCAGGCATTCAAGCTGGGAGCCAAATAGTTGGACCAGCATCTCGGTTTCTCGACGTACTTCAGGCAGCGGCGTGTGTCGCCCCTGAAACTCGGCAACGGCTACCAGTAATCCGGCTGCGCCTGGCTGCGGGTTGGCTGCCTGGGGGCGCTGCCAGAGAGACAGCACGCTTTGCAGCGAAGGCACAACGACAGGAATACAGATTGTGACTAAAGGGGTATCGGTGCCACCGATGCGCAGGGCCGCCCAGGGCAGGCGGTGGAGTTTTCTGTTCGGTACGATCAGTAGATGGGTATCAGGCGTCAGCCTGTTGTAAACGGTGACGGGCAGCAGTGCGCTGCCCAAAATCGTTAAATCCTGCCCAGAGAGCGGTCGGCGTGGCCCTGCTTTGCGGCAGTTCTCCAGGGAAAAGTGCAGTGCGGGAGTGATGGGGGTAGACCAGGAAAAAGCGTCGGTGGGGGTGAGGGCAACGGCCGTAATTTCAGCATCATTCTGGTAATAGTTAACCGCCAGCCACTTTTCTCCCAGGAAATTAACGGCCGTTTGCCGGAAATGAACCATATCAAAATCAAACGCGCCGTCTGGCTCTTCCGGCTGATTTCTGGATTTTTGGGCACGCTCCACCTGGCTCATCAGCTCATCGTACTGCCGCACCTTTTGGATAAATTTTTGATGCAGTTCTCGTCGTGTCACCAGCCCGCCAAAGCCGGGCGTGGTCGATTCTTTTAGTTTTTGCTGCAACCAACGAATCTCAGCAACTAAATCGATTACTTCGTCTGGCAAAGAATAGCCGATAGATAAGGGTGTTGTGAGTTGTTTGGCAATGGTTTGGGCCTTGCTTTCTTCAATAAACTGAAGCGCATCTTTGGTGGCATTCAGTTTTGCCGCCAGGGAAAGGGCTCGATCAAACATGGTCATGGGGTGTGCCAGGTAAGATCCGGCAACAGCTGGCTGCCACAGGTTGCGGCGTAACTGCGTTAGCGCCTGGCTGGCTCGTCGATAGGCCGCTAACGCTATCAGGTCGTGGTTGGCTGCTTCGGCCAATCTGGCCAGCCCAAAATGTGCCTGCCACGCCAGTTCAGGAGCAGCCCCCGCTATCACACCTAAGGCTTGTTGCCAGGCAGCCCGAGCGGCGGCCGGATTGTTCGTGCGGCTGTAGTAATCTCCCAGGTCTATCTGGCAGGCTGCCTGGTCAATGACCATTCCCATTTCTTCGAAGCTGGCATCGGCCGTTTGCAGGTAGCCAAACGCTTCATCAAAACGACCCAGCTCAGACAAGATATGGCCCAACAAACGCTGCGATTCAGCCACTTCTGGCCACTCTTCTAGCTGCCCGGCCGCCTCTATGGCCAGCCGTAAAAATTGAAGCGCCTCATCCTCTTTACCCTGAGAAATGCTTAATCTGGCCCGTAAATTGAAAATATTGGATGAATTGTCTACCTGGCCTGTTTGTTGGTAATAGTTTTCTGCCTGTTCTAGATGGTCTTCGGCTTGGGGCCAATGGTTTAATTGGGTGTGGACATGGGCTAACCGTACCTGGCACCACGCCTGACGCTGCGGCATGTGCAGCGGCTCCAGATGTTGGCTGGCTTTTTCCAGATATTGCAGCGCCTGTTGGTATTGGCCCATTTGCACATAGGCTTCACCCTGGTGCATGATGGCAATAATGGGCAGCCAGCGATTGCCAACTTCGGTATAGAGCGTTTCAGCCTGTTGGAAGTAGTCAAGACTGTTTTGATAATTGCCCTGATAAAGCGCCAACCAGCCGCTTTCTAGCAGGCTGTCTGCCCAAAGTCCGGCAATGCGGAACCGGGCAAAAACCTCTCGTGCTGCCTGAATTGCCTCCGCGGCTTCGGCAAGCTGGCCGGTTTGTTGGTAGATTTGCCCCAGGCCAAAGCGGCATTGAGCAACCCAAAGTGGTAAATCTAGCTTCTCAAACTGTGCGATGGCTTCATCGAGATGGGTTACGGCCGTTTGTGCGTCATGCTGCCAATACCAGGCAATGAGTCCACGCTGGGTCATTGTCATGGTGTTCCAGACGGTTGCCCCGGCTTGCTGGAAGAGCTGCTGCGCCTGGATAAAATAGTCTACTGCTTGCTTGAAGTGGGTTTGGCGGCGCAGGTAGCTGGCCCGAGTGTACAAACAGCGGCCAAGGCCAAAGGGATTGTTGCTCGTTTCAAATATTTGTTGGGCAACGGCCGTTTCTCGTTCCGCATCCTCAAAGCGACCCACAAGCAGGTAAGCGTAGGCCAACGACAGGCGGCATTCGGGGACAAAGTTGTCGAATCCGGTGGCCAGGAGTGTGTCCAGGGCTTGTTGCAGTTCTGTCACGGCGTGGCTGAAGTTGGAGCGAGTCCACGGGTGGGCGTTTTGCTGCCAGGTGCAGGCGGCCAGCCAGGCTGGTTCCTGGAGTTGGCTGAAGAGGGCATGGGCGCGGGTAACGGCCGTTTCCACCAATTGAGGCCGTACCCAGCCATTAGCGGCACGCGCCAGCTGCCAGGCTGCCAGGGCGCGCAAAAACGGGTCATCGCTGCGCTGGGCAGCGGCGTCTGCGGTGGCCATGATGGCGTAGGCATAGGCAGGTTGGCTGAGAACGGCCGTCTCGGCCAGCTCTCCCAATGCTTCCAGCAGTGGTCGATTGAGGATAGGGTGATGGGCAATTGCTGCAGGCAGATCTTCTTCGGCCAGGCGCTGATTGAACAGATCCTGGCTAATCTGAAGGAAGGGTTCGGTAAGTTGGGGTGTGGGTGTAACCATCGTAACAGCTATGGTAAACCACCCACCGGGCAGGATCAAGGTGAGATTGATTCTAAAACAAGCTGAAGATCGTCACTAATGGCCTGCTGGGTTTCATCCAGAACGGAGGTGATCGCTAGTTTAGGGAAGAAAGCCATGCCGTAATGATTGAGAACGGCCGTTGCCTGGTAATCTCCCCAGGTTAGCACTGCTTGTAAAGGGGGCAGTGGCTGCCCGCCGAGCGCTACCACAGAGAGTGATAGAGTCGGCGTATCGGGGTAATCTGCATCCAAAATAGCTTCTAGCAAAATGTTTAGCTCTAATCCGTCCACAGAAAACAGATCTTCCAGCAAGATAACATTTTGCTCTTCAAGCAAATCATCATAAGTGGCGCGGTAAGCCAGCGAAAGGGGGGCAGGGAAGCAGTTGTTTAGATAGTTGCTCAGCAGCTGCCAGGTTGCTAGCCAGCCGGATTTTGAGGTGTGTACGGTGGGTTGAGGAGAAACGGCCGTATCCAAAAAGCTCAGATCAGGCTTTGGCATAGGTGGCATTTCTACTGCCTGGTTGGGGTCCAGGGCCGCCAGCATCTCCAAAAAAGTTTGGCACAGGTTGCTATCATTCAACAAGCGGCGATAGACCTGTGGATATTTGCGGGGCACATCAACGCCATGGAGTGCGTCTTGAACAATTAAAACCAACATCGCATCATCTTCCTTTTCATCTGATGAAGCTGTCAGGTCGTCAAGCAGGGTGTTGGCAGATTGTGGCCAGGTAGACGTGTCGGTAGGTAGCAGCTGGCGTAACGCGGCAATTTTTTTATCTATTTCCGAAGCCGACTCTGACGGTTCAGGCAGAGGTAGATTCAATATATCTGTATTCATCTTTATGCTGGTTCACCCCAATAATCTTACGTAGCTGTTTTAAGGCATCGAAATGGCGTTTGTAAATGGTGTTGATGCTTACGTCTAATTTTTTTGCAATTTGCGGCAGCGGGAGTCCCTCAAAATAAAAATGCCAGATGACAAACTTTTGATTTTCGCTCAGCTGCTCTACGGCGTTCAGTAAAAACTGTCTGGTGGCGAATTGGTCCTCTAGATCAGGAGTCAGTGATTCACCCGAACCTTGAAACCACTCAGCCACATCCGCCAAATCCACTTCGTTTAATTGGGCGGAAGAACCATGACGCTGCATATATTTGGAAGTGACATGATGCGTAATCTTGCAGGCCCAGGCGTCGAATTCACAGTCGTAAGGGTAGTGGGCGCGTACAATTTCTAGGCTCGCTTCCTGCGCAATTTCATCGGTATAGCTTATGCGCGTCGCCTCATCCAGATGCCAGCGACCCAAAAACCGATAGCCCCACTGCCGAATTTTTTCTATAAGAGGTTCCCATAGATCACTGTTTTTTTGTCGCTGAATCTGGTCAAGATGGTAATGGTCTGTTTTGTAGTAAGCAATGACTTGAGCAACATAGGATTCGGCCGTTTCTTGAGGGTTAAGATGTAAATAGCGGGAAAATCGACCACGCTGCTCATTGATACGCAAAATAGGGTGTAACGCATCAACCTGCGTTTTGCCTAAATCAGATCGCAAATTATCTAATGTTTGCGTCAATGATAATCGATTATCTGTAGACTGGCTCACCAGGGAAACTCCTTTGCTAGCTTGCAAGCATCTTTAAACAGTGGAAGCCATTATAGAGATAACGGACGCTGCCGTAAAGGAAAAATCAGCAAATAACGGAAAAGAAGAGCAAAGCATCACAAATCGCACTGGTTTTTAGAAATTGGATTTGAATAGCGTAAGAATTTTGGGCTGAATAGGGATATATAACCTTTGGTGCTAGTTCATAAGCTGAACTCAGCAATTGACAAGTGAACGAATCCATCAGCAGCAGGGTGCAGACCATGCCATTGAACCAAAATGTTGAACAAGGCCATCGTGTACCCAACCCGGCTTTTGAAAT
>JBGTCV010000116.1:0-110987 GCA_041748655.1 Promineifilaceae bacterium (SeqCode) | reverse complement strand
AACCTGGGCCGACATTGATTCCTCCTGGCCAGCCGAACCGATTCTTCGCTTTAGCCCTGGCACCGACTCTGGCACCTTCGACTACTTCGTAGAAGAAATCTTCGACGAAAACGAAGAGCCGCTGCTCTCGGCCAACAACTTGCAGCTCTCTGAAGACGATAACATTCTGGTTCAGGGCGTTATCGGCAGTGAGTTTGCTATTGGCTACTTTGGCTATGCTTACTTTGAAGAAAATGCCGGGCAGTTGAAGATTCTCGACATTGAAGGGGTAGAAGCCAACGCCGCCAATGTGGAAAACGGCAGCTACGCGCTGGCACGCCCGCTCTTCATCTACAGCGACGCCAATATCATGGCCGAAAAGCCCCAGGTGGCGGAGTTCATCAACTTTTACCTCACTTTCGTCGATGAAGAAGTCGTTTCTGTGGGTTACTTCCCGGCCAGTACGGCCGCTTTGAACCAGGCGAAGTTGTTCTGGCTAAATGCCCAGAATTAACAGATAACAACAAGCTTTTTTTAAACCGGCAAGGTTGCCCTGATGCAGCCTTGCCGGTTGCCCTGTGAGGAACTGTATGGCAACACAAACGCCAGTCTCACCACTGGTAAGTACCAGAAATGTAACGGCCGGAGAGCTGCGCAAGCGGCCGCGCATTGGCGAAAGCGTGATTAAGGGCTTTCTCTTTTTGTGTGGCATTCTTTCAATCTTCACCACGTTGGCCATTGTGTACATTTTGGTCGAGGAGTCTGTGGCATTTTTTAGCCGCACCCAGTGGGAAAACACCAACAAGCCGATTGCGGCAGACATTACAACAACTGACCGCGTCTTTGACGTGGGCGCGGCAGGGGGTACGCTGCGTGAAGGGGATGTGCTGCGCCTGAATGAAGAGATTTTGCTGGTTGAGGCGGTTGAGGGTCTAACAATCAGCGTAGAGCGAGGCTATCGGGAAACGGCCGTTGCCGCCCACGCCGCCGGTCTGGTTATTCGACGCGCCAACGATGTAGACATCGTCAAAACCATCACCGAAACCAAATGGATTCCCCAACTGGGGCAGTTTGGCCTGTGGCCGCTGGTGCTGGCGACGTTTATGACCGCCGTCATCGCCATGATCATCGCCCTGCCCATTGGCCTGGCCTCGGCCATTTATCTCAGCGAATATGCCTCTGAGCGGATGCGCGGCATATTGAAGCCGATTCTGGAGGTGCTGGCGGGCATTCCCACGGTGGTTTTTGGCTATTTTGCCCTGATTTTCATGACGCCGCTGCTCCGCTCCATCTTTGGCGTGGGAACGGTAGAAATTTTCAATACGGCTTCCGCCGGTATTGTGGTTGGCATTCTCATTATCCCGCTGGTTAGCTCGATGAGTGAAGATGCCCTGCACGCAGTACCCGGAGCGCTGCGCGAAGCGGCCTATGCGCTGGGGGCCACCCGGCTGGAAACTTCTCTCAAAGTGGTCGTTCCGGCGGCGCTGTCTGGCATTACGGCCGCTTTTGTCGTCTCTATGTCGCGGGCCATCGGCGAAACAATGGTCGTGGCCATTGCCGCAGGGGCCGGGCCAAAAAACTTCGATCTAAGCACCGATTCCCTGTTTGGCTATGTGCTCAATCCCTTTGTGGCCGCCGAAACGATGACTGGCCACATTGTGCGCATCAGCGGCGGCGACCTCAGTTATGACTCCATTGATTACAACAGCATTTTTGCCATTGGCCTGCTGCTGTTCATGATAACTTTCATCTTGAACCTGATCGCCCGCCGCTTTGTTGAGCGCTACCGCGAGGTGTATGAATAATGAGCAAGCTGGAACCATCGAAACGGCCGTTTAACGACGAGCAAGACCGCTATCCTGAAGGGGAAGCCGTCAAAACACAAATCCAGACCCGGCATCGGCGCGGGTTAATCTGGCGGATAGCCTTCATTGCCGCGCTTTCTATCGCCATTATCGCCCTGGGCACGCTGCTTTATACCATTGTCAACGACTCCTTTGGCTATGTGGTGGTCATCAACAAGGTGGACCCAGAGCGGTTAACCCTGGACGTGCTGCAAGCACAGCTTCTGGGAGCCACGGCCACACTGCCCAGTGAAGATGACATCGAATTGGCGCAGGGCGTCGCCAGCGATCCGGACGCCATTGGCTTTTTTGGCCTGGCCTATACCCAGCAAAACGAGAACAGTGGGCTAAAGCTGCTGTCGGTTGAAGGGGTTGCGCCGGGGGATGTCAGCGAATTGGAAGAGTACCCGTTGGTACGGCCGTTATACCTCTACTCCGCCGCCTCTGTTCTCGATAACAACCAGGCCGCCAATCTTTTCCTCAACTATCTGCTCACCAACGTTAACGGGCAGATGGACCAGATTGGCTACTTGCCCACCAGCGCAGGAAGTACGGCCGTTGCCCAGCAAAACTGGCTGCAAGCCAACCCCGACCTCGGTTTACAACCGGGGCAGTGGGCCGCCATCAACCCGGCAGGCAGCGGCGGATCGCTGCGCATCTCTGGCAGTTCCACCGTCTTCCCTCTCACCGAGCATATGGTGGCGGCGTTTGAAGCCGCCGGATTCAATGGCGTTATTGATAACAGCTCCGTAGGCAGCAGCGCCGGTCTGACCGCCTTTTGTGCGGGCGAGATTGATATTGCCGCCTCCAGCCGCCGCATCAAATCGGGGGAATTTGAGACGTGCCGAAAGAACGGCCGTTTCCCCCTGGAATTCCAGGTCGGCATCGACACCCTGGCCATTGTGGTCAATGAAAACAACAGCTTTGTCAGCAACGTCACCCAGGAAGAGCTCCAGCTGCTCTTCACAACGGCCGTCACCTGGGCCGACGTTAATCCCGCCTGGCCCGACCGCCCCATCAAGCGTTTTATCCCCGGCGGCGACAGCGGCACGCTGGATTTCTTCATCGAAACGGTGTACGAAACCACGCTGGTCGATCTGCCCAAAGACGATCTGGTGCGCATCCTGGCGGCCAATATCAACAGGGGTCGAGGGCGCACCATCGAGCGGGAACAGCGCTTCTATGAAAGCGCCCTGGTGTTTGAATCGCCGGAATTGTGGAATGAGGTTTGTGCGCTGCCTGCGGGGGAACGGCCGTCTGGCTGTACTGGCCGCGTGCGCAGCCACGACGACGTTTACGACCTGGTGATCCGCGAAGTTATCCAGGAAGATGTCGTCAAGGTATACAAATTTTCTGATTCCATCTTGCGCCGCTCCGAAATTGCCGCCGAGGCGGCCCAACAATATCCCAACGGGCAGCTCGCCTTCCGTTCCTGGCTGACGGCCGACTTTTTAACCGATCCCCAATCCAGCACGCCAGAATATGCGGGGGTACGCACCGCTATTTTTGGTTCGCTCTGGGTCATACTGATCACCATCCTCTTTTCCTTTCCCATTGGCGTCGGCGCCGCCATTTACCTGGAGGAGTACGCTTCCGATAACCGGCTGAATCGACTGCTGCAAACCAATATCAACAACCTGGCGGGCGTACCGTCGATCATTTACGGGATGTTGGGGCTGGCTATCTTTGTGCGGGCGCTGGAGGCGTTTACCAGCGGCTTTGCTTTTGGGGTATTGGAGTCTGGCGCAACGGCAAACGGCCGTACCATCCTCTCCGCCGGTATGACCCTGGGGCTGCTTATCTTGCCCATCATCATTATCAACGCCCAGGAAGCGATTCGCGCCGTACCTGTTTCCATGCGGCAAGCGGGGCTGGCTCTGGGAGCCACCAAATGGCAAACCACCTGGGCGCACGTCCTGCCCAGCGCTTTGCCCGGCATCTTAACCGGCACCATCCTGGCCGTTTCCCGCGCCCTGGGCGAAACTGCACCGCTGGTGGTCATCGGCGCGTCCACCTTCATCACGATTGATCCAAGTGGACCGTTTTCCAAATTCACCACGCTGCCCATCCAGATTTACCAATGGACCTCGCGTCCACAGGCCGAGTTCCGCAATATTGCCGCCGCCGCCATCTTGATTCTGCTGGCGCTGCTGCTCAGCCTGAACGCATCCGCCATCCTACTCCGCAATCGCTTTGCAAGGAGAGCCTGACATGAGTATGAATTCCAACGGCTTTGCCGACGGCAACCTGGCCGTCGAAGCCCGCAATATGCACGTTTATTATGGCGACTTTCGCGCCGTCAAAGATATTTCGCTTAAAGTGAAAAACAACGCCATCACCGCCCTCATTGGGCCGTCTGGCTGCGGCAAAAGCACCGTCCTGCGCAGCTTCAACCGGATGAACGATCTGGTTGCCAGCGCCCGTGTAGAAGGCCAAATTCTCTACCACAACACCAACATCTACGACAGCAGCGTCGATCCGGTAGAAATTCGCCGCCGCATTGGCATGGTGTTCCAAAAACCAAACCCGTTCCCCAAAACTATCTACGAAAATGTCGCCTGGGGCGCCCGCATCAACGGCTATAAAGGGAATATGGATCAGTTGGTTGAAGGGGCGCTGCGGCAGGCGGCCTTGTGGGATGAAGTCAAGGACAAGCTTGGGCAAAGCGGCTACTCGCTCTCTGGTGGGCAGCAGCAGCGGCTCTGCATCGCCCGCACCATCGCCGTCAAGCCAGAAATCATCCTGATGGATGAGCCAACTTCGGCCCTGGACCCCGTCGCCACCCTGCGTATCGAGGAGCTCATTCAGGAGCTGAAGAAAAATTACACCATTATCATCGTTACTCACAACATGCAGCAGGCAGCCCGCGCCTCCGACTACACCGCCTTCTTTAATATGAATGAAGATAGAGCCGGTTACCTGGTGGAATACAGCGGCACCAATGATCTGTTTACCAATCCCAAAAATGAGCTGACAGAACAGTACATTACCGGACGCTTTGGCTAATTTGCAGTAATCAGTGTGCAGTGATCAGTAAACAGTTTTTACTGAATACTGTCCACTGAATACTGACCACTGGCAATGAAGGAAACCAAAAATGTTAAGAGAGACCTACACAAAAGAGCTGCGTCATTTGCAGGATGAGATTTTGCGCATGGGCAGCGAGGTGGAAGAAAATTTACTCAAGGCGGTTGAAGCGTTGAGCAAGCGAGATTTGGCATTGTCGGAAAAGTTGGTGCAGGCAGACAAATGGTTCAACCAGCGGCGGATTGATATTGGCAACGAGGCGTTTGGCATTATTGCCACCCAGCAGCCAATGGCCAGCGATATGCGCCTCATTGCCGCTTCTTTAGAAATCGCGGGCGAGCTGGAGCGCATTCATGACTACGTGAAAGGGATTGGCAACATCAGCCTGATGATTGGCGAGGCTGCGGTGCCGGAGAAATTAACCGTTCACATGCCGGAAATGGCAGAAAACGCCCGCTTTATGCTGCACCGGGCGCTGGATGCCTTCACCGAACGAAATGCCCAGCTGGCGTATGAAACGATTAAAAGTGATGATGCGGTAGACAAGCTGTACAACAAAACCTACCGGGCGGTGATGACCCACATGGCCGCCAATCCAGACGCCTTTGAGCTGGCCCAACGGCTGGAATGGGCCGCGCACAATCTGGAACGGGCCGCCGACCGGGTCACCAATATTTGTGAATGGGTAGTTTATTTGGCTACGGGTCAATACCAACAGGGCAAAGATTTGCTCAAATCGTTCAAAAAATAGCGGGGACGAGTAGTAAATTGTCATGCTCAGAGCCTGTGCTGAAACTGCCGAAGTATCCTCCGAAGCATCCCACCCGCTTCATGGTTAGAAACCTCGGTTTGGGCTGGTTCGTAAACAGTTGCTGAGTCTTTTATCGGTATCGGGTTGTGTCATTGACGCAGCCCGATATTGGTTTATGATCTCTGGCATGGCACAGATTGAGGAAAAATCAGCGGAACGGCCGTTTCCCACCCCCATCCCTCCTAGCTTAGAAGAAGCGAAAACGGCCGTTTCTGCCCGAAACTTTGGCCGCATCTTAGGCGCTGTCGTCATTCTGCTGCTGCTCGTTGGCCTCTTCCCCAGCCTCGTCCCCGGCGGACTCAGCGAAAAATTCCAAACCTTTGTCACCATCTTTCTCGGCATCTTCATCGAAGCCGTGCCGTTTTTGCTGGCCGGATCGCTGGTCTCTGGCCTGATCGAAGTCTTTGTCGATAAAGAATCGCTGGCCCGCTACGTGCCCCAAAAAGCCGTACCTGCCGCCTTTGTCGGTTCCCTGCTCGGCTTTGCCTTCCCGGTGTGCGAATGTGGCGTGGTGCCCGTAACCCGCCGCCTTTACCAGAAAGGGATGCCCGTTTCGGTAGGCATCGCCTTTTTACTCAGCGCCCCGGTCATTAACCCGGTGGTGTTGGCCAGCACCTACGTCGCTTTTGGCTGGGGGCCGATGCTGATCGGCCGTTTTGTCTTCACCATCATCATCGCCTTCATTGTGGGGCTGATCTTCCAGTTTGCCCCGCCGCAGGAGATTTTGCTGCCCGCCACGGACATTGGGGATGAGCACGATCATTATCCGATGGCAGTGGGAAACGGCCGTTCCCAACGTTTCTGGCAGGCCGGTACCATCGCCGTAGACGACTTCATCGACATGGTGCGCTACCTCATCATCGGCTCCATGCTGGCCGCCACCATGCAAACCTTTGTGCCCCAATCCACCCTGATCGCCTTCGGCGGCGGCCCCGTCACCTCCGTGGTAGCCATGATGGTGCTCGCCTTCGTCCTTTCCATCTGCTCCACCGTCGATGCCTTCCTGGCGCTCTCCTTTGTCAACAGCTTCACCACCGGCTCCATTCTCAGCTTCCTGGTCTTTGGCCCAATGGTAGACATCAAAAGCGCCCTCATGTTCCTCGGCGTCTTCCGCCGCCGCGTGGTGCTTTATCTCATCCTGCTGCCGCTAACGCTCACGATGCTGATCACCGTCTTTATTAACCTCAATTTGGGTTGGTAAGGTTTTTGCCGTGCAGTCTGCGGCCAAGAGAAAATTATGAAACAAACGGTTAAAGTTATTTTACTCATCGCCCTAGGTCTTTTTCTGCTGAGCCGCCTGCTCAACGGCACGCTCAGTTTTTACATTCATCCCCGGTTCAACGTGCTGACTTTGCTAACGGCCGTTGGCCTCACCGCCCTCGGCATTAGCTACGCCATTCAACAGCGGCGGCAAGCGGCATATCATCACCACCACGAGGATGATCACGACCATGAACACCACGAACACGCCCACAGTCACGATGTTTCCTGGGTTGGCCTGCTGCTGCTAGCCATGCCCGTGGTGCTGGGGCTGCTAGTGGAACCTCGCCCGCTGGGTGCAGCTGCCCTGCAAAACCGGGAGATCAACTTCGGCAGCAGCGGTTCGATTGTTTCAGCCAACGCCCCGGAAGGCAGCCAGCTCAGCGTCATTGCCAACGCCAGGGAGCGCAACATTCTGGATTGGCTCTACCTGTTCCAGCGCAGCAATAATCCCAACAATTTCAACGGCGAAGAGGCCCACGTCATCGGCTTTGTTTACCACGACGACCGCTTTGGCAGCGACCAGTTCATGGTCAGCCGCTTCACCGTCAGCTGCTGCGTGGCGGATGCGTCCCCAATTGGGCTGATTGTGGAATGGCCGGATACGGCCGTTCTCACCCCAGACAGCTGGGTAGAAGTCAGCGGCACCATCCAGGCCCGCACCTTCAACGGCGTGCAGATGCCCGTCCTGGTGGCCAGCAGCGTCGCACCAACGGAAACGCCCAGCCAGCCATACCTGTATCAGTAGGAACTGAGATTGAGTAATTAGGCAATTAGGTAATTGCCCAATTACTCAATTACTCAATTACTCAATTACCCAATTACTTCTATGTCTCTCACCCGCTTCGACCGCATTGTCATTTCTGTGCTAACCGTGTTGGCCACGCTGATTACGGCCGTAATCCTCTACGGCGACCGCATTGCGCTGGAAGCGGTAGCCACTCTGCCCGCCCCCAACAGCACCAATATCTCTACCCGCGCCACCATTCAAATTACCCTGAATGAACTAATTGTGGACGTGTCGGAAACGGCCGTTTCCCTCGATCCCCCCGTCCCTGGCACCCTGTCTATTCAGAACAACGTCCTCACCTTCCGGCCAGACATGCCCCTGGCCGCCAACAGCAGCTACCGCGTCACCGTCGCCCCAGACATTGTGAGCGAGCAGGGCCACCAGCTGGCCGAACCGCTCAGCTGGCAGTTCCAAACCGGCCAGCCCCGCATCCTCTACATCAGCTGGGACGATGAAGCCGCCGACCAGCTGTTTGTGGCCGATTTTGACGGGCAAACCGTGACCGCCAGCCCGCTCACCGAAACCGAAACCGATATCCTCGACTTCGCCATCAAGCCAGACGGCAGTCAGATCGCCTACGCCATTTTGCGCGATGGCGGCGCGGCCGATCTCTGGCTTGTCAACAGCGACGGCAGCCAAAATCGGGAGCTGCTCGCCTGCCCAGATGCCGCCTGCTCCCAGGCGCAATGGCTGCCCGACGGCCAGCGCCTCGTTTATGAACGGCGCACCATTCCCACCCCTGGTGCCCCGCCCGGCAACCCGCGCCTCTGGTGGCTGGATGTGACCACCAGCCAAACCGTGCCTCTGTTTCAAGACAGCCAGCTGCTGGGCCTCTACCCGCGCCTCTCTGGCGATGGCCAATGGCTCAGCTTCGTTTCCCCCATCGACCAGGGGATTCAGCTGTTTAACCTGAGTGATGGCTCCGGGATGCTCATTCCCAACCAGATGGGCTCCCCGGCCGTGTGGCGGCCCCAAAGCGACAACCTGCTCGTCACCAACATCAACACCAGCGGCACAAACTGGAGCGTGGAGCTAACCAGCGTCGATCTGAACAGCGAAACCACCACCGTCCTTAGCCAACCCATCATCGACAGCGCTGGGGCAAACGCCGATGGCGTCGATGACAGCTCGCCTGCCTGGTCGGCCGATGGGGCACAAATCGCCTTTGGCCGCAAGCTGCCGCGCACGCCCATGGGCCGCCAAATCTGGATCATGCAGCAAGATGGCTCTGAAGCGTTTGCCATCACCGACGATCCTACCATTCATCATGGAGAGATTTCCTGGTCGCCAGACGGCCGTTTCCTCCTCTACCAACAATATAATCTGGAAGAACTGTACGCCAAACCCACCGTCTGGCTCGTCGAAATTGCCACCGGGCAGCGCACCGAAATCGCCTCGCCCGGCACCCTGCCCGCCTGGCTGCCTTAATTACTCAGGTGCAAGGCATTGGCCACAGGCGTTTCATAATACTCAAATCGTCCGGCCAGTGCCTCGCACCACTCTGGGGCTGAATAGTCAAATATTGTATGCAGAATCAATTAGTGGAATCAGCTCAATCAGAAACAACCCGGCAGCTCCCTCGCTGGCAAATCGGCCTGCTTCTGCTAATGCTTTTTGCCTTCCTGGCCGCCTCCTACGCCTTTTTGCAGCCGGGCAGCGCCGGGCAGGCAAATTCCCTGCCCCCCGTCCTCTACCTGGCTGAAGACGACGCCGGATTGCTCCAGCTGCACCTGGCCCGCGCCCCAGATTGGCAGCCCCGCACGCTCACCAGCGAAACGGCCGTTCTCCTCAATTACGCCCCCGCCCCCAACGGCCAAAAAATCGCCTACGCCGTCACCCTGCCAGACGGCAGCAGCCAGATCAAGTTACTCTCGCTTAGCAACGCCAGCGCCAGCCAGCCGCAAACCGTGCTCACCTGCCCCGGCGCCGAATGCAGCCAACCCGTCTGGCATCCAGACGGCCGTCGCCTGCTGTACGAACATCGCCAGCCGCCCAACTTTAGCCGCCCGCAGCTCTGGTGGCTGGATACCGAAACCGGAGAAACGATTTTGCTGCTGGAAAAAGAAACGGCCGTTGGCAGCGGTGCCCGCTTCTCCCCAGACGGCAGTTGGGTCAGCTTTGCCACCTCACCAGACCAGGGATTGCGGCTGTATAGCTTTGTAGACGGCCGTTCCTTCACCTTTCCCAGCGACGTGGGTACCGCCGCCGCCTGGCACCCGTTCGGCCATCAGCTGCTCTTCCAAAACAGCCGCGCTGTTGTCTTTCACGGGGCCAACGACGGCAACCACGCCGATCACAGCCACGACTTTTCCGTCGCCGTCAGCCTCTACCGGGCTACGCTGGGCAGCGCCACCACCGACCCCACCAGCCACCTGATCAGTGAAGACGGCGCCTTCAACGACGGCAATGCCGCCTGGTCGCCCAACGGCGACTGGATCGCCTTTGGCCGCCGCCTGGCCCGCACCAGCAGCGGGCGTCAACTCTGGCTCATGCGGGCCGATGGCTCCGAAGCCCGCGCCCTGACAAAAGATATTAGCCTGAACTATGGCCCACCGAGCTGGTCGCCAGACGGCCGTTTCCTTCTCTTCCAGCAATACAACAGCGCCACCCCCAATGCCACCCCCACCATTTGGCTGCTAGAAATTGCCAGCGGTGAATTCATCCAGGTGACCAACAACGGTTTGCTGCCAAACTTTTTGCTTTCGCCATAATGAACGGGAAGGTGGGGAAACGGCCGTACCCTTTGGTTAGAAAAGATCAGCCAACCTTAACCAAATGTTTACATCGAGTTAGCCGCCCCTTAACAAAGCTCTGCTATTCTTGGCACAAGTACACGCTTACGTTCGTTCCAATTCCCCGGAACAGCAACGGCAAACGTTTCCAGAAACGTACATTTCTTTCCTCCTTTTCTCCTCTATGGTTAAGTTTGCACACGAATTGGGAGCGGGTTGCGGCCCCGCTCCCTTTTCATTTCCAGATTTTTCGCCACACTACTACTAAGCCTCTCTGGAGATTGGGCCAATTTGTGGCCGCCACTGCTCCCATTACCAGAGAAAATTGGCCCAATCTGGCTAAGTAGTTACCAAAAATGCCAGATTATGCCCTTTGCGAGTATAACTAGCCATGATGATGAAAAAGATATGGATCACTTTGGTTCGGTTTGGTTTTCGCCTGCTCTATTATGAGCTGGCCTGGACGTATGATCTGGTGAGCTGGCTGGTGTCTCTGGGGGAATGGGGCCGCTGGCAGCGGGCAGCGCTGCCGTTTGTGCAAGGGCCAACCGTTCTGGAGATTGGGCACGGGCCGGGGCATTTGCTGGTGGCGCTGCAACAGGCAGGGCACACCGTTTTGGGCGTGGATTTATCGCCGCAGATGGGTCGGCAGGCGCAGCGCAGGCTGCAAAAAGCCAGGCTGTCGGCCACCCTGATTCAGGCAAAGGTGCAGGCGCTGCCGTTGAAAACGGCCGTTTTCCACACCGTTCTGGCCACCTTCCCCACCGACTACATTGTGGACCCAGACAGTTTGGCGGCCGTGCATCGGGTGCTGAGGCCAGACGGCCGTCTTATCGTCGTACCGGAAGGGCATCTGACAGGGCGCAGCGGACTGCATCGAATGATTGACTGGCTGTTTCGCATCACCGGGCAGCGAGACGGTGCGTTCAGCGTGGCTGAGGCACACAATTGGCCTCATCCTGACCTGTGGCAGCCGTTTCGCCAGCGCTTTCTGGCCGCAGGCTTCCAGCTGCACATCAAGCAAATCGAACTGGCCCGCAGCGTGGCTACCGTTTTAATTGCTGAAAAAGTGTAGCTACTCAGGTGCAAGGCAGTGGCCACAGGCGCTGCATATGACTCAAACCGTCCGGCCACTGCCTCGCACCACTCTGGGGACTCGCAAACTTATGAAGGGGTTGGTAAACTATTGCTATGAATGAACCAGAAATAACACCAATGGCCGAGAAGGAAACGGCCGTTCTCGCCCCAAAACACCCCCGCGCCACCTTTTTCGAACGACTGATTCTTTTCAGCGTTGCCCTGGTGGCCATTGTTGTCGATCAATACACGAAGTATCTCGTGGAAAGCAATCTGGCTTTGTTTGAAGTATACGCTCCCATTCCCAGCCTGGAATCTTACTTCCGCATCTTCCACATCTACAATACCGGCGCAACCTTTGGCCTGTTTGCCGGAGGCGGCAACATTTTCCGCTATCTGGCCATTGTGGTAAGCCTGGGAATTATCTATTACAACCACATTTTGCCCGGCAACCAACGGCTGCTGCGGCTGGCGCTGGGCTTGCAAATGGGCGGGGCGTTGGGCAACATGATCGACCGCTTTCGCCTGGGGCACGTCACCGATTTTATCGACATCGGCCCCTGGTACATCTTTAACCTGGCTGATTTAGCCGTTGTCTCTGGCGCTGTGATTCTGGCCGTGCTTGTCTGGCAAGAATCACGCGAAATAAAAGCTCAGCAGTTAGCAGCTCAGGAACATGACACAGACAGGTCGCTGGAAACGGCCGTTTCCGCTTCCCACCCCCAACCGGACCCCAACCATGAATAATACAATCCAAGTCTTACATCTCGATGCCCCCGGTGAACGCCTGGACAAGGTGCTGACCGAGCATCTGCCTACCCTGTCGCGCACCCAAATTCAACGCTTGCTTAAAGAGGAGCAAATCTTGGTAAACGGCCGTCCCGCCAAAGCCAATTTACGCCTCGATGGGGACGAAGAAGTCATCGTCACCCTGCCCGAACCAGAAGAAACCGAACTGCTGCCCGAGGCAATTCCCCTGGACATCCGCTACGAAGATGACGATATGATCATCATCAACAAGCCAGCAGGGATGGTGGTGCATCCTGCCGTGGGACACGGCAGCGGCACCCTGGTCAACGCCATCCTGGCCCACTGCCCAGACCTGCCCGGCATCGGCGGCGAAAAGCGGCCCGGCATTGTACACCGGCTGGACAAAGATACCTCTGGGCTCATCGTGATTGCCAAAAATGAGCAGGCACTGCGCCATCTACAGGCCCAGTTCAAGGAGCGCACCGTGGGCAAACAATATCTAGCTCTCGTAGATGGCCAGGTGCAGCCTTCCACCGCCCTCATCGACGCACCGATTGGCCGCGATCCGCGCCAGCGCAAAAAGATGTCGGTCATCCCCTTTGGCGGCTCCGCCCGCACCCGCCCGGCCCAAACCCAGTACGACACCATCACTGGCTACGACGATCACACGCTGCTGCGCTGCGAGCTGTTCACGGGGCGCACCCACCAGATTCGGGTGCACCTGGCCTACCTGGGCTTTCCGATTGTGGGGGACAAAGTATACGGCCGTCGCAAACCCTCTATCCAGCTAGGCCGTCATTTTTTACATGCGGCGGTGCTGCGGGTGAAACGGCCGTCTGACAATGAAGAGCTCACCATCCAGGCCGAACTCCCCGCCGAACTGGAAGCCGTATTGCAAACCCTCTCCCAATAAACTGCGGTACTTTCAAAGGGCTTAAATTAGCGTTGTCTTGGAGATTAAAGATTGGAGATTGGAGATTGGTTAATTTGTAATCTCCACTCCCCTTATCAAAATGTCAGGAATTACCGAATTACTGATTACTGATTACCGATTACAAACTCCCCCCCACTGGTTTGTACCCATTCTGGTAAACCGGCAGCGAAATAGCAAAGGTACACCCTTTTCCCTGTTGGCTGATGCACCAGGCCCGCCCGCCGTGCCGTTCGGCGATGGAGCGCACGATGGCCAGACCCAGCCCAGAGCCCTTAATTTTTTCCGTGCCGCGCTGCTTGACACGGTAGAACTTCTCAAACAGCCGTATCTGGTCTTGTTTGGGGATGCCGGGGCCGCTGTCCTGCACGCTGAGAACAAGCTCCTCATTCTCTAGCTCGGCACGCAGCCACATGGGGCCGCTGTTCGGGGCATACTTAATACCGTTGCCGATCAGGTTGGCCAGCGCCTGGCGAATTAGAGAGCCATCACCGGTGATGGTAGAAATATCCTCGGCAACATCTACATTGAGCTTGATACCCGCCAGATGGGCGTGCTGCCAATACTCCTCAGCAATGCTTTCCAGCAGTGGTTTGACATCGATACGCTCCTGGGCTAAATCGACCCCCGCTTCAATGCGGCCTAAATCGAGTAAATCGTCCACCAGATGGGACATCTGGTCAATGCCTGCCAGAATTTTTTCCAGATATTCATGCTGTTTGGGGCTGAGTTCATCTACCATCGGCACCATCGTGGCATAGCCGCGCATGTAGGTAAGCGGGCTGCGCAAATCGTGAGAGACGGTGGCCACAAAATCAGACTTCATCTCATCGATCTCTTTAAGATGGGTGATGTCGCGCAAGACAGCGACGCGGCCAAATACCTGCCCCTCGTTGCTAACGATGGTAGAGGCGCTGGCATAATAGGTTGATCCGTTGGGCATGGGTAGTTCCAGATTGCGGCTGTGTTCATCCTGGCCGGTGAGTGCCTTAACCAAGTCAGCTGGTTCGATCACTTTCGCTACGGGCCGGCCCGCCACTTCGCTGGCATCGAGGTTAAAAATGCGCTCCGCCGCCCGGTTGATAAGCAGAATACGCTCAGTCTGATCGGTGACGATGACCGCGTCGGTGGTGCTGGCCAGCACGGCGGCGAGGCGGCGGCGGCCCCCTTCGGCAGTGGCAAAGAGGCGGGCGTTTTCGACGAGTACGGCCGTTTGGCTGGCCAACGTCACCAATAAATTCCGCTCAGAAACATCGTAGCTGTGCGCCTGACGGTAACCTAACCACAAAATCCCCTGAAAACGATCATGAGAGTAAAGCGGAATAGCCACCAGGGCAGGCACCGGCGGTTCCGCTTCACGCTCCAGATCCAGCGCGGCGCGAATCTGGTTAGGCGTAGCCAGCATCAGCTCCTGCAGGTGGCGCAGGCGGGTCATGATGGGGCGGTCCAGCGCTTTCATCGCCTCGGCCGCTGGCCCCTCGCCAAAGGAGAGCGGATTGCCGCCGCTGGGATTCAGCACCACGGCCCGCGCCCCGGCTGCACCCGTGCCGCGCAGCGCCCCGCGCAAAATGGCCGGGATGCCCTGGTTCAGATCGATGCTGGTAGAGACGTCGTGGCTGGTGCCCAGCAGCAGCGACAAATCGTTGAGCTGCTTGCGGGTAGCCCGCTGCATCTGGATAAACGCCTGGTTCAGTTCGCCAATTTCATCTTCGCGCTGTTCCAGCTCGGTAGCAGCCCAGCTGCCCCCGGCGGCCATCGTTTTGCTGGCGGCCACAATTTTGTTGATCGGCTGGGTAATGTCGCGCCCCAACAGGGCAACATTTGTGTAGAAGAGTGCCGTTCCCAGCAGCAGCACCAGCAGCAGCGGCCAGCCGATGCGCAGCGCTTGCCCCAGAACAATTTCGTAGGGAACGGCCGTTACCACCGTCCAGCCCAGATCCGGCACCGTTTGCGTATAAACCAGCTGGCGGGCGCTGTCACCTTGCAGCCAACCCCGGTGCGCCTCGCCCGTTTCTGTGCGGGTAAACCAGAGGCGGCGCAGTTCATCCGCCGGGCCAGGCCAGTCGGCACGGATGAAGGCATTCTGAGGGTGGGCAATGATTTGGGCCTGCTCGTTCACCAAAAAGCCGGTGCCGCCGCCCACGGTACCTTGCAACCCAACCAGCAGATCATCCAGACTAAAACTGGCCAGCCGCCCGATGAGAACAACGGCCGTATCTCCCTCAGCCAGCCGCACCGGCACCACCAAACTAAGTACCTGACCCGACGTGGGCATATTGGCCAGCACCACGTTTTTGGGATTGGGGGCATATGCCTGAGCTACGGCAGTGGCTTCATCATCAGACAGTTCAACAGGGTTTGGTTCGTTGGGGAAAACGGCCGTTACCTCTCCGGTCTCAGCCACCAGCAGCAGCTGTTGATAGGAAGCAGGGTTACGGCGGTACAGTTCGGCCAGGGCCTCATAGGCAACGGCCGTATCCTCACTCCGCAGCGCCGCCTGGTCCGCTTCAAACAGGGTCAGCTGCGTATCCAGCTGATTTACAAATTGGGGGATTTCGGCCGAAACGACGGTGGCATTGTAAGCCATCTGGTTGACCACCAACCGGGTAGAAACAGAGATCGCCAGATTGTACACCACCGTAATCGAAAGCAAAATGAGCAGCGCCGCAAAGGCAAAATAGTTGAGCTGGAGCCGTTTTTGCAGACTGCGCCGGGTAGGCGGGGGGATGAGAGGGTGAGACGGCCGTAAATTGGGCACGTTACGCAGCACAAACATCACCACGCCACCTGCCACCAAACCTTCCAGCAGCCGGAGCCAGAAATTGGCCGACGCTACCACCAGCGCCTGATCCAGCGCCGCCAGCCCGGAAACCTCAACGTTGGCAAAGGTGCCGATGCCGCTTAAAAGCGTAAACAGCAGGCCACCCAACAAACCCACCACCCACGGCTGCCGCAGCCAATGGTAAATCTGGCCAGAATAATGTTGTTGGAGGAGGTAAGCAAGAGAAACGGCCGTAAATACCCCCCAAAAAATATCAACCAGCTGGTGCGTCTGCCCCAACGTCACCCCCAGGCCAGTAAACGCCCCCACAATCAGCGCGCCTGCTGGCCCCACCACAATGCCTGCCAGCAGCAGCGGAATAGCGCTGAGCAGCATAGCCGCACTTTCTGGTAATTCAACCACCGGGGAAGAGGCAAAAGAAAAACGAAGGGGAAGCAGTTGGCTGGTAAAAAGGCCTGCCAGAGAAAGCGCAGCCGTCCAAACCCATTGCTGCCGGGTAAAGCGTTGGGCGTGTGGACGAAAGTGGCGAATTAAATAAACAAAAAGAGCAATACAAAAGAGCAAAAGCAGGTAGCCTACCGCACGGTTTGGCAGGTTAAGCGACAGTTCCCTACTTACACCCCACAGGTTTACTGGCATACAGTTATTCTCTTCCCGCTGAGGTATTCCACCTCATTTGAGCTAACGGAGTAGTTCTCGTCGCTTAGTAAGCGGCTAACAATAACTTACCTGATTGGAAGGCCGCTTACTCCAAGCCGTCCGCACAATTCCGATAACTTATTTGCGGACGGCACTTACTTTACAATAACGATACAGCAGATCGATTATAACATGCGCCTATAGCCATAGCAATCAACAGCTTGCAGCAGAATGTTAGCCGATGGTCATAGTTGGGAATCCATGCCCATAGTCACCGGGGAAAAACGGGAGAATCAGCTGCTGAACCGATTTTTTCGGGGGAAACGGTTTGTCATTTACTCCGTTGTAAACTATCATCCCGACAATGAATTCTCGCCGCCGTACCTATCTTATTTTGATCGGTGTTATCCTGCTAACCATCCCTTGCTACCTTGCGGGCGTTGTGCTGTTAGTGATTGCCCCGGACGTGCCGATGAGTGATTTGCCCCCCACGCTGCCCGTGATCATATCCCCAACGCCAACCGATACCGCCACACAAGTTTTACCGCCAGGCACGTTAACGGCCGTTCCTACCAGAACGCCCGGCACAACCACACCCAGCGCCACGCTGCCACCCACGCCAGGCCAGTTCCAAACGCCCACCGTGCTGCCCACCGCCACAGAAACCACCACGGCCACGTCAACGGCTACAGGTACCCCAACCGGAACCGCTACAGCAACCAGCACAAGCACCGTCACGGCCACAGCAACTCAGGCCATTACGCCTACAGCAACCGATACGGCCACAGCCAGCCCAACCGCGACCATCATCGCCACGCCGACAAACACAGCTACAGTCGCCGCGCCTACAGCCACGGCCACACAAGAACCAACCGCCACGCTGGTGCCAGACCCAACTGCTACCGCAACCACAGAAGCCGAACCGGAACCGTAAACATCCGGTTCCAAATAAATAAGAGAGCTTATGGAACCATTTAAACTTTTACAAACTTTAACCGAAACCCCTGGCCCCTCCGGCAATGAACAAGCCATTGCCAACGCGGTGGAAGTGTTGTGGCAGCCGTACGCCAGCCGCTTTGTGCGTGATCACGTCGGCAATTTGATGGCCCTCAAAGAGGGCAGCGGCCCGACGCCCCGGCGCTCCATTTTGCTGGCAGCCCACATGGACGAAATTGCCCTGATGGTTTACCAGATTGTCTCCCAAAACGGCAGCGGCTTTTTGCGCGTGACCAACGTGGGCGGGGTGGATATTCGACATTTGTACGGGCAGCTGGTGGTGGTACACGGCCGTAACAAAAATTTCACCGGCGTGCTGGGCAGCCTGCCCGGTGCCATGCTGCCAGAAGAAAAGCGGGACAAACCGTTTGGCTACGAGGAATTGGTCGTAGATGTGGGTTTGCCTTTGACTGAGGTTGAAGCCGAAATTTCGGTAGGTGACTTTATCAGTTTTCGCCAGCCACTGCGCAAATTGCTGAACGGCCGTATCGCTGGCAAAGCGCTGGACAACCGGGCTTCTGTGGCAGCCGTCACCATCTGTCTGGAATATTTGAGCCAGCGCAGCCACAGCTGGGACGTAATCGCCGTGGCCACCGTGCAGGAAGAAACCCGCCTGCTGGGCGCGTTCACCAGCGCCCATTCGCAGCAGCCAGACGCCGCCATCGCCATCGACGTGACCTTTGGCAAAGGGCCGGGGGCCAACGACACCGGCACATTTGAGCTGGACGCCGGTCCCGTCCTCGATTTGGGGCCAAATGTTCACACAGGCATGTACAAGGCGCTCAAAGCCACGGCCGAATCGCTGGAAATGAGTATCGGCACCGGCACGCACAGCCGGGCCAGCGGCACCGACGCCTTTGGCGTACAGGTCGCCCGCAGCGGCATTCCCACCGGGCTCATCTCCATCCCCCTGCGCTACATGCACACCATGGTTGAATCCGTCTCGCTGAAAGATGTGGAACGAAGCGGCCGTTTAATGGGTGAATTTATTGCCCAACTGAACGACAAATTCCTGGATGATTTGGCTGCGGGGATGATGGAAAAAGAAGATAGTAAACAGTAAACAGTAATCGGTGAGCGGTAAACAGTTTACCGATTACTGATCACTGATTACCGATCACCGATTACCGACCACGGATAACCGAAATGAACGAACTACTCAAAAACCTAACAGAAGCCGTCGGCGTGTCTGGCGAAGAAAAAGAGGTGCGGCTGTTGATTCGCGACCTCATCGCCGACCATGTGGATGAATGGCACGTAGATGCGATGGGCAGCCTGATTGCCCTAAAAAAAGGAACCGGCGCAGTCGATTTGCGGGTGATGGTGGATGCCCATATGGACGAAGTGGGGCTCATCATCACCGATTACGACAGCAACGGCACGCTGAAATTTAGCGGCGTGGGCGGCTTCGACGACCGCGCCCTGCTGGGCAAGGTGGTGCAGGTTGGCCCCAAAAAGCTCGCCGGCGTCATTGGGGCGCGGCCCATCCACCTGCTCAATGCCAGCCAGCGCAACAGCGTGGTAAAGATGGACGAGATGCGCATCGACATTGGCGCAAAGAACAAGGACGCCGCCAGCGGCAAGATCAACATTGGCGACCGGGCTGCCTTTGTGACGGAATACGAGGAACTTGGCTTGACAGCCATCGGTAAATCGTTCGATAATCGGGCAGGCTGTGCGGCATTGATTGAACTGCTGCGGGAACGGCCGTTTCCCTTCGACCTCATCGCCACCTTCACCGTGCAGGAAGAAGTGGGTCTGCGCGGGGCTACCACCGCCGCTTATGGCGTCCAGCCAGACGTGGCCCTCATTTTGGAATGCACCCCCGCCTACGACCTGCCCAACAAGGATGACGTGAGCCCCAACGTGGCGCTGGGCAAAGGGCCGTCCATCTACGTCATGGACAGCGGCACCTTGCAAGACCCGCGCCTGGTGAGCCTCATCACCCAAACCGCCGCCGAGAACGACATTCCGTTCCAGATTCGCCGTCCGGGTGGTGGTGGGACAAATACGGCCGTGATTCAGCGCATCCGTGGGGCCATTCCAGCCGCCACCATCGCCGTGCCTGGCCGCTACGCCCACACCCCCACCATGATGATCAACCTGGATGATTATGCGAATGTGGTCAAGCTGGCCAAAGCGACGTTGTTAAATTTAACAGAGGAAATTGTGAAGCGTAATTGAGTAATTGGGTAATTGAGTAATTACCCAATTACTCAATTACCTAATTACCTCCCAACCACTCATCTCACCTATCGAGGACAGAATGAACGATTTAATCAAAAAACTGGTAGAAGCGTACGGCCCATCGGGCTTTGAAGACCAAATGCGGGCGCTGATTCGGCCTGAAATTGAAAAATATGCCGATGAAATTTCGGTGGATGCGATGGGCAACCTGATTGCGCGCAAATTTGCGAGCAAGAAAGGCAAGGGGAAAGGTGGTCTAAAAGTAATGATTGCCGCCCACATGGACGAAATCGGCCTGATGATTTCCCACATCACCGAAGATGGCTTCTGCCGCTTTACCAACATCGGCGGTATCTACACCCATACGCTGCTGGGCAGTCGGGTGCAGTTTGCCGACGGCCGTATCGGCATCATCTACAGCGACCGCATTACCGACCGCAGCAAGGTACACAGTCTGGAAAAGCATTACATCGATGTGGGGGCAACCAGCCGGGAAGATTGTCCGGTGAAGGTGGGGGATGCGGTGGGGTTTGTACGGCCGTTCCTGGCCCAGGGCAAACGGCTCAGCGCCAAAAGCATGGATGACCGCATCGGCTGCTTGGTGGCCATCGAGGCGCTCAAACGGCTCAAGAAAACCCCCCACGACGTTTATTTCGTCTTCAGCGTGCAGGAAGAAGTGGGCACACGCGGCGCAGAAGCCGCCGCCAACCGCATCGACCCAGACGTGGGCATCGCCCTGGACGTCACCATCTCTGCCGACGTGCCCGAAGCGGCCCCAATGGCCATAGGGCTGGGCAAAGGCACCGCCATCAAGGTGAAAGACAGCGGCATGATCGCCCACACCGGCCTGGTGCGTGTCATGAAGCAGCGTGCCGAGGAAGCCAATATTCCTTACCAACTGGAAGTGCTCACCGGCGGCACCACAGACGCCAGGCCCATCCAGATTGCCAACGGCGGCTCGGCCGCAGGCTGCATCTCCATCCCCTGCCGCTACGTCCACTCCCAAAGCGAAACGGTAGACGCCGACGACGTGGAAAACTCCATCAAGCTCCTCGTCGAAATTCTCTCCAAACCAATCGAACTTTAACCGCCAGATTTACTAAAAAAGGTAGGTTTCACTGGCTTAATCGCTCACAAGGATCGCTCCGCATATTGGGCTGCCGCTCGCTGGAGTTCAGAGCCAATCTGGGCGCGCAGCCAGTCCGGGGCCAGCACCTCCACCTGCGCCCCCCAGCTGCGAATGAAAGGCTGCATCTCTTGCGGCTGAGCCACCTGCACCCGCAGCAGACAGCCGCCATCTTCCGTTTTTTCCAACGTTTGGGTTGGGTGCCACTGCCGTTCATGAATGTGCGGCGTCACTTCCGGGGTGAAGCGCAGCACCACATCGGTAATCTCGCTGCCCGCCATAATGCGCCAGCCAGAAGCGAGATGGCTCTCCAGATCAAACGCTTCTGGCACGGTAAAGCTGCGCGAAAGCAGCGTGGCGCTTTCCAGCCGGTCCAGCTTAAACGTGCGAATATCTTTGGCCCAATCATCATGCCCAATGACGTAAATGCCGGAAGGGGTTGGCTCCAGGGCGTAGGGGGCAATCACCCGTTCACGCAGTTGGCCGCTGCGGGGTGAGCGGTAGCCAATGCGCACCTTGCGTCCGGTGCCCCACCCTTCTGCCAGCACTTCCATCACAGCCACCTGTCGCTGGCCATCGTTGAGGGTTTGTACCCGGTCGGCTGCCCGCTTCAGATGGGGTGAGATCGCTTTGGGCAGAGTAATGGCCAGCTTGCGCAGGGCGGAGGTAACGTGGGGATTGCGCTCGTCGATGGTGCGGGCCAGCAGCAGCCCGGCCAGGGTGAGGGCGACGGCTTCATGAAACGCCAGGTGGACGGTAGTGAGATACCGTGAGCGATTGATGCCGAAACGGCCGTCTTTTTGCCAGATCGGCAGCCCCTGCTCACACAAAAAATCAACGTCCCGGTAAACCGTACGCCGATCGATTGCCAGCTTTTCTGCCAGATCAGCGGCTCGTAAGCCATCTGGGGTCAGCAGCAGCAGCTCTTCTATGCGGCGCAAGCGGGACGTTCTGGATGCGAGACGAGACATTTTTCCTCCTGGATTATTTAGACCATGCGTTCTATTTTGCCCCGTTATAAACAAGCTGTCAACTCTGACCTGGATCAAAACAGGCTTAATACCCCCAGAAAAGGCAGAACTCAAGTATAATCAAAATCAACACCCGCCTATTTCGGCAAAAAACAATCAACTCTTCTTCCAGTTTCAGCAGCTAACCAACCAAAACCGCAAACTGGAATCTGAATGAGAGCTCTCCTTATACTTTGCTCACGCAGCTGTAAATTCTGACACATTCTGCACTATTAAAAGCCAGTTGAATCGACAGATTTTAAGCAGCATAATAAAAGCAAAATAGGTACTACTGCCCAACAAATAAATATCATGTTCACAAATTTCTAAAATGAATTACACAACGATTAACGTGCTGTTGATTGAAAACAATCCAGGTGATGTGCGCCTTGTAAAAGATCTGCTAAACCAGTCAAACCTCTCTGGAAGTTCTCCGGCAATCATAAATCTCACCCACACAGAACGCCTGACCCAGGCAAAAAATTTGTTGAAAGAAAAACAGCAAGACCTGATCTTGCTGGATTTATCTTTGCCCGATACCGAAGGACTAAGCTCTTTTACACAAATTAACGAGAGTCACCCGTCCATTCCTGTTGTTATTTTAAGCGGCTATACAGATCATAAAACAGCGCTGCAAGCCGTACAGCAAGGCGCTCAGGATTACCTGACCAAAGATGATCTGACAACCAATCTATTAGTAAAAACCATTTATCACACAATCGAACGCCACCGACTGCTGCTAGAGATCAGCGGTAGGGCAGCTGAATTGGAAAACCAAAATCTGGCGCTAAACGAGTTTGCGCACACGGTAGCTCACCAAATTCAGGGGCTGCTTAGCCAGATGGTAGGGTATGCTTCTTTGGTCGATTCCCATTACCAGGAGCAGCTGAGTGTACCAGCCCAGCAAGCAGTTGATCAGATCATGCAAAGCGGCTACAAAATGAACAATGTCATTACGGAGCTGCTTTTTTTGGCCACCATGGGTTCTGAAAATATTCAGCTCAGCGTGTTAGACAACAAGCGTATTCTGGCCGAAGTCATGAAGCGGCTTCGATACCAAATTCGGGAAACGCAGGCTGAAATTGTGATGCCAGAGACATGGCCCAACGCTATAGGGTATGCATCCTGGATTGAAGAGGTTTGGCTCAATTATATGAGCAATGGTCTGAAGTATGGCGGATTCGAGGGGACGCCACCCATTTTACAGCTGGGTTCCACTCTTGAAGAAAACGGTATGATTCGTTTTTGGTTAGTAGACAACGGCCCTGGCATTTCTGAAATGGACCAAAAACGCTTGTTTAAGCCACATACGCGACTCACGTCTAAGAAAATACGGGGTGAGGGGTTAGGCTTGTCGATTGTTTGGCGAATTGTAAAGAAATGTGGTGGTGACGTTGGCGTAGAAAGTGAAGAAGGTTCCGGCAGTTGTTTCTGGTTTACTTTACCAGCAAGCGACACATCTCTTACTTGAGTCCACTGAAAAAACAAACCGCAAAGCATGTGGCGTGCGCAGAGGCATTAAAATGGATTCGCTACACGCTATTGGGCGCTTTATTTGTTCTATTGGTTGGCCTATTTATCGTTCAAGGCAAGTATAGTGGTTAAGGATCGAACAAACGGCCGTTTCATTGACATCCTACTCGTTGAAGATAACCCAGGTGATGCCCAACGCATTGAACGCATGCTGGAAATGGCAGAAAATACCTACCGGCTGCATACGGCCGTTTCCGCAAAATCTGCCCTCCAACACCTCAAAACCTTCACGATCCAGGTCATCCTTCTCAACCTTCCCCTACCAGACAGCAACAGCATCGATACCATTCGCACCTTTTATACCGCCCATCCCTGGATTCCCATTATTGTTCTCACCGGTTTAGAAGATGACCAGCTCGCTGCCGATGCCGCCACCGCAGGCGCACACGATTACCTGCTTAAACAAGAACTCACCACCGCCAGCCTGCTGCGCGTGCTGCGCTATACCCTGGAACGCCACTTTCATGAAGAACAAATTCGCACCAGCCAGGCCGACTACCGCCGCCAGGCGCGTGAACTCCACTTGCTAAACCGCATCATTTCCACCGCCTCGGCCAACAATGACGAACAAAAAATTTTGCGCGACACTTGTTTTGAATTGGCCCAATTCTACAACACCAGCCGCACCCTGATCCTGCTGCATCATCATGAAGATTCAATTGTAACGGTGCAGGCCGAACATTATGACGAAGCGCTTCAGCCAGTCGTGGGCAAACAGATGAACCTGGATTTGGAACCCGCGTTGGCCGCCATAAGCAGCTCTACCCAAACCTTGATCTTGCCCCAGCCGCCATTCAGCCTGAAACAGTTTCTAAACGCACCACCCGACAGCAAATTCGTCATCCATCCACTTTATTTAGCCGGGAAAACCATCGGGTTTTTTGTGCTGAATTTGCCACCAACCCACGTCTTTGGCTCCAGCGATGTGCGGCTCATTGCCCTGGTGTCCGAGGAGATAGGGCTGGCGCTGGAGAAGATTCGGCTGTACGGCCGTTTACAAGCCCACGCCCACGACCTGGAAGAGCAGGTACAGCGGCGCACCCAGGCGTTAGCCGATGCCAACGAACAGCTCAAATCGCTCGACAAGCTCAAATCCAAATTTGTCTCCGATGTATCGCATGAGCTGCGCAACCCCATTGCCAACCTCACCCTCTTCCTGGAGCTGCTGGAGTTTGCCCCACCCGACAAACAAGCCAAATATTTCAGCACCTTGCGCGCTCAGGTAAAGCGCCTGTTCAATCTGGTTGAAGAGATTTTAACGCTCTCCAAGCTGGAAAATAATAACCACCATCCATTTCAGCCAGTTGATCTAAACGCTCTGGTGCAGCAGGTGCTTGTGACCCATCAACCCCGTGCCCAAAGCAAACAGCTCGTACTCCACTTTTTATCCCAGAACCCCCTGCCGCCCGCCTGGGGCGAACCCAACCAGATTACCCAAATTGTGACCAATCTGCTAGACAACGCCCTTAATTACACCGACCAGGGCTCCATTCAAATTACCACGGGGCTGGAACATAATAATGGCCAGCCCCATGTCGTTTTAGATGTTTCAGACACCGGCATAGGCATCCACCAGGAAGAAATACCCCACATTTTTGAGCGGTTTTACCGGGGAACTCAGATAGAACGGGATAAAATTTCAGGCACTGGTCTGGGTCTGGGCATTGTGAATGACATTGTGGCCATGCACAACGGCCGTATCGACGTACAAAGCACTCCCAACCAGGGCAGCCGCTTCACCATCACCCTGCCGGTGGCCGAATAGCAACCGCCAGGTTGCCCCAGCCACAATGTCTGGTACCATCTTCTTTTTAGAGGTTAGAGATTGTTAAAGTTTGGCAGGTGGGTTTAATTGAAAACGGCCGTTCGCCACATCACACTAACCGAATACCAAACCATCCACCTGCCCGCCGAAGCGCTGCCGCTTTCGCTGGGAGAACAACTTTGGCGTTTGCTGGACCAAAACGGCAAAAAGCTGCACGTTTCCTTCCCCTCCCCCAAAACCAACCACAACTGGGAGCTGACTGCCCAGGGCTATGTGGGCCAATTTAGCCTACCCCATCAGCTCCAGTTAAACATCCAGCCCAAACTGCCCATCGTCCGCCTGTTCCAGCTGTGGGAAGCCGCCTACGATCTGCGCCTGGCCCACCTGGCGGACGGCCTCACCACCCTTGATTCCATTCCAGCCTTTTTTAGCCTGCTGGCCCAGATTCTGGCGCAGCGCGTGGTTCGGCGGGGGCGGCACAGCTTCCAACAGGCGTATCTGAGCCAGACGGCCGTTCTCCCCTACTTACGCGGCCGACTGCTAACCCGGCAGCCCGCCAGCCCCACCCCGCAGCTTGCCTGCCGCTACGACACCCAAACCGCCGACATCCCAGACAACCAGATTTTGGCCTATACCCTGCACCAGATTGCCCGCAGCGGCCAATGCAGTCCGGCGGCGCAAACGGCCGTTCGCCAGGCGTATCATCTTTTGCAGCCCATCACCACCTTACGGCCGTTTCAGCCCAGCGACTGCCAAAACCGCAGCTACAGCCGCCTCAATCAAGATTACGCCACCCTGCACGCCCTCTGCCGCTTCTTTTTAGAGCATTCCGGACCACTGCTGGCCGACGGCAGCCACCAGATGATTCCCTTTTTGCTCAACATGGCCCAGCTGTACGAGCGCAGCGTGGCCAACTGGCTGCAAGCCCACCTGCCCGCGCCGTATCGCATTAAGGCGCAAGAAAGCACCACCCTCGGCCCCAACGCCGAACTGCGCTTCCAGATAGATTTGACGCTTTATGACGGAAACGGCCGTCCCCTGGCCGTGCTAGACACCAAATACAAAACGCCAGACAAACCCAGCCCGGCCGACATCAGCCAGGTAATTACCTACGCCAAGGCCAAAGGCTGCCATTATGCCCTGCTCATTTATCCCCAGCCGCTGCCCCAACCGCTCCATCTGCCCATTGGGGATGTGCAGCTGCACACCCTCACCTTTGGCCTGGCGGAGCCGTTGGAAAGTGCCGGGGCACACTTTTTGCAGCAGCTGGCAGCGCGGCTGCATCTTTAAGCTGGGCCTTAAGTGGGGGAGGGTATAAAAGGAACGGCCGTATCACAAGCACAACCGTCCCATTTTGCATCCCACGCACCTGTGTTACGATTATTAAGAATTCGGTTACCCCATTTCCCCGGAAGCTCTCAGTCACATGGTGGGTCCAAATTGGCGTTTCCAGGGAAATATGAATGACAAGGAAAGTTGAATGAAAGGTATTTTCAAAAAGTTATTTGGCAGCAAACCCGTTGTCACCGTCGTCAGCGGGCTGCCCCGCTCTGGCACCTCCATGATGATGAAAATGTTGGAAGCGGGTGGCATCCCCCCGCTCACCGACAAGCTGCGCACCGCCGACGACGACAATCCCAAAGGATATTACGAATTTGAGCGCGTCAAGCAGATGGACAAAGGGGACACCGCCTGGATGGCCGACGCCCAGGGCAAAACCGTTAAAGTGATCTCACAACTGCTCAAATTTATGCCGTCGGCGTATGAGTACAAAGTCATTTTCATGCGGCGCAACATGTCAGAAATATTGGCCTCGCAAAAGAAGATGCTCATCAACCGGGGGGAAGACCCCAATGTGGCCCCCGATGAAGAGATCTCGGCCCTGTTTGAGAAGCATCTCAACAGCGTCATGGATTGGATGGGAGCCCAGCCCAACGTTTCCGTCATCTACATTCATTACAGCGACATGCTGGCCAACCCCCTGCCCCAAATCGCCCAAATCAACGAATTTCTGGGCGGCAAGATGAACACCCAGGGCATGGCCACAGTGGTAGACCCCAACCTGTACCGCAACCGGAAGAAAGAATTAGCCCGTTAGAGGAATCAGGTGAACAAAACTTATCGGCATAAAAACGGCCGTCTTGCCTGAAGAGACGACCATATTAGCCCCATTGTCCCGGCAAAAAATTCCCATTTCTTTGCCCAACCCAAAATGCGATAATTTGCTAAAGAAATTGAAATTATTGCATTAACGAAACACGAGGCTTAAATGAACGAACATCACATATTAACAATATCCCCAAAACAGTACCCTGGCGGACTTCGATTCATTGAATGTGAAGAATGCGGCTACGCGCTGGCCGCAGAAGTTGACGAGCATGGCTTTATTCGCCTGGGTTCCAAAATAAAAATCAATCGTGGCGATATTTCGGCTGGGCACGTCTACTCGCCAACCCCGAATCAGTAGGTCACAGTCAACCCCCATTTGACGATCTCACCAACTTCCTGTTCGGTTATATCCACTACCTTCAGGTGCCAACTGCCCTGTGCAGATGCCCCTATCACTGGCGCAAACAGTGCTGGCTCATCGCTGGAGCGGAATGTTCTGGTGATGCCATTCTGAAGCTCATTCGTGCCATCCACCAACAGAAGTTCATCCCCGTGCGGTGTTTCCACGCTCACCCGCAAATCTTGTGGTCTTGTGTGTTGAATGTCAACGTGGACTTCAATCTCCTCGATGGCAACTTCAAGGGGAAAGACGATAGGATCTTCTGTGGTGTCAAGATCGGCGATTGGCCTGTTCACTCTATGTTCTAAAAGAAGGCTCTCGAACCGCCGCTCACCAATTTCATCCTCGCCTAAAACGAAAGCCAAAGCACGATGAGCATTAATACGGCCGTGTCCATACCAGGGCGAGTGGCCATCTACATACTCGCCATGTTCCTGGTCAATCTTATCGGCCGTTTCCATCATAATTTGCTTCACTTCGGCCGAAATCAATTCCTCATTCACAGAAAGAATTAGCGCGGCTAAACCAGCCGCCAGCGGGGTAGCGCTGGAAGTACCGCCAAAGGTAAAAGTGTAATCTCCGGCCGAATAACCCAACACACCTCGTCGGTCGGTTGTTACAATGCGACGTCCGGGATCGCCGCTCGAAGGCGCACAAATTGCCAATTCTGGGCCAAAATTGCTGTAGCCAGATCGCTCGTCACGGCTGTTTGAGGCGCCTACAGCAATAATGTCGGGATGCAGAGCAAAACCTTGATGAGATATTTGACCATTTTTCACGCCATCCAGGGGACGGTTTTCATTGCCGGCCGCAAACAAAATCACGCAGCCTTTCCCATTGTGGCGTCCTTGGGTAGCGGCCTGGTGAATGATGGCATGAATCTTGGTGGATAGGGGGAAGTTCCAGGCAGCTGCCGACCAACTGCAGCTGATCACGTCAGCCTGGTTGTCAAAGGCATGCTTGAATAGCGTTACAATCGCGTTGTCTGATAGGGTCAGGGCCATTCGGACTGGCATAAAGGCACAACCAGGGGCTAAACCAACCACGCCAACGCCGTTCTCTTCAGCAATTGCCACACCAGCGCAAGCCGTCCCATGATTATCGTCTAAAAAAATAGGCGTCGGATCAATATCATTTTGCAAAAAATCTTTGGGTGACACGATTTTCCCGGGAATATTAAAATCTGGATGTCCCAGGTCAAAGCCATCATCCACCACACAGACCGTTACCTCACGTTTTCCTCGGGTGATCTCCCAGGCCGCTTCTGCTCTGACGTCAGCATTGGCCACCAGCCCAATTCGATTACCTTGATTGTTGAGATGCCACTGTTCATTGTACAGGGTGTCAGCAGGTTCATATTTGAGAGATACCTGAAAACTCAAATCGGGTTCGGCCGTTTCTATCTCATCTCGCTGCTGTAATTTGAAAGCAATTTTCAGTGGGTTCTCCGTTGCCTCTTCTGTTAGGGCAACCGTGTAGCCATTAGGAAGGAAGTCCAGATTTTCCACAATTTCCAGGCCAAATTCTGCCAAAATGTCTGCGTGTCTGTTCTCCGACACATCTGGTTTGAACTGAATAGTCAGTGTGCCAATCGGGATCATTGAGCCACCCGATGAGTCATCTATTTTGTACGTGTGTGTAACAACCTCAGCGGCTGGCGCTTTGCGCATTTCATCCACGATTTCCTCTAGTTTGGCCGCTTCAGCAACGGTAAATACATCCATCGCCTCTTGCAAATCAGCATCAACGTGCTCAACGGCCGTTTTTATTTCCCCTACACTACTTTCTAACTGATCAGGACTTAGTGCACGGCCGTGCTTTAAGCGCACGGCAAATTGGTCTGGAACCTTTTCGTAAGTGACTTGTCGGTTACCTCGTCTTAGCGTAATTTTGTCCGAAGACTGCAATGAGTCTTGCGTGGCGTTCTCTTCAGCCATTAGAATACCCCTTTTTCATAGTGCATGTTTCAAACGATATTAAGCGTGGGACCGGTATGATAGGCCATCATCTCGGCCGGTGAATCCACGTGCACAATAGTTTGCAATTCGTATCTCCCCGCCTCAGGCATTGGCATCTCCTGGCGAACAGCGTATTCTGTTGTGCCTGGCCGGAGTTGAAGTTGCCCCAGTTCAACAAATTGATTGAGGGTGCTCGTTGCCAGATTTATGGTCTGAATTTCGACTTGATATGGGATTTTTTGGTTAACAATGGAGTCAGCATCAGGACCCGAAAGGCCAAACCGAACTTCAATCACGTATCTATCCTCTGCCGGTCTTGTGAGCGAACCCTGAACAGGTTCAACCTCAAGGATTTGTAGTTTTGCCTTATATGTGTGAGTTGCTGTTGGCGTTGTGACCATTTCACCCTCATCCTTCTCATCATCTTCTTCAGCAGCCGGAGAGCCTAAAATGCCAGGTAGCTTAGTCTGTTTCTCAATCCAACCGGCCCAGTCATCTTTATCAGTGCCTGTTAGAAGCAGTTCTCTGCCCGATTCTTCGTGATAGAGACGGGTCTGCCACTCCGGTACGCCAAACCCGTGGTCAACATAATCAAAAAACAGGGAAAAACCTGCATGTTGTTTCCAGGTTGGTTGCTTGGCAAGTGCCAGGGGCTCTTCCTCATCTTCCTCAATAAACAGCATAGATTCTTCTCGGGTAGCTGCTTCTTGGGAAACTGCTTCCTGGTTCATCGTCCGAGCCAACACCTCGGCTTGCCCAATCCAATCATTAGCTTCGATTCGCTCACAAGCAATCTTAACGTTGCCCTGCTGTGCCAAAACAGAAGTTAATTTCTGAGGCGTATACTGTGCCAGATCAGCAAATCTATAAATACCTGCCTGGTTTAGGGCCCTGGCAAAAGCTGGCCCAATGCCAGTGATAGTTTCTAAGTTATCAGGAGCACTTTCAGATAAAGTTACTAAGCTTTCTTCAACATCCATCGTTTTTCCTCCTGAAGTGATGAAACATTATTTTTGACACCATGACACAAATTGCACGAATGATCTGTCCTTAATTCGTGCAATTCGTGTCAGGATATTGGTGATATTGAGATTACTGTGTTGCCCGTGACTGTTTCATTCACCCTAGAAAGGGTAGACCATGTACCGATTTTGCACGCTGTGCAGCAATTGAGGCGGTGTGGCTGGGGGGAAGGCACCGAACCAGGAGGGTTCATTGTCGCTATTGGCATGCCAGGTGGCAAACGCGGAATACGGCTGTGGTGATTCGATGATATCGGCGGTGACGTTTAGCTCGAACAGTTGCGGCGTGGCCACATTGGGCGTGATAGAGAAGGCCGGAATGAGAATCAGAGGCGGAACTGGCCCCGGCAGCGGAATGTTGAACGTAAAGTTGGGACCAGCTGTGGCTGTCGTCAGGTTGAGCTGATCGAAGCTGACGCGCGCTGTTCTACCGCCGAGTTGAATATTTGCCGGGACGGCAAACCCGTTCGGAATATCAACTGTGGGATTCGTCCATAAGATCGCTAAGAACGCACAAATTGTCACTGATGGGGTGGCAAAATTGGTGCCGCGCAGAATTCTGTTGGGAGCGTTGGCCGGTAGAGGTAACGAAAGCAGCTCAATCGGAGACAATGAAAGAACATCCCAGGCGACATAAGGACCTACAGTCGGTTCACCCAGGGCTGGCTTTATGCCACGCCGTGCCTTTAAATGGGCCTCAGCCTGACGCTGGACGTACTTTTCGGCCTGACTTGCCAAAACATCCTTGTAGTCATCGAGCCACGCGGTAAAGTTCTCCATCTGGTCTTCCGGTACATCCACCTTTTGCCCTTGGGTCTGCTCGGCGCCCAATTCTGCGGCCGTCACTACTTCGATTCCGCTAACGGCCGGACGTTCCATCGCTCGTTCAACAATCTCAACTGCCTCTTTCATGGCACCACCATTGCCGCCACGACGCATAGTAACTTCTTCTTTTACTTTTGCTTGTGCTTGTACAGCCATTTTAGGTTTCTCCTTAATTTAAATACTGAAACAAACTAGACCAAAAAATTGACGCTGACTTAAGCTCGAGTCGCTGAGGTTATAACCTGCTGTTCTCAATTGAAACTCAAGAATTACTCAATTTTGTTACATCATCAAATTAATCGAACTGCTTTTAATTTATCAGGCTGTTATACAGTTCCACCGTTTCAGCCGAAGGCAAGAGGTCCAGTTCTTCCTGAAGCGTTTCTTTGCAGTTTAAATAATAGCGAATAGCTAGATGCCGTTGACCTTGAGCCCGGTAACAAAGCATAAGACGATAGTAAGCTTGCTCGAAGCATTTATCATGCAACAAAATTTTCTGGGAAAGCGCTATGGCAATTGTAAACTCGCCCTGGCCCAAATAATATTCACTCAATCGGTCGGCAATCTCCAGATAGAGATTTTGCAATCGCCGGCGTATAGTTTGAGGCCATTCATCATATAAATCCTCCTCCATAAACTGTCCCTGATAAAGGCTTTCGGCAATTCCATATCCTTCCATTGCAGCGCTTTTTTTACCAGCCGTCAATAGACGTCTGCCATTTCGAACATGTCTTTCAAATTCTTGAAAATCAAGCCAAACTTTTAAATCCGGGTTAAATAGATAACAATCATTCTCATAGAGAATATGCTGGAAGTCTGGGTCATGTTGCTTCAGGGTTTGACGCAGTGAGTAAACAGCCTGGTGTAAATTACGACGTGCCCCTTCAGAATCAGCTTCCGGCCAGAAAATATCCATCAATATCTCTTTGGCTACCGGTTTACAGCGATTGCTTACAAGATATTTCAGAATCATCAGGCTCTTCAAGCCATTCCAGTCATTTAATAGTTGATCATTTTGATAGACACGAAAGGCTCCCAAACAGTAAATTATCAGGCTCCGTGCGCCCGGTTCATAATCCCTAAAAGTGGGTTTAATGATAAACGACCCGGTTTCAGAATCGGCTTCTTCCACCCTTTTTTTGGCGTGAGAAATTGATCTTGGCTTAGGAGGAAAAAGCGCTTCTTCTGCCTCTAAGCAATGGGTCTCTTGATTTGGTTTTTCTTTGTTTTCAATTTTAGGATCATTTTTTTTGTTGGGGTTTATGTTGGCCGGCAGCCCCAGGAAGTTTTGCATACGCTGCCAAAACGTAGGATTTTTTGGGGAATCGGCCGTTGCCGGTATAACTTCTATCATTTCCAACAACTTGTTTAGCTCAGTATCCAGCTGATTCCGGCGTGTTTCAAACTGGTGGTAAGCTTGCTCGTGAAATGATACTTCTTGCTGAAGCTGAACGCAGCTTGCACATAACTGTTTGGCGGCAGCCAGCAGCGTTGCTCGCCGAAATTCACCCTCGGCAACCGCCTGCGCATATGCTTTTTCCAAGGAGGTTGTGATCTGGTCATATTGATTGTTGGTCAGCAGTGAATGCCATGTTCTACGCTCATCTTCAGGTTCTCGAATAAAAACCTTTACCAGGGGAAGCATTAGATCTTACTCCACTGCACGAACGCTAACCCATACATATATGTAACCGTTCGGTTCCTCTGCAGACCAGGCAGGTTTGAGGCCAAATTTTGGCTCACCCTTTGGTAGCAAACCTGTCAGATCTGAACGCTAACCCATATATGACATCAAATTAATTCGATTGTTGATAATCTTGTTGGTACAAAGGTCGAAGTTCTTTGAAGGTTGGCTAAACTAATGGTTTCGCTCGTACCAATCAGTTTTCCGTTTACATCATAACACAAACAGGAGGCAGAATGATAGGCGTCCTACCCTCTTTTTAACAGTAAACGAACTTCGCCAGCATTTTCCAATACAACAAGCTGTTTGTCAGTAATTCTCCTGCGAAAGCGGTGCGGAGGCGCAGAGAAAGCAGAAAAGTTAACTGAGGTTAAATATTTTTGTCGTGCCGGTTAACTTTTGTTATAAACCACTGTTAACCTTGTGTTTGGCAAGGGCGACGGCAATGTCCTTTGTCACCCTAATACCGTATGAAAATCAATGACAAACACAGACATCGGCGCCTAGAATATGGGAAAAGGATCAAATTAATGCATAACAACCCCAAAACTAAACCTGAGGATAGCTGCGCCGACCTTATCAACGAGGCGATTACCGAGCAGGAAGGCATTGTCCAGGTCAGCCTGCATCCCAAAGACGGCCGTCTCGAAATCGACTACGACCCCAGCAAAATGAGCGAACCCGCTGTAGAAAAAGTGGCCAAACAAGTGGCACCGATCTTGCAAGAGCGCTGGCTCACCTGCACCATGCGGCTGGGCCGCCAGGGGGGCCGCGCCTGCGAATCGTGCGCCGTGGGGCTGGAGCGCCAGCTGGGGCAGCTGCCCGGCGTACGGCGGGCCACGGCCAGCTACCTGGGCGGCGCACTCTCCGTCACCTACAACAATGAAATCATCTCCCCGGCGGAAATTTCCCATCACGTACAAAAACTGGGCATCACCGTGGTCCCCTCCGCCGCCGATATAACAGCTCCCCAAACAGCTTCTCCCGCCACCTCCCCTTTGCGCCGCGCCTGGGAGTGGTTGATGGACGGCCGTATCGAACCCATCTTCACCCTCCTCACCCTCCTCACCATGATTGGTGGCCTCATCGCCGAACGGCAAGAAGCAGCCACAGCTGCCACCGTGCTGTTTGTCATCGCCTACATCACCGGCGGCACCTTTGGTATGCAAGGGGGTCTGCAATCGCTGCGCAATCGCACCATCGACGTCGATCTGCTGATGATTTTAGCCGCCATTGGCGCAGCGCTCGTCGGCCAGCCGTTTGAAGGCGCGATGCTGCTCTTCCTCTTCTCGCTGTCCAACGTGCTGCAAGATTTTGCCATGGACCGCACCCGCAACGCAATCAAGGCGCTGATGGAGCTCCGCCCCGCCCAGGCGCTGGTGCGGCGCGGCGACAACACCTACCAACTGCCCATCGAAAAAGTGGTCGTCAGCGACCGGATCATCGTCAAGCCGGGGGAGCGGCTGCCGCTGGATGGGGTGGTGGTAGACGGCCGTTCCTCTATCGACCAATCCTCCATCACCGGCGAATCGATGCCGGTGGGCAAAGACGTGGGAGATACCGTCTTTGCCGGGACAATCAATAAAAATGGCAACCTGGAGATTCGCGTCACCCGCCTGGCCAAAGATTCCACCCTGGCCAGACTGATTCAGATGGTGGAAGAGGCCCACAGCGAGAAAGCCGAAACGCAGCGCTTCATCGACACCGCCGAGCAATATTACGCCATGGGCGTCATTGTGCTCACTGCCGTGGTTGCCGTGGTGCCGATGTTGTTCTGGCAAGAAGCGTTCAGCGAAGCCTTTTACCGCGCCATGACCGTCATGGTTGCCGCCTCTCCCTGCGCCATCGTCATCAGCACCCCCGCCACGGTGCTTTCCGCCATTGGCAACGGGGCCCGGCGCGGCATCTTGTTCAAGGGCGGCATCCATGTAGAAAATGCGGCTACGATCAAAGTGATCGCCTTCGACAAGACGGGCACACTCACCGTGGGCGAGCCGCAGGTGACGGACATTACTACTTTTACCGAAACGATTGACGAAAACGAACTGCTGTCTCTTGCTGCCGCCGTCGAGGCCAAATCGGAACATCCACTGGCCCAGGCAACGGTGAAGGCAGCCCAAAAACGGGACCTTAGCTGGCCCGAAGCGGACGATTTTCAGGCAACCACCGGCCAGGGCGTGGCGGCGCACGTCGGTCAAAAGCAGATTCGCATCGGCAACGGCCGTTTCTTCACCAATTACCAGACCGACGGGCTGGAAATCGCCGAAGCGGAGCTGGAGCGCCTGCAAAACCTGGGCAAAACCAGCGTCCTGGTAGCCGAAGTGGATGATATGGCGGGAACGGCCGTTATGCTGGGGGCGCTGGCTTATGCCGATGTCATCCGCCCGGATGCGCCCGACGTGATTCGCGCCCTGCACGCCAACGGGGTGCAGCACGTGGTGATGCTCACCGGGGACAACGAGGCCGTGGCCAAACAGATTGCCAAACAGGTGGGCGTAGACGCCTACTTTGCCAACCTGCTGCCAGAAGACAAGGTAGCGGCCATTAAAAAAGTGCGCCAGCAGTACGGTCCGGTGGCGATGGTGGGCGACGGCGTCAACGACGCGCCCGCCCTGGCCACGGCCGACATCGGCATCGCTATGGGCGCGGCGGGCACCGACGTGGCCCTGGAAACGGCCGACATCGTGCTCATGTCCGATAACCTGAACAACCTGCCCTACGTCATCGGCCTCAGCCGCAAAACGCGGCAAACGCTGCTGCAAAACCTGGGCTTCGCCATCTTCATGATTGTGCTCATGCTGGGGACCATCTTCTTCTCTGGCCTGGGGCTGCCTGCGGCTGTCGTCGGGCACGAAGGCGGCACGGTGCTGGTGTCGCTCAACGGCCTGCGCATGTTGGGCTACAAGCCAAAATAAGGCGTCTTTTTTATCAGATTGAGTTTTTTTGGGGGGGTAAACGGCCGTTTACCCCCAAAAGAACTCAATAACCCATTTGGCTAATGCTGCCAAATTACCCGTTCTGATTAACAAAAGAATTTAAAAGTAATGCTTATGCGTTATACCAATTAACAGCAAACTCCTTTATGATACTCAACAAGTTTACAGTTTGGATTTCCCTACTGTGTGTAGAAAAATTTAGCCGTACCACAAAGGAAATTTCCGTTTTGATCTGCACAATTTAACACACCGCCAGCCACATCGTGAAAGATCATTCAGTGCAAGCTCCTTTGGTGTACGGAACCATCGTACAGGAGACTTGCCATGAATCATAGAAGAACATCCCCATTTTATGTACCCCGTATCAATGTCACCTTCCATGCCAGACAGCGCATGGCTCAGCGTAATTTGAACAAGGAAGAAATTCGTTTTGTATTGCAGTATGGGCAGCGTTATTACAAAGAAGGCATCATCCACGTTTTTTTAGGCGCACGCGACATTCCCGATGACCTGTATAACCGTTATGGGCGGCTGGAGGGAACGGTTATTTTAGTAAGTCCCTCAGGCACCATTATCACCGTCTACCGCAACCGGAAAGATGGTGCGCGCAAAATTCGGCGCAAGCGCAAAGAGGCGCGCCGGGCAGAGCGTCGCTGGCCTTTATATCCGGCGTATACAGAATATTTGCAGTAAAAACCCGGAAGCGTGAAGCGCGATCGTGCCCAGGGGAACAGCGCGAATCGCGCTTCAGCCAAACCCCTGCGAATCTAAAAGCTCCCAATAGGGTTATTTTTGTTACAGAGTGGTGCAAGGCACTGGCCAAACGGTTCTAACCAATTGAAACTCCTGCGGCCAGTGCCTTGCACCTGAGTAGTATCTCTCCTGACCAGAATGCTATTGTTGCATTCAGCTGGATGAGTTTCAATGGGAGCCATTTCGCGCATCATCACCGCGCGATACTTAAATTAATTGGGGAGCCTGTTTCATGCATCTATTGACTAAACTGTTTGGGTTATCATGCTTTCTGCTTTTTGTTGTCGTTGTTTCTGGCACAATTAACGGCCGTTGGGCACGTCCACCACGCCAGAACATCAGCGAGGAGCTGTTTCAGGGAATCACCTATACGCGCCTGGTACGTTCGTCGCCCAGGCCGCTGGTCATTCATATTCTTGAAATAGACCTTGAGTTCCCGGCGATTGACTTTTTAGTGACGCCCGGTGATGACACCATAGAGCTGGATTTACGGGCGCGGACAACAACACTGTTCGCCACGGAATTCGGGGCGCAGCTGGCAATTAATGGCAGCTTTTTTGAGCCTTTCCACGCCCAACTCCCCTGGGATTTTTACCCACGCCTGGGTGATCCGGTCGATATTCAAGGCTTAGCTATGTCCCATCAAACCGTTTATTCTGACGATCGTCAGGAGTGGCCGATCCTGTGCCTGTCACCTAATCGGGCCGAAATTCACTATGCGGGCTGTGACCAGAGCCACACCCAGGCTTTGGCTGGCAATCTCATGTTACTGAAAGAGGGTTTGGTGGTCGCCTCAGCCGAAGACAGCGCGCTGCATCCCCGAACGGCCGTTGCCCTCAACACCAGTGGGTCTACCCTGTGGCTTATTGTAGTAGATGGCCGGCAGAGAAAATACAGTGAAGGGGTCACGTTGTGGGAATTGGCCGAGATCGCACTGGAAATCGGTGCCGAGGTAGCGCTCAATCTGGACGGTGGCGGCTCCAGCACGATGGTGATGACCGGTGAAAAAGGCACGCAAATCTTAAATGCCCCGTTTCATACCAATATACCCATGAGAGAACGCCCCGTGGGGAACCATTTGGGCATTTTCGCGCTGCCCCTGGAGCGGTGAAAATTTACTGAATGGCTGGATAGTTTCATTACCGTCTAGCAGGCTGTCGGAGAAGTGGATTTTCCTACTGATAGGACGCAGATAAACGCAGATTTTAACTCTTTTATCTGCGTTAATCTGCGAAATCTGCGTCCCATTTTCTTTTTCAGACAGGCTGCTAGACTGGCTGTTTAAGAACCTCTGGCAGTGGGCCTACATAGGTGATGACCAGCCGCTGCCCGGCGCGGGTGATAGCCATGTACAGCTTGCGCGTGTTATCGCGAACCAGGTCAGCTCGCTCTTCTTCGGATAAACGGATGCTTTGCTCCATTTCGTATAAATCATGCGTGCCCAGCAAAAAGACGATAGGGCTTTCCAACCCGGTAGCCGCGTTCAGGGAACAGACCCGAATCTGGTTTTGCGGATTATCCTGGCCGGGGTCAACGGCCGTATTCATCCCAAATGCCCTGTTCAACCGGGTAATGATGTGCGACGTTTCCTCGCGGCTGGCGTGAATTACCAAAATATCCTGCCACGGGATGCCGTTTTTGTGCAGCTGGCCAATTTCATTGATGACTCGCGTCACCTCGTCCTGTTCACTGGTGAGCGGGATGATCACCGGCAGCACGCCGTGCGGCATATGATCAACATCCGGAATCACAATATCTTCATCGTCCTCAGGCAGCCGCTTGCGGTAGAGCAAGGTGGCGAAATCCAGAATCTCGCGGGTGGTACGGTAGCTTTTGGTGAGCCGATGCACCCGACCGCGCACCTCCAGCCCACTGGCCAGCCAGGATTGGCCCCGCTTTAAAAAGCCCTGGCTGGCATCGGCTACCAGGAATAGATGGCCCGTTTGCGGGGCCAAAATGCGCTTGATAATCTCAAACCAGAGCGGGGCAAAAAATTGGGCTTCATCCACCAGAATGATGTCATAGCGGGGCAGCATCACTTCCCCCTCGTGCCACAACCGCCACAGCTGCCGGGGCACGTCGCCCCAATCCATCAGCTGGCGCTGCTGCAAGGCGTGGTGGTAACTGTCCATAGCGGCATAAATTCGCTGGCGCATCAGTTCCGATAGGGCAAAACCGCGTCCAGAGCGGTCGGCGGCCAGATAATCGGCTTCACAAAAGAGCGGCCGATCTTTGTACCAATCTATCTCGTCCATGAGCATTTGTTCGGAAACGGCCGTATCCCTTAACTGCTCATGCCAAACCTGGGTCACCAACGCCAGCCGGTCCCGGTAGCGAACCAGATCGCGCCACGGCTTTGCCTTCGGCCAGTGACGCCGGCACCAGCCCATAAAAGTGCGCATCTCCACCGACGGGTCTCCGTCGCTCAGCCGGGCATAACGACGGCGCAAATCGTGAATCAGGGCGCGGTTGTGGGTGAGCAGCAAGATTTTCTTGTCGGGAAACAGGCGGCGCAGCATGTGCGCCCGGTAAATGACGATGAGCGATTTGCCGCTGCCCGCTACCCCGTTGATCAGCCGCAGCTGAAAATCTTTGGCCGTTTCGTGCCCCGCTCTTGTCAGGTTCAAATCCAGCTTCAGAGCATGTTCCTGATCGTAATCGAGCAGGTAGTGGGCCAATTTGGCTTCTGTGTGCCGCTCTGTGGGCTGGCGCACGGTGAAAACCGAGGGCACCACCACTTCCGGGGTAAACTGCTGGCGAATCTGGTCGATTTGCTGGGGGGAGAGGGGTGGAGAGAGACGGCCGTTCAGCCAAACAGCAAACCGGTCGGGGGCTAAATGTTCCTTGCCCAGCCACCAATGGAGACGGGCCGCATGATGAGCCGTTTTCAACTGCTTATCGGCCAAATTGGGGAAAAGAACAGCCCCTGGCAGCACAGCAATTTCAACCACAGCGCGCAAAAACAGATTCAGCCGCGCCTCTTCCGCTTCCCCTACCGGTTTGGCCATCTCGCCAAACAGATCGGGCTGCTGATTGCGCTGCATATCCAGCGGCGTCGCCTCAGAAATGGTTAAAAAGAGCAGACGATCTGCCGAGATGAGGCAAAAATCTGGCCCCGGCCCGTGCAGCATGGGCAGCCGCTGGCACACGACCACCTCATCTGGCAGCCGCCGCAAAACATTAAACAGGCGAATAACTTCGGGGGGCGAACCTTGAATCGGGCTGGCGGGGATGAGTTGGGCCATCTGTTTACCAATCAGTTTGCCACAGCTGCGGAGAGGTGGCGTCCGTTTGTAAAATATAGGTGCAGCTTTCCAGCAAACTTTCCAAAAGGGCTACGGTTTGCTGCAAATCGGGATCGGCCGTTTCGGTATTGAGCACAAAACGGCTGCCCACCACAATCAGCTTTTTGCGCGGGCGGGTAATGGCCACGTTGAGCCGCTCTGGCTGGAAGAAAAATTCGGCTACGTGGGCGGCAAAAGCGGGGTTGGAGGTGGTCAGCGAGAGGATGATGAGATCGCGCTCCTGCCCCTGCATTCGTTCGACGGTATCGACGATGATTTTTTGGCGAACGGCCGTTTCCGGCACATACTTCCGCAGCAAATTTCGAATCAGCCGACCCTGGGCACGGTACGGAGCCACCACGCCGATTTCCTCGGCCGGGAAGCCGCAGTGCAGCAGGGTAGTGATCAAATCTACCACTGCATACGCCTCTTTTTGGCTGTAGACAGAGTTGTTGTGATGGGCCAAATCCCAAAACACCTTCGGTTCGTCCGGGTCCAGAACCTCTTCCAGACGGGTCGGTGGCGACACAAATTCAATCCGACGATGAGCCGCAGCGGGAACGGAAACCAGCAGTCCCTCATAAAAGTGGCGGCTGGGCCATTCGGTCAAACTCTCGTTGAGGCGGTAGCATTCTGTCAGCATCTTATCGAAATTTTTCCCCGACAAATAGCCAAAAACAGAATCTTTAAACGCACCGCCGGTCAGGCGGGTTGTCAGCACAGGTGGCAGCTGCTTCTGATCGCCAAAAAAGATATATTTTCGCCCCGCCAGCATGCCCATCACCGCCAGGGGTAGGGTAATCTGGCTGGCTTCATCAAAAATGACCGTATCGAACGACACGGAGCTCAGGCGGCTGGTGCGGGTGGCAAATGGCGTCGCGCCAACAACATAACCACCTCGTTTGTCCGCCAGCGGTGAAGCGTGAAACGTCTCAAAATTTTTCACCATCAAATCCCTGGCCTGAATCGGATGCCCCACTTTGATAACGTCAATGTCAGCATCCTGCTTAAACAAGGCGTTCAGGGCATTGTTGATGGCGCGATGGGTAAAAGAGCAAATGAGCACCCGCTCGCCATCCTTCACCAGAGCGCGGGCCAGCGTGGCCAACACCCGCGTTTTGCCCGTTCCGGGCGGCCCCTGCACCAAAAAAGCCAGGTTGGTGGCATACGAATTGGCCAGCGCTTCACTTTGATCCCAGTTCAGCTCCAGCGTTTCCCCAATGTCGAGGCCCCGCTCATAAAAACTGGGGTCGATTTCTGGCTTCAACTCGCCCATAAGCAGTGGCAAATCTGCTGCCGCCCCACGTCAGAATCCCCCGCTTCGGCCAGGGCGCTGGTGATGTAGCTGCTCAAATCGATCAGCCCCACATCAAGCGTCCAGCCATCCTTCACGGCAAAGAGCTTGTTCCACTCTACGGGAGTTTCGCAAGAAATCATCAGCTCTGTTTCTTCATCTTCAACCAGGTTGACCATGAGGCTGTCGTGGGCAAAGGGAGTGTTGCGGCTTAAACAAAGAATATCCCCTTCGCGAAAGCGAGAGATATTGCGGGCGCAGGATAGTTCAACATGGCCATCTTTGCGTATCTCTTTGAGGGAGACGTTTTCAATGGCAAAGCCTTCGGCCACGCGACTGGGCAATGGTTTTTCCCACTGGGTGTGAACCTGCTTGCGCTGTGCGGCCGTTTCCGTCAGAACCAACTCCCGCAAGCCTTTAAGGAAGTCAGCCATCTCTCGTTGATTAGAAGGATTGTTTGGTGTCATAGCAACTGCCAAGGCATAAATAGCATAGACAATATCGCAAATAAGAATTGGTCCGCAGATTAACGCAGATTTCGCAGACTTATTGCCTTTAATCTGCGTTAATCTGTAAAATCTGCGGATTGTTTTTGACATAACGTTAATTCCAATAATGTCTCATGTACAGCCCATATCCCAATTCTCCGGTTCACTGGCGAGGGGCGCTGGAACCTCGCACAATGAGCTGCCCTTTCAAAATCACCTGGCGCACCGCCTGTTCTGGATTTGCCACACGTTGTAGGAGCAGTTCAGTAGCGGTTTGGCCAATTTCTTTGGTCGGCTGGGCAATCAAAGTAATGCCAGGCTCAACCAGCACCGACCAGATGGTGTCATCGAAGCCTACCAGGGCCACATCATCTGGAATACGCCAGCCAACCTCTCGTATGGCGGTTAAGGCCCCAGCCATGAGCAAGCTGTTTGTGGTAAAAATGGCGTCTGGGGGTTCTGGCAGGGCTAGCAGATCTAAAGCGGCCGTTTGGCCGCCGCTGGTTTTGGGCTGAACATACCGCACCAGCCCTGCCGAATAGGGAATGCCGTGCGTTTTTAGGGCGTCTGCATACCCTTGATGCCGCTGCCGCCCTGTTGTGCTGGCTTCACCCAAAATGGCCGCAATGCGCCGGTACCCATTTTCGATCAGGTGCGTTGTCAACCGAAAGGCAGAGGAGGCATTGTCAATGAGAACCATGTCAACATTATCTGCCTCTACAGAGCGGTCGATGATGACAACCGGTATATCCAGGGATTGTTTGCTAAAGTTTGCGGCCGTTTGCCGCGTTGGCGAAAAAATAATCCCGGCCACATTTTCATCCCGCATCAAGCTCAAATAGAGCCTCTCTTTCTTCGGGTCTTCGTCTGTGTTGCACAAGAAGACGCTGTACCCCTTCTCGTAGGCAACATCCTCCACCACGCGGCTGATCGCGGTAAAAAACGGGTTGCGAATATCAGACACAATCAAGCCAATCGTTTTGGTTTGCTGCGATCGCAAGCTGCGTGCCACCAAATTGGGACGATAGTTCAGTTCGGCAACGGCCGTTAGCACGCGTTCACGAAGTTTCGGCCGTACGTGCGGCTTATTGGACAACACCCGTGAAACGGTGGCTGTCGATACCCCTGCTGTTTCTGCTACATCTTTGATCGTTGCCATGAGCATATATTGCCTTTTTTGAGCATGCAAAACCTTCAGTTAAGGAATAAGAATTTAATAACTTACAAGAGACTAGAGATTAGCCCAGTCGCTAATCTCCAATCTTTAGACACTGTAACAAATTTACAATTATTTTTCCAGACGACAATAAACTACTTTTTTGCACCCGATATTTTTAAACGATTACTTAATTTATGTCAACTATTTCACTAAATTTTCAGGTCAATAGGCAAAACATCCAACAATTAAGCAAACTTCTTGACAGTTATATTGTAATCCTTTACAATACTTTCATCTTGTAATCGATTACAAAATCGGAGTGTGTTCCCGTGATAAAACTTGAACTGAGACAAGTCCAGCTACAGGCCAATCCAGTCGGCAAGTCAGACGCCATCCAGCAAGTAGGGCAGCTGCTGGTAAACAGTGGTCATATTGAACCTGGCTATATTAAAAGTATGTTAGGCCGAGAAAATGTAGCGAATACCTATTTGGGGAATGGCATCACCATTCCCCACGGACTCCCCAAAGATCGCGAATTAATCAAAGAAACTGGCATTGCGGTCCTTCAGGTTCCGGGCGGCGTTACCTGGAACGAAGGTGAAATTGCCCATTTAATTGTGGGGATTGCAGCCAAATCAGACGAGCATATTGAGATTCTACGACGGTTAACGCGGGTATTAGGTGACAAAGCGCAAGTAACAAAGCTGATTCATACCACCGATTCCACCGACATCATTGAAGCCCTTACTGGCGAACGCCCCGCCCCACCGCCTGCCTCCAGTGGCCTGACCGATTTTACCAAACAGTTTGATATTGAAATCCCGAACCCAACCGGGTTACATGCCCGCCCTGCGGCCAATCTGGTTGACCTGGCGAAACAATTTAACGCCACTATTCACGTGCGCTTTGGCGAACAGGTAGTTGATGCCAAGAGCTTAATCTCGTTGTTGCAGCTTGGCGCGGGTAAAGGGGCTACCATTCGCGTCTCAGCGCAGGGGGAACAGGCTGATGCAGCGTTGGCAGCCTTGCAAACTGCAATTGCCGAAGGTTTGGGGGACGAGGATGAAACGGTAGATACGGCCGTTCTCCAGGCTACCAGCGATTGGAAACCGCAATCAGTCGGGACCACGATCTCCGGCATTTCGGCGGCCAACGGATTGGCCATCAGCGTAGTGCGCCAGTTTGAACAGCGCAAAATTGTTGTGGAAGACACCCCCGGCCAGCCAGCCGAAGAAGGTGAAAAGTTGCAGCAAGCGATTTCCGCAGCTCAGGCCGATTTGAACGAGCTGTATGAATCGGTCAAAGCCAAATTTGGTTCGGGCAAAGCAGCCATTTTTCGCGCCCACGCCGAATTTATGAACGATGCGGCCACGATTCAACAAACCATTGTCTCTATTTTTGATGGCCACAGCGCGGCCTGGTCGTGGCAGCAGGTGATTGACGAAAAAGTGAGCCAGATGCAAAAATTGGACGATCCTGTTTTGGCAGAACGGGCTGCCGATTTGAGCGATGTTGGCCAGCGGGTGCTGCGGCATCTGTTGGGCAAGGCAAATCTTAGACCAGCCACGCCGGATTCGCCTGTGGTGTTAATTGCCCACGATTTAACGCCGTCTGATACGGCCGTTCTGGACCCAGACACCATTTTGGGCTTTTGTACGACCGTTGGTGGCCCAACGTCGCACACGGCCATCATGGCCCGCACATTGGGCATTCCCGCTGTTGTCGGCGCGGGCGAGCTGATAACCAACATTGATGACGGTACACCCTGCATTTTAGATGGCTTCAACGGCAAACTTTACCTCAACCCCAGTGAAGCCGATATTGTGGCCGCCAGAGGCGTGCAGCGAGCGCTCCAAAGCCAGCAAGAAACAGCCAACGCCAGCCGATTTGAACCGGCCATTACCATAGATGGTCATCAAGTTGAAGTGGCTGCCAACATCAATCGCGCCAAAGATGTGCCGCAGGCAGTCGAAGCGGGGGCTGAGGGTGTAGGGCTCATGCGAACTGAGTTTTTGTTTCTGGAGCGCCAATCTGCGCCCAGCGAAGACGAGCAGTTTGAAACCTACCGGGAAATGGTGCAGGGGCTAGACGGCCGTCCCCTCATCATCCGTACTCTAGACATTGGCGGCGACAAAGAGGTTCCCTATCTCAATCTGCCCAAAGAAGACAACTCCTTCCTGGGGATTCGCGGCATTCGGCTTTGCCTGGCCCGACCAGACCTGTTCTTGCCTCAATTACGCGCTATCTACCGGGCCGCCGCCTATGGGCCGCTAAAAATCATGTTTCCCATGATCGCCACGCTGGAGGATTTTGCCAAAGCCAAAGGGATGGCGGAACAGGTGCGCCAGGAACTAAACGGGCCGGTGGTCGAATTGGGCATCATGATTGAGGTGCCTTCGGCCGTTGTGCTGGCCGACCAGTTTGCCCAGGAGGTCGATTTCTTCTCCATCGGCACCAATGATTTGACACAATACACGCTGGCGATGGACAGATTGCACCCGCAGTTAGCCAAACAGGCAGATGGGCTGCATCCGGCGGTGCTGCGCATGGTAGACCAAACCGTCCAGGCAGCCCAGAAGTATGACGTCTGGGTGGGTGTATGTGGCGGCATCGCTGGGGACCCCAAAGGGGCTGCCATTCTAACCGGCCTGGGCGTGTCTGAACTTAGCGTTAGCATTCCCAGCGTAGCGGAGATAAAGGCAGAAATTCGGGGCAAGTCGTTCACTGCACTGCAAGCGTTGGCGCAAAAGGCATTGAACTGCCGGACGGCGCAGGAGGTTCGCGCACTGTGAAAGTTGTAACGGTAACGCTCAATCCGGCCATTGACCAGACGGTGCGCATGGACAATTTACAGGTCAATCGGGTCAACCGTGGCCAGGCGATGCAGTTTGATCCAGGCGGTAAAGGAGTCAATGTGGCTTCCTACCTGACAGACTATGGGTATGAAACGGCCGTTACCGGCTTTTTGGGTGAGGAAAATACGGCCGTTTTTGAAAAACTGTTCGCCCAGAAGAAGATTCAGGATCATTTTATCCGCATTCCAGGCCGTACCCGCACCAATGTCAAGATTGTCGATGAGGCCGCTCAGCAAACCACCGACATCAACATGCCGGGGGAGACGCCAACGCCAGCCGCCTTCCAGGCCCTGGCAGCCAAAGTTGATGAATTGGCCCAAAGCTGCGACTGGTTTGTGCTGGCGGGCAACCTGCCACCAGATGTACCCAGCTCTATTTACGCCACGCTCATTGGGCAAATTCAGCAGCATGACAAATGTGTGGTGCTAGACACCAGCCACGATGCGCTGCGCCAGGGCATTTTGGCCCAACCTACCATCCTCAAACCAAACATTCACGAATTGGCGGAGGTTGCTGGGGAAGCGCTGGTGGAGGAAACGGCCGTTATTCACGCCGCCCAACGCTTCCTCAACGGCAAGACCCAACTCATTGTCATCTCAATGGGCAAAGAAGGGGCGCTGTTCATCACCCAAAACGAGACGATCAAAGCCGTGCCTCCCGCTGTCAAAATAAAAACTACCGTTGGCGCAGGCGATGCAATGGTAGCGGGTCTTGTAGCCGCTCAAATTCAAGGATTAACCCTCGCCGAATCCGCCCGCTTAGCTACAGCCTTCTCTTTGGTAGGAATTACACACGTCGGGGCACATCTGCCCGACCTGGACAATCTGCAAAGCTTTGTGAATCAAGTTCAGCTTATACAAGTTCACCCGGCGACACTCCCTTCAGCTGTCGCTTTATAAATATCAGGTTTTCGTTTAGTTTAGTAAGGAGAAAGGAAATGACAAAAAAAATCGTTGCCATCACCTCTTGCCCAACAGGTATCGCGCATACCTTCATGGCAGCAGAGGGCGTCCAGCGTGGGGCAGAAGCGCTGGGCTATGAAGTCAAAGTAGAGACTCAAGGGTCTGTTGGGTCCCAAAACAGCCTCACCGCCGAAGATGTCAGCGCCGCCGACCTGGTGATCATTGCCGCAGACACCAACGTAGACATGAGCCGTTTTGTAGGCAAGCGGGTTTATGAAACCTCCACCAAAGCTGCTATCAAGGATGGAACGGCCGTCGTAAAAGCCGCTTTGGAAGAGGCCACCGTGTACGGAACTGCGGCAGCCAAGGCCGACTACGTCTCTGACGTTCAGCAAGCCAAAGCAGCCCGGTCTGCTACCCGCACAGGTCCCTACAAACATTTAATGACCGGGGTTTCTTATATGATTCCCTTTGTTGTCGCGGGCGGGCTGCTCATTGCGGTTGCCTTTGCGGCGCGCGGCATCTATGCCTATGACGCTACGTTGAGCCTCACGGGCGAAGCGATTGGGGCAACGGTCTGGACCACTTTCTGGGCCAATCTGTTTGCCATTGGGGCGCAGGGCGGTTTTGGGCTGATGGTTCCTATTTTGGCAGGGTTTATCGCCTACTCCATTGCCGACCGGCCCGGCCTGGCCCCCGGTATGATTGGCGGCATCATTGCAGGCGCCACCGGGTCTGGCTTTTTAGGTGGCATCATTGCCGGTTTTATCGCTGGTTACTTTGTTGAATGGCTAAAAAACACCATCAAATTGCCCACCTCTCTATCTGGTTTAATGCCGGTTCTGATCCTGCCGCTGCTTGGTTCGCTGGTAACTGGGTTGCTGATGTTTTACGTGGTTGGCACACCGGTAAGCGCAGCCCTAAACGCCTTGACCGGGTGGTTGAATGGGATGCAGGAAGGCAGCGCCGTCATTTTAGGCCTCATTTTGGGGGCGATGATGGCCTTTGATATGGGCGGCCCCGTCAATAAATCGGCGTATGCCTTTTCGGTAGGTCTGCTAGACAGCCAGGTGTATTTGCCAATGGCGGCCGTGATGGCTGCGGGCATGACGCCGCCGCTGGGTTTGGCGCTGGCCAGCTACCTGTTCAAGAACAAGTTCACGGCCGATGAGCGGGAAGCGGGCAAAGCAGCGGCCGTTTTGGGCATCTCCTTTATCACTGAAGGGGCCATTCCTTTTGCCGCACGCGATCCGTTCCGGGTGATTCCATCGATTATGGTGGGGTCTGCGGTGGCAGGTGCGCTTTCTATGCTGTTTGGTGCCGCGCTGCGCGTGCCGCATGGCGGTGTGTTTGTTCTGCCTATTCCCAATGCGGTTAGCAATCTGGGCATGTACATTGTGGCAATTTTGGTGGGAACGGCCGTTACCGCCGGTATGCTTTACTTGCTCAAGAAACCGGTGATCGAGGTTGAAACTGGAGAAACGGCCGCTGAGGCACAGCCAGTTATTGCCTGATTAACGAGCAGCAGTTAACTATAAAAAAAGAGCGACCTGATGGGTCGCTCTTTTTTATACCCTCCTGTAAAATCAATCAGTAATTTTGGATGAGCTCCACATGCCCCCGTAAACTCTCCAGCATTTTGGGGACAGAAATATATTCATCCACCACGTGCGCCTGGCTTTCTTCGCTGGCAGCGTAGCCGATCATCGTCAGGCCGTGGGGCACAAAGTGACGGCCGTCTGTGGCAAATTGGTAGCTGCTGAAGGCAGCCTCACGACCCATCCCCTGGCCTATCAGCAACTGGGCACGCTGCACTTTTTCGTCGGTGGGCGGGGTGTAGAAGCCGTAAATCGTCTCCTCGGAATCTGGGTACGGGGTGGGCGTGCTGCACAGGCCGTCTTCCAGCACGATGGGCTGCTCGCCCGCCACCCGCTGCACAAAAGCGCGTAAACTTTTGTGGCTCTCGCTGGCGGTGCGGAAATCGAGGCAAACTCGCGTCCAGGCGGGCGTCACGTTTGTGCTTTTGGTGTCTACTTCGATGATCGTGGGGGAAATGGTGGTTGGCCCCAGCAGCTCATGCGCCGACAGCTCTCCTTTGGCGGTAGCTATATTCTGCAAAAATTGGGCCATCGCGTAGTTGGGGTTGACGCCCTGCTCCGGCACGCTGGCATGGACGGAACGGCCGTTAAACCGCACCCACATCTGGGCAATTCCCCGATGACCCAACGCGATCTTGTTATCCGACGGCTCGCCTAAAACAACCAGATCCACAGGATAATCCAGATTCTCCGCCCAATATTTAGCCCCTGCCCCACCAATCTCCTCCTGCACCACGCCGCTGAACAGTACGTCCCGCCGGGGCCGAATGCCCGCCCGCAGCAGCGCCGCCATGCTGTACACCTGCACCGCCAGCGGCCCTTTGATGTCGCAAGCGCCCCGCCCCACAATGCGATCGCCCACAATCGTGCCGCTGTACGGCGGCACTGACCAGAGGCTCGGTTCGCCCGGATCAACGTGGTCCAGATGGGTGTTTAGCACCAACGCGCCCAGAGAGGGATCTGTGCCACGGATACGGCCGTTTACATTCCCCATCTCATCGATCCACACCTGGTCAAAATTGAGCTGCTGCAATTCGGCCACTACCAGCTCCGCCAGCTGCGCCTCCTCAAACGGCATGCTCGGCGTCTGAATCAGCCGCTGCGTAAAATCAACACAATCTTGCAAAAGGATATCCCAATCTAAATTCATATTATTCTCCATAATCGCTAAGCGAATAAGGTAATTGGGTAATTGGGCAATTGAGTAATTGTGCAGCATCATAATTACCCAATTACTCAATTACTTAATTACCCCATTACTCCCCTCAACCCAAATTCAACAGGTATACCGAATACGCTACCACTTCCCGCAGGTAAGAAAAGGTTCGGGTGGCGCTGCTAATCCAGCGGATAGAGCGGGTGGGCGAGCTGTATGCCTCCATCTGCAAATCGGCCGCGACGGCCAGCGCCCGCCGCATATGGTTGGGCGTGCTCACAACCAGGAAAGTTTCCAGACCATTTTGCTGCGCCAACATCTGGGCATTATGTAAATTTTCGTAGGTAGAAGTGGAGCTTGTTTCGACCAAAATATCGGCCGGATTGACCCCCTGGGCAATGGCGTAGTTACGCCCCACTTCCGCTTCCGCCAGCTCGTCCCGATTGCCCACGCCGCCGGTAAAAATCAGCTTCTCTATCAGGCCGGTCTGGTAAAGCAGCACGCCGTGGTTAATCCGCTCGCGGAAGACGGGGGACGGCCGTTCCCCCCACACCGCTGCCCCCAGCACAATCGCCGCATCCGCCGGGCGCGTTTCATCCTTCAGCGAAAACAAAAAGACCGTCGTCGCCGCATACCAGCCCAGCAAAATGGCCAGCACAAGAATACCTGTCACCATTCGCGCTAAAAGGCGAACGGCCGTTTGCAAAAACCTAACCAAATTATTCTACCTCAACAAGCAAATATCAAAGTTTTCACAGATTTAACAGATTTTTATCTGCGCAATCTGCGAAATCTTTGATCCTTTCCTTGCTCTTCGTGCAAGAATTTCGCTGGTAACGGAGTAATTGCCCAATTACCCAATTACCTAATTACCCACTTACTCAATTACCCACTTCCGCCAGCTCCCGCTGCCAAAACCAGCGCGCCAGCCACAGCCCCCAAATCGGAACCAGCAGGATCACCAGCCCGCCGATGCCTGTCTCGCCGATAGTGTAGGCCAACGGCGGCGGCGTCAGCGCCTCGACCAGAGCCAGCACGACCAGAGCGATGCCCACAGCCAGGGTAAACTGTCCCAAACGGCGAGAATCCAGAATCAACTTGTCCGCCAGCCAGATGAGCCACAGCCCCATAAAGGCAAAGCTGATCGTCTTGAGGCCAGAATCCCGAATCGGTTCCATAACCTCCCAAATCTGAGCCACAAACAGCGGATTGCCCTGGGCAAAACGAGCCACCACGGGCGTGCCCAGCTGATCGATCAGGCTGGCAACCAGGCCAAAGACCGCCCCCACCGTGCCCAACGTGGTAAAAGCACGGGTACGGCCGTCTCCCGCCCCCAGCTCTGCCAACAAGCCCACCAGAAAAACGGCCGCACACAAACCCAACGTCGACCCAACGTGAAAAATTTGCCAGGAAATAGCATTCTCTCGCACAAAGGCCAAAAAGAGATCGCTATCGTCCCAAAAGCCGGGCGGCAGCTGCTGAATTTGCGGCAGCCAGACAAACACGTTAACGCCCACCGCCACCAGCCAGCCCAAGCCCAACACACCCGCTGCCAAAGTTCCGAGTCGATTGTAAGACATCGTTCACTCCTTCCTGCTGCTTTTTAGTTTATTGTTAATGCAACATCCGGTTGTGAAGCAATTGAGTAATTGGGTAATTAAGTAATTTGGCGTTTGAATTACCCAATTACTCAATTACCCATTTACCCATTTACACGCTTCCTTACGGCAAATACGCCTCTAAAAAAGCGCGCATCTCTGCCGTAAACCTGGCCGGATCCATCGTGAAAATATTTAAATGGCCCGCGCCTGGCACGATATAGAGCTGCTTCGGCTCGTTGGCGGCGGCAAAAATAGCTTCCCCCTGAGCCAACGGCACCAGCCGGTCCTGCTGCCCATGAATCACCAGCAGCGGCACGTTTAGCGACACCACGGCTTGCACCGCACGCGCCTCCGCCAGCGGCAGGCCGCTTTCCGACACCATCCGGCGAAACACCAGCGGCGACAAAAAGCCCGGGCTGCGGGCAATGCCCGGCAAAATGTTGGGTAAATTGTCCTCAAAGCTGGTGTAGCTGCTTTGCAGCACCAGCACCGCCAGGTTAGGGAGCTGAAGCGCGGCACGCGCCGCCGCCGCCCCGCCCATCGACTTGCCCACCAGGCCAATCCGGTCTGGATTCACTTCTGGCCGGGTTAGCAAATAGTTGTAGGCAGCCACCAGATCATTGGCTTCGCTGTAGCCCCAGGTGGTCACGCCATCGCCGCTTTCGCCGTGGTTGCGCATGTCCAGCAGCAGCGCCCCGTAGCCAAACGGCCGTAAAGCCACCGCATCTTCCAGCAGCGCACCTCGACTGCCGCCAAAGCCGTGGGCATAAACGAGGGTCGCCCCATCGGCCGCCTCGGTCGGAGGAATGTACCAGGCCACCAATTCGATGCCATCGGCCGTGAACCGCACCGTTTCGGCCGTCAAATCGAAATCGGCCGGGGTCTGGTTGAGCTGGCTGCGTCCGGGATACATCAGCCGGTCGGCGCTTTGCCCCACCCAACGATTGCCGAAGTAAACGGCCGTTCCCCCCACCACCAACAATAAACCCACTAGCAGCAGCCAGCCATTTGTATTCATACCACCTCGCTTTTCTTTACGACGACTCATCAAACGCTCCGATTAAATTGAGTACCGCCATCGTATTTAACGTCGCTTTCGGTACCAATGAACTCACCAACAGATATTCCTGATCCTTGCTGCCATCCTCGCTGCGTTCTGAGCAGTGGGCATTTCCCCCGGCTGGCCCCAGACCATCCAGCGAAGGGATGCGCTGCCAGAAATGATTCCCGTCGCTCAAGCCGCCCCGCTCTTCTGGCAGCACCGTAAAGCCCAGCGCTTCACCGGTCTGCCGCCACACCTCATACAGACGATCGGTGGCGGCGTTGTGTCCCCAGGGCGGCGTCTGGCGGTACAGGTTCACCGCCACCGAGCAGGCGTAGCCGTCTACCGAACTGGCCACATCCGATTGGCCGTTCAACGCCATAATCTGCTCAATTGTTTCGGCAAACACGTCTGGCTGAAAGGTGCGCATCTCCAGCCAGGATTCTGCTTCGTGCGGCACCCGGTTGGTCACCACCCCACCGCGCATCGTGCCCACGTTCACCGTCACGTCCCGGCTGTAGTCGGTGATGGCCGCCAGCTTCAGGATGGTGTGGGCCATCTGCACCACGGCGTTGGCCCCGCTGGGATGAAAGCTGCCCGCGTGGGAAGCCCGCCCTGCGGTTTTGACCTGAAAAATAGCCATTCCCTTGCGAGCAACCACCACCTGGTAGGTGTTGGCCTCCTTGCTGCCCCCTTCAAAAATGAGGCAGGCCAGGGTATCTGGCCCTTCCAGCCGGTCGATGCACAGCTGGCCAAAATCTTCCGCTTCGGCTTCTTCAGAAGCATCTACCAGGATGACCCAGGTGATCGCCTCGAACTGCTCCGGGGCGTGCAGGCTCAGCGCATCCAGCATCATGTAGATGAGCACGGTGCCCCCTTTGATGTCCACCGTACCGGGGCCGTAGATGCGCTCCCCTTCTTCGCGCCAGTGAAAATTGTTGCGCGCCTCTTCATCAGCGGGGAAAACGGTGTCCAGGTGGGAAACGAGGCCGATGGTTTGGGGGGTACGGCCGTTTCTTCTCAAAACCAGATGTTTACCGTAGTGGGGAATAGCCGATTGGACAAACTCCGCTTCAAACCCCAGCCCGGCAAACAGGTTGGCCGTCACCTGGCCCAGCTCATTCACCCCCGCCGCATGGGCGGTAAAGCTGTTAATTGCCACCATCTGCCGCAGCATCTCTAAATATTCGGGCAAACTCAACTTAAAATGTTCCTGCAAAATTGAGGAAAACGTGTTGTGATTCATGCGACCTTCCTTGATTGAATAATTGTCTCGTTTTTCTATCACGTTCACCAAATTTAGGCGAATTGGTAACGCCGATAACGGCCGTTTTTTATACATTTATACAAAGACACAAAGAGACGAAGGTACGAAGAAAATTAAGGAAAAGGCTCTTTCTTTGTTTCTTCAACCCTTTGTTCCTTCGTATAAAAATAGGAAGCGATTTTGTGAGGCGTAAGATAACGGCCGTTTTTTATACATTTATACAAAGACACAAAGAAACGAAGGAACGACGAGAATTAAGGAAAAGGCTCTTTCTTTGTTTCTTCAACCCTTTGTTCCTTCGTATAAAAATATGAAGCGGTTTTGTGAGGCCAAAGATAACGACCCTAACGCCCGACAGCGGCAAGCTTCCCCCAAAAAATTCGGGTAAACTACGCCACCAAACCAACACCACAGGAAGGAGTGAACTTTTATGCGAGGAGTGATTGCCGCCGGGGATGCTGAAACAGCCGCTGCCGGACAACAAATTTTGCAGGCCGGGGGCAACGCAGTCGATGCCGCCGTGGCTGCCGCTTTTGCCTCTTTCATTGCCGAAATTGGCGTGGTGCACCTGGGGGGCAGCGGCATCGCCCACCTGTATGACCCGGAAAACGGCCGTTCCCTCGTTTACGATTTTTTCAGCAGCGCCCCTGGCCTGAACGGCCATCCACCTGACTCGCTCGATTTTCACCAGGTGACCATTGATTTTGGCGCCACGACGCAAGATTTTTACCTCGGCCGCGCTTCCGTGGCCGTGCCGGGCAACATTGCCGGGCTGTGCCAGATGGCGGCCGATTACGGCCGTCTGCCCCTCAGCCAGCTGCTGGAACCCGCCCTCAAGCTGGCCAAAGACGGCCTGCCCATCGCCCCGTTCCAGGCCGACACCTGCACCCTGCTCCAGCCGCTCTACACCCACACCGCCGGGATGCGAGACATTTTTATGCCAGACGGCCGTATGATCCAGGGCGGCGAGCATCTCTTCATCCCCAACCTGTACCAGACCCTGCAAGCGTTGGCGCGTGAAGGGGCCGCCTACGCCCAAAGCGGCGCGTTGGGGCAGGCGCTGCTGCGCGATCAGGCAAAAAATGGCGGCCTGCTCACCGCCGATGATCTGGCCAGCTACCGGGTGCACAAGCTGCCCTCCATCCGCCTGCCCTACCGCAACTATGAACTCCTGCTGCCGCCCCCCTGCTCCACCGGCGGCGTACTGACGGCCTTTACCCTCAAGCTGCTCTCTCAGTTCGATATGCAGAAACGGCCGCACAGCTCTACCGCCCATCTCCAGCTGCTGTACGAAATTATGGTCGCTACCAATCGGGCACGGCCGTTTTGGGAAAATTTAAGCGAAACAGTGCCCGCCGCCGACGCCATCAGCCGTTTTCTGGATGATGCCTTTGTGCAGCAGTACGTGACCGAAGTGGCAGAAGCCCTCCACCGTCAACGCGCCTCTGCTTATACTGCCGAGCCGCCTGCGCCCAACAACACCAGCCACCTCAGCGTGGTGGATGGCGACGGGTTGGCCGTCAGCCTCACCACCACCGCTGGCGAATCGGCGGGGTACGTGGTGCCAGGCACCGGCTACATCCCCAACAATATGATGGGCGAGGCGGACTTGCACCCCAACGGCTTCCACAGCCGCCCCGCTGGACAGCGTATTCCCACGATGATGACCCCCGTCATTGTGCTGCAAAACGGGCAAACCCGGTTGGTGCTGGGCAGCGGCGGCTCGATTCGCATTCGCAGCGCCATCATGCAGGCGCTGAGCAATCTGCTGGATTACCGGATGACGCTGCACGACGCGGTCAACACGGCGCGGGTGCATGTGGAAAACGGGGCTTTACAGTGTGAAGCAGGCTTTGATCCGGCAGCGGTGGAACAACTGGAAGCGATGGGCTACCCGGTGAACCGCTGGCCCACGCGCAGCATCTATTTTGGCGGGGCGCACAGCGTCTCGCGCACGGCAGACGGCCGTCTCGTGGCGGCGGGTGATAATCGGCGGGGTGGCGCAACGGCCGTTGCCTGACGCTTGTCATGCTGAGGTCCTCCGAAGCATCCCGCACGCTTGAGAATTAGCAAAGCCTCGGCTTGGGTGAGGTGCTTGCTATAGGCTCCTTGCGGGATTCTTCACTGCGTTCAGAATGACAAGTAAACTTACCTTGTCATGCTGAGGTCTTCCGAAGCATCCCGCTCGCTTGGTGGTCAGAAGCCCTGGTTTGGGTGAGGTTTTTGCTATGGCGGCCTTGCGGGATTCTTCACTGCGTTCAGAATGACAAGGGTAAATTGTCATGCTGAGTGGAACATTCCCCTGGACGAGATAAAATACCCTTGTTGCGTTTTTGCAAAAATCACAGTCAGTTGAGGAAAAAATCGACATGAAACAGTATTATGTCTACATCATGTCATCAAACAGCGGCACGTTGTACACGGGCATAACGAGCGATCTCGGCCGCCGCGTTTATCAGCACAAGCACAAACTATTCCCTGGATTTACCGAGAAGTACAATGTTAACCGTCTTGTATATTTTGAAACTTTTAGCCAGGTTCAAGATGCCATTGAACGAGAAAAATCGATCAAAGGCTGGCTGCGCAAGAAGAAAATTGCGCTGATTGAGGCGACCAATCCGACTTGGGCTGATTTGAGTGAAGGGTGGGACTAACCCCACCACTTGTCATGCTGAGAGCCTGTGCTAAGGCTGCCGAAGCATCCGCCGAAGCATCCCGCCCGCTTGGTGGTTAGAAGCCCTGGTTTGGGTGAGGTTCTTGCTATGGCAGCCTTGCGGGATTCTTCACTGCGTTCAGAATGACAAGTGGGGGGTTTTAGCGCGGGGTCAGGTCGGCGATCATGGTGAGGAAGACGGCCGTTTCCAACTGATTATATGTTTCAGACGGCGCTTCGGCCCAGGCCACAATATCCTGTCCATCCTCTACCCGCGCCATCAAGAAGCCCCAAACTGTGCCCACTTCCGGGTCATCATAACTGAAATCCAGCCGCTGCCACACCGCGCCCCCCAGCGGAAAAGGGTATGGCTGGGCCATCTCGAAATTCGCCACATCTGCGCCAGCATCCTGCGCCAGCGTGGTGATCACGCCCCGCGTGTCCAGCGTGGTAGGCTCCGTGCGCAGCGCCACAAAGGTGGTGGCCCCCGCGCCAAACCATTCCCAGCTGCCCACCCGCTGGTAAGCAAAGGTCGCGGGCTGGGCCACGGTGAAGCCGTCCAGCGCAGCCGTTGGCCAGCGGCCCGGCTGGAGGCCAAACCCCACATCCCGGTAAGCCCAACTGCTGGCGATGGTTTGCATCACCGCCTGGGTCGTTGCTTCGTCAATCGACAGCCCATCCACATCCACCACAAAACCGGTACCGTTGTGAACAAAGGTGAGGAAGATGCCGGTGCGTTCGCCATCCTCCGGCCTGTTGTAGCCGTAGGCGGTACGCAAACCGGGTTGACCGGCCACCAGCAGTTCGTTCTCAAACAAAACATCTACCGCGCCAAACTGTTGGAGGGTTTGGATTTTGAGGGTTACGGCCGTTCCCGCCGCATCAGGAAAAATAGTCACCTGAAACTGGGTATTGCCCTGCGGCTGGCTGGTGGTGAGCAGGCCATCCTGGTAGCCGGGCGAAGCCCACGCCGCCGGGTACAAAAATTGGAAACCCAGCGCTGGGTCCAGGTACGCTTCATATCCAGCAATGAGATTGCTGTTGTCTACGACCAGCTCAATAAAGGAAGCGGCCGTTTCCCCCGCCACGTTCTCTGCCTGAATGCCAAAGAAGGAACGGCCGTCTGGCAAAGGCCGCCATTCAAAATAGAGCTGACGATTGTCGTCGAAAAAGAAGCTGGCCCCCGGCTCCCGCTGGAACGCGCCATCTTCATACATCAGCGTGACCAGCTGGAACTCATCGCCGGGCTGGGGCAGCAGCTCGGCCGGTGCGCCGCTCTGGTCCGACTGCACCGTCCAGACCCGCGTCAGGCTGGCGGTGTGGTGGTCGAACACCAGGTTGGCGTCGGTATAAACCTCGCTGTTGGCGCGGCGGAGGCGCCCCTGCACGGTAAAGAGGGGGCTGCCTGGCTTGGTGGGCCACATCAGCGCAAAATCGCCGTTGTCGAAGCTGTCGGTCAGGTAGGTCACTGCCGTGTCCCAGATGAAAAAGTCGTCATGCACCCCGTCCCGCCATTGGCTCAACTCGCTGCCATCGGGCAAAAGAGTGGGTTCCTGACTGAGACGCTCATACGCCAGCAGCAGCGAACGGCCGTCTTCCAGGTAGCGTCCAGCCATCAGGGCCACATTTTCCACATTCCGGCCAATCACCTGAAAGTTGATGAAGGCGGGGTTTTGCAGCCCAACCGTGGGAGCCTGGGCGCTGCTCAGGTTCACCAGGGGCAGCGGCAGCTCAGCCAGGCCAACGGCGTGGTAGGTTTGCAGGAAGGCGTCCCAGGCGGCAAGTTGGGTCGTTTGGCTGTAGGTTGCGTTGGTGAAACGGCCGTTCCTGGGAAAGTAAATCGCCACCCCCCGACTACTTTTCAGCCCCGCGCCCGTGCCGTTGGCGATAACAGCGCTGTCCACAGCGCCCATCACGGCAGTGGCGGCGTTGACCACCGCTTCATCCGGGCTGCGCTGGGCCAAAATCGCGGCGAAGTGATGCAGATCAATCGCTGCGTATTCTTCAAAGCTGTTTGGGTAGACGCGGGCGAAGGTGGCCGCACCGCTGCGGGCGTCGCCCACGGCGCTGGCCACAAAGGCGGGTTCGGCGCTGAGGGCGTTGGCTAACTGCGCCACGGCCAAAGTCAGCCCATCCAGCTGGCTCAAATCGACGGCGGACATAGTGACAAAATCGTTGGGCTGAACGGCCGTATAAAAGTTCAAATAATCGTTGACCATGAGCGTGGCCAGGGAACGGCCGTCTACGGCCGGATTGGCGTACAAATTGCGCAGCAGCGACTCATAATCCCAGCCCTGTCCTGGGGTTAGCTCCTCTGAACCGACGGCGTAGCGGGTAAACGGCCGTACCGTCTGCAACACGTCCAGCTGGCCCATCAGGCTGGCGCTAAAGCCAATCACGTCCAGCGCGGGCACACCCGCAGCGCTCAACCCCTGCGCCAGCCCGCCCGCCAAATCTGGCAGGCTGAGGTGATCGCCGCCGTCAAGCCCTGGCGCATCGCCGTCGTAAGCCACACCGCGCCAGCCCGCCCCGTGGCCCCACACAATCAGCGCATATCGGTTGGCCGGGAAGCTCTGAATGCCCCAGCTGATAAAATCGGCCAGCGCCTGAGGGTCCCCCATGTTTTGCTCGCCCAGACTTTGCAGCGGCTCAGAGTTGAGCAGCGTGCGGTCGCTGTCGCCCAGGATGCGGTAGCGGCGCGTGTCGGTCCAGTCACCGTCAATGCTCGTTTCGCCCAGCGCCCGGTCAATCTGCACGATGACGTTGACCCGTTCGCTGCTGCCCGCTGCTTCCATCTCGTTCAGGTCCAGCAGCCCCGCCAGCTCCAGGTTGTTGTCCGCAGCCATGTAAACCAGGATGGTCCAGTCGTCCAGAGTGGCGTCGTAGGTGGCGGTGGGCAGCGGGGCGCTGGTAGGCGGCGGCGTGGCGCTGGGCAGCACGGGGGTTGGCGGGTTGGGGATGGATTGTGAGGTGGGGAGGGGGGAAACAATGGTTGGCAGCGGCGTGGCCTGCCCAAACCCATCACACCCTAGCAAAAACACAGAAACCAGCAGTAAAACGGCCAATAAACGCATTCGCAAAGCACACATGCCGCAATTATCCACATACTTTTGGCATTACAAAATAGCGGTAGATGATCTTCCGAATAATTAATTTGCAATAGCAATTTTAATCTTTTAGAATATCTCAACCAGACTTTCAATCGTGGCAATTATTTATCAAAACTTGGAATTCCTGAATGAGTAGTATGTCGCAAGATCCTGATACCCAAAAAATGCATGAAATGATCATGAAGTATTTTGATCTGAACGACTTACGTGAACTTTATTTTAGTTTGGGAATTGATTGGGAAGGAGTACCTCAACCGGCTAATAAACCGCAGTATGTCCGGTATCTTTTGCGTTTTGTAGGGTCTAATCAAGATCAAGACTTACTTTTATCAAAGTTAGCAAAACTTCGGCCTCGATTATTCTGGCCAAAAACGTTTTCGATTCCTGTAGCCGCGCAAAGTACAGCAAGTCCCGGAAGTATTAGCATTGGAACAGTTATTGGAAGACAAAATGTCAATATCAATGTAACACAAGTGCCTCCTACGCCAAGGCTACCAAAGCCTATTCGTAGACGTCAAAAGGAAAGCAGAAACCAAACTAAAACAAGCAAAACAGAGGTAGACCTCTTTAATGAAATCTTTGTATATACAAAAATGTATGTCTTTTTAGCCCTAATAATATTTATAATATTCCCGATTGCATTAGGGGTTTGGATTTATTTGAATAAAGACATTTGGCAAATTGATGGTCTGCTATTTTTCCTTTTGTTACTTTTCGTTTTTTCGGCCTTGGTGATCATGTACAAATTAGCATTCCGAATGATTTACAACAAAGTATTAAAGTTTACTGATTTTTATCAGATAAATGTAAATAGTCGCTCAAAAATCAAAGGTAACTTACAAAATCGTCATTGGGGAAGCATCTTTTGGAATCTTATGTGTAAATTCTTTATTGAATTATTTCTACAACCTAACAAAAATAAAGCAAATAAGATAAGCAGGCTCAAGTTCTAAAATGGAAAATAAACTCCTGCTCGGATGAGGTTTTCGATTAGCGAGTAACTCAACTGGCTGCGGCACGGCGTCCCCGCCGTACTGCTTACTATGCCAGCCCCGAAATAGCAAAGAATGTGGCGAGGCGGGACGCCTGCCACAGCGCGGGAGACCGTGCCGTAGCAAGGTTTCCAAAACAAGGTTATGCAGCAAAAGTTGAAAACCATTAGTGAACATATGAAAGAACTTGGCCTAGGCGCGCTTACACATGCCCTACGACTATCGTTGTATTCAAATATGGAGAACTCGCACTGGGGCAATCTCTCCGTCCTAAACGCAGCTCACGCCACGGAGATTCTCATTAAGGCAAGAATTGCTGCTGAGCATCCACTACTAATTTTCGATCAAATACCCAAGTCAATTCAGGCTCAAGGAACTCATCTCTCATTTGAGGATTTGTTAGAAAAGGGGCGCACAATAGATTTTCGACAACTCCCAGAACGGTTATGGGCTACGACTGGGCAATCAATAAGCGAGCCAGACGTATACGAAGCGTTTGGGCGTTTGCGAAACGCAATTCAACACTTTGCCCCACCTACTTATGACCCATCGGTCAAGACGGTAGAGTTCGTGTTCAAGATCCTGGATCCATTCGTGTTGGAAAACTGGGGGCTATATGCAATCGACTTCAATGAGGAATTTGGAGATCATTATGATCACATTTTCGATACGCTAGTTGACTGGAACATAAGGCCAAGGATTTCGCCAAAGGCTGCCGCATATTGGCACAGTCCTGAATTCCGCCCCAGCAAGGATGCTCCGCCAGGTTATGGCGCTTGGTTTTCGGACGAAATGCGAAGAGCTGGAAAGCCAATCGACTAAAGTTACAGCCGCCTGACAGGGCTTGCAGTCGGCAGGAAGCAAGCATGGCTTAGGTGGGTGTCACCCATACGATGTACTAAGGAAATATGAGTAAGAAATCTGTGAAAAGTTATTGTCGTAATTGCCATAAGCTGACAAACCACGAAATACTATCTGAGCATACAGAGTCTCATCGCGATACATACCACTGTGATATCACCTATCAGATATTGCAATGTCTTGGGTGTGACACTAAGTCCTTTCGTAAAGTTTTTTATGACTTTGAGTCGGCGTATCCAACACATGATGATCACTGGGAAGTGCCGGAGGATGTAACCGTTTATCCAAAGGCCGTCAAGGGACATAAAGAAATTGAAGGTTTATGGGAGCTTCCTAGTATTGTTAGAACTATATATTCAGAAGTTCTAATGGCATTGCGTGAAGACTCTAAGGTACTTGCAGGATTTGGTTTAAGAGCTGCTGTTGAAGCTGTATGCAATGATTTGCAAATCCCAGGAAGAAGTTTAGACGTAAGAATTAATAAATTGGCTATTTCTGGATATATATCTAAAAATGATGCTGAACGGCTACATGGAATTCGATTTATGGGCAACGATGCAGCACATGATATAAAGAAACCAAAGGATGAGGCTCTGTCTGTTGCTCTTCAAATTGTAGAACACCTAATTGCATCTGTTTACATCCTCGAAAAGAAAGCGAGTGGAAATATCGATACGGCAGTTTCCAAATATGAGGTCTTCATACAACTACTCGACGAAAAAATTGAGGATTTTAACACTGGGGATGAATATCCGATTGCAAAATTTTTGGGCAAAGACATGCGTAGGATTAAAGAATCAATTGTCTCTTTAGAACAAGAATTAATATCAAAAATTAATAGTGGAGAATACTCCAAACTTACTGTAGGGAAAATTGATGCCTACCAAAATTCACAGAATAAATTACAGCATTTCGTTGTCGCTAATGGGTAACAAGGTACTGTTAAGGATAAACTTTGATCTGCCCCAGAGTGCAGTGTGGCCGTATCCCTTTCCCCCACTCTCCCCTCTTTCCCTGTAAAAAGAACATTGCTGGTGCGTGGTCTTCTCAACGGGCTGAGGCGAGCATTTTCGCCGTACACTTTTGTAATTTGTAGGGTTTTGGTATTTGACACGCCCCCAACCCCCGCTGCGGCGAGCTCTTCACCGTGGGCTGTGGTCGGCATCCTCGCCGCACCACTTTTGTAATTTGTTTAGATCTGGCGCTGGGAACGTGCCGAAATTCCCCCGTCACTCCCCAGCTGTTGTACCCTGTAAAAGAGATAAGTTGGGCTAAAAACGGCCGTTCCTCTTGTCGCAGCGTGGGCTTATGCTACAGTCAGGATTGGTCAGGTTGGTACGGCCGTATCCCATTCCTGGTCTTTTAGAGTTGGTGGTAGGGAACGGCCGTTCCCCTTGTCGCAGCATGTTCTATGCTACAGTCAGGATTGGTGTGGGGGGATACGGCCGTATTCCATTTCTGGCCTTTTAGAGTTGGTGGTGGGGAACGCCGTAGAAGTAGGCGTTATGTGCCTTGAAGGATAATCATGATTGTGACGGCTTGGAACAATGGAAAGCATCATCGAAATGGGGCGGGATACGGGTTCAAGTTCGATGCAACTGATCGAGATCGTAATATCCAGAGAAGCTGGCGTACGCTTGTAGTCGAACTGCCGAATGGCCAGCGTGTCGAGGCTAACATCGACAAACCATCATTCTGGTCGGGTTCGTGCCGTGAGATTATCAGCAAGGAGTTCGGCGCTTGGTTACTCCAAAACCGGTACGCACCTTGGCCCAAGGGTAGTCCTCCAAAGTTTCGTTTAAGCCATCAGTCCGGCAACCATTTCAAGCTAAGCGGAATATAACTTGGTGTTAGAACGGCCGTATCTCCCCCAAACCTTTCCTTGTAATACCCTATGAAAGAAAGATAAGTTGAATTGAAAACGGCCGTTCCCCTTGTCGCAGCGTGGGCTTATGCTACAGTCGGGATTGGTGCAGGGGGATACGGCCGTATCCCATTCCTGGCCTTTTAGAGTTGGTGGTAGGGAAACGGCCGTCTCACCTGCTCGGGCGAGGTCTTCGGTTAGCGAGTAGCCTCAACCGCTTACTCTTTCACTAAATGGCTGCTCGTTGGTTAAACTGAGAGAAGCCGGTGGAAGAAAGAACGATAGCGCTGTAACGTGAGACGCAGATCCTCAGTGGAGACGTCGTCACCACGACTCCACTGCTCCTCAAGTTGGGTGCGCTCATCGGCAAATACTTCCGCGATGCGCTTAATGGTTTGGGCAACCAGACTATCAGCTTCTTCGACGACCGAACGCGGTTCATCGACAAAGTTGGTCTGGATGGCGTTCCAGCGCGAACGAAAGTCTTCCGCCTCATCCTCGTTAAACAATGCTGTTTCTTTCATCTCAGCCGATCGTACGGCCGTATCTTTAGACGTATACTGGCGCTCGGCCATTTCCACTACGTCCGAAGTGTGTAAACGCTGTTCACTAACTTGCTCATTCATTATACTAACTCCTTACGTCCGTTAGGGGCTGTCCTTACGGATCCAAGCAGATCCTCAAACAAGTTCCGGTAATAGACCATTGCCTGCCGCAAATCTTCCGTATCAGCCTCATTTCGCTCGTTGGCCAGAGCAATTTTTCGTGCCGCCCGATAATCTCTCACGACATCAGGATAATCGACGGAAATATCGGCCGCGCGCTGCTCGAAGTCACCCATTGGATAACCACGAGCCGCCATCACTTCCCTGACAAGTTGATTCGCTTCGCTGATCGCTCCGGCGGGGTCATCTACAAATCGGGCCTGGGCGGCCTTCCACCGCTGGGCAAACAGTTGGCGTGTCTCCGATGGAAGGGGGTGAATCTCCAGCTTCTCTACGCGTTTTTGTCGTTTTTCCAGTTCTGCTTCGGCCTCACCCCGGCTGCCGACTTCTTTCACAGCATGTTCGTACTCAGGACCAAACCGCTCACGCAGGTTTTCCGTCCTTTGCCGGCGAAAGAAGACCCAGCCCAGGATGCTCGCCAGAACCAAGAAGACGATGATAGTAATGACTACTGTAACCGTATCCATATTCATCTCCTTCACTAAATAAGTTAACACCCGCCCAATTCGGCTTTCGGAGCGAGCAACCGTTATGACAAACTCCCCCTTTCACAATAGTGTAAAGGTTGGGGCCGGCGTTCGTCTATGTGGATGAGGTATAGAGGGAGATATAATTAAGATATACTTGCCGTCTGCCAATTCTGGCTTACCCCCCCGCTAAGGCATGGTCTTCTCTGTGCGCTGTGGTCGGCGTCCTCGCCGCACCACTTTTGTAATTTGTTAGGAAGATTTTCGAGACGAAAGGCAAAAACAGATGGTTAAAGAATATATCTAACCTGTACCTTGGTTGACTAACGAGGCATATTGTTTTTTGAGGACATTGGTTTGTACAGTAAAAACAGCTGAGCACTGGAAAAAAGAATAGGAGAAACAAGATGCCATATCGTTCAATTAGAGAGTTACCTGACTCTGTAAAAGACAATTTGCCCAAACATGCGCAAGAAATTTATAAGGAAGCGTACAACAGCGCCTGGGATGGATATGCAGATCCAGAAGATCGGCGCGGCGATGCTTCTCGGGAAGAGACGGCCCACCGGGTAGCCTGGTCGGCCGTAAAGCAGAAGTATGAGAAGGAAAACGGCCGTTGGACAAAAAAAGAGTAAACAAATCACAGTAAAAGTAGCTATACTATGGAAGAATTTATTGCAACCTTTACTGATTGGGAGCGCATATTTTCCCATCTTGTCAAGATGGTAACTGCTTTTGTCCTCGCCTTACCCATCGCTATTAATCGTGAAAGATCGACCCGTATTATGGGGCTGCGGACCTTTCCTTTAGTAGCGGTAGCCAGTTGTGGCTACCTTCTTATTGCCATCGATATGGCAGGCACCAACACAAGCGCCACCGCTCGCGTTTTACAAGGTTTAATAACCGGCATGGGCTTTATTGGTGGTGGGGCCATTTTAAAAAATGATGGTGGCGTAAAGGGCACGGCGACAGCAGCCAGTATTTGGGCCATGGGTACTTTGGGTGCCTCTGTCGCTTTTGGCTACTTGGATATTGCGCTGATTATAACAATCATTACTTTTATAGTTCTGCGCCTGTTTACCTCCTTAAAAAAAGAATTTGAGCAGGATGGGAAAGCAGTTCCCTAGGTTTAGCTTAAACTTAATGGAGAATAAACGCCTACCTTAGAGGAAGTATGGAGCGCTCTGAAAGGCTTCAACTACATTTTTGCTCCATTTATTCTTCTGCTTTCTACAGGTTATTTGCTGCTTAAAGCATGGCGTTTTGTCTTGTTGATGGAGCCATTTGATAGCTATTTGTCCTGGATTGATACGTTTAAGGCGTATGTGGCTGGGCAGGCAGCCACATTGCTGCCGGGCGGCATTGCCGCCCGAGCGGGCCTGATGAAGCAGGTAGATGTGCCTGTAGACCAAAGCAGTGTTCCCGTTGTTTTTTCTAGCGCGATTGACCAGGTGATATTTATTATAGGTTCGTTGCTGGCTGCCCTTTGGTTTGAAACGGCCAGAACCCCGGCCTTTATTTTGTTGGGGTGATTACGGCCGTTGCCCTCACTTACCTTATTTCCACCAGGCGCCGTTGGTTGGCAAACGCTGCCGATTGGCTGGCAAAAAAGGTTAGGATGGTATATAGAAGCTGATGAAAGCAACTTTAATTTACAACACAAAAGCAGGTAATACCCAATCGCTTTCTCCAGATGAGCTGCAAGAAGCACTGCGGGAAGCCGGTTACCAACCTTCCTATGAGGCGACTCGTAGTATGGAGGAGCTGGATGCCATCCTGGATGGCGTCGAGGGATTGGTTGTTTCTGCCGGTGGAGACGGTACCGCCAAAGCCGTGGCCATGCGCCTGATTGGCAATGATAAGGCGGCACTGGCAATTTTACCTATGGGCACCGCCAATAATTTAACGCGAACATTATGCATAACTGGCAAGCCTCTGGAAATCGTCAAACGATTGAACCGGCCACATAAACACAAATTTGACTTAGGTCATATAACCGCACCTTGGGGGGAAGATTACTTCATTGAAGGTGCTGGTTTCGGTTTCTTTGCCCAGGTGTTAGCCGCCTATGATCCAGATAAAGGCAAGAGCATCACGCGCAGCATCAAATCTATTGTAGAGGTGATTCGCGATGGATATGGACAACACACCACGTTACGTCTGCCAGATCAGGAGATATCTACTGAGTTTTTGCTCGTAGAAATATTAAATACCTGCTCAGTGGGGCCCCGACTAAAGTTTGCCCCCGATGCCGATCCCACGGATGGACTGTTGCATGTCGTTTGCATTGATGGCGAACAGCGGGAAAGTTATTTCCAATATATGAGCAGTTTACTCACAGAGGAAATGGCCGAACTGCCCAGCGTGGCTACGTATGTTGTGCCCCACCTGGAAATTGCCTGGAAAGGCTTTCCATTTCATGTTGATGATTATGTACGGCCGTTCGATTTCGATTTTCACAATGAGAACGAGGAGATGTTTCCTTTAAGACGCTACCCGGACGTGCCTGAAGAGGCCACCATTCACGTTGAAGTATTGCCGCAGGCGCTCAGCATCTGGTTACCAGAGCCCGAAGATGGAGAAGAATACAACCATGAAAATTGATCTGCACTGTCATACTGAGGCATCTATAGATTGTATCACTCCCCTGGCCGCAATCCCGTCCCGTTGCCGTCAGCAAGAGATTCGCGTCCAGGCAATCACCGACCACGATGAAGTATGGGGAGCTCAAGAGTTACAAAAAATGGTGGCGGCGCAAAAAGCCACAGAGCCGCCATTGTCCATCATTGTGGGCGAAGAAGTCAGCACCCTAGAAGGAGAGATTATTGGCTTGTTCCTCAAAGAAAAAGTGCCGCCCGGCCTTTCTGCTGTGGAAACGGTGGCCCGCATTAAGCAGCAAGATGGGCTTGTGCTGCTGCCGCATGGGTTTGATCGTTGGAAAAGAGGGCGCTTGCGTCCCGAAGCGCTGGTTCAAATAGCCAACGATGTAGATATTGTAGAGACGTTTAACGCGCGCATCTCATTCTCCCGTTATAACAGAAGGGCAGCAAAGTGGGCCAAAGATCATGAGGTAGTTAGTAGTGCCGGCACAGATGCTCACCGTTGGGCGGACATTGGTGTTGCCTGGGCAGAGGTTCCAGACAAACCTATTCATCACCCTCAAGATCTGTTACACGTTCTGGAAAATGGCGAGGTGATGGGGGAGTGGACACATCCCGTTATTGCCTTTATCAAAAAGATGTGGGTTCAGACGAAATATCGCCTACGCCCATCAACTTAACTATATTCGCAAAGGGCATAATCTAACATTAGCGTTTCCCCCACTTCGGTGTGGTCTTGCACATGGGCTGTGGTCGGCGTCCTCGCCGCACAACTTTTGTAATCTGTTTAGATCTGGCGCTGCGAACGTGCCGAAATTCCCCCCGTCACTCCCCAGATGTTGTACCCTGTAAAAGAGATAAGTTGGGCTGAAAACGGCCGTTCCCCTTATCGTAGTGCTGGCTTCGCCTTATGAATCCTTGGCACGAATAGCTACAACGAATTGGAGGAAACAACGAATTTTTCTCTGGCAGATCAATCCGTTAATTCCCAACCTGGACAAGCCAGAAAATCTTTTGACGCAAAGGCGCAAAGAAGCAAAGGGCGCAAAGTTTTCCCTTATTTCCTTTGCGCCCTTGGCGTACTTTACGGTTCATTTGTTCAGGTAATAAATTGCCATTCCTTAGCTATTTTTTTGGCGGAAACGGCCGTTTACCGTTAAACTTTTGGGTAACGGCCAGTGATTAGCTTTGGCGCGGGCTTTAGCAAATTTCATTTCGTAGTGGGCAAGCGGGTTCAGGCAGGCCAGGTTATGGTGGCGTTAGACCGCAGAACTTGCTTCTCTGCTGGAGGGGTAATGAATCAGCAACAAATTACCGATTTTCTCATGGGTTTGGGCAATGTTAAGCCGTTTGTAGCGAGTGAGGAAAATGGTGACCCCGAAATATCCTGGGGTGACACATTCTACTACATCGTAGACCCTTCCGGCAGATCGCCAAAAATGCCTTTTGCAACCATCGTGATCAAAGATTACGTCGGGTTTGACGAGGCATCCAGGCTCAACAGAGGCGGCTTGTTCCGTCTCAACGCCGACTTGGGAAAAGAGGGATTCAAAGAACTGTTCGGCCACCTCCCGGCCGAGCATGAAGCCCAAAGCGGCCGGTTCGATTATTCGGCGCTCGATACGTTCTTGCCTCATCCGGTTTACGCCCAGTATGGCTGGGCATCAATCATTAATCCATCTGAGAAATCTGCAAGCCAGGTCAAAGAGATTCTTCTCACAGCTCACAAGCGTGCGCTTCACAAGGCTGGGGTGAAATAGCGAGCTGTGGTCAAACAATTCCTTCAAGCCGAATCCGCTTCGCGGGTCGGCTTAAGTCAAGCGTTAGGTTGGCGCTTTCGGTGCGCCAAAGAGTTCTGGAAACATTGAATCTATCGTCATTTTGTAAGCTAAAAGAGGCCCGACTTACAAATTTATGGGCTTAGTAAGGTTAGACTAATTGAGAGGAGATTTATATGTACAGGTTCACCGATCCTTCTATTTTGGCTTATTCTGGTCTCCATGCTCTTGGACTATGTGCTTTGATTGTGAGCTCTCTTTTTGCCAATCCTCGGCTGTGGATTCATGATTTGCCGAAGGATCTTCAGTCCAGGATACCCGCTAAAACAGTGGCCGAACAGCGTCTTACGAACCTTGTAGGGATTCCATTCTTTATTTTTGTGATTGGTTTTCCAATTTTTGCGGTATTAAACCTGACCCAGGCAGGAATATTGAGCGTAGGGGATCCTTTGAGCACCTTCGCCGTTTATTTAGTCGTCATTTACTTGATGAACTTCGTTTTTAACCTCGCCGATCTTTTAGTGATCGATTGGTTTCTCATTTGTTGGTGGACCCCGAAATTCATTCAGGTTCCCGGACTTCCTGGTCATTTGATGAAGAATTATCGCTATCATGGAAAGGCTTTTTTCCGGGGGCTTCTAGTCATCGTTTTTCCCAGTTTGATCTCGGCTTCTATCGCCCTAGGAATCAATCTTTGGAATACTTGAGCAGGAACTCTACGGTATGAAAGAAACGGCCGTTTTCTGGTAAACTTTGGGGCAACAGCCAGCGCCAGCCCGTCAAGTCATATGCTGTGGCTCGGGTTATAACAATGTATGTTTCGTAACCCCATGCCGAATTCACCCACGGTATGTACCCCGACTGCATGGCTTTGTATTATCCTGATTTTGTCAGGAAGAAATTTCAGTAATCTACACAAACGCAACACACCCAATCAGAGCAACAGGAGGAATGACACTTGGCAGAATACCTTCGGGCAACACGGGAATGTGATCTGGATAACATGAATCCGCTGCTGGCAACAGCCATTCAGCGTCACATTGAAACTTACCAACTTGGCGATATCGTCGGGACGGCGCTCGTGGGCATCGAGACTGCGTCCACAAAGAAAAAGAAGGGCTTCTTAAGCGGGAAAGCCGAAGTGATCCTGACCGGTGCTGTCCTGACACCGCAATGGCTCATCTGGGCCGCCGGGAAAGAGGGCGAAGCCCCGGCCGTCATGTCCGCCAAGCTGAGCAATATTCAGATACAAGATTACGAAAAGTCGGAGATGCATAAACTGATAGAAGATTCCGGCCTCAATATCATGGGCTTACGCACCGACTCGCCTACGCCAGGCAGCGCTTTCATTGGCCTGGGTCCAGAACTGGCTGCACAGAAATTTCGGAGGCTGCTCAAAGAAACGGCCGTTTTACGGTAAACTTTGGGGCAACAGCCAGCAAAAACGGCGGCAACGCCTCTATCGAATCGGTGCGGGCGCTGGCGGCGGCGTTTGGCATCGACCCCAGCGAGCTGATGCTCAACGAAACCTAGCCGCCCCAGACGCCCCTGGACGCGATGCAAACCGGACTGTGCGAATTTGCCAACTTCTCCGACACGGCGACGCGCTTTGAGTTTTGGTGGTTTTTGTTGTTTGTGGTGTTGGTAACGGCCGTATCTCCCCTCTTCAACTCTCCTAAACTTCTCCCTGGTTACCCCGAAAAAGCACGAAGATGCTCCCGCTTCTGCAAAACGTTCACCTCTTGTGAAACAAAGGGGTTTTGTTTATACTGCCTGAACTCGGAATGAATGCCCCTTCATTCTGAACACCTATTCAACAATCAACGCCCCTTCACCCTGAATCACCACTCAGCAACCAACGACCCCCGGAAATTATGCCCATTTATCCGTTTATACCTGTAAGGAGGAACATGCAGTAATAAGCAGCTGCTAAACAAGGCTTTTGCTCATCTGCCGATAAAACCGGCACTGGCCGCAACTAGCGGACCGCGATTCGCGGTAAAGGAGTGGAACATATGGTAGATCAATCAAAAATTACCTCCGGCTTTGATGTTGAGTTTTTAATGGGAGAGGCATTCATCCATTATTTTTTGCTCTGTTCAATGGAAACTGGCTCGATTCCCTGGTGGTCAGAATCCAGCGGCATCGATGAAAATGGTGATCCCTTCCACCGCGCCACGCTGACGCACCCACCTGCCGAACTGGAACAGCGCCGGCTGTACCCGGTGTACCCGGATTTTGTGGGGAACGAGCACCCGTTTCAGCACATCGTCGACACGGTCTATTCCCATCAGGCCGATGAATTTAAGGTCACTATCCTGCCCGACGATGCCGTTGGCGCCGATATTCTTTTGCGAGTGTTTCCCAGCGTAATTGATTTACTGCCCCAGCCCCCGGCTGTACTCGCCGAAAATTTACTGCCCGCCGATTTGCACATCAGCTTTAACGTCGTGTTCGATACCCGTCAGGACGGGCTGCTGGGCAACATCGGCGTGGAATTGGTACTGCTGGATGTGACCGGGCTTTTGATTGATGCGGCCGTTTCCCTGGGCGCCTCCAAAGAAAGCATCCTGTCCGAGATGAAAGCACAGATTGACCGGCGCGTCCCGTTTGCCGTCGCCGGTGGCGGCAGCCTGCAGCGCATCGAAACCCGTAAATTTCTGGACGATCCCGACAGACCAAACGCCATTGGCGTCTATATCAATCTCGCCCTGCAGAGCAGCCCAGACCCGTCTTCGCTGCTGCCAGACCGTGGCGACAGCAGCCTGGCCCAAAATTTTCTGGAGCCGGACGCCAAAATGGCCTTTGCCTTTCCCCCAGAAACATACCGCAGGCTGAGCGATGATTTCAAATTCAAGATGGCGGTGCCCAGGCCCAACGAACCAGGCAAGTTTCACTTTCCCTTAATGGATGGTGACGATCAGGTGGGCGTCATCAAGGGCATTTCCGTTCGCCCCGAAGTCTTAGCGGGCGCGCCGGGCGCGTTCACCAATGTGCTGGTGATTGATATTCACGGCGAGTACGCCATCGATAATTTCTTCGATCCGGATTTCCACATGAAAATCCGGCTGGTACCTACCGTCACCGAAAACGGCGTCTTCGATTTTGAGGTGGATTTTGACCTGGATATGAGCCTGGCGGCGAAATTGGTAGCGATCTTCCTCACCACGGCCCTGTCATTTGTAATGCCCAAACTTGGGCTTTCCCTCCTGTTTTTGTCACTGCTCACCATCAAAATTATCGAGCGCGTCGGTGAAAGCATGGCGCAATCCTCCATTCAAGCCCAGTTGGACCGGACCTCGTTTCTCGATACCCTGCCCCATAAACTGACCGTGGAAGTGCGGCGTTGGGATCCGTTGTACAGTACCCACCATCGTGTAGAAACGGCCGATGTCGACATTCAGGTCAACCAACACGGTTTCGCTTTCGATGCGAAAAATGTGTTTATCGGCCGGCGGTTCCAACCGCTGCAAAACATGGTGATTCGCTCAGAAACCCGGGATGCCGCCAACGTAGTGAACGGTTTAGTCTACCGGGCCAACGATATTGGCCCCTTCCGCAACAACGATCTGGTAAACGTCTTCGCCGCAACAGATCGGATGCCCTTTGTCGAGCTTCTGCCGCCGCAGGGTGATATTGAATCACACCGTGTGTCGCTTTTGTTGGACCAGGTGCTGGCACGCATTGCGGCCAAAGATCGCCATATCAAGGAATTGGATTATCTACCCAAAAAGGTCAGTGTGATCGACAACCAGATCTTCCAGATACTGGCAGTTTCCCAAACCGAACTTCCAGAAATTGAAAGCCTCAGCCGCAGCCGACTGCGCAACGAACTGCGCAGTTCAAACGGTGCGGCCATCCGTCAACGGGCCATTGACGAATTGCGGGACGAGCTGGGCCGAGAGCCCACGGAAGCGGAGATCACGGCGCGTTTTAACGAAATTCTGGAAAAGGTGGTGAGCAGCGCGGTGCCCGGGCGCATGCGGGCCGAGCTGGACACCCGCATGAAATTCGACCTTGAACCGCACGAATTTGCCGATCTAGAGCAGCGCAAGATTTTAGTGTTGGGGCGCAACCACCTGGTCATTCGCAAAATGACCAAAAACGGCAAGGTCACCGTGTATTACCGGGACTATGAACGGCCGTTCGAACCGAATACAGATAAAACGGACAACTTATTATCCTTACCGAGATATGTGCACACAGATAATTGATCGACTGGCTGAGGATCTGCCAAAACGGTAGTCTAGCGGCCAAGAACGACACCCCCTGACGCCCGGCTGTCGTAGACCGGCCGTATTTTCTCCGCTATACTTGCCTGGTTCAACAACCGCAAATTGAAGGAAATAAACATAAATGAATGAAATAGCCGCAAACCGCAAACCCCATGTTGACTGGATAACCGTTGTCGCGATTGCGGCAATTGCAATTAGTCTTAATGTGGCTGTGCATGAAGGCATTCATGCCCTTGCCTGTCTCATGGTTGGTAGTCACTTGCAAGAGTACTCAGCCTTGTATGTTTCTTGTGACAGCTCCATGATCTGGCAAGGAAAAATAGTTGCTGGCAGCGCCCCAACCTTCAATATCATTGCAGGTGTTTTGTTGTGGATAATTGTGCGCAGTCCAAGAAGGTACCCATCTGAAATATGGTTCTTTCTCTGGCTATTCATGTTGATGAATTGGCTGTATGGGGCTGGTTATTGGATGTTCTCTGGTATCGCCAATATCGGTGATATGGCAACTGTGATTGCTGGCTGGGAGCCAGCCTGGGTATGGCGAGTTTTCATGACGATAGTTGGCTCATTTCTCTTTATGTTTTTCGTTTGGCTGGCTTTACAGGAATTCGGGAAGATGGTTGGCGGTGATCCTGACGAGCAGATTCGTCGTGCCAACAAGCTCAGCCTCCTTTCATTTGCCACCGCCGTTTTGATCATACTACTAGCTGGTTTTTTCAATCCCCTTGGGCTTTTGAGTTTACCCGTAACGGCTGGCTTGTTTGCAGTCATCGGCGGTTTGTCACCTCTTCTTTGGATGATGCAATGGTTTCGGGCAAAAAGCTTTGTAAAACTTGACAAGCAGCCCTTAGAAATCCACCGTAAGTGGCAATGGCTTGCTGTGGCTGGAGTTGTGGTATTTATTTATGTGTTTGTTCTGGGACGAACGTTGTATTTTTAGGCCATCCCCCTAAGCGCACTGCTTTGCCTGGTTTTCTCTACGCGGAGTGGTAGCCGGGCCGGAACAGGGGAGGTGACGATTAGTTTTTATGGTTTTCAACAGGTATGAAATTTAAGATAAGACCCTCTAATCAAGAAGATTACGCCCAGATAGCGGCCGTCCTGGCAGCGGCTAAACCTTATGCCTCGGCCTCAGCTGAAATCCTCCAGTACCGTGACCAAACACGTCCCGCCATTTGCCAATTTCAACGATTCGTCGCCGTTCTAGACAATGAAGTTGTGGGGTTTAGTTGGTACACTCAATATGCCGATATGTTTGAACCGGATGCTTTTTGGGTTGATGTCTGTGTGGCCCCCTCTTACCAAAAACAGGGGATCGGCTCTGCCTTATACACGGCTCTCTGGCAAAATCTGCCGCCAGGGCAGCGCTTCACGCTCCGAGTACAAATAAGAGAAGATGCTCTGGCCAGTCTGAAATTCGCGCAAAATCAAGGGTTCCAAGAATTCGGCCGTCGCTGGGAATCCAGCCTCGATCTGTTTACCTTTGATGAGAAACAATTTCCCGACTACAAAGCTCAATTAGGAGCACAGGGCATTAAGATCGTATCGTTTACCGACCTTGCCGATGACCCAGACCGCGAACGAAAACTGCATCAATTGCAAACAGAGCTGGATCAAGATGTGCCCATGTTGGTCCCTGTCACCCCTATGACCTTTACCCAGTTTTCAAACCAGGTGCTCAGAAATCCTTCCCTGGTAGCCGAGGGATTGATGGTGGCGGTTCATGGGAATGACTATGTGGGCCTAAGTTCACTATTCGAAATCGACCCGAAGTCGCTGGTGATTGACCTGACAGGGACAAATCGTGCCTACCGGCGACGGGGAATAGCGCTGGCTTTAAAGCTGCACGGGATTTTGTTTGCTCGCCAGCGAGGGTATCAGCGGATAGAAGTACAAAATGATGCGGCCAATCAGGGGATGCTAGCCATTAACGAAAAGTTGGGGTTTGTGAGAGGGCCAGCGCTTTTGCAATATATGCGAAAATTCGTTCAAGATGAAGTATTATTTACATAAGCTATTCGACAAGGAGACAATCAGATGGAATTCCGACGACTGGGCCGCACTGGCCTGAAGCTATCCACCATTTGCCTGGGCACGATGCAGTTTGGCTGGTCGGCCGATGAACCTACCAGCCACGCCATCATGAGCCGGGCGGTGGAGCTAGGCTGCAACTTCTTCGACACCGCCGACGTTTACTCCCGCTGGGTGGAGGGGAACGACGGCGGCGTCAGCGAGCGGATTATTGGCGATTGGCTCACGGCCAGCGGCGTGCGGCGCGACAGCCTTGTGCTGGCCACCAAGGTGCGCGGGCAAATGGGGGACGGCCCCAACGACCAGGGGCTCTCTCGCCTGCATATCATGCAATCGGTGGAAAACAGCCTGCGCCGCCTGCAAACGGAGACCATCGACCTGTACCAGGTGCATTGGCCAGATGAAGAGGCGCCGCTGGACGAAACCCTGTCTGCCCTGACTGATTTGGTGCGGGCGGGCAAGGTGCGCTACATCGGCTGCTCTAACTACCCAGCATGGCTGCTGGCCAAATCGCTCTGGGTGAGCGATGTGCACAAGCTGGCCCGCTTCGACAGCCTCCAGCCGCATTATAGTCTGGTCCACCGCGCCGAATTTGAGCGGGAATTGCAGCCGCTTTGCCTGGATCAAGGCGTGGGGGTGATTCCGTACAGCCCGCTGGCGGGCGGCTTTCTCACCGGCAAATACCGCCGCGATACGCCGCTGCCGGACTCCAAACGGGCCGAAGGGGTGCGCAACCGGTACATGAACGAGCAGGGATTTACGGCCGTAGACAAGCTAGAAACCATTGGCAGAATCCACAACGCGACCATTGCCCAGACCGCAATTGCCTGGGTATTGGCCAATACGGCCGTTACCTCCGCCATCATCGGAGCCAATTCCATTGCCCAGTTGGAGGATACAGTATTGGGGGCAACTGTAACGCTCACCCCAGAGCAAAAGGCGGCGCTGGATGAGACGACGGCGTGGGAGTAGAAAGTGAGAAGTGAAAGTGGCTAGTGGCGGCCACTTTTCACTTTTTTCATCAATCAATCACCCTCAAACGCTTTTTGCAAGTCGGCAATGACTATCTTTTGCATTTGGAGCATGGCCTGAATGGCTCGGTTGGCCTTTTCCCGGTCTGGGTGACCCAATATTTCCCCTAAAACGGAGGGAATGATTTGCCAGGAAAGGCCGAACTTATCCTTTAGCCAGCCGCACATGCTTTCCTCGCCGCCATCGGCCGTTAGTTTTTCCCACAGTCCGTCAACTTCGGCCTGTGTCTGGCAGTTCACAAACAGCGAAATGGCCTCGTTAAACTTGTATTGTGGCCCGGCGTTCATGGCCATAAATTCCTGACCTTCCAACACAAATCCTACAGATTGAGCCACACCATTCGGCCCTGGGTTTACATACAAAACTTCGGAATTGTTAAAAATGGAGACATAGAAGTTCATGGCTTCTTCAGCCTGGTTATCAAACCATAAAAAGGGGGTAATTTTTTTCATATTTTGCTCCTAACCTGGACAAGCCAGAACCAACAAAGATTTTTATCAACAGATTGCGCAGATTTAACGGATTTTTGTATCTGCGTAATCTTTGATTATTTTCTTGTTCACTGTACTTGTTTTTCTCGTCGCTAAATAATTTTGTCTTACAGTGTGGCCAACAGCTCATCCAGCTGCTCGTAGCCTTCATTGACGCCAGTTTCCATGCCGGATTGGATCATGGCGTCCCGATCGGCGACAGATTGAAAGACGGATTGACTTGTGATTCGTGTTCTGTTACCCGGTAAAGACTCAAATCTTGTCGTTTCGAGGATGACGTGTCCTGCTTCGGGAAGTCCCTCAAACTCAAACGTGCCGATCATTCTTTCGGGCGCAGTGACCTCATGACTCACGCCGTGAAAGGCATATTCGTTCCCCTCTTTATCCTTTTGGATAAACCGATACCTGCCACCGCTGACAGGCTCAAAAATTTCAAAAGTTGTGGTTAGGCCACGTGGGCCAAGCCACTGAGCATATAGTTCTGGATCTGTATGCGCCTTGAAAACAAGCTCTCTCGGTGCATCAAACTCTCTGGTAATGAATAATTCTTGCTTACCCGGTTCTGCCGTAATGGTTGTTTTGTTCTTTTTTGTGGACATGCTATTGCTCCTTGTTTTGTTTTTTCATTTGTTCCAAAACTTCATCCAGGCGATTGAATCTTTCGCTCCAATAACGCTCAAACGGGGCCACCCAGTCGTAGATGGTCTTCAACTGCTCCGCGTTGGTGCGATAGAATCGTTGACGGCCGTCTCGCCTCTCGCTCACCAATCCAACCTGCTTTAACACACCCAGGTGCTTAGACACCATGGGCTGGGACCAGCCAAGCCGCGCCACAATGTCGTTGACAGACAGTTCTTGAGCTTCCAGCAGTTCCAGAAGCTCACGTCTTTTCGGTTCGGCTATCGCATTAAATGGGTCGTGTGTGGTTGGTGTGCGAGCCATAGCAGCATTATATTCCTATATAAGCATATGTCAATACCCAATTAGAAAATTTGTTCTATTTTGGGGAAGGCAAATATTCCAACAACAAAAATACAGATGGCCGGTATTAGAAAAGCCTGGCCTGCCGCGGCTGCTCTGGTTCACCGGGACCGCGCCATTGGTACACCTTCAGGTCAATTCGGTCCTTTACAAACAAGATGCCCTCATTTTCCAGCAAATGGCGCTGCCTTTCCGCGCCGGGGCGCTGGCTGATTTTGCCCTGCGCGTTGATAACCCGCTGCCAGGGAACGTTACCTGGGCAGGCGGCCATGGCTGTGCCTACCCAACGTGCCCCAAGCGCCTGATAGTCGTCTGGCTCAACACCTGCCGGGCAGGGAATGAGCTGTGCCAACTGGCCGTAGGTGGCCACCCGCCCGCGCGGAATTTGGCTGGCCAGCTGCCACACCTGTTCATAAAAAGCCTGCGGGTTTGAGAGGTTTGGTTGGTCCATGATTACCTTTCCTTAATCAAGCCGATACAGTTTATTTTCATCAAAGCGATAGGGGATGTGGTTTGGATAGTAAACCAGGAGAGCCCGGTTGGCCTCGTCGCCGAGGTCGCGGGCGAAGACGAGACGGCCGTTCACACCTCCACCATTCCCCACAAACAGCTCCCCGTACTCCCACCAGTTGCCCGTGGGGCTGGTAACAAAGATGAGCGCTTTTTCGTCGGGCGGAACGGCCGTTTCCACCAGCGCCACCTTATCTCCCACCACAAAATTATAGCCCCGGTAGCTTTGAGCATACTGCGGCAAGGTGATGAAAATGTTGCCCAGAATGAGCAGCGCGAGCGGAACGGCCGTTAACCACCAGCCCAACCGCCCTCCCAGCCAGTGGACCAACGCCTGAGCCCCCCGGGCCGTCAGCAGTACCAGGGCGGGCAGCGCGCCGTACAGGTAGCGTGGCCCGTACATAATGCCGGAATGCCAGTAAAACGCCTCGGCAGCCACCAGCAAAACGAGCGTGGCTAAAAGAATCCAGTCGAGGCGGGACGGCGCGGCTGAGGACAACCGTTGCAGCAAAAACCCCAGCCACAAAAAGCTAAACGTCAGCAGGGGCAGCCAGCCGAACAGGTCTGTTTGCAGCGCCTGCCAGTTGTGCAGGATGTTGTGCAGGCCGCGCTGGGGGGTGTGGCCGCGCGGTGGCTGGCTGGGGTCGGTGCGCCACAGCACGGCGTAGCCCGGTTCCTCGTCCAGCAGGTCAATTTCCAGCAGATTGGGCGCTTCGCCCACATCGTCGCCAAAGCCGAGCTGGTCGTAGGGCCAGTACAGCAGGCGCGGGTCTTGCAGCGGATCGCCAGTGACAGCCCACTGGTAGGCAAAGAGCAGGGCCACCAGGGGCAGCAATCCTGCCAACCAAACCACGCCTTTTTGCAGACGGCTTCGCCAGGGCAGTGGGCTGGTCCAGGAAGTGAGCAGGAAAAAGGGAGTAACGATGGCAACGGCCGTTAACTGCCGCGTCAAAAAAGCCATGCCCGCCGCCAACCCAGCCCCCAAAGCCAGCCCTACTCTCTGTGCCCCTCTGTGTCTCCTCTGCGTAACTCTGTGTTCCTTCTTTCCTCCTTCCATAACCACCCACCAACAAATCATAAACAAAACCAACCAAAACAGCTCCGCCGCGTGGGCCATCTGGCTGCCGGAGAGGAAGAGGAAGAAGGGGGAGAGGGTCATCAGGACGGCGGCGAGGAGGGCGATACGGCCGTTAAACAACCGCCGCCCCAACTGGTACAGCAGCGGCACCGTCAGCGTCGCCAGCAGTGGATTGATGAGCCAGGGTGCATTCAACAGCACGCCCAGCGCCAGCACAACGGGGTAGCCGGGGGGATATTTGCCAAACCAACGGCCGTCCTGCACCAGCAAAAACTCCTGCTCAAAAAACTCGGGTAGGCGCGAGGCGGGTGCCCACAGCTCGCCCCGCGCCAACGTTTGCGCCTGAAAGAGGTAGGTCAGCGAATCCTGCACGTGCGGCACGCGGGCCAGCACGTCGCTGGCGATGTGGAGGGTGAGGCCGAAGGTGAGGAGGCTGAGGAAAACGAGGGCGTTTTTTTGGAACGCAGAGTTACGCGGAGATGCCGCAGAGTTACGCAGAGATTTCTCTAAATTCTCTGTGAAACTCTGTGTTTTCTCTGTGCAACTCTGTGTTCCTGCCTTTTTTTTAATAACCCAAGCCACTCCTAAAAGCAGAAGTGCCGCCTGATGTCCGGTGAGCAAAAGTCTCAGTAAAGTTTGGGCCTGCTCCACAAATGGTTTTTGGAAGGGGATGCCGACGAGCGGGGTGGTGGCACGGCCGGTTTCCCACGCCCACCACACGCCCCGTCGATCCGCTCCATCGACCACAAATACGAAGCCTGTTTGCCCGTCGGGATTAAGCAGCAGCAGCCCTGCCTCATCTTCAGCACGGCGCAGGCTGCTGGTGAGGATAAAATCATCGGTGACGACTTCGCTGAGCAGAAGGCTGTTTTGGCTGGCGCTGCCGTGCAGCTCGCCCCAGCGTGTGGCCCAACCGCCGCTGACGGTTTGCCACTCGCTCCAGTTGGGTTGGTTGAAAGTTTGCCGCCAGATGGGTTGGCCATCCAGCGGGTACAAGGTGAGATCGGCCCAGGCGGTGTGTGGGGCCAGCCAGCGCAGCGGGGCATAGCTGGCCAGCTCAACGCGGTCGGTGGTTGGCTGCGTGGCATAAAGCCCCACCTGGCTGCCCACCCCCATCTCCGGGCAGTCGATGCCAATGTAGCGCTCCGGCACGGCGGCAATGCAGCGGCCATTGCTCACCTGGAGGGAAACGGCCGTTTCCTCCCCCAAAGCCCACACATAAAGCAGAATCAGCAGACCATTCAGCAGCCAAAACCCACCTTTACGCATGGCAGTTATTTTAGCGATGGATTGGGTAATTGGGCAATTGCGTAATTACTCAATTACTGTAAACTTTTTATTCCGCGTCACAACCATCAGGGTAATATCGTCGAACTGGGGCGCGCCAGCGACAAAGGCGTGCACGGCGTCGGCGATGCCGTTTTGGCGGGCGGTGGCGTTGGCAAATGGCTGCTGGGCGATGGCCAACATGCGCTCTTCGCCAAACTCCTCTTGCTGGCCGTTTTGCGCTTCCGGTACGCCATCGCTGTACAAAATCAGGTTGTCCCCCACGCTGATCTGGATGGATTCTTGCTGCCATGCCATGCCTTCAAACATGCCCAGCGGGATGCCGGTTTTGGTGAGAGTTTTCACCGTCTGGCCCAGCCAAAAGGTGGGGTTGTGGCCGGCGTTGGCGTAGGTAAAACGGCCGTTTTCCAGCTCCAGCACCCCGTAAAATACCGTCACAAACTGGTCCGATTCCGTGTCGGTCAGGATGCGTTCGTTGGCAAATTGCAGCGCTTTGCCTGGGTCATCGGGGAACTGCATGGCATAGGTGCGAATCAAGGTGCGGCTGAGCGCCATGTAGAGCGCCGCCCCGGTGCCCTTGTCCGCCACATCTGCCACCACGAGACCGAGACGGCCGTTGCCCAACGGCACAAAATCGTAAAAATCCCCCGACGTTTCTCGCGCCGGGATGAGCGTAGCCGCAAATTCCCAATTGGGATGCTGCGGAATCTGGTTAGGCAAAAAGCTTTGCTGAATGCGCCCGGCAAAAGCCAGCTCCTGGGCCATCTTTTGCCGCTGCACCGTTTTCTGGTGCGTTTGCGCCCGGTACAGCGCCGAGCCGATCTGGCTGGCCAGCTCCTGCTGCGTGGGCAGCACCTGAGCTGGCGTGCGGCGCGACGGCATCCGCTGCAAATAAAGCGCGCCCACGCAGCGCACCGTTTCCGCCTCGCCAGCAATGAGGACCTTCACCAAAAAACGATGTCCGGAAGGCGCGCTTTGCCCTGGCAGCTTCACATCTCTATCTACCAGGCTGGTTGCTTCGGCGCTGCGAATGCGCTGCCATTGCGCTTGTGGGACAGGGGGCCAGTTAGCAGCGGTTTGCAGGATGAACGTGGGCCAGGCGGGTGCCTCGCCATCCGGCAGTTCAGCAAACAAATTGACGACGAGGTGGTCATTGGGAAAAAGGCCCGGCAGGTGTTCCGCCAGCGTAGTTTCCAGCGTAGAGCCATCGGCCGGGGCCGTGATGAGCTGCTGGCCCAGTTTTTCCAGCGTGTGCAGCTCTTTGCTGCGGGTTTGGGTGAGCAGATTGAACTGGCTCAAAAAGTAAGCCAGCATGTTGGTGCAGGCCACTGCCAGGCAAAACAAAATGAACAGGGCGGCGTTTTGTGCCTCGTAAACAAGCGCCAGCGGCAGGGCAAACGGCACGGTGAAAAGCGAGAGCAGGAGGCTGCTGCCAATGAGCTGAAAAATGGTTTGCCCGTTCAACGGCTGGCCACTTTGGATGGTGACGCTCCAGGTGGGCAAAAAGTAGATGGGCACGGGCGTTATGACGAGCGCCAAAATGCTGCAAATGGCGGGCAGCCAGTCAGCCAAACGGTTTGCCTGGAAGGGGTAGCTGCCACCTGCGGCGGTGAACACAACGCCGGCAATCAGCAGCATCAAGATGGATGTACCGCTGGATTGGACGAAGTTATTGAGGGCAAAGAGGTAGGGCAGGTTTTGCTGACGGCCGTCTTGCCAGCCAGTGTAGAGGGCCTGCCCCAACCCCACAATCCAGATGATCCACAACGCGCTGGGGCCAAAAATAAGCAGGATTGCCAGACTGAGCAGGCTGGATAGTGAGGTAGAGAAAGGAAGGGTAACATTCTCTGTGAGCGAGATGGGGAGGGTAAACGGCCGTTGCGCCACTTGTGAAACCAGCAGCAGCAAAAAGAGCAGGATACCCCAATTATCCAGCAGCAGCTGCCAATCTGTCGCCCACCATAGCCAGGCAGTCGCCACAATGAAAAATGGCAGCAGGAAGTAAAAATATGTCATCGACAAGAGCGCCATCTCTTGCAGATTCGGTGGCTGATTTTTGAGGCTGGGTGATAATTTGTAGGTAAGCAGACGCAGAAATTCGGTGAGCCGTTTCATAGGCCATCATTTTACACCCAATCGTCTGGTTCGGTAGAGGGTTCGTCGGGAAAAGTGCCCTCCAGGTTAATCCAGGCCAGTTCCAGGGCGATGGCGCGGAAGGCTTCGTGGTGCAGCCGCTGTTGCCAGAGCGCTTTTTCCTGCTCACGAGGATCGGCGCTGCTGTCTACGCCGCGAATGTTGTCCGCCAGCGTATCGCCAAAAATGTTGCTGCCGATGTTGTCTTCCACCATGCCAGCCAGCCGCTCTTTCAGGCTGCGCCTGGCGTTTTGTTTGCCTTCATCCAATTCGCGCTGGAGCGCGGCTTTGGCTGCCGTCCAGTTCATCCGGCTAAAGCTGTGGATGAGCTGTTCACGCGACATCGTTCTGAGGCGGCTCATCACCTCCTCGCCGCTGATCCAGGTGTCGAACTTTTCGCCGGTGGGGTGCGGGTAGCGCACCTGGATCTGGTCGCTAAAGTCGTGTCGCAGCCTGGCCCCGGCGCAGAATTGGATGAAGGTGGTCATGACGTTAGGATAAATGAAGAGAGGGGATGTGTAAATAGAAACGGCCGTTTATGGGGAAAACGGCCGTTTCCTCAACTTTTATGGAAATGTGATTTTACTTGCGGACCATTGGCAGATAAAGGTATTTGCCCGTAAAGAGAGTACCAGTAGCCGTATTATTTAACGTTTCTAACTCGTTGGAACTGGTTGCAACCGATGCAGTGGTTGTGAAATTGGTAAACGAAGCCGCTGACGATTTAACCTGAACATAAACAACGATGGTCTGGACCTCGCTTTTTGCTGGCAGGCTGCCTGTTTGCCAGGTGGGTGTTGTTGGATTGATAGAGGGAATGTTAGACCCCTTGAAAACCAGGCTTGATGGTAAAGAAAGTGATACTTCTACATCTTCTGCCAGCGCACCACCACGGTTGCCAAAAGAAATAGCAATCGGCACAGTTTCACCAAGAGCACCATTGACACTTTCAATTTCAACCCAGACATCATTAAAAGTAGATCCAAGTGAAACTTCATCCAAATAGACCCAAGCCGTTGGCTTATTGGCAGCTTGATTCAATTCAAAAGTCAATGTAATAGTCTCACCTATCCAGGCAGACAAATCAATCCATTGATGTGTCCAACCAGCGGTGCTTTGCCTAGTTGAAAAAAGCGTATCTTCACCCCCCAATCCGCTCACCTGTACAACAAACTCTGAGGCACCGTTTGGACCTAATCCTCCGGCCTGATACAAAAATGACAAAATAGGATTCGCTAAACTGGGCGTAAGAGTAACCACTTGTTCAATGTTTCGACTGCCATTTTGAGCGGCTTTGGTCGGACCAGCATAAAAATATATATTTGATATTCCAGAACTGTATAAGAATTCTTGCCAATACAGATGATAGTTACCAAAAGAATCTACCTGCAATTCGAGTAACAAGGCAGAAAGGCCCGAAGTGGAGATTTGTATTGGCAAATCCCACACCCCATTTTGATCCGCCCAGGAATAAAAAAGCTCCTGTTGGTTGTTGATTCCCTTCAGGAAGGCAATATGCATCTTGTCATTCGCGTCTATTTTCATCCCTTGAAGTTCAGTAATATCCTTAAATATTACCTTTGGAGGCTGCCACGTTCTGTCTGACGTTCTTTCTCGGTGGTAAACCAGTCCAGTGTAGTTCGGAGATAACCAGGTTAAGTGTATATTCCCTTCGTTGTCCTCATCTATAAAGGCATATGTGCCATCCCCTATTTTTAAGGGTTCAGACCAGTAAGTCTCATTACTAAGGTAATAGATCGGATCAGTAAATATTGCTCCAATCAACATGTGAATGAACCCATTCGCATCAACAATAACGCTGCGAATATCTAGACTCTCTGCGAATAAAACTTCTTTTGCAGACCAGTTGCCGTCAGAATTCCGCATTCTGTGGTTGTTATTCCATAGTATGTGAAGTGTCTCATCATGGTTGAGTAAATATACGGTATCCGCAACACTCACGCCGCATCCTTCGGAAACATCTTTAAAAGACTGCCAGGTCCCATTCAAACTTCTTCTTAAATAGTAAACCGCATCGCACGCTGTGGAGGAATCTAGCATGATTACTTCTTTCCAAACGAGATGCACAATCCCTGAATCGGTCACCACCAACTGCGGGTCATGCACAATATTTCCGTAGGGATTATTGCTGCTGTAAATCTTTATTGGCGTTGACCATATTTTGGCAGGGCTTCGTCTTGTATAATAAATATCTGCTTTTTGGAAGGATCCTTCACTTTGTTGTACATACAACACCACATGTATCGATCCATCTTGTCCAATGGCGCTTTTGCCTATCCCTGCAAACTGGGTTTCGCTGGAAGAAATAATGGCAGGTGATGACCATGTGCCACTGGGTAGCAGCTCGCTAAATAAAGTGTTAGGACCTTCTCCATTGGCATCTCGCCAAAACAGATTTATTTCTCCATTTGGGCCGAAGATCACTTTAGGTCTTTGGTAATCTCCAACCATCGAGGAGAGGTTAGAGGTGAACGTAGCATTTGGTGTTCCCAGTCCCACGCTGAATTCCCCACTGTTTTGGGTTGTAGATGTGATAAATTGGGGCAGCGTACCGCTTGTTCCCCACTCAGGTGTGATCGCCCCCGTTTCAAAGCCCCAATTAGCTATAATGTTATCAGTTGGAGGAAGCACAACCGAGCGATATCCGTTTGGCTCTGGTAGGAAGCTGGTTGTGGGCAGCGAACCGTAACCCGGTTTGTTCCAGCTGGCGGTATAGAGCGTGCTGTTTCCTAAAACATAAGAAATATAGCTGCCGTCGGTGTCGCTGGGCACAATGCTGGCTGCGGCCGGTGTTGTGGTGCTGGTAGCGCCAGATACCGGCGTGTGCGTGTTGTCGAAGGCGTGTCCATAGGAAGCCCATCGGTAAAACGTGGTTTGGCTGTCTCCGTTCCCTGCTGGCCAACTCTCTGTGTTTTCTGCCTTGTCTGTGCCACGTACCCGAAAGTAATAGGTTGCTTCAGGGGTGCCGCCGCTGAGTACGGCCGTTGTCTGTGTCGTGCCCATTCTCCAATTAGCCCAGGTCCCGTTTGTCCCAATCTTGTACTGTACATCGTAATTTTTGATACCAGATAATCCGGGGTCTGTTCCACCCCAACTTACCGTTAAGCTGTGATTATAGTGACTGTAGGCTGGCAAAACGGTAATGCTTGTCGTAGGAGGTAAACTTTCAACAGTTGTAGCAGGATCCTGATTTGCGGACCACGCTTCATAGTTAAAGGCCTTATCACTCGCTCTCACTCTAAAAGCGTAGGTTTGACCACCAATTCCAGGATAATTACCACTGGTTGCTCCTGTATTGGTCAACCAGTCTGTCCAGCTCCCATTGCCAACTTTTACCTGCACAAAATAGCGGTGCGCACCTGATCCCCCCTTATCACTTCCCGACCAGCTCACAGGTATGGGGCCAGGGGATTGGGCAGGGAGGGCATTCACCTGAAATGTTGGTGGTATCACGTCGCTGGTTTGCCAGGCGGCATCCCAGTCGAGGCCGCTGCTGCTAAGGCGGGTAGTGCCCAGGCCAGAGCCCCAGGCATCGGGGTAGGCATGGGTCCAGTACCAGTTGCTCTGATAATAGACAAATGAGATGAGCGTGTACACAATGCGGCTGCCGTCCGGCGACCAGCTGGAGGCCCAGGCATCGGTTTGGCCGCTGGGGTTGACGACGAGGGTCTGACTGGTGCCGTCGGCGTTCATGCGCCAGAGGTCTTGCCAGCCGTCACCATCGTGGTCGGCATCGTAGGCAATCTGGCTGCCGTCTGGCGACCACTGCGGACGCAGGCTGTAGGGCTGGTTGGAAAGCTGCGTCTGGCCCGTGCCGTCGGCGTTCATGACGTAGATGCGGTAGCCGCCCGTGCGGCGGGAGACGAAGGCGATTTTGCTGCCGTCGGGCGACCAGGTGGGCATGCCGTCAAAGTCGGCGTGGCTGGTGAGACGAACCTGGTTGGTGCCGTCGGCGTTCATCACGTAGATGTCGGCCTCGCCGTTGCGGTATGCTTCAAAGACAATTTTGCTGCCGTCGGGGGACCAGGAAGGATTGCCATCGTTGGTGTTGTTGTTGGTAAGGGCTGTTTGCCCGGAACCATTGATATTGGCGGTGACGATCTCATAGTCGCCGCCGCTGTTGGAGGCATAGACAATTTTGGTGTTGCCCCGGTTCAGGTGAGGCTGAATTTCCGAGCTGCCGCTGCTGACAACGGCCGTTTGCCCCGTCCCATCATCATTGCCCACAAAAATATCCCAATTACCGTTGCGCAAAGATTGAAACGCCACTTTGCTCCAGGGCAGCAAGATGTTTGGTGCCATCACGGCCAATGCCGACTCATTCGGTGTGGTGCTGTTGTCGGCTGGCTGGTAGGGAATATCTTCAAGATTGAAGCGCGGACGCGATGATTCCTGGCTTGTAGGTGTGGCGTGAACGGTGAGGGTGAGTACGGCCGTTACCCCCAAAACTAAGAGCAGAAATCTGGCGTATGTGGCAAATTGACGAGACATTGAATCCTCCATTGGCTGCTATTCGATTGACTGATCGTTTGAGTCGCTGCAAGAACGCAACTGGTATGGGCAAATTGCCCGACAAGAATGATGTTATTTTAACAAAAAGCAGCCTGAACGGAACAGCCAAAATGCCTAGGAGTTTGATGATGTTTGTCATTTGTCGATGGGATGCGCGGCGACTGGCAGCTAGTTTTCAAGAATGAGGTATACGCGACGGCCGTTTTCCACAAAACCCACTTTCTTGGCCACGCGCAAGCTGGGTTGGTTCTGTACACCACAGCTCCAGACGGGGATACGGCCGTTCCCCAACAACCATGCCGCCACCTTCCCCGCCGCCGCTGCGGCCAACCCGCGCCCGCGCCAATCCGGCAGGGTAAAGACGCCAATGTCGCCATACCCTTCTGTTAGCGCGTAATTTTGGGCGATGGCGACGAGTTGATGGTTGAGGATGGCTCCGGCAACGGCCGTACTGTGCAGCAATTGTTCCGGATCATGGCCGTGCAGCTCGGCCGGAGTGGCCAAAAGGAGGGGCAAATCGTTGGGGGTGAGCAGGCGCACGGCGGGGTTTGACAGCAGTTCTGCGGGGGGTGGCTGGGTGAGAATATGGTAAACGTCATCTAATCGCCGTACGGGGCAGTTCAGCCGCGCCGCCAGCAGCGGAGCCAGCGCCTCGGCCAGTTCTGGGGCCACGTTAACGCAGAACCAGTCGGGAATGTGGGGCAAAAGCTCGGCGATTTGCTGGGGATCGTGGCCAAAGACCATTGGTTCACCAGGGCAGCCGGGGTCTTCGATAACGGCCGTTTCAAACCCCGCATCCGTCAAACCCACTGCATATGCCCGCGCCGTGCCCCACAGCAAATGCGCCCGCGAGATGACCGTTTGCGGGCCGTCTGGCAGATGGTAAGCCAGGAGGTGGCATCCGTTTGCTTGCAGTTGCTGGATCATTTTTGGAAAAGATGGCGAGGCAGTTGGTTGGGTAGATTATTTGCTGTGCCGAACAGTTTCCCAACTGCCTCGCCCTTACGTGTCGTCTTGGGTGGGCAGCGCACACTGCGGCGTACTCCCTGGCAGCCGGTACCGATTGGCAGCCACCCAGCGGTAGACCCAATCTTGCAGCTGACGGATACCGGGCACAGCATAGAGGGTGGTAAACGGCCGTAACCACCAACAATACCGCAGCGCCTGATTGATCGCCTCTGCGCCGCCTGTTAAACGGCCGTTGGCCGCCACAAACCACGCCCGGTCCATGCCATCTTCAGCCGTCAACCCCCGGGCGGCCATCTGTTCAGGAATGGCTTGCCACGGGTATAGGGCGATACGGCCGTTGGTCCACGACTCCACGAGCCGCGCCGACTTCTCTCAAAAACCGCAGTCGCCGTCATAAATAAGGTAAGGCGTTGTAACAGTATCTGCCTGATGCTTCACAAAAAACCTCGTTTCCAGCTGCCACCAGATGAACAGTCTGGCCCACATGAAGGTGCTTTGAGCCCCCTCCCTAACCCTCCCCCAGAGGTGGAGAGAACTCGCTCCCTCTCCGTGTGGGAGAGGTGGGCGCTCCGCACTCTTTCCAGCCCCAATGATACCATGTAAATCTTAACGCTCCAGCCAATGCAGGCCGGTTATCTGCTGGTAGCCGATCTGGCTGTCGGTGAGGCGGGAAACGGCCGTTTCCCCCTCTTTCGCCAAATCCACCAGATACAAATCACCGGGGCAGGTCGCTGGGTCAGACAGGCAGCCCGTCTCCACCCACACCACCAGCCGGTCCCCCTGCGGTGACCAGGCCATCTGGTAAATCTGGTTTTGGGCGAGCAGCGGGCGCACCGTCTCAGCGGCCGTTAGCGTCGGCAAAACCATAAGCTGCGGCGATGAATTACCAATCCAGGCCAGGCTGTTACCATCTGGAGAAACAGCAAAGGGGGGCGTTATCTGCACCGACCCCAGGCGTTTGTTTTGCGCCGATTCCTCTGCGCCGCGCCAGTAAAGCGCTGAGAATACCCGCCATACCAGGCCACCTTGCGCCGTTGAGAGCAGCGCTGGCGTGCCGTCCCCCTGCGGATTGACCGTCGGCAAAAACGTAACCCGGTCGTCTTCCGCTTCTGGCTCATATTGGAAGACCCCCTCGCGGAAACGGCCGTACAAATACCGCGAATCGGCCGACCAGTCAAAAATAACGGTCTCCCGCGTCACAAAGATGTCCTGGCCCGTTTCCAGATGGTACAGATGCAGCAGCGGCCCCAGGTCGGCATCCGCTTCGCTGCGGGGGCCGGTTTCGTAGGCGATATAACGGCCGTTGGGCGAAACCAACACCGCGCCGCTGGGAGGATGCGGCAGCAGGGAAAGGTCGGCAGAACGGCCATCTGCGCTGTAAAAATGCTGGTCAAATTGGGCATGGGGGGCAGCAAGAACGGCCGTTAGTTCAACGGCCGTGCTTTGCCAGGGCAGTGGAACTGTTTGCCCGGCGTACAGCGCCAGCACCCCATCCGGGCTGTTGAGCAGCAGCAGGTCATCCGCCCCCAGCCCATTCGCCTCGGCCGGTAGATCGCCCAAAGAAAGCAAAACCGGTGTGGGCGTGGCCGTGGGCCGGGCCGGAACGACGGTGGAGGCCGCCCTCCCCCCGGTGCCAAGCAGCCAGATGCTCCCCACGCAGACCACGGCCGGCAGCAGCAGAATAAAGCCCAACTGCCCCACCGTCGTTAGGGGGGAGGCTGGCACCTTATTGACGTCGGCTGCTGCCGCCGCGGCCGCTTTGCGCCACAGCAGGATGCTGAGTAGATAACCGGTGGCCAGTCCAGCGGCCGTTTGCAACAGCAGCAGCAACAGCAGAAAAGGGAGCCACGCCCCTATGGCCCGGGCTGGAATATATGCCGCCAGATTGCAGAGCATGCCCAGCATGATCCCCATCCCACCACCCAGCAGCAGGCTGTAGCGGCGGTGGGCCGGGCGTTCTGCCTGCGCCGCCCGACGGCCAATCCAAGAGCCCACAATGGGCCAGCCCACCAGGGCCACCAGCAGAGAGAACAGGAGAGCGAAGAGAATAAGGGGCGCCCCCCAGAACATCAGCTCACCGAAGATGTAATCACCGGTAGATGAAGGCCATTTTTGCCCTAAATGGATTACGGCCGTTGTCACCCCCACAAACAGCGTGGCGCCAACAATAAAGCCCAACAATGGGCCTAACAGAGTTTGGGTTGATTTGTTCATCATTTATCCTCTGGCTGACTTGCCATTAAGCCCACCTTGTTGCGGGCCGCTACGGGAAGGTAAATAACCGTTCGCCAAAAAACACGGGGCGGGGCGGGTTGAAGCGAAAAACGGCCGTTTCACCCGCTTCTCCTGGCAAAACTGCCAACCAGCCACGAAACTGCCCGCCCGGCAGCAAACAAACCACGCGGGAGAAGTTGTGGAAGGAGAGCGATTTGTAGAGGTCATTCCGAACCACCATCCCACTAGCCACATCCTGGAACGAATAATCCCCCACGCAGGTGAGCAGCCGGTTCTCTTTGGGCGCTGCGCCACTGTAGCCAAGCTGCACCAGCACCAGTTCCGCAGCCAGCGACGGCCGTTCCATCGGGTCCAGCAGCGTTACTTGCCAATCGACCGAAACGGCCGTTTCCCCCACTCCCGCCGCTTCCGAGACGCCGATGTTGTTACTGGGCAGCGGGTTTGTAACGGCCGTTGGCGCTTCCCAGACGGCCGTCTCCGCCAACCGGTAATACAGGTCGGGCAAATTGTCTGCCCCGGCAGGGGCAAACAGCAGCCACGGCTGGGCCTCTGCCTCCAGGACAAAAAGCTGCCAATATTCCGCCGGCGCGTCTGCGCCGTAGGCCAGCTCGGTGATCACTTGCCCGGCCCCGTCCAGCCAGGCAAACTCCCCGTGCGCCGCCAGCCGATCATCCAGCAGCAAATGACGGGTAGAAAAGTAGAAGGCCGATCGACCCGCCTGCCGCGTGACCCGCTGGCGCACGGCCACGTAGGCGTAGCCGGGGCTGGGCGGCAGCAGCGGCGGCGTGGCGTTGAGGGCCAGCGCCAGGGCGGCCTCGCCTTCAATCAGCTCCACAACCGATGTGAAGGTGCCCAGGCGCTCACCCGTTTGCCCCAGGGGAACGGCCGTTGCCGGATTATGTCCTGGCGCGGCGGCTGGCTGCCAGAAGGGATGTTCGTTGGAAACTGGGGCTGCGTCAGCAGAAGTGGGCAGGGGTAAATCGGCCAGGTTCACGGGAGGTAACGGCCGTTCCCAGGCCATTGCCCCAACCATTGGACCATCCGGTATGGTCTGGTAATGGCCGCTGACGCTCTCCACCAGCAGCAGCCACCCGGTACATACACGTGTAAGGATGAAAGGAATCAGGCCGTTAGGTTTATTACCACAACCAAACTGACGGGCAACCAACAGGTCGCCAGCTGGGGAAAGCAGGAAATCGGTCACACCCAGGTCGCGCTGGTTGGGTAACAGGTCGCGCAGTGGATCGCGGCTGCCATCCAAGGTGATAGCGACCAGCCGTGCCTGCCTGTTGTCAGGTTGGCCGGGGCCAGCGACGTCTACCCGGCCGTTATTGCCGTACCGGGCATAAATCGTCTGGCCATCGGGCGACCAGGTGGGCTGGCCGTGAAGCTGGCTGGCGTCTACGCCGCGCAGAATGGTGGTTTGCTGGCTGGCGAGGGTGAAAAGAACGGCCGTTTTTCCATTACGCAGCAAAAGCTGCCGGTTATCGACCGACCAGGCCAGCGGTTCGTAGGCGGTTGTATCAAGCTGCCGGGGCGTCAGGTCTGCGCCCACGGTGACGGCCCACAAACCGGCATCGTCTCTGTAAGCCAGCCATTGGCCATCGGGCGACCAGACAGGAGATTGACCGGTGGCCGACAGCACAATTTCAACGCCATCCACGCGAAAGAGGCGCAGCTCATCCCGCTCCGCCGCCAGCCAGAGGCCGGTGGGGGCGGCCGAGCCAACAGTCAGGCCAAAAAATTGGTCTTGTCCGGCCAGGATGTCGCCAGCTACCTGGTATTCACCGGCCAACACGGCGTTCAGACCGGCAGCGCGGGTTAGCGTGCGGCTGGCTGCCTGCCCTGTGCCGATTTCCACAATGACCAGGCTGCCGCTGCCCGCCGTCGGCTGGACCAGCAGCCGGGGCAGCGTTTGGCCGTCGAGCCGGGGCAGGGTGGCAGAATTGGGCTGCCATTCAGTTTCGCCTCCGCCGCAGGCCAGCAAAACCAGCAGGATGAAAAGGAAAGGAATCAATAATTTGCCCATAATCGCCACCTCCTTTGCGCCTTTACGTTAATTTTTTTTCTGGCTTGTCCAGGTTAGGATAGGTCATAGGTCAATCCGTTCACAATTCTGCACTCTCTGACTGGTCTACCCCTTTCGGCTGCACCGCACGCTGACCGGAAAAACCGCCAACAAGAAGCCCAACAGCGCCAATGAGGTAGATAATTAAATCAAATAGCTTATCTTCTTGCCCGGCCAGGTAGCGCGTCACGAGCTGCTCGTGCCAGTAAAAGGGAGCGATGGTTTGCAAAGCAATGTTAGTGACCAGCCAGAAGGCGATCACTGTGCCCAGCAGCAGGCCGATGATGCCACCAATTAACGCGCCGCTGGCCAGCCCCCCGGCGCTGAGGATGAGCCGTTCTGGCCAGCCACGTTCTGGCTCCTCGGTAAAGCTGCGGCGCAGCACGTAGCGGTAGAAGGCGATAACGGCCGTAAACAGCAAACAATACACCAACGGGGCACGAAAGCCAGCTACGATTGCCGATTCCCGGTCGCTAATGTCCAGCGAAACGTCGATGATAATGGCGGTGATGATAGATGCCGTATAGAGTAGACCAGCAAAGAGATACGGCCGTCCTAACCAGCGGCGCAGCAGCAGTGTAACAGGCGTAATAATCGTTAACGGCCCAAGCCAGCCAATAAAGACCGGGGAAATATTGTCAAACATTTTATTACTCACAAAGTTGTTTCAGTTTAGCCAATATCGGAAATAAGAATTGATCCACAGATTAACGCAGATTCCGCAGATTTTTTGCCTTTAATCTGCGTGCGCCCTTTGCGCCAATCTGTGGGTTATTTTTTGACATAACGTTAATTCCAATAATGTCTATTGACCGCGACTACTCGGTCGTCACCATCATCGTAAACTTCCCGTTTGCCGCCCCGGCAAAACCGCGAATGTGAATGAAGTAGAAGCCATCGGCCGTGGCGGTGTAAACCAGCGTTTCCGCCCCGCCACGCGGCCCGTCGTCCACATCCTGCAGCCGCCACTCGTTGCCATCTTGCAGCTCAATGACCAGGTCGAACCCATCTTCCGGCTGGGCGGTGACGCTGAGCGTGTCCCCGGCAGCCAGCTCAATGACGTAATTGGTCTTACCGCTGTCGTCCAGCCACGCATTCAGCTCATCGCCATCAAACAGCTCTAGAATGACGTTTGGCGTGGCAAAGAGGCTGATGTTGAAGCTGCCACCCGCCCCGGCAAAGCCGCGCACTTCCAGCTGGTACATCCCATCGGCGGGGGCGATAAAGAAAATCGTTTCTTCGTCAAACGCTTCATTTACTTCCAAAAGCAGCGTATCGGCTTCATCATAGATGCCTAGAACCACGTCCAGACCTTCTAGCGGGGAGACAACGGCCGTTACCAACCCACCTTCTTCTGCCGCAAACTGGAAAATCACACGGCCGTCTGGCGACATAGAAGCGGTAGCCAGCAGCTCGCTTCCCGGTTCACTCAGCTGCGACTGGGGCGTGGTCGATTCCAGCAGGCTGATTTCAAACGCCCCCGTGCCCCCGGCAAAGCCGCGCACCTCGATGGTAAACAGCCCATATTCGCTCGGCTGAAAGCCACGAATCGCCTCAGCGCCGGAGAATGTCTCATCTACCCCGCCACCGACCAGCGAAACGCCATTTTCGTCCAGCAAATCCAGCACCAGATCCAGATTTGTATCCTGCGTATCCACCACAATATCATAGCGCACCGTGGGCGCACCAGAGAAAGAGAAGCGGGTGGGGCCAGCCTCGGTTACTTCATCGGGCCAGGTTTCATTCAAAAAGAGGGGGAAAGGTGCCAGACCCGCTGCTGTTTCAGAACCAAACAGGCCGCCGAAATCATCCATCATGCCCGCTTCGCCAATTGCCACCGTGCCAACGACCGCTTCCATGAGGGGTAAATATTCGGCTTGCCGGTCTGGGTTGGTAATGCCGATTAGAATAGCGGCTCGCCCCACCGTTTTATTCAGCAGCACGGCGTACAGAACAACCAGTTCCTGCCCTTCAGCCTCCGTCTGGGCTACCAGGGTGACAAGCTCCAAATCATCCCGCTGGCTGACGGTTGGGCCGGAGAGGATCGCCAACTCGCCGTCGGCAATGTCAAACTCGGCAATCGCTTCATTGATCACTGCTTCCGGATCGTCGCCGCCAATATCCTCGTCGCTGCCACCAATGATCAGCATAATCGCGCCATCCACGCTTTCTGGCGTTTCGCCAGACATCATCAGCTCTGTCAGCTCTTCGCTGGAGGCCAGAATGGTGAAGAAGAAGCTTTCGGCCACCCAGCCAGGCGGATGGGCCAGGCTGATTCCCTGAAATTCGTCTTCAAAAGGGACAAAATCGAGGGTCAGGTCGGGAACGGCCGTTGCCGTCGGCGTTGGTTCTGGTGTATCTATCGCTTCTGGCACAGCAGTCGGTGCCTGTGTGCGGGTTGGTCTGGACTCAGGCCTTGGCGTTGGTTCCGGTTCTGCCCCGCCACAGGCTGCCAGCAGCAGAGCCAGCAGCAGCAGCAGGATGGTTATCACAGACAGAGAATTTTTTGGTTTCATGTTTTTCCTCATACAGGTCATCAATTACGTGGTGCGAGGCACTGGCCGGTCGATTTGAATCATATGCAACGCCTGTGGCCAGTGCCTTGCACCTGAGCAGCTACATTAAAAGAAAGAAGAATTTCGGACACAGATAAACACAGATAAAGAAAAAATCTGTGTTTATCTGTGTCAATCTGTGTCCTATTTCTTATTCAGGAATAACGCTAAGGCACAAAGCGCATCAAGCCGCCGCCTTCACCCCAGTAACCGCCACCGACCCAAAGGGTTCCGGCGCTGTCCAGGAGTAACGTGCGCATCCGGTTGGTGGGCAGGCCATCGGCCGTTGTCAGGTGCAGCCAGCCGTCTTCGTCTAGAATATACAGCCCACCCCCAACATCGGCGGCGGAGGTGGCAAAGATTTCCCCTTCGCGGCTGACGGCGATATCCGTAACCCAGACGGGAACGGCCGTTTCTGCCACCAAACTACGCCCGGCATGGTCGTAATAAAACAGGCCAGAGGAGGTACCTACCAGCAAACGGCCGTCTGCCAGTTTAGCCAGCGCGTAAGTCACCGGGCTGGACAGTCCCACCACATCTTTGTGCAGCACCAGCTCGCTCACCCCGTTTTCATACCGAACCAGCCCTTTGTTGGTTCCGGCCCAAAGCACATCCCCATCGAACAGCAAGGTCTCGATATTGCTTTCCGGCCAGCCGTCATCGGCGGTGGTGAGGGTGGTAAACGCCTGGCCATCCCAGATGCTGAGGCCATTGTCCTGACCCATCCAGATACGGCCGTCTGCCCCCACCGCCACAGCCCGCGCATAGGAATCGAGCAAACCATCATCCTTGGTGCGCCGCACAATCTGGAAGCCATCGTAATGGTACAGATTGCGCCCCGTCGCCAGCCAGACGTCGCCGTTGGCATCGGCCACCAGATCATCGCCGCCCATATCGCGGAGCCGTTCCCAGCCCTGGCTCAATGACAGATCGGTGCGCAGGGTGTACGCCGTGCCGCCCAGCATCCAGATATGCCCCTGGCCATCATCGAGCAAGCTTTGTACGGCATGAATGGGCAGATCGTTGTCCCGGAAAAGCTGCCAGCTTTCGCCATCGTAATAGCTCCAGCCCCCTTCAAAGACGTGGTAATAGATGCCGCCCGCGTCGTCGAACAAGATTTTGCTCACTTCGCCAAAGGGCATTTCATCGATCTGGTTGGCGTTGAAGTTTACATTGCACACCCGGCTGGCCGGGTCGAACTGGCAAAGGCGGTTAGACATGCCAACCCACATCGCCCCGGTCGGGTCAAATGCGACGTAATACGGCGTTGAGAAGTTGTCTGTATTGTCCCGGTTAAAGGTGGCCACGACCTGGTTGTTACGCACTTGCAACAGCCCTTCAGAGGCGGCCATCCAGACATCCCCATTGGGTGCGGCGGCGATGTAGTAGATGCTGTCGGCATCAAAGGTACCGGCGTTCAGGCTAAACGGCCGTACCCCAGCCGCATCAATCACCGTATAGCCCCGGAAACCGGAGCTGACCCAAATCTGATTGCCAATCAGGGTCAAACGGCGCACGCCGCTCCAGGAAAGCTCATCGCTCGGCACGTTGGTTACACTGCCATCCATCACGTCAACCGACGTCACCCCTTTGTATTCCATAATGAGCCGGTTGTTGGCCGCATCGCACAGCAGCGCCCCCACCTTGGTGCCAGAAACGCCCAGCAGCCCGGCCACCGGCTCTGTCTCAAAAACATCCTCGGCCAGGTACCAGCTGTCGCGGGCCACGTCGTAGGCCGCCAGCCCGGCTTCGGTGCCCGCCAGCAGCGTCAGCTCCGGCGCGGGGCAGGCGGTAATGCCATAGACGCCCACATGCGGCAGGCCATCCAGCGTGGTGTATTTGCGCGAGGTGCCGTTTGCCACGTCCCAGGCCACCACACCGCCCAGCGAAGCGACCCACACCTTGCCATCATACAGGGTCATGTCGCGGATAAAGTCGCCGCTGGTGTAAAGATAAAGGCCGGGGTCTACATCAATCGAAACATAGCCAGGAACGGCCGCTGCTGCCGGTTCTGGTTCTGCTGCCGGTTCTGCCTCAACGACGGGTTCCGGTTCGGCCACCACGACTGGCTGCTCCGCGACCGGTTCTGGCTCAAAAGCGGCCACCGTGGGGGTGCTTAGTTCCAGCGTGCCCAGCATGGCGTTGTAAATATCGCCAAAATCAGACTCGCCCTCTTCAGCAGCGCCAAAGATGTAGACAACGCGGGGGCCATCGAGAACGGCCGTTAAATAAGCCATCCCCTCTCCTTCTTCGCTGCTCATAGACAGGCTCATACGCGCCGCTGGCTTGCCAGCGATCCTTGTCGCGGCCGCTGCCTGAGTGGTGGTGAAGGTCACATTGTCGTCTTGCGTAATGAGCGCCGCAAAGGTATTGAGCGCACTGACCGGATCGGTCGGATCGGCGCTCTCGTCCAAAAAGGTGAGCATCTCTGCTTCAAACGAAGTAATCACCACAATGGCCCCTTCAAACAGGTTCTCGGCGTCATCGGCCAGCAAAGCGTCGTCGGAAGCGATTTGCACATCGCCAAATTCATCCACCTCAGCCACCCAGCGGCGCGGGTAGCCAATGGCAACGCCCAGCAGCTCGCTGCTAACGGTTCTGAAATTGGCTGCCAGATCGGCTGTGGTGTCGGATGGGCTGGAAGCGGCCGTATCAGCCACTGGCTCGTCGTCTTTACCCCCACAAGCCACCAACCACAGCCCTAAAACCATCCAGAAAATCAATAAAAAAGCGGTACGTTTTTGATTCATAACAGGTCTCCTTGTAACATAACAACTAAATAAGGAACAGAAATTTAATAACTTACGGGTTTCCCCTCCCTAGCCCTCCCCCAAAGGGGGAGGGGACAAGAGCCCCCCCTCCCTTCGGGAGTGGGTTAGGGGGAGGGAAGATGTGCAAGTTATTTCATCCGCATTCCTAAACAAAAATTTCTCATCTCCGCTCGCTACTCTTTCCATTCAAGCCAATCATCCTCATTCTTGGAAACAGGTTCTTCCGTCTGATGCTGCAAATAAGCCAGCAAACCGGCCACATCGGCAAAAGCCACACGCTCACCAGTGTGCGGATTTTCCAGCGTACCTCGCCAAACCCCTTCGCCTTCGCGCCACAGGCGGACCAGGTAAGCCAGATAATCAGGTTTTGCTTGCTTGCTTATCATGCGCTTCATCGCTTTGTCAGATTGAAATAGTCAACAAAATACCTTAAAATCTATTACCACAACTTTTCTGAAATGACGCTTGAACCCATTTCCAGCTTTACTCTACCGGCAGAACGATCCCGAATCGTTCCCCGGCCGACCTGGCAAATCGTCAGACTACGAGATAGCACCTTGGCAACATTACATGTCGAATTGTTAGGCGGCTTTAGCTTGCGCCTGGGCGACACACGAATTGCATTGAAGAACCGCAAAGCGGAGGGCGTGGTTGCTTACCTGGCCTGGGAGCAACGGCCGTTTTCCCGCGAAGAGCTGTCCCGTTTTTTCTGGCCAGACAGCGAATCAGAGCAGGCCTCCGCCAACCTGCGCAAGCTGCTTTCTGAGCTGCGCCAACCCCTGGCTCCCTACCTGCTCATCGACCGCCAAACCGTCGCCCTGGACCCCGCAGCCGACATTCGGCTCGATCTGGCCGAATTTTCCCGACTGATCGCCGTTAATGACCATATGGCCCTGACAACGGCCGTTTCCCTCTACCACGGCGACTTTCTAGCCGGTCTCTACCTGCGCGACAGCTACCCCTTCGACGAATGGGCTACCCTGGAGCGCGAACGACACCAGCAAGCCATGCTCCGCGCCCTGCACCAGCTCACCACCCACCACCTGCACCAGGGCAGCTACGACCAGGGGCTGCACTACGTCACCCGCTGGCTCAGCCTGGACCCATTGGCCGAAGCCGCGCACCGGCTGGCCATGCGCCTGCACGCCAGGCGCGGACGGCGCAACGCCGCCCTGGGCCACTTTGGCGAATGCCAGCGCATTCTGTCTGAAGAGCTGGGCGTCACGCCCTCCCCCAGAACCACCCAGCTTTACCAGCGCATCCGGGAAGCTCCTGAGCAGCCGTTCCATTTTCCCCAGCCCGCCCCCAACTTTGTGGGGCGAGAAGCAGAACTCAGCCAGATCAGCCGTCTGTTGGACGATACGGCCGTTCGCCTCATCATCCTCACTGGCCCTGGCGGCGTGGGCAAAACCCGCCTCGCCCTGCAAGCCGCCAGCCGCTGCACCGCCGACTTCCACCACGGCGTCTACCTCATCTCCCTGGCCAACGTCCAGACCGCCACCCACCCCAGCGACGCCCTGCTCAGCGCCCTGGCCACCGCCCTCAACCTGCAATTCACCGACAAGCAGTCGCTGCAAAAACAGCTGCTCCACTACCTCAGCCAAAAAGAGCTGCTCCTGCTGCTAGACAACTTCGAGCAGCTCACCGCCGCTGCCAGCCTGGTGCAAAATATTCTCGACCACGCCCCCCAGGTAAAATGCGTGATCACCTCCCGCCTGCCGCTGAATCTACCGCAAGAAACCCGCCTTCAGCTGAACGGCCTGGCTTACCCAGGCCAGACCCTCACGCAGCCACCCGACGCCTACCCTGCCCTGGCGCTCTTCGACGCCAGCGCCCGCCAGGTGGCCCCCCGCTTTGCCCTGACGGCCGAAACCATCCCCCACGTCAGCCGCATCTGCCAGCTTGTCGATGGCCTGCCCCTGGCGCTGGAGCTGGCTGCCAGGGCTGTCCACGCCTTCTCCCCGGCCCAAATTGCCGAACAACTCCAGCAAGACCTGGACTTCCTCACCAGCCGCAGCCGCGACCTGCCCAGCCGACATCGCAGCCTGCGCCTGGTCTTCGATTACACCTGGGCGCTGCTTTCCTCAGCAGAGCAGGCCGCGTTTGCCACTCTCTCCGTTTTCCCCGGCTCATTCACCGCAGAAGCCGCCCTGGCCGTCAGCCAGGTGAAACCTGCCAGCCTGCGCCAGTTAGCGGAAAAAGCGCTGCTGCATACCACCGAAGCGGACCAATACCAGATGCACAATCTGCTGCGCCATTATGGCCTGGAGAAATTGGCCCAAAGCCCCAGCGCTGCCCAAACCGAAGCGGCTCATGCCCGTTATTACGGCCGTTTCCTCCACCAGCTGCAACCAGACCTGGAAAGCGACCAGCAAAACGAAGCGCTGCAAACCATTCGCCAAATCCTGCCGCATATCCGCTGTGCCTGGCAGTGGGCTGTAAAAGAACGGGATATTTCGCTGTTGGCCCAGCTGATGCCGCCCGTTTGCCGCTACTTTGCCATCACCGGCCTGTACCAGGAAGCGGCCGATTGGCTCCAACCCACTACCGCCCACCTGCAGCCACAAGCCAATGCAGCCACAGAAGCAGCGCGGCTCTACATTCAATGCCTCACCCAATATGGCGCGTTTTTGTGTGGCCTGGCAGCGTATGAAACGGCCGAACAAATCCTCACCACCGCCCTCACCACTGCCCTGGCAGCCGATGTGCCGCTGGAAACGGCCGTTTGCTACCGCGAACTAGGCAACCTGGCGCTCACCCGTGGCCTGCTGGACCAGGCCGAAGACAACCTGAACCAAAGCCTGCATCTCTGCCAGAAATTAGGCGAAAAGCGAAGCGCAGCCGACGTCTGGCACAGGCTGGGACAGCTGTATGTTCAACTCAGCCAGCCAGAGCAGGCCCAAACCGCCTTCAACCAGAGCCTGACCCTCTACCGCCAGCTGGCCCAGCCCCACGGCATTGCCCTGGCGCTCAGTGGGTTGGCGACGGTAGTGCATTACTGGACCGGCGCCTACACCGAAGCGGAACCGCTCTACCTGGAAGCGCTGGCTCTCAAGCGCCAGCTGGGCCACCGGCACGGTGTGGCCAACGATCTCAACAATCTGGGCAACCTTGCCTGCAACCTGAACGCCTTCGACCAGGCGATTACCTATTATGATGAAAGCCTGGCCATCAAGCGGGAAATCGGGCTGCCGCTGGGCATTGCCATCACCCTGGCCAACCTGGGCACCGCCTATCACGAGCTGGCGCAATATGAACGCGCCGCCAGCCTGTATGAGGAGAGCCTGGGCATCAGCCAAAAGCTGGGCGACCAGTTGGGCGTCCTTTTTTGCCTGGCCAATCTGGCTGAGTTAGACCATGTGCAAGGGAAATACGGCCGTTCTGAACGACGCTGGCGGCGGGTTTTGCAATTGAGCCTCGCCTCACAAACGCCAGACCGCCTGCTGTACAGCCTGGCTGGCCTGGGCTGCCTGTGGGCCGATTCGGCCGTGCCCGCCATCAACCAGCCGCTGGCTGCCACCATGTTTTATTACGTTCAAACGCACCCAGGCTGCAACCAGAGCGTTCGCGATAAAATCGGGCCGCCGCTGGCGCAGCTGGCCACCCTGCTGCCGCCCGAAACGTTGGCCGCAGCCCAAACCGGGGCCACTACCTGGCACGCAGGCAATATTGCTCAAACGATAGAAGAACTGCTGGCTGCAACCCCCTGGCTGGAAACATAAAATCTTTATGTCAAACAAACTCATCATTCACACCTTTGGCACGCTGGCCGTTGAGCTGAACGGCCGTTCCCTCACCCACACCCTCTCCCGCAAAACGCAGGCGCTGCTGGTTTACCTGGCCTGCCAGCCCCGCCCCGTTGGCCGCGAACTGCTAACCGCCCTCTTTTGGGAAGAGAGCGCCGCCGAACAGGGGCTGACCAACCTGCGCAAAACCTTGTCTGAACTGCGCCGCCTGCTGCCAGACCATCTGGCAACCGAGCGGCAAACGGTTAGCCTGGCTCCCCAAAGCAGCATCTGGCTCGATGTGGCGGAGCTGCCCCGGCTGCTCAATGCAGAAACAGCCACCGGCGCAGCACCAGCGGAGGCCGTTTCCCTCTACCGTGGTCCCTTCCTGGCCGACCTGGCGCTGCCAGACAGCCCGGATTTTATGGCCTGGGTCGCCTTGCAGCGCGAGCAGTCGGGGCAGCTGGTCATCAACGCCCTGCATCGTCTGGCCGACGACGCCCTGCAGCAGCGGCAATACCCGGCAGGGGCGGCGTATGCCCAACGGCTGGTTGCGCTGGAACCGCTCAGCGAAGCGGCCAGCCGCACCCTGATGCTGCTGCTGGCCCGCAGCGGCCACGCCCCGGCAGCGCTGGCTGAATACGCCCGCTGCCGCCAACAGCTGGCCGACGCCTTCGGGGTAGAGCCAGCCAGAGCGACCCAAACATTGGCTGACCGCATTAAAACGGCCGTTACCACACCCTCCACCCTCCCCTTCACAGACAATACCTTTGTGGGCCGCGAAGCCGAACTCAGCCAGATTAACCAACATTTGACCGATCCAGACGGCCGTTGGCTCACTATCACCGGGCCAGGCGGCGTAGGCAAATCCCGGCTGGCGCTGCAAGCCGCGCGCGAATGGACCTACGACTTTCTCCACGGCGTCCATGTTGTCTCCCTGGCAGCTGTCGATTCCCCCGCTACCTTTGCCTCTACCCTGAACGCCGCGCTGAACGTGCCCCTCAGCGGGCCAGAGCCGCCGCTGCTGCAGCTGCTCAACTACCTGCGCCAGAAAGAACTGCTGCTGCTGCTGGATGATGCCGAAACCCTTCTGGCTCCGGCGCTGGCCGAAACGGCCGATCTGCTGCCCACCATCTTGCAGCAAGCCACCCAGGTGCGGCTCATCGTCACCTCCCGTGAACGGTTCAACTATCAGACGGAACGGGTGCTGAACCTAGCCGGCCTGCCGCTCACGGCTGAAGAGGCGGTCCAGCTTTTCCTGATCCGCGCCAGCCAGATTCGACCCGATTTTGCCCCTGGCCCCGAAGCATTGACGGCCGTTCATCATATTTGCCAGCTGGTTGATGGGCTGCCGCTGGGCCTTGAACTGGCGGCGGCCAGCCTGGCCACCCATTCGCCCCAGCAAATAGCCGCCGAAATTGGCCAAACGCTCGACTTTTTGCGCCGCGATGCCCCAGAAGCGGACCGGCACCGCAGTCTGCGGGCCGTTTTCAGCAGCGCCTGGCAGCAGCTGTCGGCCACCGAACAAAATGTCTTTGCCCGTCTTTCGCTCTTTGCCGGTGGCTTCACGGCCGCCGCCGCCCACGCTGTGGCCGACGCGCCAACGCCGCTGCTGCTGGCGCTGCTAGACAAATCGATGCTGCGGCTGACGGGGGAGCGGTATTATTTGCATACCTTGCTGCGCCAGTTTGCTGCCGAAAAGTTAGGGGAAGATACGGCCGTTCAGGCCCAATTTAGCCGCTTTTATGGCCACCTTTTGCAGCAGCAGGGCAGCTTGTTCAGCGGCAGCGGTCTGCAACAGGCCCTGAAAACCATCGAAGCGGAGATAGACAACGTGCGTGCCGCCTGGCAGTGGCTGGCCACCCGGGGCAGCGCCGCAGATTTAGAGCAGGCGCTCACACCGTTGCAGCGCTTTTATGATATGCGGGGCTGGTTTTTGGAAGGGGAAAACAGTTTCCATCTGGCGGTAGCACAATGGCAGTCACGGGTCAGCGATGCGGCCGAAGAGGCGCTGCTGGGCCGCCTGCTGGCTCGTCAGGGCTTTTTTCAGGAACGGTTGAGCCGGTTTGATACGGCCGTAGAAACCCTGCAACAGAGCCTGACCCTGTTGCAGCCGCACGGCCTGCCGCAAGAAGAAGCTTTTGTGCTGAATCAAATGGGTCTGGCCGTTTATGGGCAGGGGGCCTACCAGCAGGCAGAGACGCTGTACCGCCGCAGCCTGGAAATCAGCCGCCGCGCCAACGCCAGTGACCAGGAAGCAACCACGTTGGTGAATCTGGGTGCGCTGCTGCGAGAGTTGGGGCAGTACCAATCCGCCCGCGAGCTGATTGAAGAAAGCCTGCCGCTGCTGCGGCGCAGTGGCGATCAGCGGCAGTTATCCATTGCCCTGCAAGTGCTGGGCAGCGTGGCTGAAGCCGAGGGCGCCTACACCGAAGCCCAGGCCCATTACCGGCAAAGCCTGGCCATGTGTGAACAGGTTGGGGACCACCTGGGGCGAGCGATTGTATGTTCTAGCCTGGGCAACATTGCCAGGCAGCAAAACGCCCTGCCGGAAGCTCAGGTATGGGGGCAGCAGGCGCTGGCGCTGTTTCAGGAAATTGGCGATCCGTGGGGGATGGCTATTTCGTCGGTGCGGTTGGGTGAGTTGGCGCTGGCGCTGGCCGATTATGCCCAGGCACTGCAGCTTTTTCAGGCCAGCCTGGCACTTTGTCTGGAAATGGGGGATCAGCGAGGAACGGCCGTTTCCCTGTGCAATCTTGGCTATGTGGCGCTCGGTCTGGAGCGGCTGCCCAAGGCCAGGGAGCTGTTTGGCCAGGCAATAACTATCGCGGAGGAGATTCAATTTTTGCCCCTGCTGCTAAAAGCGGGGGCTGGCCTGGCCCAGCTGCTAAGCCAAAATGACGAAGCGGCCGAGGCAGCTGCTCTGGCCACCTTTATTCAGCATCACCCCGCCACCGACGGCAACACGCGTGAATTAATAGTGGCCCTCTCAGCAACGCTGGCCAGCCAGCTAAAGTCCAGCGAGTTGGCTGCAGCGCAGGCCAGGGGGAAAGGGTGGGATGTAACGGCCGTTGCCGCCTGGGTCTCGGAAACCAAGGCGCTTTAGACTCAGAGGATTGACAAGCCGTGAAACGTGAACAGAGAGGCATCACGTTTTACGTTTCACGCTTCATCTTAATCCCCATGAAATCTCAAAGATCCTGCATTTATTTCACATCTACCAGCTCAACATCAAAGATGAGCGTGGCGTTGGGAGGAATCACCCCACCCGCACCTCTGGCACCATACCCCAGATCCGGCGGAATGATCAGGCTCGCTTTCCCCCCAACCTTCATCAGGCTAATGCCCTCATCCCAGCCAGCAATCACCTGCCCGTTGCCCAGCACGAATTCAATCGGCTGGCCATGCTTGACGGAGTTGTCGAACTCCTTACCATTTTCCAACCGACCAACGTAATGAACCGCCACGCGGTCGCCCCGTTTCGGCGCTTTGCCCGTGCCAGCTTCTGTTTCAATATATTGCAAACCGCTGTCTGTTCTCATTATTCAGTTGCCGCCTTTACCACGTCTAAAATTTCAATCTCAAAAATCAAATCGCCTTCCGTGGGCGCGTTGGCGGCCTGGTCGCCATAGGCCAATTCTGGGGACAGGATAAATTGCGCCTTGCTGCTGGAACTCATCAGCAGCAGCGCTTCATCCCAGCCGGGGCCAGCCTGACCACTGCCAGCCAAAAGCTGCACCGGTTGGCCAAAATCATAGGAAGATTCCAGCTGGGTGCCGTCTTCCTGCCACATCTTGTAATGCAGGGTAATCAAGTCGCCATTTTCAATCAGCTCACCGCTGCCTTCGATAATGATGAAGAATTTCATGCCGCTTTCGGTAACGGTGTAATCTGCTTCGTCAACGGTGGCTGGCGGCGGTGCGGGTGTTGGAGTTGGCGGTGGCGGGTCGATGCTCACCAGCTCCATCTCAAAAATGAGGGTGGCATTGGGCGGTACAACGCCGTTGGGGGAACCGACTGCGCCCAAACCCAGCTCTGGCGGCAGAACAAATTGCACTTTGTCGCCAACCTGCATCAGCAGCACCATCTCGTCCCAACCAGGTACGATTTGCTCTTCACCGACAATAAAGGGAATCGGTACGCCGTCCTGGGAATCAGCAAATTTCTGGCCATCAGCCAGCCAGCCAGCGAAGTTAACGTTGGCAACTTCACCCGGCTTTGGCGCTGCGCCATCCCCTTCTACCAGGAAAACATATTGCAGCCCGCTGTCGGTCACGATGTAATCATCCGGATTGACTGATGTCGGCGGTTCGGCCGTAGGGGGCAGAACCGGCGTGGGGGCGGGCTGAGCGTCAACCAGCTCTACGTCGAAGTAGAGGGTGGCGTCTGGGGGAATGGGGCCAAAGCCACCAGCGCCGTAGCCCAGGGCTGGGGGAATAATGAGCTGGGCCTTCCCGCCGACGCGCATCAGGCCAATGCCTTCATCCCAACCGGGAATCACGCGCCCTTCGCCCAGCACAAACTGGATGGGGTCACGCCCGGCCGAGCTATCGAATTCGGTGCCGTCTTCCAGGGTGCCAGTGTAATGGACGCTAATCAGATCGCCAGGGTTGGCCCGTGGGCCGGTTCCAACTTCCAGCTCAATATATTCCAGGCCGCTGGCGGTAACACGGGAACCAGTCAGTTCATCGGCGCTGCTATCGGCATTGGTTTCTCCGTTAGCAGCTGCGTCTGCATTATTGTTGGTTTCCGGGGTGGCGGGGCCGCAAGCGACAGCCAGCAAACCCAGCAGAACAGCCCACAGGAGGAGGGTTGTCCAGCTTTGGGCTTCGGGTTTATTATTTTTCACGAGGTTCTCCTTATCTCTTTTTAAATACATCATGATTCCTTCACAAAAAAACGGAACAGCAAACGGCCGTTCCGGCGGCATCATACCTTCTTTTGTAAAAAGCAGGGGGGATTGTATCACGAACTCAACAGATCAAAATTGATCGGCAGGATTTTCACCTGTTTCTTAAGCGGTCGTTTTTCAAGGCCGAATGCTGTCCAGTGAAAACAGGGCCGGGCGTTTCCCGTGGGAATCGGCATAAAAGGTGCGCAGCTGGGCCAGAACGGCCGTTTCCCCCATCTCAGGCCAAAGCGGTGCGCCAATGCCGATGATTTTACGGCCGTAATCCAGCGAGACCGGCACGATGGGCACGTTGGCCAACTGGGCGATGTAAAAAAAGCCCATCCGCCAGCGAGATACCAGGCTGCGGGTACCTTCTGGGGCCAAACCGAGCAAAAACTGATCGCGCTGCTGGAACTGAACGGCCGTTTGCCCCACCACCCCATTCGCCGCCCGCCGATCCACCGGCACGCCGCCCAGCCAGAGCAGCAGCGGCTTCAGCGGGCTGTTAACAAAACTGTCCTTGCCCAACCAATAGACCCGCGCCTGTACCGCAAACAGCGCCACCATCGCCAGCGGGAAATCCCAGTTGGAGGTATGCGGCGCACCGATGAGCACCATTTTGGGTAGATTGGGTACGCTGCCGATAAAACGCCAGCCCAGCAGCCGCAGCAGCCCGCGTCCCAAACTACGCGACAGCCCATTACCCCAGCGAGGAATAGCATCGCCCAAGACCGGCGCATTCAGCGGGTCAGGTTTGGCAGAGGGTTGCGTAAGATTCATAACCAATTACCGATGACTGATTACCGGACACTGATACTAAAATTGGCGGTTCTTGCAGGCAGGCTGCTGACTAAAATTGGTGGCGGTTTTTGCCTATGATACCCTGATAGCGGGCTTGTAAAACGGGCAAATCAGCGTCAACATCGCCGCTGGGGATAAATGGCTCGTCGAGGGTGAGGGTTTTACGGCCGTAATCCACCAATATCGGCACGATGGGAATATTGGCACCGTAGGCAATGTGGTAAAAGCCGGTGCGCCAGCGGTCCACCTTTCTGCGCGTCCCTTCCGGGGCAATCGCCAGCACAATTTTGGCCCGCTGCTGAATCGCTTCAACCGTTTGCCCTACCACACCGTTGGCCGCCTTGCGATCAATCGGTACGCCGCCCAGCCAGAGCCAAAGGCGGGAAACCGGAGCCGCAAAAAATTCTTGCTTGGCCATCCAGCTGAAGCTTACCCCAAGGTAAAACATCAGGGCCATCGTCAAGGGAAAATCCCAGTTGGAGGTATGGGGTGCGCCAATAATGACTATTTTAGGCACGTTGGGCAGCGCTCCTACCACTCGCCAGCCAAACAGCCATAAAAAGAAAACGGCTACTGCCTTGGAAAAGCGGTTGCCACGTCGAGGGAGTTGATCTGTATTGTTCATTCGTTTATTTGGGTTGCAGATTGGAGATTGACGGACAAATCTCAGATTTCTACCGCAGAGGGCGCGGAGGACGCGGAGATTTCTCCTTCATTTTTCTCTGCGCTCTCCGCGTTCTCCGCGGTTAAGTGTCTATCAGATTTCCAATCTCTAATCTCAGTTTTTTAATCTTTCAATTCCAACCAATTATGCCCCACACTGGCCTCTACTTTCAAGGGGACATCCAGGCTAAATGCGCCAGACATGGTAGAGACGACCAATTTGCGCACAGGCTCCAGCTCCGCCTCTGGCAGTTCCAGGAGCAGCTCATCATGCACTTGCAGCAGCATCTTGGCCCGGTAGCCACCTGCGGCCAACTTGTCATGCAGATTCAGCATGGCGATTTTCACAATATCGGCGGCGGTGCCCTGGATGGGATGGTTAATTGCTTCCCGCTCGGCCCGCAGCCGGGCCTGCATGTTGCTGCCGCTGGCGGGCATCTTGAAGACGGGGAAGTAGCGCCGCCGCCCCAGCAGCGTTTCCACGTAGCCAGCATCCTTCGCTTTTTGCTTGGTTTCATCCAGATATTTTTGGATACCGGGGAAGCGGGCAAAGTAATCCTTGATGTAATTTTCAGCTTCGGCCAGGGTGAGTTCAGAGTCACGGGCCAGGCGAAACGCCCCCATGCCGTAGATAAGGCCAAAGTTGACCGCTTTGGCAAAGCGGCGCTGGTTGTACGTCACATTGGCCAGATCGATGCCGTAAACGGCCGCTGCCGTGGTGCTGTGAATATCCTGGTCTTGCCGAAACGCCTCCAGCAGGGCCACATCCTGACTGACGTGAGCCAGCACGCGCAGCTCCACCTGAGAGTAGTCGGCGGCGAGGAAGATATGGCCTGGTTTGGCAACAAAGCCGCGCCGAATTTGCTGCCCCACGTCGCTGCGGATGGGGATGTTTTGCAGGTTGGGGTTGCTGCTGGCGATGCGCCCGGTGATAGCTCCGGTCTGGTTGAAGCTGGTGTGGATACGGCCGTCTTTCTTGTTCACCAATTCCGGCAGTGCATCCACATAAGTGCTCTTCAGCTTGCCCAGCTCGCGGTATTCCAACAGCGCCGTAACCATGCCCGTCTGTTTTTCTTGCGCCGCCGCTTTCAACCCTTCCAGCACGTTGGCCGCCGTTGAATAGTAGCCGCTGCTCGTCTTCTTGAGCCCTTCCACCGGATAGCCCAACTTTTTGAACAAAATATCGCTCATTTGCTGGGTGGAGTTAATATTAAACGGTTCCCCGGCGATTTCATGAATTTTGGCTTCGAGCTGGCGTAAACGGCCGTCCAGCTCCTGTGACATCTGCCTGAAGAAATCAAGATCAACCCCAATCCCCTCCTGCTCCATGGCGGCAAGCACCGGAATGAGCGGCATTTCCAAATCCAGAATTTTGGCCAGCCCTTTTTCTTCAATCTCACTTTGCAGCGGCGGCACCAGCCGCAGCGTCAGGTCGGCATCGGCTGCGCCGTACGGGGCAGCTTCTTCAATGGACACTTCGGCAAACGTTTTTTGCGCCTTCCCTTTGCCAATCAACGAGGTAATCTCCGTCATCTCCGCGCCCAGGCGATGGCGGGCTAAATCTTTCAGCCCTTTGTGCTTGGTGGCCGGGTCAGTGAGCCATTCGGCAATCATCGTGTCGAAGGTGATGGGGGTAACGTGCAGATCGTAGCGGGCCAAAATGCTGTAATCGTACTTGGCGTTGTGGGCCACCTTGCCAATGTTGGCATTGGTGAGCGGGCCACGCAGCCCGTCCAGCACGGTTTGCAGGGGGAGCTGCCCCTCGGCCAGCTCTGGCTTGCCCGCAAAGAGGGACATTTGTCCGCTGCTGCTTTGCGCCTCGTTGGCCAGGTGCCCTACGGGGATGTAGTAACCCACGGGCGACTTCACTGCCAGACAGACGCCGACTAATTCGGCCGTGGTTTTGTCCAGGCCGGTCGTTTCCACATCAAAGGCGATCAGTTTGGCGGCGTTGAGCTGTGCCACCAGGGCATCCAGCTGCGCCTGAGTACGCACAATGACGGTTTCGGTCGGCTTCAGCAGCGATTCCGGCTCTTCTATGACGGCGCTGTCACTCGTCCGCTCCATCAAAATATTGGTCAGGGTGCGGAATTCCAGCTCGCGAAATATTTCCAATACCGGGTTGGGGTCAAAATCTTGGGCTATGCAGGCGTCCAGGTTCAGGCTAATCGGCGCGTCGGTGACGATGCGGGCCAGCTGCTGGCTGAGATAGGCGCTCTCTTTACCTTCGGCCAGTTTTTTGCCCAGCGCTCCTTTGATGGCAGCGACGTTGGCGTAGATGTCGTCGAGGGTACCGTATTCGTTGAGTAGTTTTGCGGCCGTTTTCGCCCCAATCCCCTTGACGCCGGGAATATTGTCGCTGGTGTCCCCCACCAGCGCCTTGTAATCGACCACCTGATCCGGCCGCACCTCAAAATAGTTCACCACCCCCACCACATCAAACACCTCTGGCGGGCGGCCGCCCCGCGTGGGCAGCTCGACGTGGATGTTTTCATCCACTAGCTGCAACAAATCCCGGTCCCCGGTGATGATGTGAACCGGCACGCCGAGCGGTTTGGCTTGGCGGGCAATGGTGCCCAGCACGTCGTCGGCTTCAAACCCTTCCAGCTCCAAAATCGGAATGTTGAGCGTCTGAATCACCTCTTTGATCCGCTTGATTTGCAGGCCCAGCTCGTCAGGCATCTTTTCGCGGGTGCCTTTGTATGCTTCAAACAGATCATCGCGAAAGGTACGGCCCAGGTCGAAGCTTACGGCAAAATATTGGGGCGGGTTATCGGCCAAAATCCAGTCGAGGACGGTGCGGAGGAAGCCGTAGGTGGCGTTGGTGGGTTCGCCGCTTTTGGTGGTAAATGCTTCCAGCGGCAGGGCAAAGAACATGCGGTAGGCCAAAGCATGGCCATCTATAAGAACAAGTTGGTTTTTCGACATGGAAATCCTTTTGGCCACGGGAACCTATTTATGAAGGGGAGAGCGATTGGCTACACGTGGCGATTCAACCTTTTTTTGCAGGTGTTATTTGTACCGGAATTGTATCACGAAACGGATGTTCTACCATTTCTTGATAGTGACGATTGACGAGTTTTGGGTCTTTAGGATTTGGCGGGGTCAGGCTAATTTTTGCAGCGAATTAGCCCGAATTAAGGCGTTTCACGCAAAGTCGCAAAGGAGCGAAGAAGAAAAACATTGGCGTCTTCGCGTCTTTGCGTGACATACAAATTAATTCCCATACTACCTATTAACCTTTGGTGCTAGTTCATAAGCTGAACTCAGCAATTGACAAGTGAACGAATCCATCAGCAGCAGGGTGCAGACCATGCCATTGAACCAAAATGTTGAACAAGGCCATCGTGTACCCAACCCGGCTTTTGAAATAGTC